>NZ_JAKRNL010000004.1:0-430891 GCF_022346905.1 Pantoea sp. ACRSB | reverse complement strand
TGCACGTAATCAGCAAGCGATATACGCAGCGAATTGAGCGGCATAACCTGAATCTGAGGCAGCACCTGGCACGGCTGGGACGGAAGTCGCTGTCGTTCTCAAAATCGGTGGAGCTGCATGACAAAGTCATCGGGCATTATCTGAACATAAAACACTATCAATAAGTTGGAGTCATTACCTTCTTTTTGCCTTCAAAGACTCACTGAATGCTCTGGTTGCTGGCAAGCGTTGGCCGTTGTGGAGTAAAAGCGGGCAGGCTACTTACCCATAAAGATGGTGAGGTCTTTCACTGAGGAACGTTAATGGCGCGGTTGCAGCTAACCGGTTGCGGTTGTCTGCGGTATGTTGGGGCGTGGCGACGACAAGAGTTAATAATGAAGGCGCCGTGATAGCAGTTATGCACACCAGCATAAAAAGGCCCCGAAAGGGACCTTTTTTATCTCAGCCATTGGGCACGACTTACGCTAAGGCTACTTATTTAGACCGGAGCTGCCCGATTAAACAACGCTGATGACCTGCAAAAATCCGTCATCTCACGAGGATGACGGATTTATCAGGCTGTTTTACAGTGGCGCCCTTTATGAGGACTAGATGACTTCGCGAAAGTAGGTCGTCTCGCGCATATCCTGCAAGAGTCCTGGCCCGACTGGCTGCCAGTTAAGCGCCTGGCGCGTCCATGTGCTGGAAGCCGGATTATCCATCGAGGCAAAGAAGGCCATCCAGCCCAGCCACTCTCTGGCTTCCTCCAGCGTCAGGCTTTTTACCGGTAGCGCTAACCCGGCACCAATGGTTTCCGCAATGTGGCGGAATGGAATACCTTCTTCCTGCACCGCATGCAGAATCGTACCCGCTGCGGCATGTTCAGCGGCCAGGCAAAACAGTTCGGCAGCATCGTCACGATGCACCGCAGGCCAGCGGTTTGCGCCATCGCCGATATAGACCGCCGCGCCTTTTTCCTTGGCCATATTGATAATCATGGGTACAAAGCCGCGATCGCCCGCGCCATGCACCGTGGGAGGTAAGCGCACCAGCGAAACGCGCACCCCGCGATCGGCCAGCGTCAGCGCAGCCACATTGGAATTTGAACGCGGATGTGGGCCAGTAGCGGGGCGGGTCTGCTCAACGGCGAGTTGACCTGGCGACACCAGCGCGGTGCCGCTTGCCACTACCAACGGGCAATTTGAACCCGCCAGTACCTCGCCCATCGTCAGAATCGCGCGTTGGTCAACCTCTGCGGCATGATCCATGCGGCTGAAATCGTGGATATAACCCACATGAATCACGCCATCACTCTGTTCAACGGCGCTGCGCAAGCTGGCGGTATTTTCCAGATCCCCACGAATCACCTGCACCTCTTGTTGTTGCAGCTTCTGTGCTGATGCATCGCTACGCGCCAGGCCCAGCACCTCATAACCGCGCGCCTGCAATTTCTTCACAATGGCGGAGCCAATAAATCCGCTCGCCCCGGTCACAAAAATTCGCATATTCGTGCTCCTGTCATTGGGTGTAAAAGCACTATGATAAAAAGCGAGAGCGGCTAACAGCCGAGAGCTTATACAGGTATACGCACTAACAGGCTCACACTATGACCATTCAGGATGACAATCTGCTCGGCAACTTTCTGCGCGAGCGCCGCCAGCGACTCGACGCCGCTAAGCTTGGCTATCAGCTGCTGCGCCGCCGCACGCCGGGATTACGGCGCGAAGAAGTAGCAGTGCGTGCCTGCGTCAGCACGACCTGGTACACCTGGCTAGAGCAGGGCAGAGGCGGCGCGCCATCGGAAGAGGTACTGGAACGTCTGGCCAGAGCGCTGGAGTTAAGCGCTGCCGAACGCGATCATCTGTTTCTGCTGGCGCAAAATCGCCTGCCGGGCGTGACCTGGCAAGCGGGTATTGATGTGACCCCGTCATTGCAGCGCGTTCTCGACTGTATGACGCACACCCCTGCGCTGGTAAAAACCGCCGAGTGGCATGTTGTCGCCTGGAATCGCGCAGCGACCAAAGTATTTGTTGATTACGCTGAGTTGCCACCGGAGCAGCGCAACATTTTGCTGATGATGTTCCGCGATGAAAATATGAAAAAACGCCTGCCGGACTGGCATAACGTGACGCGCCATATGGTGGCCAATTTTCGTGCCGACGTCGCGCGTACCGGTGCCAGCGAGCATGTGCGCGCGCTGGTGGAGGAGTTGAGTAACATGAGCGAAACCTTCCGTCAGCTGTGGCAATCGCAGGAAGTCAGCCAGCATGGCGAGGGAATTAAAACGCTGTGGCTGCCGGATGAAGGCGTACTGGAACTGGAATACAGCACCTTCGCGGTAGAAGGTAAGCCAGGGTTGAGTCTGGTGGTGTTTAATCCGCGTCAGTCGCAAGATCGGGAGAAAGTGGCGCGGTTGATGGCGCGTGAGTAGCCTGGCTCGCTGACAACAGATCGCTACGCGCCTTCTCAGCTTCTCTGGGGTTCAGGAGAGGATACATCTGAAAGCGTTGCGGGCAGCTTCTGCCTGGTAGTAAGGAAAAGGCAACAAGGAGCGTCTCTCGCAACGTTCTCTGTGGTGACATCCTTATACGTAAAACTCGCCTCACTCTATGTGGATCTCTGTTCATTATGTGCAAATTGTCTCCGGTAATATAAGGAACTGCTTATTACATTAACCGCCCATAAAAATCTTGCCTGAAGTATCAGCGTGCAATCTTTCTCCCCCTTCTTAATTTATTAAGAGGCAATTAATTCAATTACAGCTCACTGCATTAAATCAGTGCGATATTTGCACTGAAAGCAATCATGCATAATATAAATAAAAAACGCATGCCATAAATTGCCTTATAAAACAGTTGATTATATATTTGGCATGCTTTATGCCTTATGAATTCCATCTTGTATACCAGATGGAATTCATACATGGCTTACACGTTCGGTTTTACCCTTCAGGACTGGCAACGCTGTTATCAGCAAGAGCCGCACTCTATTTCTTCACTGCTGGCGGCACATCTTGACGCTATTGATCGGCAGGATAACGCCTGGATTTACCTCGCTACACCTGAACAATTGCAGGCGCAAATCGAGCACTTACTGCCGAACTATCTGCGCAATCCGGCTTCACTGCCGCTGTTTGGCGTACCCTTTGCAGTAAAAGACAATATTGATGTAGCAGGCTGGCCCACCACCGCAGCCTGTCCTGCTTTTACCTATACCGCAGCAGAGGACGCCTTTGTCGTCGCGCAGCTGAAGGCAGCGGGTGCAGTCGTAATCGGTAAAACCAATCTGGATCAGTACGCAACAGGACTGGTCGGTACACGCTCTCCATTTGGTGAGGTAAGCAATACCTTTAATCCCGCCTATGTCAGCGGCGGATCAAGCTCTGGTTCCGCCTCGGTGCTGGCGCGTGGGCTGGTCGGGTTCTCTCTCGGCACCGATACTGCCGGTTCTGGCCGTGTGCCTGCTGGTTTCAATAACATCGTCGGCCTGAAGCCAACCAAAGGCTGGTTCTCTGCCAGGGGCGTGGTTCCCGCCTGTCGCCTGAACGACACCATTTCAGTGTTTGCCTTAACGGTAGAAGATGCCTTTGCCGTCGCTACTGCCGCAGGCGGCTACGATGCCGATGACGCCTATTCACGCAGCAACCCGCAAACTGCGCCCGCCAGTTTCAAAGCGAAACCAGACTTTGGAATCCCGGCAACGCCGGAGTTTTTTGGTGACAAGCAGGCTGAAGCCGCCTGGTATAGCGCCCTCGATCAGCTAAAGGCGAGCGGCGCGACGCTGCACCCTGTCGATTTTGCTCCCTTCCATCAGTTAGCAGAGCAGCTTTATTACGGCCCGTGGGTTGCCGAGCGCACCGTGGCGGTAGGCGAGATGCTCAACCGCCCGGAAGAGATGGACCCGGTGGTGTACGGCATCGTCAGCAACGGCCTCAAATACACAGCAGTAGAGGCCTATCAGGCGGAATACCTGCGAGCCGAACTTACGCGTCAAATCCAGCAAACGATGGCGCAGTTTGATGCCGTGGTCGTGCCGACGTCTCCCACCATCCATACGCTGGAAGAGATGAAGCAGGAGCCGGTCTACTACAACTCTCAGTTCGGCACCTACACCAACTTCACCAACCTTGCCGATCTCAGTGCGCTGGCATTGCCTGGCCCGTTTCGTGCCGATGGACTGCCTGCCGGGATCACGCTGATTGCGCCAGCCTGGCAGGATCGTGCTCTGGCCTGTTTTGGTCTGCGCTGGCAGCAGCAGATGGCACTGCCTCTGGGTGCGACTGGTAAACCACAGCCCACACAATCGGCCGCGTTACCCGATTCCAGCGATCATGTGCGTGTAGCGGTCGTGGGCGCACATCTCACCGGCATGCCGCTCAATTTCCAGCTTACCAGCCGCAACGCCGTTTTGGTGGAAGAGACATGTACAGCCAGCCATTACCGCCTGTTTGCCTTGCTCGACGGCCCCATTAAGAAGCCTGGCCTGCTGCGCAGTGATAGCGGCGCGGCGATTACCGTAGAGCTATGGGATATCCCTCTGGCGCGTTTTGGCGAGTTCGTGGCGGAAATCCCGGCCCCGCTCGGCATTGGCTCACTCACGCTCGCAGATGGCCGCATTGTAAAAGGCTTTATCTGTGAGCCAGCGGCGCTGTCGCAAGCGCTGGAAATTACAGAGTCTGGCGGCTGGCGCAACTGGCTGGTCTCACAAGGGAGTAAATAATCATGTTCAGCACCGTTCTGATTGCTAATCGTGGTGAAATCGCCTGCCGCGCCATTCGTACCCTGAAGCGCCTCGGCGTGAAAAGCGTGGCCGTCTATTCTGATGTTGATCGCAACGCGCGCCACGTCAAAGAGGCCGATGTGGCGATCGCGCTCGGAGGAGAGAAACCCAGCGACAGCTATCTGTGCATTGATAAGATCCTTGCCGCCGCTCAAGAAGCCGGTGCGGAAGCCATCTGGCCGGGCTACGGTTTCCTTTCTGAAAGCCAGCCCTTTGCCACCGCCTGTGAAGAAGCGGGTATCACCTTTGTTGGTCCAACAGCCCAGCAGATAGGTGAATTTGGTTTGAAACACCGCGCCCGCGAACTGGCCGCCAGCGCAGGCGTACCCATGACACCGGGCACACCGCTGCTGACTTCACTAGAAGAGGCGATTAACGCAGCAGAAATTATCGGCTATCCGGTGATGCTGAAAAGCACAGCAGGCGGCGGGGGCATTGGCTTGAATCGCTGTGCCAACGAAGACGCACTGCGCAACGCATGGGAAAGCGTGCGCCGTCTGGGCGAGCAGTTCTTTAGCGATGCCGGCGTATTCCTTGAGCGCTGTATCGATCGCGCCCGTCACGTTGAAGTGCAGATTTTCGGCGATGGCCGCGGCAAGGTGGTCGCCCTGGGCGAGCGTGACTGCTCGCTACAGCGCCGTAACCAAAAAGTGGTGGAAGAAACCCCTGCGCCCAATCTTCCGGCGGCCACGCGTGCAGCGCTGCTGGCTTCCGCGGTACGTCTCGGCGAACGGGTCAGCTACCGCAGCGCAGGCACCGTTGAATATATTTATGATGCTGAACAGGACAGCTTCTATTTCCTCGAAGTAAACACCCGCCTGCAGGTAGAACATCCGGTGACGGAATGCGTGACCGGTCTTGACCTGGTTGAATGCATGCTTCAGGTCGCGGCGGGTGATGCCATTGACTGGACGCGCCTGCAAAAAGCCCCAAATGGCGCCTCTGTTGAAGTTCGTATCTATGCCGAAGATCCGCTGAAAAATTTTCAGCCGAGTCCTGGCGTATTGACCAACGTTACGTTCCCCGATGACGTACGCATTGATAGCTGGATCGACACCGGTACCGAGGTCTCTGCATTTTACGATCCGATGATCGCCAAAGTGATTGTTCATGCCGACACGCGTGAAGCTGCCCTGAAGAAGATGCAACAGGCGCTGGCTGCCACGCAGCTACACGGTATCGCCACTAACCTCGACTACCTCCGCCAGGTTGTCGCCACTGAGGCCTTTCACACAGGCGATGTCTGGACGCGTTTCCTCGACAGCTTTACCCCTTCCGCCAGCGTGATTGAGGTGCTGCAACCCGGGACTTTCAGCACTATTCAGGATTTCCCAGGCCGTCTCGGCTACTGGGATATTGGCGTACCGCCTTCCGGCCCGATGGATGATTTAGCCTTCCGCCTTGCCAACCGCATTGTCGGTAACCACGAAAGCGCTGCCGGACTGGAGTTAACTTTGCAGGGACCGACGCTGCGTTTCCATAGCGACGCCGTAATTGCCCTTACTGGCGCGGATTGCCCTGCCGACCTGGATGGAGAAAGCATACCTTACTGGCAGCCAGTTACAGTCAAAGCTGGTCAGACGCTGACATTAGGCCGCGCACGAAGTGGCTGTCGCACCTATCTGGCTGTGCGTAACGGCTTTGACGTACCAGAATACCTCGGCAGCCGCTCAACCTTTTCACTTGGCCAGTTTGGCGGCCATGCCGGATGCACTTTACGTGTAGCCGACATGTTGCCGATCTCCCAGCCGCAGCTGCCTGCCTGCACCACGCCTGCGCCGGTCAGCGAACCGCAGGCGCTCGATGATGCGCTGGTTCCCCATTACGGCACAGTATGGCGCATCGGGGTATTGTACGGGCCACATGGCGCGCCGGATTTCTTTACACAGGCCGCTATCGATGAGTTTTTTTCCAGCGACTGGCAGGTGCATTACAACTCTAACCGACTTGGCGTACGTTTAGTCGGGCCTAAGCCTGGCTGGGCGCGCGCCGACGGTGGCGAAGCCGGGCTGCATCCCTCCAATGTGCACGACTGCGAATATGCGATTGGGGCAGTGAACTTTACCGGCGATTTTCCAGTGATCCTGACGCATGATGGCCCAAGCCTTGGCGGTTTCGTCTGTCCGGTGACCATTGCTAAAGCCGAACTGTGGAAAGTCGGTCAGGTGAAGCCAGGCGACCGCATCCGTTTCCATCCCATCAGTGTTGAAGAAGCGGTGGCGCTGGAGAAAGCGCAGACGCACAGCGTGGAGACCCTGCGCAGCACCCACGTACCCGCTTTTGAAGTGCCGTCGCTGACCGCAAGTCCTACTGGCTCTGCCGCCTTGCTGGCTGCCTTACCGGCTACTGCCGCCACGCCTGCCGTGGTTTACCGCCAGGCCGGTGACAAATATGTGCTGATTGAATATGGCGATAACGTGCTGGATCTGGCGCTGCGTCTGCGTGTGCATCTCCTGATGAATGCGCTGCGCGCGCGTGCGGTTCCGGGTGTTGAAGAGTTATCGCCTGGCGTGCGCTCGCTGCAGGTACGCTATGACAGCCTGCACCTCAGCCAGCAACAGTTAATGCGCTTGCTGCTGGAGCTGGAGGCGGGGCTGGGCGATGTCAGTGAGCTGAAAGTATCGTCACGCATTGTCTGGATGCCGATGGCATTTGAGGACAGCGCCACGCTCGGCGCGGTGCAACGCTACAAAGAAACCGTACGCGAAAGCGCGCCATGGCTACCAAACAACGTCGATTTTATTCAGCGTATCAACGGGCTGGAGAGCCGGGAAGCCGTACGGGATACCCTTTTCGATGCCAGCTACCTGATCCTCGGCCTGGGTGATGTTTATCTTGGCGCGCCATGCGCGGTGCCGGTCGATCCCCGCCATCGCCTGCTCAGTTCTAAATACAGTCCGGCGCGAACCTTCACAGCGGAAGGTACCGTGGGCATCGGCGGCATGTACATGTGCATCTACGGCATGGACTCACCGGGCGGTTATCAGCTGGTCGGCCGTACGCTGCCTATCTGGAATAAATTCCTCAAAAACGATCAGTTCCTGGCGGATGAGCCATGGCTGCTGCGCTTCTTCGATCAGGTACGTTTCTATCCGGTTAGCGAAGAAGAACTCACACAGCTGCGCGACGACTTCCGTGAAGGGCGTACAGCGATACGCATTGAAGAAACGGTATTCGACTTCGCCGCACATCAGCAATTTCTCACCGAGCATGCCGACTCAATTGCTGCCTTTCGACAGCGCCAGGCCGCTGCGTTTGAGCAGGAAGTCACGCTTTGGGCACAGGAAGAGGAGAGTACGCCACCTTCCGCTACAGAGACGCTGGTGGCCGTTGACGAGGATGAAGATGCGCAGGGAGTGTGCGCTGACATGAACGGCAACATCTGGAAAGTGCTGGTTCAGCCGGGCGATACGGTGGAAGCGGGGCAGACGCTGATCATCGTGGAAGCCATGAAAATGGAACTGGCAATTGTTGCGCCTCAAGCCGGCACAGTAAAACGCATCGCCTGTCAGGCCGGACGTCCCGTCAGCCCGGGCGACACCTTGCTGTGGCTGGAACAGGGGGGTGCATGAAGCAGGGCCCACGTAGCAGAAACCGTCCGGAAGCACTGGCGGAAAAGGTTTATCAGGCACTGAAACAGGACATTTTTGCGTTCCGTTTAATGCCGGGCGATCGCTTCAGTGAAAACGAGATCGCCGAGCGGATGGAGGTGAGCCGCACGCCTGTACGCCAGGCGCTCTTCTGGCTGGAGCGAGAAAACTATGTGGAAGTGTGGTTCCGCAGTGGCTGGCAGGTGAAGCCGTTTGACTTCGAATATTTTGAGGAACTGTACGACTTGCGCACCGTACTGGAGCGGGAAGCGGTACGCCGTCTGTGCGCACTGCCACCGAGCGCCTGTGCCGAAGTGCTTGCCGCCTTGAAAAGGTTCTGGATTGACGCGCTACGGCTGGAGGATGGCCAGGCGGTGTCGGCACAGGACGAAGCATTTCACATAGCGCTGGTAACGGCCGCTGGCAATCAGGAAATGGCGCGTATCCACACTGAGTTAACTGAAAAGATCCGCATTATCCGCCGTCTCGACTTTACGCGTGACGATCGTATCGATGCGACCTACCGGGAACACGCTCAAATTTTACAGGCAGTTTTCCAGCAACAGACTGAGGAGGCGCAGCGCATTTTAACCAGTCACATTGCCGTAAGTAAGGCAGAGGTCAGAAAGATCACATTGCATATGTTGCAGCAGGCCCGACTTCAACCTGTTGAATAAAAAAACCAACACACTTAGGGAGTTAATAATGGAAAGACGTTCGTTGCTTAAAGCTTTAGCGCTCTCTGCTACCCTGGCCACTCTTGGCTTTACCTTTGGCGCGCAGGCTGCCGACACCATCAAAGTGGGCATTTTGTCTTCGCTGTCCGGCACCATGGCGATCTCGGAGACACCGCTGAAAGATGTGGCTTTAATGACCATTGATGAGATCAATGCTAAAGGCGGCGTCCTGGGCAAAAAGCTGGAACCGGTAGTGGTCGATCCGGCCTCTAACTGGCCACTGTTCGCTGAAAAAGCCCGCCAGCTACTTACGCAGGATAAAGTCGCCGCGGTGTTTGGCTGCTGGACTTCAGTTTCACGCAAGTCGGTGTTGCCAGTGTTTGAAGAGCTAAACGGACTGCTGTTCTATCCGGTGCAGTATGAGGGTGAAGAGATGTCGCCCAATGTGTTTTACACTGGCGCCGCGCCAAACCAACAGGCGATCCCGGCGGTGCAGTATCTGATGAGCGAAGAGGGTGGCAGCGCGAAACGTTTCTTCCTGCTCGGGACCGATTATGTCTACCCACGCACCACCAATAAGATCCTGCGTGCCTTCCTGCATACCAAAGGGGTTCAGGATAAAGATATTGAAGAAGTCTATACCCCGTTTGGGTACAGCGATTACCAGACTATCGTGTCCAACATCCGGAAATTCTCAGCCGGTGGTAAAACTGCGGTGATCTCCACCATCAACGGAGACTCCAACGTACCTTTCTATAAAGAGCTGGCCAACCAGGGCATTAAAGCTACCGACATTCCGGTGATCGCCTTCTCGGTAGGTGAAGAAGAGCTGCGCGGTATAGACACCAAACCGCTGGTCGGTCAGCTGGCAGCATGGAACTACTTTGAATCAATCGATAATCCAGCGAATACCCAGTTCGTTGCTGACTATCGCGCCTATGCCAAAGCACATAACCTGCCGAACGCAGATACGGTGGTGACCAACGACCCGATGGAGGCGACCTATGTAGGGCTGCATATGTGGGCACAGGCAGTCGAGAAGGCAGGCACGACCGATGTGGATAAAGTGCGGGCGGCGATGGCCGGACAAACCTTCAATGCGCCAGATGGCTTCACGCTGACCATGGATAAGGTCAATCACCACCTGCATAAGCCGGTAATGATTGGTGAAGTGCAAGAGAACGGCCAGTTCAACGTGGTGTGGCAGACCGAACAGCCAGTACGCGCTCAGCCGTGGAGCCCGTACATCGCCGGTAATGATAAGAAGCCTGATTATCCGGTCAAGACGTCGAATTAAAATGATGCCCCTCAGGATCCTGAGGGGCACTGAGCCATACACAGAAGGCCGCAATAATGAATTTTAAACGCTACATCTGTTGTTTGCTGCTCCTGCTCCTTCCCTGGCTTACTCACGCTGGCGATGGCGCTGATTTCGCCGCCGCCAGCCGCACGCAGCAGGCAACGTTACTGCTACAGTGGGCCGCTGCGCCTCAGACCAGTCGCCTGCCGCTGTTACAGGCGCTGCGTAAAGAAAGCGTAGTAATTGACCAGAACAAGCAGCCGTTCAGCAAACAAGACGGCAGGCTTATTCCGCTGGACAGCGCTCTGCAACCCAGCGGCGATACGAAAAAGCTGTTTATGAATAACCGGCTGCGTCTCCTGATTGCCAGCGCTCTGGCCGCACACCAGTTGGTGAGTGACGATCCTGCAATCCGATTAAGTGCCGCACAGCAGCTACAGAATGACGGCGCTGCCGATCAGCTGCCGCTGATTGAACAACGCCTTGCAGTAGAAAAAGACCCGCAGGTGCATAGTGCGCTGGTCATGGCAGCCGCTAACCTGCAACTTGCCAGCCCCGATGCGGCAGTGCGTCTCAGAGCCGTTACGCTGCTTGGCGGATCTACCGATCCCACTATGCAGGCCAGCCTTAATCGTTTGACCCAGACCAGCAACGAACCTGACGCCAGGGTGCGCGCCGCTGCCGCTGACAGTCTGCAACAAATCAGGCACCGACTGATGTGGGGTGAGCTGTTTGGTCAGGCCTTTACCGGCCTCTCACTGGGTTCCATTCTGCTGCTGGCTGCGCTCGGTCTGGCCATCACCTACGGTCTGCTCGGCGTGATCAATATGGCTCACGGCGAGATGTTAATGCTGGGGGCTTACGCCACCTGGTTTGTCCAGCATCTGTTCCAGCAGTTCGCACCTGAGTGGCTGGCGTGGTATCCGCTGCTGGCGCTTCCGGTGGCGTTTGCTGTGACTGCCGGGATGGGCATGCTGCTGGAGCGCACCATTATCCGGCATCTGTATGGTCGTCCACTGGAAACGCTACTCGCCACCTGGGGCATCAGCCTGATGCTGATCCAGCTGGTGCGCATGCTGTTTGGCGCGCAAAACCTTGAGGTAGCCAATCCAGGCTGGCTCTCTGGCGGGCTTCAGGTGCTGCCCAACCTGGTGCTGCCGTATAACCGTATTGCGGTGATCCTGTTTGTGTTCGCTGTACTGGCGCTCACCTGGCTGCTGCTGAATAAAACGCGCCTGGGCCTCAATGTCCGGGCCGTAACGCAAAACCGGGCGATGGCGGATTGCTGCGGCGTCCCGACCGGACGCATTGATATGCTGGCATTTGGCCTCGGTTCAGGGATTGCCGGGCTTGGCGGCGTGGCACTGTCACAACTTGGTAATGTGGGGCCTGAACTCGGCCAGAGCTACATCATCGACTCTTTCCTTGTGGTGGTTCTGGGTGGCGTAGGGCAACTGGCGGGCACCGTAGTAGCAGCCTTTGGGCTGGGCATTCTTAACAAAATACTGGAGCCACAGATTGGCGCGGTACTGGGAAAGATCCTCATCCTTGTGTTGATTGTGCTGTTTATTCAGAAACGTCCACAGGGCCTGTTTGCCTTCAAAGGGAGGGTAACTGACTAATGAGCCAACCCATAACCTTAACGCTGGCGCGTAAAATGCCGCGCCTGAGCATCAGCCTTGGCGCAGCCTTCACCGTCCTGTTGCTGGCGCTGCCATTCTGCGCACTGTTACCCGCCGCGCATCCGTTGGCTATTTCAACCTATACGCTGACGTTGTTCGGCAAAATACTGTGCTATGCGGTTGTTGCCGTGGCGCTGGATTTAGTGTGGGGTTACGCCGGTTTACTGTCGCTCGGACATGGTCTGTTTTTCGCGCTGGGTGGCTATGGCATGGGCATGTACCTTATGCGTCAGGCTTCGGGCGAGGGCTTACCCGCTTTTATGTCCTTTTTGTCATGGAGCGAGCTGCCGTGGTTCTGGGCAGGAACTCAGCATTTTGCCTGGGCACTGTGTCTGATCATCCTTGTGCCTGGCGTGCTGGCGCTGGTGTTTGGCTTCTTTGCCTTCCGCTCGAAAATCAAAGGGGTGTACTTCTCGATCATGACGCAGGCGCTGACTTATGCGGGCATGCTGTTGTTCTTTCGCAATGAAACCGGCTTTGGCGGCAATAATGGCTTTACCGGTTTCACAACCTTGCTCGGCTTTAATGTCACCGCCACCAGCACACGCATTGGGCTGTTTATCGCCACGCTGTTGCTGTTGTTGTTCAGCCTCGGTATTGGCTTTGCCCTGGCGCGCAGCAAGTTCGGCCGCGTGCTGACAGCGGTACGTGATGAAGAAAACCGGCTGATGTTTGTAGGCTATGACCCTAGGGGATTCAAACTTTTTGTCTGGACACTCTCTGCGGTGTTATGTGGGCTGGCTGGCGCGCTCTATGTACCGCAGGTCGGCATCATCAACCCCAGCGAAATGTCGCCGACCAACTCCATTGAAGCGGCCATCTGGGTTGCGCTCGGTGGCCGCGGCACGCTGATTGGTCCGCTGTTGGGCGCGGCGATAGTGAACGGTGCTAAGAGCTGGTTCACCGTGGCTTTCCCGGAGTTCTGGCTGTTCTTCCTTGGCCTGATGTTTATCCTTGTCACGCTGTTCCTGCCGCGTGGGGTAATTGGCCTGCTGCGTCGGAGGCGTAATGACTGAAAAACTTTTTACTCAACCCCACCCGGCAGATCGTCATCGGGGGAAGACGGACCCCGTTTTACAGCTGAACAACGTTAACGTCTCTTTTGATGGCTTTCGGGCGTTGACCGATCTGTCACTGGAGATCGGGGTTGGCGAACTGCGCTGTGTGATAGGGCCTAATGGCGCAGGCAAAACCACACTGATGGATGTGATCACCGGAAAAACATGTCCTGACAGCGGGCTGGTGATCTATGACCAGGACAAGGATCTGACCAGAATGTCGTCAGTCGAGATTGCGCGTGCCGGCATCGGCCGCAAATTCCAGAAACCCACGGTATTTGAGGCGTTAACGGTGTTTGAAAACCTGGAGATCGCGCTGAAAAACGATAAGTCTGTGTGGGCCAGCCTGCGCGCCAGGCTGGATGGTGAGCAGCAGGATCGCATTGATGAGGTGCTCAAACTGCTGCGCATCGGCGGCGAACGCCAGCGCAAAGCCGGGTTGCTGTCTCACGGTCAGAAGCAGTTTCTCGAAATCGGCATGCTGCTGGTGCAGGAGCCACATCTGCTGCTGCTCGACGAGCCGGCTGCTGGCATGACCGATGCGGAAACTGAATACACAGCCGAGCTATTTCGCAGTCTGGCAGGCAAACATTCGCTAATGGTAGTCGAGCATGATATGGGCTTCGTGGAAGCCATTGCCGATCATGTCACGGTACTTCATCAGGGCCAGGTGCTGGCTGAGGGGTCGTTACGCGAAGTACAGGCGGACGATCGGGTTATTGACGTTTATCTGGGGCGCTGAAATGCTGCAAGTATCAAAACTGCATCAATATTATGGTGGCAGCCATATTCTGCGTGGTCTCACTTTTGAGGCGAAGCCAGGCGAAATTACCTGTCTGCTCGGACGCAACGGCGTAGGCAAAACGACCCTGTTAAAATGTCTGATGGGGCTAATCCCGGCTAAATCGGGTGAGATTCGCTGGCAGGATAAGGTGATTAACAGCCGTAAGCCGCACCAGCGCATGCAGTCAGGCATTGCCTATGTCCCGCAGGGACGCGAAATTTTCCCACGCCTGACGGTAGAAGAAAATCTGCTGATGGGCCTGGCACGTTTCTCTGGCTCAGAGGCTAAAAAAGTGCCGGAAGAGATCTATCAGCTGTTCCCGGTGCTGCGGGAGATGAAAGCGCGACGGGGAGGGGATCTGTCCGGAGGTCAGCAACAGCAACTTGCCATTGGTCGTGCGCTGGCCGGAAAACCAGAGCTGCTTATTCTGGATGAGCCTACAGAGGGTATTCAGCCCTCTGTTATCAAGGAAATCGGTGAAGTTATTCGCCAGCTGGCAAAAAAAGGCGATATGGCAATTCTGCTCGTGGAGCAGTTTTACGATCTTGCAGCCGATCTGGCAGATAGCTATCTGGTGATGTCGCGGGGAGAAATTATCCAGCGAGGGAGAGGCGAGGATATGGAAAGCGAGGGTGTGAGAAATCTCGTAGCAATCTGACTCGTCTGGCGGGTGATTACCCCGCCTTACAACGGGAAGGGGGGCCTGTCCCCCGCTTTGTACCAGAGGCGGGGGTTATGACAGGGGCTGATTAACGTATTACGCTTTCTGTATCTAATGCCCACGTAAGGCCAGATCTATTAAAGAGCGTTGCTCTGTTCAGCAATGATTCATTTTTATATGATTTGAAAACCTGAATCCTCACTGCACAGATGCCCTTATGGAACAGATATCTATTGAGCGACTGACAGGCCTTATAGCCTTTACTCGCGCGGCATCACTTGGCAGCTTTTCCGCAGCCTCCAAAGCCCTGGGTATTTCTCCTTCAGCCGTCAGTAAAAGCATTGCCCGGCTGGAAAAGCAGATGAACCTGTCGCTTTTTACCCGCACGACGCGCTCCCTGCATCTGACTCAGGAGGGCAGAGTACTCTATGAAAAAGCCCTGCAGCTTTTGCAGGAGGCCGAAAATATTCAGCAGGCAGTTATTTCTGCCAGAAGCCGGCCCTCTGGCTTGCTGCGAGTGACGGCGCCCTGGCCCATTGCAGTCCATATCCTTGCCCCGGCTCTCCCCGCTTTTCATGAACGCTATCCAGATATTTTTGTAGATATTCGTATCAACGATCAGGTCAGCGATATGACGGCAGAGGGCATTGATGTGGCTCTCAGGGTAGGGAGTATTCCGGATTCACGGTTAATAGCTCGACGACTGGGCCACCACCGCATTTGCGCATTTGCTTCTCCCTCTTATCTGAAACGTAAAGGCACGCCTGTGCATCCTGACGAGCTAAAAGATCATGACTGCGTTAATTTCCGGTTTCAAAGCACAGGCCAGGTATTTCGCTGGGCATTCAGTATGGATAATGAAATAGAGGAATATCCCGTTAATGCCTGGATGATGGCGGACGCCAGCGAGATCGTTGCGGGCGTCGTCATATCGGGCGGCGGAATCGGATTTTTGCCCACCTATATGAGCGCGCAGCATGTAAGAAACGGAACCCTTGTTCCTGTCATGCCAGCCTTTGCTTTCAATCGCGCCTGGATCACCGCCTTATGGCCTGAAAGCCGGCGTAACAGCATAAACGTGAGGGTATTTATCGATATGCTGAGCGAAATTTTCGCCTCCCCGACACCCTGGGAGAATGACCTGAAAACAGTGGAAGAAAAAACAAACCCGTCACGCTAAAGCTGCATAGCTGCCATGCTGAAAGTGAGATTCACGATGATTACTAAACACGTCAGCCTGTAAGCCTGCAATTTTTTAGTGACCTCTCTGCTTTGTTACCTGAAAGTTCCAGGCTTTTGCTCTTATTTGTTCCATCATGGCACTTACAGAGTGAGCATTAGCGCCATTAAATCAGCAAATGAAATCCCCTAGTATGTTCGTGAACGGTCATTTACCGAATCCAACTTTCCCGGAGTTAATCATGAACACAACAGAAGCGCTGTCCCTCAGTCCAGACCAAACGGCATCACCGGTAGTCATGTAATGATTTTTGGCGGAAGCTCCGGCATCGGCCTGTCTACAGCGATTCAGGCAAAAGATGCCGGAGCAAAAGTCACCATCATCGGCTCAAATCCTGATCGTACTGCCAGCGTCGCGATGCAATATGGTTTTAACTGGCGCAGTGCGGATATTACCGACAGGGAGGCCGTCAACGCAGCCTTGTCAGACGTTGACGTTGTTGATCATCTGGTACTTCTGGCAGGCTCCTTTGTGGCAGGAAAGATAATGGAAGCCGAACCCGACTATTTGCGCCGCGCTTTTGACGAGCGCATCTGGGCCTCAGTCGATATTCTTCGGGCGCTTGGCGACCGACTCAGCGAAACTGCATCCGTCACGTTTATCTCCGGCGTCCTGGCTGACCGCCCCAACGCAGCGGGCACCGCTGTGCTAGCCGCGGCGTCTTCAGCTATGGAAGGCTTTGCTCGCGGTCTTGCCCTGGAATTAGCGCCGCGCCGCTTTAATACCCTTTCACCAGGCACCACAAATACTGCTCTGCTCGGGCGTACGCTCGGTGCAGCGCGCGACGGTTACATCGCTTCCTTAAGTGCGCAGCTTCCCTTAAAGCAAATTGTTTCCGCAGATGCGGCGGGCGCCGCCGTGTTGTTTCTGATGCAGAACCCTTTTATGAATGGCGAAGTAGTGCATATCGATGGTGGACAGCGACTCGTCTGAGCCGACCAGCCTTTAACCAGGAGGAAGAGAATAATGAGTATGCTTTTTGAGCCTCTGCAACTGGGCGCCATTATGGCACCGAATCGTTTCATCATGGCGCCAATGACGCGCGCCCGTGGCACCGAAGATAACGTGCCCACCTCGATAATGGCCGATTATTATGCTCAGCGCGCTTCTGCTGGTCTGATTATCAGCGAAGCTATTGGTATTTCCCGGCAAGGTCTGGGCTGGCCCTATGCCACAGGCATATGGAATGCGGAACAGATAGCGGGCTGGCAGCGCGTCACCTCAGCAGTGCATGCCGCAGGCGGGCGGATCATTGCGCAGCTCTGGCATATGGGCCGCGTGGTGCATTCCAGCATGGGTGGGGAACAACCTGTTTCGGCGTCAGCCACCACTGCGCCCGGACATGCTCATACCTATTCAGGAAACACGGCATATGAACAGGCGCGCCCGCTCGAACTCAGCGAAATCCCGGCAATTATCAACCAGTACCGACAGGCAGCCAGAAATGCCATAAAAGCGGGTTTTGATGGCATTCAGCTTCATGCCTCGAATGGCTATCTTATCGATCAGTTTTTACGCGACAGTGATAATCACCGAACAGACAACTATGGCGGTTCAAAAGAGAATCGCATTCGCCTGCTGGCCGAAATTACGCAGAGTGTTTCAGATGAGATTGGCGCAGACCGCGTTGGCGTCCGTCTTTCCCCCAATGGCGAGACTCAGGGCATACGCGACTCCGATCCTGTTCCACTTTTTCGCATGGCGCTGGGGATGCTTTCAGAAATAGGGATTGCTCACCTTGAGTTAAGGGAACCACCGGTTGATGGCACCTTCGGCGTGGGGGAGCAGCCTCCGCTGGCTGAGGAGCTGAGACCTTATTTTCGCGGCCCCTTAATCCTGAACTCAGACTTTAGCGTCGCTCGGGCTGAGCAGGCTCTGAAAAAGGGAATCGGTGATGCAGTAAGCTTTGGCCGACCCTTTATTTCAAACCCGGATTTTCCAGAGCGGGTCGCCCGGGCGATGCCGCTCACCCCAAACGATCGCAACACCTGGTTTACTCAGGGTGCAAAAGGGTATATCGATTACGTCTGAAATTAAGCCTGGCCTGAACAGCAGCACCTTATTGCAGTGAAAACCAACACATATCTCGTGCAGCGGTACCGCTAGTATTGGGGCCATCGGGTATCGTTGCTACGTGATTATCTGTCTGGGGGTATCTGATATGTTTTAGAGCCTCAAGCATCGCGCCAGCTTAATGCCCGCAGAGCAGGCTCCTTTATTAAAAAGTTACCTGCCAGCACTGCTGGCAGCCGGGCGTGAGACATTACTCAATCAGTCCTTGAGCGAGTCGTCAGTTTCCTGAATTTTAATCTTCTGTATTGTGAACCGGGTCACCCTGGCCAGATGCTATTCAAATGAATCCCACTATAGTCGTTAAACATTCCGATTACGGTGGGGTACTAATAAATGAATAGAAATAAAAAAACCATGCACAGCCGTTTAGCCACAAACATAACCATGGCATTATCCCTGGCTGTTTTTTCACTGGCGGGAAGCGCAATGGCAAATGCCGTGGCAGATAATCAAACAGCATTAGTGGGGACCTGGACATCAATTCCAGATGCGCCGTCAGAGCAAAAACCTGAACATCCCAGTGAAGGTTTATATCGCCTGAAGGTGAACAGCGACGGGACGCTGACGCCACTCGATGTAATCAAAATGAAAAGCCCGTCGTGGATTGTGAAATCCCGCGATGGGCGTTTCGCCTATACCACCAATGAGGAAAGTAGCGGTGCGGTCACCGCACTGAGCGTTGATAAAAACGGCCAGGTGCGGGTGCTTAATATCGTAGACAGCCACGGCCAGCAGCCGACCCATGCGACTATCAGCCCGGACGGTAAGTTCCTTTTTGTATCTAACTACTCCGTGGCGAAAGGTGGAGCGGGCGTGTCGGTCTTCCCGATCCATCACGATGGCAAACTGGGCGAGCAGGTACAACATTTCCCGTTTGAGCGCGGTAGCGGTGCCGTTGAAGGGCGTCAGGATGGCGGCCATGCGCACTCCACCACTTTTACGCATGATGGTAAGTATCTCTACGCAGCCGACCTTGGCGGTGACAAGCTGCACGCCTACCGCTATCACGCTGATAAAGCGCAGCCGCTGGAGGCAGATAGCGCACGTGACGTGAGTTTTACTGCAGGTTCTGGGCCTCGCCATATGGTGTTTGCGCCGAATGGTAAGCATGCCTATGTCATTAATGAAATGGCCGGTGAGATTGTCGTGTTGACTGTGAATCAGGATCGTCTGGACCCTGTTGCCCATATCAAACTGAATACCGAAAATAACAGCGCAGAATATCGCAGCGGCTCAGGGATTATTTTAAGTCCGAACGGTAAATATGTGATTGCGGCGAATCGTGGCTCAGATAATAAATTGCTGGTATTCAAAATTGAAGCAGATGGCATGTTAGGTAAGCCGGTGAGTTATAACGCTAACGGTATTGAACCGCGTGCATTTTCCTTCGATAGTAGCGGTAAATATCTCTACGTGGCTAACGTGTTCACTAATAATATTTCCCTGTTTCATTTCAATGCGAAAACCGGTGAAATGAAAGCAGCTGGTGACGCGGCGAAAATATCTACGCCCACGGATATTAAATTCTTTAATTAGATAAGGTGCGAAGCAAAGCGCACTGAGTTGCCAGCAGCGGCCTTAATCAGGCGTCCCGGACGGGCGCTGGTTAATCGCCAGCGGCGAAAAGAGCGCGATGATAGAGCTTTGATAAGTAGCGGAAGGGTGAATATAAGAAGAACCGCGTAAGTTTGCGGTTCTTCTCCGTAGCCGATCCAGAAGCTCAATACGCGGCGAAAGAGAAAAGCATGCAGCAGCCGAGGCGGCCCGCAAATTTTCGCTCATTCTAAACGGGGTCCTGGTCGTTCAGGTGAAAAGGAGAGAGGGAAGCATCCAGAACAGCCCACGCTGCCTGTTTCTGATATCTAATTTAACATAATCATGATTATGCGCACTTAACTTATCCGGGGCCGCACTTAAGGATACCCGTTAATGTTTGCCTTCACATCAGCAAAACGCCTTGCAGCCACACCAGATTAACCCTTGCGTCCTGACTATCTCAGTATGAAAATGAGAATCATTACTCAACAAAATAAGGATGTTGCCGTGAGCAAAGTTTTAGCCCGCCGCTGTGTGTTTTGCCTCTGTAGTTTGCTTTTCATTCATAACGCCGTTGCCCAGGATGAAGCCTGGCCGCGTCAGTTTCAGGATCGCCACGGTGCCCATACCCTGACACAGGCTCCGCAGCGCATTGTTTCAACGAGCGAGACCCTGACCGGCTCGCTGCTTGCCATCGACGCTCCGGTTGTCGCCAGCACGTCTACCACGCCTTCCAGCCAAATTTCAGACTCCCAGGGTTTTTTCAGCCAGTGGGGAGATATTGCTCGTCAGCGCGGTGTTGCCAGGCTTGGCTGGGGCGAAATCAGCGTGGAAAGAGTTGCGATGCAAAGGCCGGATCTTATCTTAATCAGCGCCACGGGCGGCGACTCTTCGCAGGCGCAGTACGCTCAGATGGCGGCCCTGGCCCCGGTACTGGTGGTGAGATATGACGACAAAAGCTGGCAGCAACTCTTAACGCAGCTGGGCAGGATCACCGGCCATGAAGATCAGGCGCAGCAGCGCATTCAGGAAGCAGAAAAGGCCTTTGAGAAAATGAAGCAGGAGATTAGCCTGCCTGCGCAGCCGGTAAACGCCATCGTCTGGGATGAGTTAACGCAGTCGGCCAGGGTTTTTACGGCGGATTCAGCGCAGGGGCAGTTCCTGATCAAGGCGGGTTTCGAGCTGGCGTCGCTGCCGGAAAATGTTCAGCCGCGCGCTACTCAGGGTAAACGCCAGGATATCGTCCAGCTTGAGGGTGAGAGCCTCGTTAACGGCCTGACAGGTAAAACGCTGCTGCTGTTCGCCGCCAGCGAAAGCGATAAAAACGCCTTGCTCGCCAGCCCCCTGCTCGCCCATCAGCCCGCCGTGAAGGCTAAACAGGTTTACGCCATGGGGCCGGAAACCTTTCGCCTCGACTATTACAGCGCGATGGAACTGATCGACCGCGTGAGCGCTTTGTTCGGCACAAGACGCTGATTAGCGGTAGCCGAACTGTGCGGCAAAAGCTGGTTGCGCCCGCGTATAGCGCTCCTTTAGTCGAACGCGGCGGCTTTGTAATGCGTCTGCATGAGCTGCTGTCCGAGCAGCCAGCGAACCCCATCGGTTAAGCCTCCGCGCCAGCACAGCAGGTCATGGCCGCCGTGATAGCTGCGATAATGCACCTTATGCCCGGCTTCCAGCAGCGCCTGGCGCATTTGCTGGTTTACAAAAAGAATGTCCTGCTCAAGCAGCCCTGCTTCCTGAAATATGCGCAGCGGAACGGCGTTCGGCCGCCGTGAAACCTGCTGTATGAGGTAGCCTTTCTCGTGCTGCTCGCGCGCTTCGTAGTGAGTCATAAACTTCATGTTTGGCCACCAGAAAGAGCCAGACTGGGTGAGCACGCAGCCGAACCGCTGCGGCCAGTAAAGCCCGGCGTACAGCGCGGCGAGACCGCCATAGCTCTGCCCGGCCACCACGGTTAACGCGGGATCGTCGGTAAAGGGGGCGATCTTTTTGGCAAGAGGGAGAAGTTCTTCCTCTACCGCTATCCAGAAATCAGCGTTGCAGGCCAGCTCGCGGGAGCGAGTGGCGTCATCAATAGCGTCAATCATCAGCCACGCCGCCGCAGGCAGATCCCCCTGTCGGGTTTGCTGCTCCAGCACAGGAAGCAGCGACATGCTGATTGCCCAGTTCTGCCCGTCCAGCACCACCACCAGCGGCAGATCTGCCTCTTCTGCCTCTGCGGGCCGCCAGAGCCAGCAGCGTCGCCGGTTACCCAGCCGCACGCTGTTCCAGTCGAATCGAAAATGCTTTTCATCAACCTCAGGCGCGCGCCCGGCATCGACCTCATGCCACGCCTGCTGGCTAAGGGCATCAGGCAGATGAATGCCGGATAAACGCACCCCGCGAGCGTTGCCATGCGGCGCGCAGGGGTTCAGTGGGTCAGCAATAGCGAAAGGAAACAGCGAGCGCCACCATTCGCGCTGCTGCCTGCGCCGCTGTTCGGGCGTCCCTTTCGCTTGCGGCGGAAGCTGCGCTTTGCTGATGGGAATCAGGCTATAGCTACCGCGCCAGTCACTGGCTTGCTGAACAGATGCCATCCAGATATCGCTGCCGGTCAGGCGCTCAAGGCTTACGGGTGAAAAACTGTGATGATCTGTTACGCCGTTAATATCGAGGTAGACCCGGCAAATGGAAGAGGTGGTTTCATCGCCTTGCGGATCGCGCCACAAAAAGGTCAGTTTCAGGCGGGATTCGCCAGGCATCTCTTCCACAATCGGCGTGCCGATCCTGGCTATCTGCTGCCACCAGGTCGGGCTTCCTGCCTCGTTTTTTGCCAGTAAAGCGGCAGCCGCGCCGGATGAATATGGCACCCTGTTTCCTCCTTCCAGACCTGTAAAACGCGTTACGTGTTGCTGTTAAATAGCGAGCGCACTGGTGTAAGTCACTAATGCAAATGATATTGATAATAATTTGCTCTTACAATACGCTTGTTGACGTTTCGGACAGGAGCGCCGTTTCAGTTCATCGCATGACCGATCGGTTTCGCTCAAAGAAACGGCAATAAAGCCCCGCCGAATCATCATTACGCACTGAGTTTTAGAGCTTCTTCAGAAACGGATACTTCAGGAAAAAACGATGATGATAAAAAACAAGCATCTGGCGGGGGCAAGCACCTCGTCTTTCACCAGTAAGAGTGGTCTTACCCTGCTGGCTACGCTGATAGCCTCCTCTTTCCCTCTGTACGCAGCCGATAAGCAGGATGAAACGCTGGTGGTGACGGGCGTGACCTCATCTGAGGTTCCCTCCGCGCCGCTTAAGGGCGTCGTCGCCAAAAGCAGCGACGCCGGCACAAAAATGGCGGCCTCGCTGGTCAAAACGCCGCAGAATATTTCAGTCGTGACGCGTGACCAGATGGATGCGCAGGGTGCCAAAACAGTTGCCGATGCGCTGAACTACTCCAGCGGCGCGTTCACCAACTATCGTGGTTCCTCCAACCGCAACGATGAAGTGATCGTGCGCGGCTTTCGCTACGCGCCTAAATTTCTTGATGGATTAAGCTATGGGCTGGCCGGTCAGGGCAGTACAGCCGGGAACATCGATCCGTGGCTGCTTGAGCGCGTGGAGCTGGTACATGGTCCAGCCTCTGTGCTCTACGGCCAGGTGAATCCGGGCGGGATCATCAATATGACCAGCAAACGCCCAACCGCTGAGCCGATTCATAAAATTCAGGTGCGCGGCGGTAATAAGCATCTCGGCGAAGCGGCGTTTGATTTCGGCGGCGCGCTGAACGACGAACGCACCCTGCTCTATCGTCTCAATGGGATCGCCAGCACCCAGCACCAGTTTGTTAAGGACTATAAACAACAGCGGCTGGCGATTGCCCCCGCCCTGACCTGGCTGCCAAACAGCGATACCAGCTTTACCCTGCTGACCAGCTACCAGAACGATCCTAAAGCGGGCTACCGCAACTTTCTGCCTGCCCTCGGCACCGTTACCGCAACCGCTAACGGGCAGTATATTCCCTATGATATGAACGTTAGCGATCCCTCCTGGAACCAGTCGAAGCGCGAACAGACGTCTGTGGGTTATCTGTTTGAGCACAGCTTCAATGAAAACGTCACGCTGGTGCAGAACCTGCGCTACTCGAATATAAAAAGTAAATACAAATACCTGGTCTACACCACAAGCAACACGGAGATCTCCGACACCAATATCGCCCGCCGCGCCCAGCGTGAAAAAACCAGCACCGATGAGCTAGCCTTCGACAATCACCTGAACGCCAGATTCGATACCGGCGCCCTCTCCCATAACCTTGTCGCCGGGCTGGATTACAAGTGGAATAAAAGCACCAGCGAACTGTGGCGCGCCGGGGGAGATAAATATAACTTCGACTGGGCGAACCCGGTTTATGGTATCTCTGTCGATGAAAGCGAGCTTTCTAAAACTACCGACAGCGTGAAAAAGCTCGACCAGATTGGTCTCTACCTGCAAGACCAGCTGGAGTGGAAAAACTGGAATCTGCTGCTGTCCGGCCGTCACGACTGGAGCGAAGTCCGCACCCTGGATCGCACCGACAGTAGCCTGTCTCAACAAAACGACAATAAGTTCACCGGCCGCGCGGCGTTGCTCTATGCCTTTGACTTCGGCCTGTCGCCTTACGTCAGCTACAGCACCTCGTTCGAGCCTAACCTCGATTCGGGCGCGCCGGGTTCCGCGGCGTTTAAGCCGACAACCGGCGAACAAAAGGAAGTGGGCCTGAAGTTCCAACCGAAAGGCAGCGATACGGTGTTGAGCCTGGCGCTGTTCGACATCGATCAGAAGAACATTACTTCGTACAACAGCGTGACCGGCTATAACGAGCAGATTGGGAAGACGCGCTCAAAAGGTGTGGAAACAGAACTGCACTCGCAGCTGACGCCAGAAATCGCCGTCATAGCCAGCTACACCTTTACCGACGCGGTAATCAAAGAGAGCAATACCTCCGCTCAGGTCGGTAAAGCGCCAGCCGCGATCCCGCGCCATATGGCCTCGCTCTGGGGCAGCTATACCTTCCAGCAAGGGCCTCTGAAAAGTTTCACCCTGGGCAGCGGCGTGCGCTACACCGGCACCAGCTACGGCGACAATACCGAAGCGTTCAAGGTGCCTGCCTATACCCTGTATGACGTGATGGCCCGCTACGACCTGGGCGAAGCCAGCTCCGCTCTGAAAGGCACCACCCTTCAGTTCAACGTCAACAACCTGACCAACAAGCACTACGTCTCCTCCTGCAGCGGCACGACAGCCTGCTTCTACGGCTCCGGCCGAACGATGTTCGCGACGCTCAGCTACAGCTGGTAATGCCTTGCGCCCGGACTTCGCAGCCCGGGCGCACTATCGCTTTCAGTCAGTTTCTCTGTGTAACGCGCTCAACGGCTGGGCTGATAAGGCTGATAAAAATCTGTTCCTGCCCAGTCATAATGCGTGTTGATCGCCGGTAAGGTTTTCGGCACATAGGACGACGCCTGCTTTACATCGCCTTTGCCATCCCACACCGCATAGCGCGGATAAGGGTAAACAGGACGCGACGCAGCACTAGCCGGGATGGTTTCCAGCTGCATATCGGCCCGCTCCATTTTCGCTCCTGGTGCCGGCCCGCCTTTAGCCGGAGGCTTGCCGCCTGCGCCGACAGGCTGGCCGAAGCTGTTCTTCTGCTGCGGTAAGGCCTGCCAGGTTGTCACAGCGTCAGGCGCCTTGCCCGCTTCCACCCAGTTCATCATCGGGGTGAGGAAATCGACCAGGCTCGGCCCTTCACCGTTTGAGCAGTGATAAACCCCAGGCAGCAGGTAGAGACGTTCAAAGGCCTGACGCTGTGAGGTGCCCATCTCTTTACCCAGCGCATTGTGGTACGCAATCGAATTCAGCGGAGAGATATGCGGATCGGCCCAGCCATGCCACACGATCAGCTTGCCGCCTGCTTTAGCGAACGCGCGTAAATCAGGATTAGTGGCGTCATAGAGGTTGTGCAGTTTGCTCAGCTCGGTGAACGTTTTGCTATCAAACTTCACTTCGCTGAGCGTAAAGGATGGCGACGGATTAGTGACAAAATTAACGTAACGCAGCGAGGAAAGCGCAATCATTGAACTCATCACCGGCTGGCTCTTTTCTTCGGGGATAAAAACGCCCTGCCACGCCAGCTCAGAGCCGTACTGCGGCCCGCCGACAATCAGCTTACGCCCGGTTTCATCGCGCGGCCCGTCGTAGAGTTTCTTCAGCGCGGTGAGCTGCGCGCTGCTCAAACATTTGCCATCCTGTTGATCCGCCTTACAGCGAAGCGTCTCCAGGTTGGGATAGCAGGCTTCCGGCGCGGCGATCAGGCCATCTTTCTGTCCGTCGAGCGCATCGCACTGACTGAGCACTGCCTGGTGGATCAAAGGCAGATCCTTAGCCGTCAGCAGCGCGTTACCTTCCTTGTCCCGGTTGCTGACAACCTGCCAGGCGTGATACATCGCGTTCTGCACCTGGAAGTTCATGGCCGCCGCGCCCGCTATGATGCCGTTAAAATCGTGCGGGAAACGCTGTGCCTCTGTCAGCGCTTCGCGTCCACCGTCGGAGCAGCCGTTGAAGTAGGCGTAAGCTGCCGGTTTGTGATAGAACGCGGCAATGAGCTTTTTCGCCGCCAGCGCGGTTAAATGTTGCCCACGCCAGGCAAAATCGCTGCGCTTCCGGGGATCGTTTCCCCAGTCCGCTTCATCTTCCCTGTGCCCCATATTTGTCGCCGCCACAGCAAAGCCGTTGCTGTTAAGCGGTGCGCACCCTGCCGCAGCGCCTGGCTGTAGCGTGATGGAGCCGCACAGGCCGCCACAGCCTGTCTGCATATAACGCTGATTCCAGTTGTCTGTCGGCAATAACAGGCGAAAACTGATTTCTGGTGCCAGCGTACCTTCTACCTGGCACCACTGCGCATTGTTCATTTTGATCGCCGCGGCGCTATCGACCCTGCTGCCTTTACCGCCGATATCGGTCAGGTCAGCCGATTTCAGGCTGTCGCAGCTAACGGCAGGTTTCAGCATCGCCAGATCGGCCGCATGGGCATCGGGCAGCATTAAAAAAAACGCCAGCAGTGAAAACAACTGCAGGCCATAAAAAAGCTTATTCTTCATAGGGTTTCCTGAGGTAATTCCGGGTGGGCTCAGTATAGATTTAGTGCGCATCCACACTGCGAAAACTTCTCCTGTACACAGTCAGCGTCTGGATAAGCTATGTAAGAAAATATTTTTTATATGACCTTAGCCCGCTGTTTAATTAGCGTGCGCAAGATATTTCCCGTCTGTTCTGGCCGACGCTTATCTCTTTTTGATGGCGGATAATATTACCGGTCAGCAAATGGCGGTTGATGGCGGGGCTGATTTATTCCGTTAGCAGCCTGCGTCAGCATCAGCCCTGGGATTGAGGGCTGTTTAATCCATCACCCGCTGGCATTAGACTGACAGCGAGCGTCTCCGCTGGCGCAATAATTTAAGAAAAGCCATTAAAACGGGCGAGTCGTCGCTCTTTCGGTAGAGGCAGCTCAGCTCAATATCCTGAAGTTCTAATGACAGCAACGGCCGGTATACCACTCCCTGCGGGTTAACATTTGCCGCGGACTCCGTCGTAATACAGATGCCAAACCGGCAGGCAACAAGCGCCATCGCCGTCATAACGTCATCGACCGCCTGTTCGATATTCAGGCTGACCCCTTCGTGGCGGAAAGCGTCTGACACAAGCTGCATCAGGCCATACATGGGCGTATTGGGATAGAGGATCATCGGCACGCTATCAAGATCAGCGAGGTGAATGACAGACTTTTTAGCCAAGGGGTGATCTTCATAAATCGCCACGATATAGGGTTCTCGCCTTACCCACTCCACGGCAATATCGGGTTCCTTTGGCACCAGCCGGTTGAAGCCTATATCAATTCGCTTCTCACGCAGCGCAGCTAACTGCTCAGCCTTACTCATTGAGTGCAGGCTAATTTTCACTCCTGGTCGCGCCTGGTGAAACTCACCGAGAAGCTGTGGAATAACGTTGAATATTCCCGAGCTAAATATGCCCACATCCAGCCGCCCAAGAAATCCTTTGCCTGCCAGACGGGTCTGTTCTGCGGCGTCCTGGGTCATTGATACAATCGTGCGTGCTTTCTCCAGCAACACATAACCGGCTGGCGTAAGCGCAACGCCTTTGCTGTTGCGTTCGAACAGGCGTGTCTCCAGGCTCTTCTCAAGCGCCTGGATGCTGCGGGTCAAGGGCGGTTGAGTAATATGTAAACGATCGGCTGCCCGTCCGTAATGCCGCTCCTCTGACAGAGCAATAAAATAACGCAACTGTTTTACATCCATGATTCACCCATGCCATAAAAGTATAATTTTTAGTGAACAATCGCTTTTAAGGTATCAAAGATAATTTGTTGCGTTTAATTTAACTTTTCCGTCGATGCGCGTTAATAGCTTGTTTTGTTAATCAGCTCACACATCATAATATTACTAAGGGAAGGGTTTTATATGCATTTTCCACATTATTATGATTTTTATTTATGAGTAATTTTTAAGATACCTTTTAAGTATTGTATAAATCCATTTAGGCATTGGATGATATTAATTCGTCCCGGCATGCTTTTACCTGCACTGCTTTTTTATGCAGCAACCTGTTAAGTAAAGGCGAGGTAAACATGCCGGTAATACATATTTCTTTAGTTGAAGGGCGCGACAGCAATAAAGTTAAAGCCTGTGTGAAAGCGGTTGCTCATACAGTTGCCGAAACGCTGGATGCCCCACTGGAGTCTATACGGGTTTACGCCACCTCAGTACCGAAAGCGCACTGGGCCGTGGGCGGGCAAACCAAAGATGAGACAACAGAGGGTTCAGGAGGCAAACCATGACGCCTGCTGAGAGAGAGGCTGCCGCCGCGTCACTTTATCAGGCCGCAGAGCAACGTCTGGCAATCGCCCCGCTACGTGAAAGCTGGCCCGGCTTAACCATTGAAGACGCCTATGACATCCAGCGCATTAACCACCAGCGACTGCGGGCGACAGGCGCACGTCGGGTCGGGTGTAAAATTGGATTAACCTCGTCGGCCGTCCAGAAACAGCTGGGCGTCGATCAACCCGATTTCGGCGTGTTGTTCAACACCATGTGTTATGGCGATGCCCAGCCCGTTCCTGCCTCTGTGCTGGCCCAGCCAAAGGTCGAGGCTGAAATCGCTTTCGTGCTCAAAAGCGACTTAACGATGAGCGAACCCGCTTTGCATGACGTTATTCGCGCTATCGATTACGCCCTTCCCGCTATCGAAATTGTCGGTAGCCGCATTCGCAACTGGGATATACATATCACCGATACCATCGCCGATAACGCCTCTTCCGGGGCGTTTGTACTCGGTGGTACGCCAAAACAGCTGGCTGACTTTGACCTTCGCCTGTGTGGAATGGTCATGACGCGACAGGGTGAACCGGTATCGACCGGCGCTGGTGCTGCCTGCCTGGGCCATCCGTTAAATGCCGTTGTCTGGCTGGCCCAAACCATGGCGCGTCTTGATACGCCGTTAAGAGCTGGCGATGTCGTTCTGTCAGGCGCGCTGGGGCCGATGGTCAGCGTTGAGCCTGGCGACATTATTGAAGCACGCATTAACGGCTTAGGAAGCGTGCGCGCGCACTTTGCCCCAGCGATTAGCGAGGATGCAGAATGAACATTCAACAGTTGGCGGAGCAGCTCGACAGCGCGGCGTACCATGCGCAAGAAATGGCTCAGTTTGACAGCGAAGGCAAGCTAAGCCTTGAAGAGGCTTACGCGATTCAGGCCGCCTCTGTTCAGCGCAGGCTGGCGCGCGGCGAACGACGCACAGGCGTGAAAATGGGCTTTACCAGCCGCGCCAAAATGCTCCAGATGGGCCTTAACGATGTAATCTGGGGACGGCTGACCGATGCCATGCAAATTGAAGAAGGCGGTATGGCGCAGAGTCACAAGTTTGTGCATCCGCGCTGTGAGCCGGAGCTGGCTTTTATTCTTAAGCGCCCGCTGGAAGGGAACGTAACAGCGCCGCAGGCGCTGGCCGCCGTTGAAGCCATTGCCCCGGCGCTGGAAATTATCGACTCCCGTTATAAAAACTTCCGCTTCTCGCTGCCTGAAGTTATCGCCGATAACGCCTCGTCCAGCGGTTTCGTTATTGGCCCCTGGGGCGACCCGCGTCAGGATTTCAGCAATCTCGGCCTCACGTTAAATATTAATGGACGCGTAGTGAACAGCGGCTCCACTGCGGCCCTGCTTGGTCATCCGCTGCGCTCGCTAATCGCCGCAGCCCGACTCGCCTCCCAGGCGGGTGAGCCTTTGCAGGCTGGATGGGTGGTTCTGGCTGGCGGCGCTACCGCAGCCGAATGGATCCAGCCGGGCGATTATGTTTCTGTCGAAATGGAATCCCTGGGCAGCGCTGGCTTCCACCTGGCCGCAGGAGAAAAACATGTCTGATAAACTCAAAGTCGCGATTATCGGTCCTGGCAATATTGGGACCGATTTAATGATGAAGGTGATGCAAAACGCGCAGCACCTTGAAATGGGCGCCATGGCAGGCGTTGATCCGCGCTCAGAAGGGTTAGCCCGCGCCGCTAAAGCAGGTGTCGCCATTACCGCGGAAGGTATTGACGGGCTGGTCGCCCTGCCCGTCTTTAAAGATATTGATATAGTTTTTGACGCCACATCGGCCAATGCTCATCCGCATCATAACGCTGTGCTGCAACAATACGGCATTCAGGTTATCGATCTGACGCCCGCGGCGATTGGCCCTTACGTGGTTCCGGCAATCAACCTGGATGAGGTAGAGGCCAGTAATATCAATATGGTGACCTGCGGTGGACAGGCCACTATTCCCATTGTGGCGGCGGTAGCTCAGGTCACGCCCGTCTATTACGCCGAAATTGTCGCTTCCATTGCCAGCTTGTCCGCCGGGCCGGGCACGCGCGCCAACATTGATGAGTTCACCGAAACAACGCGAAACGCGCTTGAGAAGGTTGGCGGCGCGAAACAGGCTAAAGCCATCATCATCCTGAATCCCGCCGAACCGCCAATCATGATGCGCGATACCGTCTATTTGCTTACCGCCGAAACGGATCGCCAGACCATTACTGACAGCATCGCGAAGATGGTGGCAAAAGTTCAGCAGTATGTTCCTGGCTACCGGCTTAAACAGCAGGTGCAGTTTGATGAGATGGACGCTGAACAGCTGGCGCTGACTCCCGCTGCACAACTGCAAAAGGGGTTAAGAGTCACCGTACTGATTGAAGTGGAAGGTGCCGCGCATTTTCTGCCTTCCTGGGCAGGCAACCTGGATATTATGACATCCGCCGCTCTCGCCTGCGCCGATCACCTTGCAGACCGTCGATTAAAAGCCGGTACTGCGCGTAGATTTGAGGGAACGCCATCATGACAGTTTACCTATCTGATGTGACGCTGCGCGACGGCAGCCACGCAGTGCGCCATCGTTATTCGCTTGAGCAGGTCAAAGCAATTGCTGGCGCGCTGGATCGGGCTGGCATAGAGAGCATTGAAGTCGCGCATGGAGATGGCCTTCAGGGATCCAGTTTTAACTATGGCTTCGGTGCGCATACGGACTGCGAGTGGATTGCCGCGGCTGCCGAAAGCGTCTCTCGGGCGAAAATAGCCACGCTGCTTATCCCAGGCATCGGTACGCTTCATGATTTGCGTAATGCACGCGATGCTGGCGTCAGCATTGTGCGCGTCGCAACGCACTGCACCGAGGCTGATGTTTCGCAGCAGCATCTTAGCTATGCGCGTGAACAAGGTATCGACGCGGTTGGCTTTTTAATGATGAGCCATATGGCTAGCCCGCAAAAGCTGGCGCAGCAGGCGAAGCTGATGGAAAGCTATGGCGCCAACTGCGTTTATGTCGTGGATTCCGCCGGCGCGATGAATATGAATGACATTCGCGAGCGCTTTCGCGCGCTTAAGGATGTGCTTGATGCCAGCACTCTGACAGGTATCCACGCTCACAATAACCTTGGTCTGAGCGTCGCCAACTCCATTGCCGCTCTGGAAGAAGGCTGCAACCGTGTGGATGCCAGCTTATCCGGTATGGGGGCTGGCGCGGGCAATACGCCGCTAGAGGTGTTTGTTGCCGCCATCAGTAAAGCTGGCTGGCAGCACAGCGCCGATCTTTATGCACTGATGGATGCGGCTGACGACCTCGTTCGGCCTCTACAGGATCGACCGGTACGCGTAGACCGGGAAACCCTGGCGCTAGGTTACGCGGGCGTTTACTCCAGTTTTCTGCGTCACGCAGAGGCCGCAGCCAAAAAGTATGGGATCAAAACCGTCGACATTCTGGTTGAACTGGGCCGACGACACATGGTCGGCGGCCAGGAAGATATGATCGTCGACGTCGCACTCGACCTGAGTAAGCAGGCATAAACCGCAATAATTCTGCGTCGCAGATGGTGGCGGCAACATCACAACAGCAGGTTTGCCGTTCACCGTATGGAGAGTATTTATGAACACCCTTACCCTACAAATCCTGTTAACGATAACGACGCTGGGCTACAGCGCGATCCCGGCAATATTTGACAGTAATGCAACCCATATGACGAATCCGCGCTGGGTTCCTCACGCCCGTTTTCATGTGGTCTGGCAGGTCATGTCCTATATCGGCTTTGCACTGATTGCGCTGTGGCTCATCTGGGGAATGGAATTTGACGGACATCTCTGGCTGGCGGCGGCGATGTCAGCGGCTGCCTATGCCGGTTTCTTTTTCGCCGTCTTTGCACGCCGCCTTTATGGAGGCGGCACTTACGACCCTAACGGCGTTGTGCCCTGGCGTCCCCCCGTCCTTGGCCGCTGGTGTGCCTTTGAAGTCAACATTACCCTTTTTACTTCCACGGTAATTATTCTGCTGATGGCCATTATCGGCATGCTTATCCCACAGGATGTGCAGGATAACTCAGCGTTAATGATTGCCATATGGAGCGTAATGTCAGTGCTTTTCGTTCTGCTGATGGCAACGCTGCTGATGTTTGTCGGCGCCTTTATTTTAGGTCGCCGTAATCAGCTGGAGCCGCATGAAAAAGGCGCATTTGAAAAGTAGACGGCTCGACAGTCGCGCGCAGTTAGCGATTACGAGAGCAGCTTGCAGCGTTTCCACTGCGCATTGAAAATGGCTGAGATGCCTTAACAGGGCATCTCAGCTTTATCTCACCCTCCTCAGCTAAAGAAGTGGTGAACCGCAACGTTAATTACTCCCCCACCCAGGATTAACCAGATAAACAGCATCAGACCCAAAAGCAGCGGGCGCAGCCCTGCTTTTTTCAGCTGACTAATATGGGTCGTCAAACCAAGCGCCGCCATCGCCATCGCCAGCAGCACATTGTCGGCTTGATTAATAATGGCAATTGTCGGGGCTGAAAGCAGATGAGCAGAGTTAAACAGTGCGACCAGAATAAATCCGAGCGCGAACCACGGGAAAATAAGTGGCTGTTTTGCGCCGCCCGGCGCAGGCGAACCGCGACGCACCATCAGGCCGATAATCACCAGGAACGGCGCCAGCATTAATACGCGCAGCATCTTGGTAATTACCGCTGCATTTTCGGTTTCACCGCTAATGGCATGGCCTGCCGCCACTACCTGCGCCACCTCATGCATAGTTGAACCGGTGTAAATACCAAATTCCGTCAGGCTGACGCCCGGCAGAAGCGGCGCAACCTGATGCCAGATAAACGGATACAAAAAGATGGCGGCGGTACCAAAAATAACCACTGTCGCAACGGCGACGGCAACTTTTGAGGCGGCGGCTTTGATGACCGGCTCAGTAGCCAGTACGGCCGCCGCGCCACAAATGCTGCTTCCGGCACCGATAAGCCATGCGGTTTCGCGATCCAGCTTTAAGATCCGGCGGCCCAGCCAGCAGGCGAGCATAAAGGTGCTTGTCAGGGTCAGCAGATCAATGATGACGCCGCTGATACCCACATCAAGCACCTGCTGAAAGGTGAGGCGAAAACCGTAGAGAATGATCCCAAGGCGCAACAGCTTCTGTTTGGCAAACTGCACGCCTTCGTCGCAGTGCGTATGCAGAGCGGGATAAAGCGTATTACCGAGGATTATGCCGCCGATAATCGCCAGCGTCAGCGCGCCCAGACCAAGTTGAGCCACAGACGGCAGGTTGCCAAGCCAGGCCGTAATCAGGGCGATAGCGGCGGTAAGCAGCAGACCGGGGGCAACATGCCTTAATCCGCTTTGGCATTTATGTAGCGTTAATGTAGTCATATCTTCTCCTCTGTGCCCTGATCATGGAGAAAAACGGCTACTAAGAAAAATTCATTATATTGTTAGAACAAATCTGAATAAGTGGTAAAGCGCGTCAAAAAGGGTGATATGGGCTTCAGACCAGGTTAAAAATTATCTGAACGACCACTATTCTGAAACGCGCTTCTCCGGCCATTCTGAGCCGCAAAGCGCTTTCACAAAATCCAGGGAGAACAGAATGCGTTCCGTTGTCATTAGCGCGATCGTTGCCGTTGTGGGCGGCATCGCTGGGGCAGCTCTGACCCAGAGTGATATGCTGCGGCCTGCAAAGCCGGCACTGTCGTCGTCGGTTGATCCGGATCTGGGCTGGACAGCGCCCGCGGTAAGCGGCTATGGCAAAATCCACTACGAAGCGGACGCCGCGTTTCAGCCCAGCGCCGCGCTCAGCAACAAAGTGGTTTTTAAGGTAAGCCGCGGCGCGGAAAACCGGGGCCAGGTTAACCCGGCGCTGGAGCAGGTTGCGCAAGTGGTGAATACCTACGTGGCGGCGGGCGTACCGGTGCAGCAGCTGAAATTTGTGGTGGCGGTAAACGGCGAGGCGACGTCGGCGATGCTGGATAACGCTCATTTTAAAGAGCGCTTTGGTATGGATAACCCCAACCTCCCGCTTATCTCGGAACTGAAAAAACAGGGCGTTCAAGTTACCGTATGCGACCAGGCGCTGGCCTGGCACCGCTATGATCCGCGCTGGATTGCCAAGCCTGTGATCCATACTCTTTCGGCGCTCACGACGGTTACCACCCTGCAAAACCAGGGCTACGCGCTGCTGAGCATGTAATTACCTCCAGGTTAACGGAACGGCTGGCTGGCACGCGCTCTGTCAGATGCGTGCTGGCTTAGTTCTCTTCTTAGCTAAAATGCTCTCTTTAACTCTATTCAGTTAAACGACCTTATTCCCGTTACGTAATGGCGGGTTTAAATAACCTGCGGCGTAAGCAGCTATGTTTTCCAGGCGCAATTATCCTGCTGCGAAATAAATGCGCGCCTCCCTGTTGACGATGAATTAAGCAAATAACGTAAGTAAAACCACGGCTCATCATTAACCGCTGTAATAATGGAAAAATTAATGCCGGGTTGCGCAGATAGAGCGCAGAAAGCCATTATCAGAATCAATGAACTGTGTTATCTAAACAGGGTTAAATTTAGAAAAAGGTAACATCTATGTTGTCGCACAACCTGGCCCACAGAGTTAAACATCTGCAATCATCTGCAATACGCGAGCTGCTGAAGCACAGCAAAATGGAAGGCGTTATATCCCTTGGCGGCGGTATCCCGAACCCTGATCTGTTCGATACCGAGGGGCTACAGATAGCGATGGACCGCCTGATGACAACAGATCGGCGCGACGCGTTTCAGTATGGACTCAGTGAAGGCGATCCGAAATTAAGAGAGGCGATCGCTCAGATTATGTCTGAACGCGGCATCGACTCGACACCGGATGACATCGTCGTGACATCTGGCTCTCAGCAGTCGCTGGATCTACTGGCGAGAGCGTTAATCAACCCCGGCGATACCATTGTCGTTGAGCGCCCAACCTATCTGGCCGCGCTTCAGGTCTTCCAGCTGGCGGAAGCCCGTCTGGCCTCTGTCGGCACCGATGGCGAAGGGATGATCGTTGACGAACTCGAAGAGCTGGTGAAACGGCAAAAGATCAAAGCCGTCTATATTGTGCCTACCTTTGGCAATCCCAGCGGCGTGACCCTTTCCGCCTCTCGCCGTCAGAAGCTGGTGGCGTTAGCGCAAGAGCACGATTTTATTATCTTCGAAGACGATCCCTACAGCGAAATTAACTTCACCAACGAAACGTTCAGGCCTCTCAAATCATTTGCGCAAGAGATAAAGGCAAGCGATCGCGTTATTTATACCTCGACCTTCTCAAAGATCCTGGCACCTGGCGCACGCGTAGGCTGGATTTCACTGCCCGACTGGCTGAAACAACAGGTGGTCATCCTTAAACAGGCGACAGACTTGCATACCAGCTCTTTGTCACAGTCCCTGACGCGTCACTATTTAGAAACCGGCAGATTAGCGTCGCAGATAGATTTAATCCGTACGGAATATAAAAAGAAATGCGATGCGCTTTGCGCGGCGCTTCAGTCTGAGATGGGCGAGCGTATTCGCTTCCATCGTCCGCTTGGTGGAATGTTTCTGTGGGCCACCTTTAACGATGAATTTAATACCACCGAATGGTTAAAATCGACCCTGCAAAACGGTGTGGTATACGTGCCTGGTGAATTCTTCTACTGTGATAATCCTGATAAATCAACGTTACGTTTATCGTATGTCACCGTTTCTGAAGATAATCTGCTAAAAGCAGCCCAGAGACTTAAAGCCTCGCTGCCCTAACCTAATGGTTAGCCGAAGCCCTAATTTTTAATAAGGGTTTCTCTCCCCGCCCGCTCTTTTCTGTATCCGCGCTGCTCTGTTAGATACACTGGGGGCACAGGCACCCTGCTTCGGTTAACCATGGCAACTGATACCCCGATTGAATTAAAGCATCTGCACACGCTGCTGGCCCTTAAGCGTACCGGCAGCCTGACGCGCGCCGCGATGGCGTTGCACGTTACGCAGTCCGCACTCTCACAGCAGATAAAATTTCTGGAAGATCACTACGGCATTACGCTGTTTTTAAGAAAAACATCGCCGGTTATCTTCACACCTGCCGGTAAACGCCTGCTGCAGCTGGCGGAAAACGTTGTCCCTGCCTTGCAGGCGGCCGATCGCGATCTTTATCAGTTTGCAGACGGCCAGCGCGGTGTGCTGCGCGTCACGCTGGAGTGCCACACCTGCTACGAATGGCTGATGCCGGTGATGGATGCGTTCCGAAAAAAATGGGATGACGTTGAAGTTGAGATAGTTTCAGGGTTTCAGTCCGATCCGGTGGGGCTGCTGCTGCAAGACCGGGCCGATGTCGCCATCGTGGACGAGGTTGAAGAGACTGATAATCTGGTTCACCACCATCTGTTTGAATATCAAATGCTCGGCGTTTTGCCGGTAAACCATCCCCTGGCCGCCCGGCCCTGGCTTGAGGCGGAAGACTTTGCTGATAAGACGTTGATCACCTATGCGGTGCCAGAGGAGCGTATTGATGTCATCAGAAAACTGCTTAAGCCGGCCGGCATTGCTGTTCGCCGTAAAACAACGGAGCTGACGATGGCCATCGTTCAGCAGGTTGCCAGCGAGCGCGGAATCGCAACTCTGCCTGTCTGGGCCGTGGCGAACTATGCGCAAAAAGGCTATGTAACAACCCTGCCGATCACCGAGTACGGGCTGTTTTCCGATATATGGCTGGCGGCGCTGCCTGAAAAGTCCGGTATCGACTATGTGAATGATTTTGTTGCCCTGGTAAGAGAACATCACGCAGCCATGCTTTCCCATTAGTCCGCTTCGTCTCTGGCTCGGTTGCAGGAAAGCCCTTCCCTCAGCCCAGGATACTGTCAATTGCGGGATAACCAGGATATAAATGAAACGCTGTTTTACTTTTATTTGATCCGTTCCAGATGACAGTTGCAAGGAGAGAGGATGTCAAAGAAAGCTGCACTCTTACTGGCGCCCGGCTTTGAAGAAGCCGAGGCCTTTATTACCCTCGATATACTTAGCCGCCTGGGGATTGAGGTGAAGACCATCGCCTGCCATCCCGAGCGTCAGGTGGTCAGCTATCACGGTGTAGTCACGCTTGCCGATCTGCTGCTTGAAGAAAAGCAGCTCCCGCTGTTCGATGCGGTGATTATTCCCGGCGGCCCGGAAGGTACCACCAGCCTTGCCGCGAATCCGGCAGTCAGCACGTTTATCCAGCGCCACGACGAGGCGGGCAAGCTCATCGCGCCCATCTGTTCCGCAGCAGCGCGCGTGCTGGCGGGCAACGGACTGTTGAAGGGACGTCGCTACACCTGCTCCGGCGAGCTCTGGATGCACTATGAGGATGGCGAGTATGTGATGGCGGACGTGGTTGAGGATGGCAACCTGCTCAGCGGCAGAGGGCTGGGCGTCGCCTTTGATTTTGCTTTTACCCTGGCCGTTCGTCTGACCGGCAAAGCGGGCGCTGCGGATTTCCAGGCGGAGCATATCTACTATGACCGCTGGCGCAGCGCGCGAATGACTGGCGGGTAAAAGCGGCATCCCTGCTCGCTTCTTCTGCGCGCCTTAGCGCGACGTTTACCCTGTGGCCTGTAGCGCCAGCCGGAGCGTTACAGGCTGGGGAACGTTACGCTGTTGCCCGGCGCTTCACGATGAAGATGGATAAAGTTCAGGTGACGCTCGTACTGATCGAGAATATTGATAATCACCTGCTCTTTGCTGTAGTCCATCAGATCGTTGCCCTGGCTCCCTTCCAGCAGGAAGGTTTCCAGCCGGTAATAGGTCGATTTACCGCTGCGCGCGCGGTAGGTAAAGCCCGGCACCGAATATTGCTGCGGCCACACCTGATAAACGAAATCCTGCTCTTCGCCCAGGTTTACGCGCAAATCGATATAGCCCAGCGCGTTATCTTCTGCTTCATGGCGATCGAGCGTGACGCGACCACCACGCAGCTCCAGCTCTTTCGCAACCTCCTGCATCGCGGGAAAGATCACGCTGTCCATCATCTGCTGGGTATAGCGCGAGCCAGGGTAGTTCATCAGACGCGACAGGCGCTTTTTCCAGCTCAGGCGATCGCTGCTGGCCGCCAGATAGGGCGCCGTATCGCGGCTGGCGCTGGCGCGGCGATAATCTTCCACCTTCAGCGATTTATAAAGACCGGCCATAACAAAGAAGATCACGAAGCTGAACGGCAGCCCCATAATCACCGTGGTGTTTTGCAGCGCGGAGATGCCGTTGGTCATCAGCATGCTCAGCGTCAGCACGCCAATGGCGACAGACCAGAAGATACGCAGCCAGTTCGGCGCATCGCTGTTGATATCCTTCAGCTTCGAGGTGAAGTTGCCGAGCACCAGCGAGCCTGAATCCGCCGACGTGACGTAAAACAGCATCCCGGTGATGGTCGCCACCGAAGCGCTCAGCTTAAAGGCGGGATACTGCTCCAGCAGCAGATAGAAGCCGCGTTCCGCATGCGCCATCACTTCCTGCGCAAATCCGGCGTTGCCGTGAATGATCTCATAGAGCGCGGCATTACCGAATACCGACAGCCACAGCAGCGTGAAGGTAAAAGGAATAATCAGCGTGCCCAGCACGAACTCGCGAATGGTGCGCCCGCGTGAAATGCGCGCCAGAAACAGGCCGACGAACGGCGACCAGGCGACCCACCACGCCCAGAAGAAGAGCGTCCAGCTGTTCATCCACTGCGTGGGGCGATCGAAAGCGAACGTATTAAGCGTCATGCCCATAAAACGGTTGATATAGTCGCCGACGTTGAGCACCAGCGCGTTAAGCAGGAAATCGGTTTTGCCGAAAAAGAGCACGAACAGGATCAGGCCGAGCGCCAGCGCCACGTTCAGTTCAGAGAGAATGCGAATGCCCTTATCGACGCCGGACGTGACCGAAATCGTAGCGATAACGACCGACAGCACGATCAACGCGGTCTGCGCCGCCAGCCCCTCGGGAATATTGAACAGAACGTTCAGGCCGTAATTGAGCTGTACGACGCCGATGCCGAGCGTAGTGGCGATGCCGAAAATCGTACCGACCACCGCTGCGATATCGACGGTATGTCCGATGGGGCCGTTAATACGTTTGCCGAAGATGGGATAGAGCGCCGAGCGGATGGTAAGCGGCAGGTTGTAGCGATAGCTGAAGTAGCCCAGCGCGATGCCCATTAGCGCATACATCGACCAGCCAGTCAGACCGTAGTGGAAAAGCGTCCAGATCATTGCCTGACGCGCGGCTTCAAGCGTTTGCCCCGCCCCTTCCGGGGGCTGCATATACTGCGTCACCGGTTCAGCCACCGAGAAAAACATCAGGTCGATACCGATGCCCGCGGCAAACAGCATGGCGGACCAGCTCAGCAGGCTAAACTCCGGCTTTGACTGTTCCGGGCCGAGCTTAATTGCGCCAAAGCGCGAACAGGCCATAAACAACACGAATACGATGTAAAGCGTAGCGGCCAGCATGTAATACCAGCCGAACGTAGACGATACCCAGTTCACTGCCGCCTGGATCCATGCGCCGGCCTGTTCGCTGTAGAGTATCGTCACCAGTGAAAATGTCAGAATCAGCCCGGCCGAAAAATAGAACACTACGGGATTGATTCTGTCCTTTTCACTTGCAGGTGGATTAGTCATCAGTTACCTCTGGTTTATAATAAATTCAACAGGTTATATTGTCCTCCGCGTGTCAACGCGTCTCCTTTATTTTTCTCCTCCTGACAATTAAGCGTAGCGGTAAAGCCTGAAGCGATACGTTGCGCTTTGCAACAATCAAGGCACAGTATCCTAACAACTTTCTTTTTTATATTGAACGTTCAATCAATAAAAGTTCTAATAGTGCACTTGTGTTAGGGCGGAGCGCTTGTCATGCCAAAGGTGGGAATGCAGCCGATACGACGTCGGCAACTGATTGATGCAACCCTGGAGACGATTAATGAAGTCGGAATTAACGACGCCACTATCGCGCAGATTGCGCGGCGTGCAGGCGTATCGACCGGCATCATCAGTCACTACTTCAAAGACAAAAACGGCCTGCTGGAAGCCACCATGCGTGACGTCACGCGCCAGCTGCGCGACGCGGTGGCGAGCAGGCTGAAGCCGCTGGCTGGCGCCAGCACCGAAGCGCGCCTCTGCGCCATCGTCGAGGGCAACTTCGATGAAAGCCAGCTGCATAAGGCGGCGATGAAGGCCTGGCTCGATTTCTGGTCGAGCAGCATGCATCAACCCCAGCTTAACCGGCTGGAGCGCGTCAGCAGCAGCCGACTCTTCTCATCGCTGGCCGCGGAGTTTCGCCGCGAGCTGCCGCGCGAGGCGGCGCGGACTGCCGCTTATGGCCTGGCGGCCCTGATAGACGGCCTCTGGCTGCGCGCGGCGCTGGGCGGCAAGCCGTTCGATTTACAGCTTGCGCTTTCGCTCACTACCCAGTTCATTCGTCAGCAGTTAGCTGGCAACACTCATTCCTGATAAGGAGGAACCATGTCCCGATTCGCAGAGCAGCACCTCTATATTGATGGCGCTTATGTCCCCGCAGCGGCTGGCGACACCTTTGACACGATCAACCCCGCCAACGGCGAAGTGCTGGCGAAGGTTCATGAAGCAGGCCGCGCTGACGTTGATCGCGCCGTTGCAGCCGCGCGTAAAGGCCAGAAAGTCTGGGCGGCGATGACCGCCATGCAGCGCTCGCGCATTCTCCGCCGCGCGGTGGATATTCTGCGCGCGCGCAACGACGAGCTGGCCGCGCTGGAAACCCTGGATACCGGCAAGCCGCTGAGCGAAACCGCCAGCGTCGATATCGTCACCGGCGCAGACGTGCTGGAGTACTACGCGGGCCTGATCCCGTCGCTGGAGGGGCAGCAGATCCCGCTGCGCGACACCTCTTTCGTTTATACGCGCCGCGAGCCGCTCGGTGTGGTCGCGGGCATCGGCGCGTGGAACTACCCGATTCAGATTGCGCTGTGGAAATCCGCGCCAGCGCTGGCAGCGGGCAACGCGATGATCTTTAAGCCGAGCGAAGTAACGCCGCTTACCGCCTTGAAGCTGGCGGAGATCTACAGCGAAGCTGGCGTGCCCGACGGCGTTTTCAACGTCCTGCCGGGCAGCGGCGCGGTCACCGGCCAGCTGCTGACTGAGCATCCCGGCATCGATAAAGTCTCTTTTACCGGCGGCGTCGCTAGCGGTAAAAAAGTGATGGCCAACGCGGCAGGATCGACCCTGAAAGAGGTCACCATGGAGCTGGGCGGGAAGTCGCCGCTGATTATTTTCGACGATGCCGATCTCGATCTGGCCGCCGATATCGCCATGATGGCCAATTTTTACAGCTCCGGCCAGGTCTGCACCAACGGCACGCGCGTCTTTGTACCGGCCAGCCTTCAGGCGGCGTTTGAAGAGAAAATCCTGGCGCGCGTCGCGCGCATCCGCGCTGGCGATCTGAACGATCCAGAGACTAACTTTGGCCCGCTGGTGAGCTTCAGCCATCGCGATAACGTTATGCGCTACATCGAGAGCGGCGTTGCGGAAGGCGCGCGCCTGCTGTGCGGCGGCAAACGCATGCAGGGCGCGGACTTCGACAACGGTGCCTGGGTCGAGCCCACCGTCTTTACCGACTGCCGCGATGAGATGACTATCGTGCGCGAAGAGATCTTCGGGCCGGTGATGTCGATTCTGACTTACCAGAGCGAAGAGGAAGTGGTGCGCCGCGCCAACGCGACGGAGTATGGCCTGGCGGCTGGCCTGGTCACTCAGGATCTCAACCGCGCGCACCGCGTTATCCACCAGATTGAAGCGGGTATCTGCTGGATCAATACCTGGGGCGAATCGGCCGCAGAGATGCCGGTTGGCGGCTACAAGCACTCCGGCGTTGGCCGGGAAAACGGGCTGATGACCCTGCAGAACTACACCCAGGTGAAGTCTGTGCAGGTCGAGCTGAGCCGTTTTCAGTCTGTATTTTGATTAATGATTAAACCTGAGGAGCGACTAATGGAATTTGATTACATCATTATCGGAGCCGGATCCGCAGGAAATGTTTTGGCTACCCGACTGACCGAAGAGAGCGATGTCACTGTTCTGCTGCTGGAAGCGGGTGGCCCTGATTACCGTATGGATTTTCGCACGCAGATGCCTGCGGCGCTCGCCTACCCTTTACAGGGAAAACGTTACAACTGGGCTTACGAGACCGAGCCGGAACCCTATATGAACAACCGCCGCATGGAGTGCGGCCGCGGCAAAGGACTGGGTGGCTCATCGCTGATCAACGGCATGTGCTATATCCGCGCCAATGCGATGGATCTCGACGGCTGGGCGGAGGCGCCGGGCCTGGAGTCCTGGCGTTATCTCAACTGCCTGCCCTACTACCGCAAAGCGGAAACGCGCGATATCGGGCCGAATGACTATCATGGCGGCGATGGCCCCGTCTGCGTGGCGACGCCGAAGGCTGGCAACAATCCGCTGTTCGCCGCTATGGTTGAAGCGGGCGTCCAGGCGGGCTATCCGCGCACCGAAGACCTTAACGGCTACCAGCAAGAGGGCTTCGGCCCGATGGATCGCACCGTCACGCCGCAGGGCCGCCGCTCCAGCACCGCGCGCGGCTATCTCGACCAGGCGAAAAACCGGCCGAACCTGAAAATCATTACCCATGCCACCACCGATCGCATTCTGTTCGACGGCAAGCGCGCCGTCGGCGTGCAGTATCTGCTGGGCGCGAGCAACACGTCGCATCAGGCGCATGCGCGGCGTGAGGTGCTGCTCTGCGCTGGTGCTATCGCATCCCCGCAAATCCTGCAGCGTTCCGGCGTTGGCGCTGCCGACCTGCTGAACTCCTTTGACATTCCCGTGGTGCACGACCTGCCCGGCGTGGGCGAAAATCTTCAGGATCACCTGGAGATGTATCTGCAGTACGAGTGTAAAGAGCCGGTTTCGCTCTACCCCGCGCTGAAGTGGTGGAACCAGCCGAAGATCGGCGCAGAGTGGATGTTTAACGGCACCGGCATCGGCGCCAGCAACCACTTTGAGGCGGGCGGCTTTATCCGCAGCCGCGAAGAGTTCGCCTGGCCGAATATTCAGTATCACTTCCTGCCGGTCGCCATTAACTACAACGGCTCGAACGCGGTTAACGCCCACGGTTTCCAGTGTCACGTCGGCTCGATGCGCTCGCCGAGCCGCGGCCATGTGCGTATTAAATCGCGCGATCCGCGTCGTCATCCGGCCATTCTGTTCAACTACATGTCCAGCGAGCAGGACTGGCACGAATTCCGCGATGCGATCCGCATTACGCGCGAGATTATCAATCAGCCTGCGCTGGATAGATTCCGCGGCCGCGAGATCAGCCCCGGCGTGGCGTGCGAAACCGACGAGCAGCTGGATGAGTTTGTGCGTAACCATGCGGAAACTGCCTACCATCCGTGTGGCACCTGCAAAATGGGCAGCGACGAAATGGCGGTAGTGGATGCGGAAGGACGCGTGCATGGCATGGAAGGACTGCGCGTTGTCGATGCGTCGATTATGCCGCTGATCATCACCGGCAACCTGAATGCGACGACCATTATGATCGGCGAGAAAATCGCGGATAATATTCGCGGTCGCCAGCCGCTTCCCGCCTCGACGGCAAGCTACTTTGTCGCTGGCGAGACGCCGGTGCGTGGCGAACCGCTGCGTCAGTAGTCCGCTTTAGCCCGCTACGGCGGGCTTTTGCATTTACATCATCTGCGGCTCGCGGATCGCATTACCTCTGGCGAAGCGCCCCAGGCGATAGGGCGTAATATCCGTAAAGAGCTGATGGTTAGTCATTAGCTGCGCGCACAGCAGGCCCGCGCCAGGGCCGATGCCAAAACCGTGTCCGCTAAAGCCTGACGCGATAAACAGACCGGGCACGCTCTGCATTTCGTCGATAACCGGCACCAGATCCGGCGTGGTATCAATCCAGCCGCCCCAGGCGTGATCGATTTTTATTCCCTCCAGCGCAGGAAAAGCCTTAACCAGCGTGCGCAGCGCTTCGTCCAGAATGTGCCGATCGGGTTTGGGATCGAGTACGCGGATCTTCTCGAACGGCGATACCGCGTCGTTCGACCAGGAGCCTGCTGCCTCCGGCCCGTTAAAAAAGGAGCCGTTGAGACGAAGCTTGAGCTTTTTGGCGATCTTGCTGCGGTACATCGGATAGAACTTTGTCGCGTAGCGGATATTTTGCGGCGCGAGATCGAGCTGGCCGCGGCCGGGAATAGCCACGGTATAGCTGCCGTCCAGCCGACGACGGATACAGAGCTCCGGCATGCTCAGACAGCCCTGAATCACCTCCGGCGCCGCCGTGGTTTTAAACGCGGTGCCGAGGATATTGGCGCTGGGCAGCTCTATGCCATACTGCTTGCAGAAGCGAGAACTCCACGCGCCGCCGCAGCAGATCACCTGGCTGGCGCGCACGCGGCCGCGCTCGGTCCAGACCCCGGAAATGCGCCCGGCGCTGATATCCAGCCCGCGCACCGCGCAGCGCTGATGAACAGAGGCGCCTAGCTTTTGCGCGCCGACAGCGATAGCGGGCGCGGCCAGCGAAGGCTCGGCGCGCCCGTCGGTCGGCGACCAGATGCCGCCTGCCCAGCGCGCCCGATCGCCCAGCCGTTCACGCACCTCTCCCGGCGAAAGCAGCTGGCTGACGAAACCGATCTGCTTCGCCTGCTTGCCCCACTTTTCCCAGCGCGCGACATCCGCTTCGTTCTGCGTGCCGTAAAGAATGCCGCTGCGGCGAAAGCCGAGATCCAGCCCGATTTCGCCGCCCAGCTCCTCCCAGCGTTGCAGACTGCGCATCGCCAGCGGCAGTTCGTAAAGGTCGCGGTTCTGTTGTCTTACCCAGCCCCAGTTGCGTCCGGACTGCTCCCCGCCGATCGCGCCCTTTTCAAACAGCGCCACGGAAACGCCCTGCTTCGCCAGTTCATAAGCGACGGAGGTGCCGATAATGCCGCCGCCGATAACGATAGCGTCAACCTGCTCAGGAAAGGTTGGGCTGTCCGTAACGGCATTTATTTTTATGCGCATAGAAGAACCTTTATATTCAGGGCGTTCAGAGATGCTGCTCAGGCGGAATATGCATAATCCACAACACTCTGGCGTCGCTGTCCGTATGGTTGAAAATGTTATGCGGCAGGTGGCTTTTAAACTGAAAGCTGTCGCCGGTCAGCAGGCGCGCGGTGTCGCCATTGATTTCCAGCGTCAGTTCTCCTTCCAGCACAATGCCCGCCTTCTCGCCTTGCCCAATAAGTATCTCGTCGGAGCGAACGCCCGCAGGGATATGGATCACCATAAACTGCATATCGTGATCGCCCGACGGCGACAGCATCTCTTTGGCAATGCCGCGTTTGCCGACGTTAAAGTGCGGCCGTTCCGTGCAGCGGCGGACGTAATGCTCCGCGCCGCGCAGCGATACGTCGCTCTCTTCCAGAAAGGCCGTCAGCGGCACTTTCAGCACCTGTCGAAGCTGCTCCAGCACCCGAACGGTGGGATTCGTCAGGTTGCGTTCAATCTGACTGATCGCGCCAGCGGAAACGTTCGCCAGCAGCGCCAGTTCGGTAATGGTCAGATTGCGCGCCTTGCGCAGGGTTTTCAGCCGCGACCCGATATCCGTTTCGGCGGCACCAGGTTCCGCCTGATGTTGCGTTGCATTCTTCATCTGATGATCTTCCTTTGCCGTCACGCCTGGCTACCGCCCTGCGCTTAATTAAGGCATGCCCCACTTCTGTTTGATGGTCTGAAGCGAGCCGTCCTGCTTCATTGCGGTTAAGGCGCTGTCAATTTCCGCCAGCAGCTTATCGTTTCCTTTTTTCACACCGAACGCCATGGGAGAGACATGCTCAGGCTTATAACCCTCCACGACGTGCATCCCTTTTAGTCCGCCCGCTTTCGCCTGCGCTTTCAGAATGGGATAGTCGTTCATGCCCGCCGCGATGCGGCCCAGTGAGAGATCGCGCGTCATATCTGCCGGGCTATCATAAACCTTCACCTCTTTGGCGATACTGCTCTGCATCAGGCTCTGCGTATAGTCTGTACCCGCCATGGTGCCTACGACTTCGCCTTTCAGATCCTGCATCGAAGCATATTGTTTGCTGTTGTCGTCACGCACCACCAGCCCTGCGCCGAAAGCGGTAACCGGCTGTGAAAAGCCGATGCGTTTTGCCCGCTCAGGCGTGGGCGTCATACCGGCCACGATCATATCGATCTTTCCCGCGATAACTGACTGGATCAGCGTGGGGAACGGTACGGCGGTAAAATTCATCTCCAGATGCTGGCGCCTGGCCACCTCCGCCGCGACATCGGGCATAAAGCCTTCAATTTTGCCGTTCTGCGTATTCAGAAAAGTGGTCGGCGCGCTGGAGGGGGGCGAACCCGCCGTCAGCGTGGCCGCCTGAGCGCTCACGCTGACTACGGCAGCCAGACTCATCGTCATAAAAAGATTCAGCAGGCTTTTTTTAGGGGCAACAGACATAACTCACTCCTGTATCAATATGAAAAGGGCGAACGTCTTTTTCACTATAATGAAATTTATGTTGCCGCTGTCAACGTTTTATTTTGTGAAAATGCCATATCTCACATATTGCGGCTAAAGCCGTTGCTTTAACCCTTTTGCCCATCTATAGCTGTTCCTTATAGGGGTAATAAGTAATAGCTATCTCCTTTGCCCGGGTATTTATTGACAGCGGTTTGCCAACAGCGATATTCATTATAATGAAATAGCGCTACCCCGACACGCATTGTGCGGAACGATCAGGAGCTAAAGATGGACTGGAGCAGCCTCCACACCTACCTGCCCTTTTTATTGAAAGGTGCCGAAATGACGATCGCCATCACAATATTGTCGCTGGTGATCAGTACGCCGCTGGGCCTGATATTTGCGGCCGCAAAGATGTGTCCATGGAAAATTATTTCCTGGCCGGTTGCGACGATAATTAATATTACGCGTGGCCTGCCGATGATAGTGGTGCTGTTTTATATCTACTTTGTCTTTCCTGATATCGGAATAACCCTGACCTCATTTCAGGCCAGCGTCACTGGCATCGCCTTTTGCTTTTCGACCTATATCGCTGAGATATTTCGCGCCGGTATTGAGTCTGTCGATCGCGGGCAGCTGGAAGCCGCGCGCTCAATGGGCATGAGCTTTGCTAAAGCGATGCGCCGCGTGATTTTGCCGCAGGCGTTTCACGTTGCGCTGCCGCCCTACAGCAACACGCTGGTGATGATGCTGAAAGACTCCGCGCTCGCTTCCACTATCGCCGTCACGGAAATGACCCGCCAGGGGCAGCTGATCGCCGCTTCTACTTTCGACAACACCACCGTTTATACGCTAGTGGCGGTGCTCTATCTGCTGCTGTGTATGCCGCTGATGGCCCTGACCAAACGGCTGGAAAAACGTCAGATGAAAGGAGCCTGAGATGATTGAAATCGACGAGGTACATAAAAAGTTCGGCCGCGTAGAAGTGCTGAAAGGCGTGAGCTTTACCGTTAACGCCGGCGAGGTGGTTTGCCTTATTGGCCCCTCCGGCTCCGGCAAGTCAACCATTCTGCGCTGCATCAACGGGCTGGAAACCTATGAAGGCGGCGAGATCCGCGTGCTGGGACAGCGCGTCGACAGTCGGCATAAAAGCATTAACGATCTGCGCCGTCAGATCGGCATGGTATTTCAGCGCTTTAACCTTTTCCCGCACCGCAGCGTGCTGGAAAACGTGATGGAAGGCCCGATTCATGTGAACGGCGAATCGCGCTCGCAGGCGGAAAAGCGCGCCAAATCTCTGCTGGCGCTGGTGGGGCTGGCGGACAAGATCAATGCCTGGCCTGCCCAGCTTTCCGGCGGGCAGCAGCAGCGCGTGGCGATTGCGCGCACGCTGGCGCTGCAGCCAAAAGCGATTCTTTTTGATGAGCCTACTTCAGCGCTCGATCCTGAACTGGTCGGCGAGGTGCTACAGGTCATGCGCACCCTGGCGCAGGAAGGTATGACGATGATCGTCGTCACGCACGAAATGCAGTTCGCGCGTGAGGTTGCCGATCGCGTCTGTTTTCTGCATAGCGGGCAGATTGTGGAGCAAGGGCCCGCGCAGCAAATTCTGCTGCAGCCCCAGGAAATGCGTACCCAGGAGTTCCTGCGGCGCGTGCTGGGCGACAGCGAGAGCCACTTTTGTCGCCACTGCCGCGAGGCGGTTTAGCGCCGCCAGGCTCTGTGATTCGGTGGCGCTAAATGGTACAGGCTAACGCCGATCCAGCGCGGCGGCGGCGCGTAAACGCAGGGCCTTTATTCTCAGAAAGTTATACAGGTTTTCTCAGGTGATTGATTGCTCAGGTTGCCGCTTTGCTTTTTTCTTTTTCCTTCAATTACTTGTGAGAAAACCGCTCGCGGTTATACTTCGATCAGCAGTGATTGCTCACTGAAAATAACAACCTCCAGTTTCATTTCTCTGCGTGCGGGATAACGCTTTTACTGCGGCCAGGCCTGGCCAGCCGCGACGGCTTTATTTTCCAGACACGGAATTCACAACAGCAACGTTGATCTCATTAGCTGTTCCATCCTGATTGCCATGCCGGGGATCACCCTGCCTGCGCGACGGTATGGACTCTTTTTATCCTGAATTTTAAACAGGAGGATACGATGTTGCCTTTTTCTAGCTTCTGGCAGGCCGGGTACGAAGGCGCCGACCATATTAATACGGCAGGCCAGCGACTGGTCATGGATGCTCTGACCGACCATCAAACGCAATTCCGCAGCGACTATGCCGCTTTACAGCAGTTTGGCATTTATACCGTACGCGAGAGTATAGGCTGGCGTCAGGCGGAAGAGGATCCTGAACAGACTTATGCACTCGTACGGGCCAAAATGCAGGCGGCGCATGAGCTGGGCATACAGATCAACTGGACGTTTTGCCACTACGGCTGGCCGGATGACCTTGATCTCTTTTCTGACGATTTTATTCCGCGTTTTGCAGGTTTTTGCCAGCGCTTCGCCGCCTTCCTGGCACCCTGGTATACCTCTGCGCCGGTCTATTCGCCGATGAATGAGATCTCTTTTCTCAGCTGGGGTCTCTCGGTCGGGCTGTTCGGCCATCATCGCGATGCGGATCCAGACGCCATTAAGCGCCAGCTGGTGCGGGCGACGTTAGCGGGCTGCGATGCGATCTGGCTGGCCGATCCGCGGGCGCGCTTTCTTCATTGCGATCCCATTATCTATCTGGTTCCCGATGAAGAGAGCGAAGCCTGTTATCAGCGCACCGCCGATCTTAACGCCTCACAATTTCAGGCCTGGGATATGTTAGTCGGCAAGCGTGAGCCGGAACTGGGAGGCGCGCCTCGCTATCTCGATATCGTCGGCGCTAACTACTATCACGCTAACCAGTGGGAAACAAACTCCAATCAGCGGCTGGCGTGGCATCTGGGCGATAGCCGAAGAATGCCGCTGCATAAGATGCTGACAAATTTAGCGCAGCGCTATCAGCGCCCGGTATTGCTGGCGGAGACCAGCCATGTCGGCAGCGGGCGTCCCGCCTGGATGACATATATTGCCGCGCAGATCGCTCAGGCGCAGCTTGCTGGCTGCGATATCCTTGGCGTCTGCATCTACCCCATTATTGAAAGTCCTCTCTGGGAAGACCCCAGTCACTGGCCGCGCAGCGGACTCTGGGACGTCGCCCCTGATTTTACGCGTCTGTTACACCAGCCTACCGCCGCAGCATTGCGGCAATCACAACGTTCGCTACACCGGTTTCATGCCCTTTTGTCACCGGACAGCGCGCCACAGGAGTTCCATATGAAACAGTCCGTTTTGGTGGTATTTAGTCATCTTCGCTGGGGTTTCGTCTTTCAACGTCCACAGCATTTACTGTCGCGCCTTGCACAGCACCACCGCGTGCTGTTTATCGAGGAGCCGGTTTACCGACCTGGCGAGGCGGGCCTGCAGCTCAGCTCTCCTGCGCCTAACGTCACCGTGATTGAACCGCATACCGACGTCAACGCGCCAGGCTTTCACGACAGCCAAATCGCCGTATTGCAGCCTCTGCTCGCCACGCTTTTAGATGAAGATGAACAGCCGCTGGTGTGGTTTTACACGCCGATGGCGCTGCCGCTGCTGGCCTGTTTCAATCCCAGCGCCATTATCTATGACTGCATGGATGAGCTTTCTGCCTTCCAGATGGCACCGCGCCAGCTGCAGCAGCGCGAGTCCGCGCTGCTGAGCCGCGCCGACGTGGTCTTTACCGGCGGCACCAGTCTCTATGAAGCGAAAAAGCATCGCCACCAGAACGTTTACTGTTTCCCCAGCAGCGTTGACGCTGCGCATTTCGAGCAGGCGCTCGATCGCAGCAACGGCCATCCGCTACAGGATAATCTGCCCAGACCGCGACTCGGCTACTACGGCGTGATTGATGAGCGTATGGATGTCGCGCTGATTGGCGCGCTCGCCGATGCCCATCCTGAATGGCAAATCGCGATGGTTGGCCCGGTGGTGAAGATCGATCCTGCCAGCCTGCCGCAGCGTCCTAATCTGCACTGGTTCGGTCAGCAACCTTATGAAGCGCTGCCCCATTTCCTGGCCGGATGGGACGTCTGCCTGATGCCTTTTGCGCTGAATGCCTCTACCCGCTTTATCAGCCCGACCAAAGTGCTGGAATATATGGCTGCGCAGCTGCCGATTGTGAGTACGGCGGTGCCGGATGTGGTGCGCCATTATAGTGATGTGGTCAGCATTGCCGATACCACTCAGGGTTTTATTCAGGCGTGCGAAAAGGCCTTACAGCTGAGCGAGCAACAGCGTCGCGAGCAGGCTGCGCAGATGGCGGCGATTATCGCCGATACGTCGTGGGATCATACGGCTGAGCAGATGCAGATGCAGATCGCGGCGTTGCGCGACAGATTTGTCCAGCCCGCCGCCACCGCTAAGGTGCCTGAGGTTGCTGATGGTGTACGTGCGGTAACGCTGCGTCCGGTGGAGTGCCTGATCCTTGGTGCTGGGCCGACCGGTCTGAGCGCCGGTTATCACTATGGCGAAGGCGCGGTCGTGCTGGAGAAAAATGAAAAGCCTGGCGGCTGGTGCCGTTCGATTGAGGATAAAGGTTTTACCTTCGATTACGCCGGGCACATTATGTTCTCTAACGATCCTTATGTGCTTCAGCTCTATGACAAACTGCTTGGCGACAACCTGCACTGGCAGACGCGCGAAGCCTGGGTTTACAGCCACGATGTGTTTACGCGCTATCCCTTCCAGTCAGCGCTACATGGCTTGCCAGCAGAGGTGATCGGCGAGTGCGTGCTGGGCGCGATTGAAGCGCGTTACGGTGTCACGGGAACCCAGGAGGCGGCGCCGCTGAGCGCGGTGCGCCAGGCGGCCAATACGGAGTGTCGCGACTGCTGTGCCGATGGCGTGCTCGGCGCTGAAGCAACAGAACCTGCTGGCGCAGATGAAACGGGAGAAGATTTTGAGAACTTTATCTTCCGTACCTGGGGAAGAGGCATCGCTCACCATTTTGCCGTTCCCTACAACCGCAAACTTTGGAAAACGCCGCTCGCCGATATGGAGACCTCCTGGCTTGGCGGCCGCGTTCCGTTACCCGATCTTCAGCAGATCATCTCCGGCGCGCTGGCGCCGCTCGATAAGCCAGTCGGCCCCAATGCCCGTTTTGGCTATCCTAAACGCGGCGGTTTTCAGGCGCTGATGAATGGTTTCCTGCCGCATCTCTCCTGTGCGCTCGAGACGCACTCAGAGATTGCTGAAATCCAGCCGCAAACCCGCAGCGTGATCCTGAAAGATGGCCGCCATTACCATTACGATCAGATGATCAGCACCCTGCCGCTGCCTGAGCTGGTACGTCTGATAGGCAATCGCGCGCCGGAAGCGGTACAGAAAGCCGCCTCGCTGCTGCGCCACGTTTCAGTACGCTGCGTCAATCTGGGCGTTGGCCGCGCAAATCTGAGCGATAAACACTGGATCTACTACCCTGGCGATACCCTGTTTCACCGTATTTTCCTGCAGGGCAACGCCAGTCCAGAGTGCAATCCGCCAGGCGGTTTCGGCCTGACGTGCGAAATTACCTATCGCGCCGATCAGCCTCTGCCTTATGAGGGCGACGCGCTGATTCAGCGCTGCATCGACGACTGTATTCGCGTCGGCATCATTCGCGAAGATGATGTGATTGTCACTGCCAATGAGGTCGATATGCCTTACGCCTATGTGGTGTACGATCATCATCGCAAAGCGAACGTGGCGCTGATCCGTAACTGGCTGGCGGCGCAGGGTATCCACCTTTCTGGTCGCTACAGCGAGTGGGAATATTACAACTCTGACCACGCTTTCCTCGCGGGCAAGCGCGCCGCCGAGACGGTGAAATCGCTACTGACGAACCGGAAAACCACGGCGTAATATCAGGCGGACGCCAGACTTGTTTGTCTGGCGTCCCTTTGTCTCCGCATTCACCCCTGTTTTAACTTCCTGACTTTATATAATAGACATTATATAAAGCTAAATAGCGGGCAGTGGTTATTTTGCGTACGATGAAATGGCAACGCTACGCTAATTCTGCAGCACTCTCCCCCTGCTTTTTCTCCAGAATTCACGTAGCGCGATCGATTTATCTTTTGATTAATTATCGCTCTACAGAGGTTAATTAATGATCATTTAGCCTTCTTTCCTACTGTCGCACCCTGCACTCAGCCACAAATGTAAACTTTCGCGCTCCGCCTTTATGCTATTTTTTTGCATTAAGCTAATGCTCTGCCAGTAGTCGATTACACTTTCTGATTCGGGGCAGTTATTACATGGAAATGAGGTATTCATGAGTCAACTCTTTAGCGCAACGCACATTGGTAAGCTGGCACTGGAAAACCGCATTGTTATCGCGCCCATGTGTCAGTACTCCGCGAGTGAAGGTAAAGCTACCGCATGGCATCGCATTCATCTTGGGCAGCTGGCGCTTTCTGGCGCGGGCCTGCTGATTATTGAGGCCACCGCAGTTGAGGCGATTGGCCGCATCACGCCGGGCGACCTTGGCCTGTGGGACGACGACACAGAGGCGGCTTTACGTAGCGTTCTTGAAGATGTCCGCGCCTATTCGCCGGTCCCGGTTGGTATCCAGCTGGGCCACGCCGGCCGCAAGGCTTCGTGCGCCGCGCCATGGCAAGGCGGTCATCAGCTTGCGCTTGATCAGGGCGGCTGGGAAACCGTAGCGCCTTCTGCGGAAGCCTTTCATGATGGCGAACGCCCGCCGGTGTCGCTGAATCGCGACGACCTGGCGCGCATTAAACAGAAGTTTGTCGAGAGCGCTAAGCGCGCTGAAAAGCTGGGTATTGAGCTTATCGAGCTGCACGCCGCACATGGCTACTTGCTGCATCAGTTCCTGTCGCCGCTGAGCAACCATCGTGAAGATCACTATGGCGGCTCGCTGGAAAACCGTATGCGTTTCCCGCTGGAAGTTTTCCGCGCGGTGCGTGAAGCGGTCTCTGATTCCATTGCGGTCGGCGTGCGCATCTCCGCTACTGACTGGGTAGAAGGCGGCTGGGATAATAATCAGTCGATTGAATTTAGTAAGCAGATTGAGGCAGCAGGCGGCGACTACGTTCACGTCTCAAGCGGCGGCCTGGCACCTCAGCAGTCAATTACGGTTGGCCCGGGTTATCAGCTGCCGTTTGCGCACGATATCCGTAAAGAGGTCAACATCCCGGTCATCGCCGTCGGCCTGATTACCGAACCGAAACAGGCAGAAGCGGTGTTACAGGAAGGCACCGCCGATCTGGTAGCGCTGGCGCGCGCGGTACTTTACGACCCGCGCTGGCCGTGGCATGCGGCTGCCGAGCTGGGTGACCAGGCGAGCGCGCCGCCGCAATATCTGCGTTCAGAGCCGCATGGCTTAAAAGGTACGTTAAAAGCGAACCGCTAAGCACGCAGCCGGCCCTGTTTTCAGGGCCGGTTTATTGCTGTTTTTCTCTGACGCCCCAGGTCAAGAACAGAAACTCTTAAGGTTTCACTAAGCTGTAAAGTGTAAAACTCTACTCAGTTACTGAGGAGAGTGAAATGAAATCTGTTTTATCTTTTAATCGCGACGAATACCTTGCGCTGCTGATTACTTTTTTAAGCGTAATAAGTTTTTTAGCTATCTGGTTCAGAAGCTAATCTTTTTCGTGACGTTGTCACGCGAATCCCGCAATTAGCTATATTTTTCTGGCAGGCTCTGCCATACGCATTATCCATTAAGCGATACGACGTTTGATGAACCTGTATGAATTGCCGGTTAAAGCCGCTTGCTGCCTGCCCAAGCCCGAACATCCTTTTCTGTTTTTTCTCTAATAACTTCTTCCACCAGTTTTATCGCTTCCCTTAATCAATATTACCTCTGGCGATAAAATCAAATAACGCCTATTGCCTGCAGGAAAGCAGAGGCAATAGCGTAGCCGCGAGTAACCCTCAGCGAGGACAAAGCCTGACATATTCAGATCGGGTGCGCTGGCAGCCAATCTCCCGGCTAAATTGAAATAGTCCGTTTTAATTGGCTATTCATGTAAAAAGGAAGTAAAAGCCGCGTCCCGCCCGATCGTTCAAAATAAGAATTCATGTTAATGAATTAAGTAATTAAATAAGCCTTCCCCGCGTCAGAATAAGATTTAATGCGGTTTTTATTGAGCAATATCACACTTATCGCTCCCGCTTGCGCTGGACTCGATTATCCCTGGCTGTTAATTTCGTAGGGTTTCGGGGTTGTTACTGACAACAGGCAAAACCTGAGAGGCTTGTGACAGCAACGCTGTAATAAGTTCTCTCAGGTTTTTTTTGCGCTTTATTAAATCTTGAACCATTGAAGGTATAAATATGAAATATCAGGCGCTGGCGCAGGACATACTCAGGCATGTCGGCGGCAAAGAGAATATTAACAGTCTGATTCACTGCGCCACCCGACTGCGCTTTAAACTGAATGACAGCAGTAAGGCGGACGCTGAAAAATTAAAAGCCAATCCAGGCGTAATTATGGTAGTCGAAAGCGGCGGACAGTTTCAGGTAGTGGTTGGCAGTCATGTTCACGATGTCTACGTAGCGCTCTGCCAGGAGGCGGGCCTGAATGAGGAAAAACAGACAGCGCCGTCGCCGGGCAAGGAAAAGCAGACGCTGCTGGCAGCCTTTATTGATGTGGTTTCCGGGATATTCACCCCCTTTCTCGGCGTCATGGCGGCCTGCGGTATTCTGAAAGGCTTGCTCGCCCTCTGCCAGGCGGCAGGATGGCTGACCAACAGCAGCGGCACCTGGCAAATATTATTCGCTACGGCCGACGCGCTGTTTTTCTTTTTACCGCTGGTGCTCGGCTATACCGCCGGTAAAAAGTTCGGCGGCAATCCCTTTGTCACCCTGCTTATTGGCGGCGCGCTGGTTCACCCTAATATCCAGGCCGCTTTCCAGGCCGCAGAAACAGGAGAAACCACTTCCTTCCTTGGGGTACCGATTGTTTTTATTAACTACGCCTCTTCAGTTATTCCGATCATCTGCTCCGCCTGGTTTTGCTGCTGGCTGGAGCGTCAGTGCAACAAGATCATGCCCGCGTCGGTGAAAAGCTTCTTTACGCCGTTAATCTGCCTTGTCGTTACCGTTCCCCTGACCTTTCTGGCTATCGGGCCGCTGGCGACCGCGCTGAGCGAACTGCTGGCTGACGGCTTCCAGCTTGTCTATCACTCCGCACCCTGGCTCGCAGGCGGCATTCTCGGCGCGGTGTGGCAGGTCTGCGTCATATTCGGCGTGCACTGGGGGCTGGTCCCGCTAATGATGAACAATATGGCGGTGATGGGCCAGGATCCCATGATGGTGATCCTGCTGCCTGCTGTTTTCGGACAGGTCGGCGCAGCCCTGGGCGTCTTCCTTAAAACCCGCGATGCGCGCCTGAAAACGCTGGCGGGTTCCAGCGCTATTTCAGGCGTGTTCGGCATTACCGAGCCTGCTGTTTATGGCGTTACGCTGCCTAACCGTCGCCCCTTTATTTTCGGCTGCATCGGCGGCGCGCTTGGCGGCGTTATCGTCGCGTTGAGCCATAGCCAGGTTTATTCATTCGGACTGGCGAGTATTTTTACCCTTGCGCAGATCATCCCCTCAACCGGAATTGATAACTCTGTCTGGGGCGCCATCGCCGGTACCGCTCTTTCCCTGATTTTAGCCTGCCTGCTGACCGTCATAGCGGGCTTACCACAGCCACAGCGCGCCGACTAAGCGCTGCGACAAAAGGAGACGTCAATGAAGACTCAGTTCCCGGATGATTTTTTATGGGGAGGCGCGCTGGCAGCCAATCAGGTTGAAGGCGCCTGGATGGAAGATGGCAAAGGGTTGTCAACTTCCGACATGTTGCCTGAGGGTATTTTCGGCCAGGTTGTAGAACGCAAGCCTGGCGACTTTTCTATTAAAGATGTCGCTATCGACTTTTATCATCGCTATCCCCACGACATCTCGCTGTTTCGCGAAATGGGCTTTACCTGCCTGCGCGTCTCTATCGCCTGGACGCGCATCTTCCCGCAGGGCGATGAGCTGGAGCCGAACGAGGCGGGACTGGCCTGGTACGATAAGCTGTTTGACGAACTGGCGCGTCACGGCATCCAGCCTCTCGTGACACTGTCACACTATGAAATGCCGTGGGGGCTGGTGCAGAACTATGGCGGCTGGGGTAATCGTAAGCTTATCGCCTTTTTTGAGCGCTATGCGCGTACCGTTTTTACGCGCTATCGCAGCAAGGTGAAACTGTGGCTGACCTTCAATGAAATCAATATGTCGCTGCATGCGCCGTTAACAGGCGTGGGCCTACAAGGCGACTGCACGAAGGGAGAAATTTATCAGGCTATTCATCATCAGCTGGTTGCCAGCGGTCTGGCGGTTAAGGCGTGTCACGAGCTTATTCCAGATGCGCGCATCGGCAATATGCTGCTTGGCGGCTTAATTTATCCGCTGACCTGTAAACCTGAAGATGTGTTCGCTGCCCTGCAGGAGAATCGACGCTGGCAGTTTTTCGGCGACGTGCAGTGCCGCGGCCGCTATCCCGACTATATAAAGCGCGACTTTCACGAACAGGGCATTGAGCTGCAGACCGAGCCGGCGGACTTTGACGCGCTGCGCCATACGGTCGATTTCATCTCATTCAGCTATTACATGTCTGGATGCGCGACGGCCGACGTGAGTCAGGCAGAGAAGCTGCGCGGCAATATCCTTGATATGGTGCCTAATCCGCATCTTGAGAGTTCGGAATGGGGCTGGCAGATCGATCCGGTCGGATTGCGCACGCTGCTCAATATGCTGTGGGACCGCTATCAGAAACCGCTGTTTATTGTGGAGAACGGACTGGGCGCGCAGGATAAGCCCGACGCCGATGGCCAGATTAACGACGACTATCGTATTCGCTATATCAACGATCACCTGGTGCAGGTCTGGGAAGCGATTAATGATGGCGTAGAGGTGATGGGTTATACCTACTGGGGCCCTATCGATCTGATTAGCGCTTCAAAGGCGGAGGTTTCTAAGCGATACGGATTTATCTATGTGGATCTCAATCAGGATGGCTCAGGCACGCTGAAGCGCAGCCGTAAAAAAAGTTTCTACTGGTATCGCGACGTCATTAACAGCCGCGGCGCGACGTTAAAACGCTAACCAGAAAAAAGCCCTGCATTTGCAGGGCTTTCGCGTTTAGCTTTTACGACAGGAAGTGAGAATATCATCTTCCGCTTTATAGACTTTTGTCGCTGTGCCGGTCAGCCCCAGCATGGTGGAGAAGAGATTATCCTGCGAGAAATTATCCTCTGCCGCCAGCTTATCGAGGCAGCCCTTATTCACCCCATAGCGCTGCTGGTAGTCCGGCGACAGCCAGATCAGCATGGGGACATGCTTCTGTACCTCCGGCGCGATGGCGTAAGGCATACCGTGTAAATAGGTGCCGTTCTCGCCCAGCGATTCGCCATGGTCGGAAAGATAAACCAGACTGGTGGTGAATTTGTCCTGATGCGACTGCAACAGCTTGATCGCCTTATCGACAATATAATCGACATACAGCAGGGTATTATCGTAAGTATTCACCAGCTGCTGTTGCGAACAGTCCTGAATCTGGTTTGTGTCGCAGGTTGGCGTAAAGCGGCGGAACTGCGGCGGATAACGATTGTAGTAAGTGGGGCCGTGGCTGCCGATAGTATGCAGAACAATAACGCCATTGCCCTGTAGCTGATCGATATAATCCTCCAGCCCGTGAAACAGCACGTCGTCGTAACATTCGCCTTTAATACACATCCCCGCCAGGTTCAGGCTGGAGACATCCTGATGCGGCACGCGATCGCAGGCGCCCTTACAGCCGCCGTCGTTATCGTTCCACAGCACTTTGATACCGGCACGCTGGATCACATCCAGCAAACCTTCCTGATGACCAGCCAGCGCGTCATCGTAATGCGCGCGCGGCATACCGGAAAACATGCAGGGAACCGAGACCGCCGTTGCCGTACCGCAGGATGCGGTATGCGGGAAGTAGGTTATGTCATCTTTCTTCAACAGCGGGTTGGTTTCACGCTGGTAGCCTGACAGGGAGAAATCCGCCGCCCGCGACGTTTCGCCGACGATTAAAATAGTCAGGTTCTTTTTGCCGTTTTGCATCGCTGGTGACAGGTGCGCATCTTCGCCGATTTTAACCAGCGGCAGATTGAGATCCCGGTTGTGCTTATACCAGGAGATCGTCGCGACAACGGAGTTTGACGGGCTGAGCGATTTCACCAGCTCTTTCTGATTGCGGAACAGCGAGGCGTAATCCTTATAGAACAATGACGCCACCAGCAGGATAAAAATAACCGACGCCGCCACGCTAATCAGGCGATAAACCGCGCTTTTCCAGAAAGGCTTAGTGGGACGCACGCGAACCCAGAAAACCACGCCCGCCATTACTACGCCGGAGAGCAGAAGCGTAATCACCAGCTGCGGCGTCATCAGGGCGAAGCTTTCCGACGGGGTGGTGTCGAGAATATTAACCAGCATTGACCGGTCAATAATCACCCCATAATTCCAGATGAAATATTGCGCGGCTGCGGAGACCAGAATAAATAGCACAAGGAGCGGCCGGTCGAGCCACAAAAAAGAGGCGATGGTCACCACAATATTAATGACCGAAATCGCCACCAGCGGCATAGAAAGAAATACCAGCCAGTTGCGTACGCTATCAAGCGGCAAAGCAGCGATAACCTGGTGATAAAAGGCCAGGTTAAGAAATACGGCGATATAAAACGAAAAGAGCAACAGAAAAGAGAGCCGATTTAGCGTCGGTCTTTTATTGAGCGGGTAAAACATGCTTGCAGTCCATCTGTTAACAGGAGAGTACAGCATGCCCTGTTAACTTTAGGGAAACCTTAAGCCGCCTTAATCAGAGCACGCGCTATCATTTTACCGGCCGCAAAGCGCGTTAAGATTGGCAGCCGCTTTGCTCAACGCCTCAGGAGAAGAGATGACCACGCTGCGTTTACTGCTTTCGGAATCAAACGATCCCTGGTTTAACCTCGCCGTAGAGGAGTGCATTTACCGGCAGATGCCCGCCACGCAGAAGGTATTATTTCTCTGGCGTAATGCTGAAACCGTTGTTATCGGCCGGGCGCAAAATCCCTGGAAAGAGTGCAACACGCGACGCATGGCGCAGGACGGCATTAAGCTGGCGCGGCGCAGCAGCGGTGGCGGCGCGGTGTTTCACGATTTAGGCAACGCCTGTTTTACCTTTATGGCGGGCAAGCCGGAGTACGACAAAAGCGTCTCGACCGGCATTATTCTACGTGCGCTGAGCACGCTGGGAATCGAAGCGGAGGCCTCGGGACGTAACGATATCGTCGTGACGCGCGGCGGCGAGGTGCGGAAAATCTCCGGTTCCGCCTATCATGAAACGCCCGACCGCGGCTTTCACCACGGCACTTTTTTGATCGATGCCGATTTATCGCGGCTGGCGAATTATCTCAACCCGGACATCAAAAAGCTGCAAACCAAAGGCATTACCTCGGTGCGCTCGCGCGTGGCGAACCTGACCGAACTTTCGCCGGAGATTAATTACGCCGCCATTTGTGACGCTGTCACCGAAGCTTTCTTCGACTATTATCAGGCACGCTGTCAGCCAGAGCGCATATCGCCGGATGCGCTGCCCGATCTGCCTGGCTTTGCCGAACAGTTTGCGCGGCAGAGCAGCTGGGAGTGGAACTTTGGCCAGTCGCCCGACTTTACTCACCTGCTTGATACGCGTTTTGCCTGGGGCGGCGTAGAGATCCACTTTGATGTCGAACGCGGCGTAATAAGCCGCTGCCAGATCTTTACAGACAGCCTTAACCCGACACCGCTGGAAGCGCTGGAGACCCAGCTTCAGGGTGTCGCCTATCGCCCGGATGCGCTGGCCGCCGCGGTCGCGCAACTGCAAACAGCATTTCCCGCTCAGTATGACGAGCTGGCGCAGCTGGAAAAGTGGTTAGCCGCCAGCGTCAGCTAGCGTGCATAAGGGCCTGGCGTCACCGACTCCCGCAGCGACAGGCTGGCGGCAAAAGCTTCCGCCTCCTGCCACGAGCCGCCATCCAGCATGGCTAACAGTCGGGCAATCGCCTCCTGAATCATGTCGGTAACGGGGATACGGACGCTGGAAAGCGCAGGAACGATATAGGGTGCGAGGGGAATATCATCAAAGCCCAGCACCGACACCTGCCCCGGCACCGCAATATTCGCCGTCGTCAGATGCCTGATGGCGCCGATCGCCATCTCATCGTTGCTGGCGACCAGCGCGCTAAAGGCGCAGCCGCTGGCGATTAGGGCGGCTGTCGCCTGCGCGCCGCTTTGCGCATGCCATTTCCCTTCTGCGATCAGCGCCTCGCGCAGCGGTATGCCGCTCTCGTTCAGCGCCGCTTTATACCCGGCCAGGCGCTCTGCCCCGGTTGGGGAATCGAGCGAGCCGGTAATAAAGCCGATATCGCGATGGCCCAGCTCGATTAGCGCTTTTACCGCCATCGCGCTGATCTGCTTTTGGTCGGCATAAATACAGTAGCTGTGATGCTGTCGTAAGCGACGGTTTACTACCAGCACCGGCTGTTTGCGCTGCGCGATAATCTCGTCCATCTCATCGACGGTAAGAAAACGCGGATAGATAATAATGCCGTCGCAGCGGAGATCGAGCAGAAAGTCGATCGCCGCGCGCTCCTGCGCCGCGCTGTGTTTGCCGTCGGCCAGGATCAGCTGACGGCCCTGCTGCTCCAGCATGCGGGCGGAATGGGACATCAGCTCGGAGAAGTAGTTGCCGCTGTAGAGCGTATTCGTCACCACCAGGCCAATGGTCTGGGTCGATTTTACCGACAGATTGCGCGCCAGCAAGTTAGGCCGGAAATCGGTTTCGGCCACCGCCTGCATCACCTTTTCCCGCGTCTCATGGCTGACATAGCCGTTGCCCGACAGCACCCTGGAAACCGTCGCCTTAGAGACGCCCGCCCTTTTCGCGACCTCAAGTATGGTGGCCATAAATTTTCCCTTCTCCCTCAATCAGCTGTGCAGTCTACTCAACCTCAGACGCGCCTTGATAAGCATAAACCTGGAAAGTGACGCCAGTCACGGTTTGAAAAATAACCGCCTTCGCCATCTTGTTATCAATTTTGCAACTGTTCATGATTTTGTGAAACCGGTTTCCTATGGCACATCATAGCGCCCTCTGTCCCTACAACAGCAGGCCGCCGGTCAATCACTCTACCCATAACAACAGAGACGCAAAACCATGCCTAATCCCTACGCAGAAGTCTCTCGCGCCATCGTGCAGTCGCTGGGCGGAATGCAGAATATTGAGTCCGTCACCCACTGCATGACCCGTTTACGTTTTGTTATAAAAGATCGCGCGCGGGTCAACAGCGCCGCGCTCAAAGCGCTGCCCGGCGTGATGGGCGTGGTCGATAACGATACGCAGTGTCAGGTCATTATCGGCAACAACGTCGGCAAAGCCTATCAGGCTATCCTGGCGCTCGGCACGCCTGAAGCCTCTGGCGGCGCGGCGGTGAAACGCAAAATTACCCTGAGAAGCATCGGCGCGGGCATTCTCGACGCGCTGGTCGGCACCATGTCGCCGCTGATTCCGGCGATTATCGGCGGATCGATGGTGAAGCTGCTGGCGATGGTGCTGGAGATGAGCGGCGTTCTGCCGAAAGGCTCCTCTACGCTGACTATCCTGACGGTCATTGGCGACGGCGCGTTTTTCTTCCTGCCGGTCATGGTCGCCGCGTCGGCCTCTATCAAGTTTAAAACCAATATGTCGCTGGCGATCGCGATCGCGGGGGTACTGCTGCATCCTGGCTTTATCGATCTGATGGCGAAAGCGGCGCAGGGTCAGGCGGTTGACTTCGCCTCGATTCCCGTCACGCCGGTGAAATACACCTACACGGTGATCCCGGCGCTGGTAATGACCTGGATACTTTCCCATATTGAGCGAATCGTCGATCGCATTACGCCAGCGGTAACGAAAAACTTCCTGAAACCGATGCTGATTGTGCTGATCGCCGCGCCGATTGCCATCCTGCTGATTGGCCCGCTGGGCATCTGGATCGGCAGCGGCATTTCGGCCGTGGTCTATACCGTACACGGCTATCTTGGCTGGCTTTCGGTGGCGATTATGGGCGCCATCTGGCCGCTGCTGGTAATGACCGGCATGCACCGCGTTTTTACGCCGACCATTATTCAGACCATCGCCGAAAGCGGCAAAGAGGGTATGGTGATGCCGTCGGAAATCGGCGCCAACCTGTCGCTGGGCGGCTCCTCGCTGGCGGTCGCCTTTAAAACCAAAAACCGCGAGCTGCGCCAGACCGCCCTCGCCGCCGCCGCCTCCGCTATCGTCGCCGGCATCTCCGAACCGGCGCTTTACGGCGTGGCGGTACGCCTGAAGCGTCCGCTGGTCGCCTGCCTGATTAGCGGCTTTATCTGCGGCGCGGTGGCGGGCGTCGGCGGGCTGGCCAGCCACTCGATGGCGTCGCCGGGACTCTTTACCAGCGTGCAGTTCTTCGATCCCGCTAACCCCATGAGTATCGTCTGGGTGGTGGCGGTGATGGCGCTCTCCGTAGTGCTCTCATTTATTCTGACTCTGATTTTAGGCTTTGAAGATATCCCGGAAAGCGCGCCCGAGGCCAGCGCCTCGCCCGCAAAGGCGGAATCGATCGAGCCGGTTAAGGCAGCAGTTCATCATTGAGGTAATTTATGTCGGAACTGACATTTCCAGCAGGTTTTTTATGGGGTGGCGCATTAGCCGCGAATCAGTCTGAAGGCGGCTATCTGGAAGGGGGTAAGGGCCTGACTACGGTAGATATGATCCCACACGGCGCCGCGCGCATGCCGGTAAAGCTGGGGTTAGAGAAGCGCTTTAGCCTGCGCGACGATGAATACTATCCCAGTCATGAGGCAATCGACTTTTATCATCGCTATAAAGAAGATATCGCCCTGATGGCGGAGATGGGGTTCGGTGTTTTCCGTACCTCTATCGCCTGGAGCCGCCTCTATCCGCGCGGCGATGAACCAGAGCCGAATCAGGAAGGTATCGCCTTTTATCGCAGCCTGTTCGAAGAGTGTAAAAAACATGGCATCGAGCCGCTGGTCACGCTTTGCCATTTTGATGTGCCGATGCACCTTGTGGTGGAGTACGGCTCGTGGCGCAACCGCAAAATGGTTGATTTCTTTGCTCGCTATGCGCGCACCTGCTTCGAAGCATTCGACGGTCTGGTTAAATACTGGCTGACCTTTAATGAGATAAACATCCTGCTCCACAGCCCCTTCTCCGGCGCCGGCCTGGTGTTTGAAGAGGGAGAGAATCAGGATCAGGTGAAGTATCAGGCCGCGCATCATGAGCTGGTCGCCAGCGCCCTCGCGACCCGCATCGCTCACGAGGTCAACCCGGCTAACCAGGTTGGCTGTATGCTGGCGGGCGGCAATTTTTACCCCTGGTCCTGCAAACCGGAAGATGTCTGGGCAGCGCTGGAAAAGGATCGCGAGAATCTTTTCTTTATTGATGTGCAGGCGAGAGGCGCCTACCCGACGTATGCCGCCCGCCTGTTCCGGGAAAAAGGCGTCACCCTTGAGATGGCGAGCGAAGACGCCGACATCCTGAAAAACAGCGTCGATTTTGTCTCGTTCAGCTATTACGCGTCACGCTGCGCCTCGGCGGAGATGAACGAGCGCAACAGCAGCGCCGCCAACGTGGTGAAGTCTCTGACCAACCCGCATATAAAACGCAGCGACTGGGGCTGGGGCATCGATCCGCTGGGGCTGCGCATCACCATGAATATGATGTATGACCGCTATCAAAAGCCGCTGTTTCTGGTGGAGAACGGGCTGGGCGCGCAGGACAAGGTGGAAGCAGACGGCAGCATTAACGACGACTACCGCATCAGCTATCTGCGCGAGCACATCCGGGCGATGGCGCAGGCGATCGACGACGGCGTGCCGGTGATGGGTTACACCACCTGGGGCTGCATCGATCTGGTTGCCGCCTCAACCGGTGAAATGAGCAAACGCTACGGCTTTGTCTATGTCGATAAAGATGATTTGGGGCGCGGCACCCTGGCGCGCACGCGCAAAAAATCGTTCTGGTGGTATAAAAAAGTGATCGCCAGCAACGGGCGCGATCTTCTCTAACGCAGTGCCGGAGAGGCAGCAAAATTCACGCGCGGCAGTTCATTTTTTCCCGCTTATGCCACACTTAACGGACCTGCATTCTGTTAAGGATATCTGATGAATTTTCGCTGCCTCTTTCTGGGCCTGAGTCTGGCGGTATGGAGTCATTCTCTGCTGGCTATCCCGCTTCCTCAGCGCCCACCCGACACCCTGCCGCCGGATCAATACACCAGCCAGGTCAATGATAACAGCACCATAACCTGGCGGTTATGGGCGCCGGCCGCCAAAGCGGTCGAGGTGGTGACCGGCCCTACGCCCGATCGTTACGTCTCGCATCCTCTGACCAAAGACGATCGCGGCATCTGGTCTTTTACCAGCGAAGCCATGCAGCCTGGCTTATATGAATATTTTTTTAACGTGGACGGCTTTCGCAGCATCGACACGGGCAACGCGCTGGCGAAACCACAGCGTCAGGTGAATACCAGCCTGATTCTGGTGCCCGGCAGCCTGCTGGATGAGCGCAACGTGCTGCATGGCGAGATCCATACCCTGACCTGGCACTCGCCATCGCTGAACCGCGAACGCCGTATCTCCGTCTGGGTGCCGCCCGGCACGCGCGCCGACTCTCCTCCGCTGCCGGTGCTCTATTACTACCACGGTTTTGGCGATACCGGACTCTCGGTGCTGACCCAGGGACGCGTGCCGCAAATTATGGATAACCTGCTCGCCGAGGGGAAAATCGTGCCGATGCTGGTCGTGATGCCGGATACCGAAACCGACGCCGCGGGGGCGATACCTGAAAGCTTCGCCCCCGCCACCCGTCGCGAAACCTTCTATCCGCGCAATGCACAGGCGGCGGACAAAGAGCTGATTGAGGAGATTATGCCGCTCGTCGCCGACCGATATCCGGTGCGGAAAGAGGCTGAAAGTCAGGCGCTGGCGGGGCTGTCGCAGGGCGGCTATCAGGCGCTGGTCAGCGGCATGCGGCATCTCGATAAGTTCGCCTGGCTGGGGATTTTCAGCGGCGTGACCACCGAATCCGTACCCGATTTTCGCGTCGCGGCGCAGCTGAAAAAGCCTGCCGCTATCAACCGTCAGCTAAAACTGCTGACGCTGGTTAGCGGCGAAGAGGACATCATTACCGGGCGCGATATGACCGGCCTCAAGGCGCAGCTGGACCAGCGCGGCATCCACAGCGACTGGCATACTTACCCCGCGCTGGGTCATGAGATGGATGTCTGGCGTCCGGCCTATATTGAGTTCGTACAGAAGCTGTTCCGCCCGGAGAACTAAGGCAGCGTTTTGATCAGGGTCAGCTGGTTCTCACCTTCGCCCTCGCGGTAGCTGACCCGATCAACACCTGAGAAGATAAGCTGCATACCGCGGCCGCCTTCGCTCAGGCTCTCCAGAGTCAACGGCGCGTCGGGATCGATTACCGGCGGCTGACGCTTCTCCTCCGGCACAGGCACGCCGCTGTCATAGAGCGTTACCGTCACCTCACGGCCGTCGTGACTAAAACAGACCCGGTAGTGCGCCGTCGCATCGTCATGGTAGCCATGACGAATAATATTGCTTGCCGCCTCGCATAGCGCCAGATCGAGCGGATAGATCCAGACTTCGGTCACCGGCAGCCCGGCGACGAACTGACGCAGCGCGATGCCGAGCGTCGTCAGACTATTAATAGTGGCAGGCAGCCGTAGCTCTTTCTGCTGGGTGTGTTCGGACATCGTTCATCCTCCGTTTAGCGCGGCGAGCGCCTCGCTTCGGTCGGCGCAGAGAGTGAATACCCGATCCATGCGGGTCAGCGAAAACATCGCTTTAATATTGCTGTTGAGCGCGCAGAGCACTAGCTGCCCTTTTCCACTCAGCAGTTTCAACAGCGAAATCAGCGCGCCCAGACAGCTACTGTCGATAAAGTCCACGCGTGAAAAGTCGAGAATCAGCGCGGTCTCGCCCTGCTGGATCACCGCCGCTACCGCCTCTTTAAAACGCAGCGCAACCGACGCGTCGAGTCGGCGCACCACCGGCGTGAATACAAAGGCGTTGTCGATCTTTTCAGTTTCAAATTTCATTTCGCTTCTCCCGTTAAGCCTTGCTGCCGCTCAATCACCAGCAAGGAGATATCATCCGCCGCGGAGGCGGCTTCGTCCGATGCCAGACCGCGCCACTGATTAAGTGACTGTTCCACCGCCGCCAGCAGATCCTCCAGCGAGTGGTTGTGAAGCGAAGCCAGCAATTTTCCCAGACGCGCTGCGCCAAACATCTGCTGCTCTGCATTTTCGCACTCGCTGATGCCATCGCTGTAGAGGCAGAGCCGCTCGCCCGGCGCAAGATGAAAGGCGCTCTCGTCCCAGTCAAGGTGCTCAAGCAGCCCGACCGGCGGCCCGCCCTCACCGACCTCACGCACCGCCCCCTCGCCGCTGACGATAAAAGGGGTTGGATGCCCCGCCTGACAGAGCCGCCCTTCGCCGCTGCGGCGATCGATCACCCCGTAAACCATGGTGAAATAGCTGGTGACCTCAGGGTGCTGGGCGCAAAAACGCGCATTGAGAATGCGCACCACCTGCGACGGCGGCGTAATGGCCGCGCCGTCGAACAAAAAGGGATCGACCGTACGGCCATGCAGAAACTGGCGCGCTACCGCCACCGACATCATCGCCGCCGTCACGCCATGTCCCGCCACATCAACGCAGTAAAACCCTACGGTATGGTCATTAAGGGGAAAGAGATGGAACAGATCGCCGGAAACCCATGCGGAGGGCATAAACAGCCAGTCGGCGAAGTAGTCGCCCTGGCGCAGATGATGCGGCGGCAGAATGCTGTGCTGGAGTCTTGCAGCCGCCTGCAAATCCTGTTCGATCTGCGTCAGCGCCTCGCTGAGGCGGCGATTTTTGCTCGCCAGCGTCGCTTCCAGCCGCAGGATACGCTCGCCCGCGTGCAGCCGCGCCTGTAGCTCAACCTGATTAACCGGCTTGCGCAAAAAGTCATCCGCGCCGGCGGCGAAACCGACGCGCAGATCCTCCACGCTGTCGCGTACGGTAAGAACGATAATGTAGATATAGCGATCCTGTAGCTGCTGGCGGATCTGACGGCAAAGCGTCAGGCCATCCATGACCGGCATCTCCCAGTCGCTAATCACCAGGCTCACCGTTTCCTGCGCCAGCAGCGCCAGCGCCTGCTCGCCATTCTCCGCTTCGAAAACCTGATAGCCCCACTGCTGCAGCAGTCCAGCCAGCAGCCTGCGGTAGAGCAGCGCATCATCGACGATTAATACGGATTGAGGCTGAAGCGCGTCCATAGAAAACCTCAGAAAGGAAGGAACCAGATAAGCGAGATTGTGCCCTCACGAAATTTGGCATTGGCGCTGCTCCGACCGGGAAAGCGCGTGCCGCTGTAGTTGCTGTACTGGATAGAGAAAGATCCCGGTTTATAGGTTGCATAGCCAAAGCTGTAGCTGTAGTCGCCGTTCCAGGGCTGCTGCTGTTCATGATGCGGAAACCAGAAGGCGGTGGCGCGGATAAAAAAGTGCTGCTTAAAGGTGTAACCGCAGCCGCCCAGCCCGACCTCTTTGTTCGAGCGCAGGTCGTTATCCGCCAGCGAGTAGTAGCGCGGCACCCAACTGACGCCAACCTGACAGGTCAGCGCGTCCCCTTTGTTGATGAGCAGATGCTTTTCCAGATCCTTGGGCAGCGAAAATTTATAGGCGAAGGTGAAAGCACCCTGCTCAAAATAGGTATGGCGCGCATTACCTGAGGTAAACAGGCGGTTGTCGCCATAGTTGCCGTAAACCAGGCTGAAGGTATTTGGATGCCAGTCGTCGTAGCCGAAGCTGTAGCGGAAATCGGTAGCGTATTTATCGAAATCGGTAACAGGCGCACGCAGCGTGACGTTAGCGAACCAGTAACTATAGGGCGAATATTGCAGACTGAGGTTAAGCAGCTGATTTATTTTCTTTTTCCGCTGCGCGCTTTCCGAACCGTTAGGGATCGACAGCCACTGATCTTTTAATCCGCTGGAAAAACTCAGCGCGCCGGAAAGCTTATTTTTATTGCCGGCAAAAAGGCGGCCCCAGCGGCTGGAGACGGCCGCCGCCGGTACCGACTCATCGTGCATTGCGGCCGCTCCGCTGTCGGACGAGGCGGCGCAGGCAGGCATCGCCGCGCTGGCGACGAAGGCGATCATCAGCAATCCTGCTCCTCTGGCCGGAAGCCCAGGGTGAATCATGCAGCGCTCCTCGCTTAATTAGGGATAAAACGACCGCCAATCTCTTTTTTTGCCATCCACCACAGCAGCCCAAGCGCCGCCATATGAATAAGCGTGTTGCGTATCCACGCCTGATGCCAGAGGTCGAAATGGACGAACTGGCTGACCGCCATCACGACAAAGACGTGCAAAATAAAGGTGTAAAGCGAGTGCTGCCCTAGCGGAATAAGAAACCAGCCGAAGGCGCGTTCAATGGGCCGCCAGCAGAAGGTCAGCACCAGATAAACCAGCAGCATCAGGCTGAAGTCATTCAGCACGCGGCAGGGTCCGAGCGCGTTTTTGCTGGCAAGATGGTAATAAAACCAGTTGAAATCGGCGGGCGGAATAACGTGCAGCAGCAGAAACGAAGGCATAAAGGGATTGGTATGGTTCTGCGCGATGAACATCATGACGAGCGCGTAGATCACCATCAGGCCCATCACAATATAGCCGCCCGGCGTGCGCGCCAGTGACATCAGCTCATCCTTGTACCAGCCGCAGCACATTCCCAGCACATAAATGAACTGCCAGGCGAGCAGCGGGAAGGCGAACTCGAACTCCGCGACGGTCAGCCGCGTCGGCCACAGGTGATAGCTGACGTAACCCGCAAGAGAGGCCAGCAGCAACCATCCCACGCGACGGCTTTGCAGCAGCGCCAGAAAAAGCGGGCTGGCCAGCAGCAGGCAGATATAAAGTCCGAGGATCTGCGTCTGATGCGGTCCGATTTGCAGGTAGAGGATGATATTGAACCAGGTCTCTTTAATCTGCGGCGTAGTGGGAAACAGCGACCAGACGGTGCCGGAATAGCGATCGACGAAATGGGTTACTTCAAAGGTGTTGATAAAAGGGAGGCGCGACAGCAGCAGCATAATGAAAATGATGGTCAGATTGACCAGATAGATTTTCCCGGCCCGCCGCCACAGGTTCCAGCTTACGGTTAACAGCACCTCTTTTTGCAGTCGCTGACGGTTGAGCATGCCGAGCATAAAGCCCGACAGAATAACGAAGCCTTCGGCGCCAGTGGTCAGCCCAAACCTCTCCCAGGTAAAGATATTAATCAGCGACAGCAGTTCGGTATGCGCCACCACCATCATTACCAGCGCAATGCCGCGCAACATATCCACACGCAGATCGCGCTTGCCGGGTACGGCATAGCGCCACGCGCGCCAGTCGACGCTTACCGTTTTAGGCTCAAACGCCACATCCGCCATAAATCATTACCGTAAGTGATGTAAGTATGTTTTTTAGTTAAATGAAACAGATCGGTGCTCTGTAAGGAGAAGTTTAGCGCTGTTGCCGTTTAAGTCACGCTGAAATGAAAAAATTCTTAACTTCCTTGTAAATAGCTGTAATTTAATACTATATAAATTGACAGAGGCTGTCTGACGGTAAAGCTGTTAATCTTCCAGCAGAAGCGGCAGAGTATAAGCATAAAAATAATTTAATTATTGTCATTTGCTAAGTTAATGAATTGATTATTACATCCAGGTGAAAAGATAACCAACAGACGCTTCCGCTATCGAAACGAGACGCCATGGATTATTACTTTTCACGCTTTGAACATCGCCGTCCGCCCGCCCCGCTTCAAACGCCGCTCTGGGTGATGAGGCTCTGGCAGGTGCTGGCCGTTGCTGGCCTGATACTAGGCGCAAACTACATCCGCTGGCGCTGGATGGAGTCGCTTAATATGGACGCGCTCTGGTATGCCGTTCCGCTGGCGCTGGCGGAGACGCTCGCCTGGATCGGCACGCTGCTCTTCACCATTAATATCTGGCAGGTAAAGGATCCGCCGTGTCCGGCGCCGCCCGAGGAGATCAATCAGTGCCTGCTTGAGCAGGACCGCACCGATCCGCGGCCGCCTAAGGTGGATCTCTTTATCGCTACCTACTCTGAAGATCCTGAGCTGGTGCGTCTCTCTATCCGCGATGCGCTTAAGCTGACCTACCCCACGCCGCTCGATCTCGCTATTCATGTGCTGGATGACGGCCGTCGACCAGAGATGCGCGCGGTCTGCGAGCAGGAAGGAGTGAATTACATTACCCGCGAAAACAATATCGGCTTTAAGGCGGGCAACATTCGCAACGGTATGGAACAGACCGACGGCGACTTCCTGGTGATTTGTGATGCGGATACCCGCGTTTTTCCCAGTCTTCTGGCCAATACGCTGGGCTACTTCCGCGATCCGGATGTCGCCTGGGTACAGACGCCGCAGTGGTTTTACGATCTGCCTGAAGGGGAGCGCCTCTCCGCCTGGCTGCGCCGCCGCGCCGGGCTGCCGGGCTACCTCTTCGGCCGTGTAACAGAAGGCCTGTTTGGCCGGCTGACTATCGGCAACGACCCCTTTTTTAACGATCCGCGCATGTTTTACGACGTTATCCTGCGCCGCCGCAACTGGGCGAACGCGGCGTTCTGCTGCGGCGCGGCTTCGGTTCACCGCCGCGAAGCGGTGATGCAGGCGGCGCTGCGCAGCTACGTTTTTAGCGTCGAAGAGGAGATATCGCGCCATACGCGCGATATCCGCGATGAGGAGATGCGCGCCACCCTGAGCCAGGCGATGCGCCCCCATGTTATTGCCGATACGGAGCTGACGCCTTACAAGTTCCACGTCTCGGAAGATATCTACACCTCTATCGTGCTACACGGCGACAGCGGACGCCGCTGGCGTTCCGTTATGCATCCCGGCATCGAGTCCAAAATGCTTTCGCCGCAGGATCTGCTGACCTGGATGATTCAGCGTTTTAAATATGCCGCGGGTTCGCTGGACATTCTGTTCCATGACAAGATATTCAGCCGCCGCCGCTTTAAGCTCAGCGTCGGCCAGACCCTGATGTACGGCACCACCTTCTGGTCTTATCTTGCCTGTATCTGGAACACCGTTTTCCTGATCTCGCCGCTTGTTTATCTTTTTACCGGCATTCCCCCCGTCTCCGCCTATTCGACCCCTTTTTACCTGCACTTTCTGCCCTTTTTTATCGTGTCGGAGCTGGCGTTTATGTTCGGTACCTGGGGCATTTCTGCCTGGGACGGGCGATCGTCCTATCTCGCCTTTTTCTCCGTTAACCTGCGCGCCCTGGGTACGGTGCTGCGCGGCGAGAAAATTAAGTTTCACGTCACGCCAAAAGAGCGTCAGTCAGGCCGGTTTCTCTATCTGGTGAAGCCGCAGCTGGCGATCGTGGCGCTGACGCTGATCGGCTTGATCTGGGGCGGCATTCAGGTGGCGCGCGGCAACGTCGACGACCCCTCTGGTTATGTCATCAATATCTTCTGGGGGGCGGTCAATATCGCCGCCATGATGCCCATGATTATGGCGGCGATGTGGACGCCGCCTGCCACGCAGGAGGCGGAAGCGGAATGAGCCTGAAATCGGGCATTTACAGCGCGCGCAGCTATCTCACTATTCTGATCGGCTTTTTGATCGGCTTCGCCATTGTCTTGTGGGTCGAGCGACAGATGCCGACGCGCGTCGAGACCACAGACGGCATCGTACTCAGCAAGTCGTTCCCGCCCCTGCCGCAGCAGCGCGAACTGACCTTTGATGAGGCGGTCTGGGCGCGCATCGCCTGGCAATATTTTATTAATAACACCCAGGCGAACGGGCTGGTCAATGCCGAAGCGGACAAACCCTGGCTCAGCCTGTGGAGTACCGGCAGCTACCTGCTGGCGGCTATTGCGGCGAAACAGCTCGCCATTATCCCCGACGCGGAGTTTGACGACCGTATCGCCTCGGCGCTCGACGCGCTGGGCCAGCTGCCGCTGAAGCCAGACGGCCTGCCCGCCGCCTTCTACGAAGCCGATTCGCTAAAGGCGCTGCCTTCGCCGGATGAAAACGCGGGATCGGCCATTGATATGGGACGCCTGCTGATGCCGCTACAGATCCTGCTGTGGCGCTATCCGCAGCACGCGGCCGCCGTCAATCAATTGCTGTCGCGCTGGCAGCTCGCCGGTCTGCTGCAAGGCAGCGGGCCGCAGGGCGCGAGTTTGCCGGTTAACCGCTGGGTGATCCGTACAGACGATCCGCGCGGTAGCTACGGCTACCGTCTCTATGCGGGCAGCGTGCTGCGGCTGATCAACGCCGCAGCCGGTCTGGCGGTCAGCCAGCCGCCGGATGGGCTGAAGCTGGTCGAAATTGACGGTCACGCGGTGCCCGATGAGGGGCTGCGCACGCCCTGGGGCAAGCAGCCTTCCCTGGTCAGTATACCCTATCTGCTGACCGGGCTGGAGCAGGGCTTCGACGCCCGCAGCGGCGAAATCACCTGGCGCATTATGCAAATCGTGCAGAACCGCACCGGCACCCCTTCCGACGCGGGCGTGATCAACAGCGACTACGCCGAGCAGGCGCCCGATTTCGTCGGCGCGCTGCCGGGTAGCCAGCCGCTGCCTATCCAGAATATCAATGCCAGCAGCAGCGAATCGCTCGCCAGCCGCGCCCTGACCTCGACCCGCTCCGCCTTTGCCTGGTATGCGCTGTTCCGCAACCGCTGGAGCGAGGCGCTGCGCAAAGAGATGCTGCCGATGATTGAACCCGGCAAGGGCTGGAAAGCGGGGTTCAACGCCGACGGCTCGGTCAACGCCGCTATTGATGCAGATACCAATGCGATGGTGCTGGAAAGCCTCTCCTATATCGCCCATGGCCAGCTGCTTTGCCTGGCCTGTCTCGCCGCCCCTTTACCCGCTAAGCAGCCGCAGCAACAAGGAGTAACATCGAAATGAGATTTTTATGGCTTCGTCGGTCCGGCTTCGCTGCCCTGCTGGCTGCGCTGATGCTTCTGTCGCCCGCCATAAAGGCAGCCATCAGCCTGCCTGCCTCAGACTACAAGGTGCGTCATGGCGAGCTGACCGAGCGCGAAATGGCGGTGGCGAAAACCGCCTGGTCCTATTTCGTGGCGAACTATCAGCCCACCACCGGACTGGTGAACGCGGTTAATAAATATCCTTCCACCACCATGTGGGACAGCGCCTCCTACCTGGCGGCGCTGACGGCGGCGCGCGAGCTTGGCATTATCGATAAGGCGGAATTCGACCGCCGTCTGCTGCAATTTCTGGCGACCCTGAACAAGCTGGTGCTGTTCCAGAACCAGGTGCCTAACAAGGCCTATAACACCATTACCGGCCAGAAAGTGGACTACCTGAACAAACCAGGGGAAATCGGCTTTTCCGCTATCGATATCGGCCGCATGCTGCTCTGGCTGAAAATTATCAAGGAGCGCTACCCGGAACATGGCAACAGTATCGACAACGTAGTGTTGGGCTGGGATTTTACGCACGTTGTGGATGACTGCGGCACGCTGTACGGCGCCTATCTCGACGGCAATAAACAGCCGCAGTACGTTCAGGAAGGGCGTCTTGGCTATGAAGAGTACGCGGCGGCAGGCTATCAGCTATGGGGATTCTCCACCTGTCAGGCGAGCCGCCCTGAGCCTTATGCGCTGGCCGATATCTACTGCGTGCTGGTGCCTTACGACACGCGCGATCCGCGCATGACCAGCCAGCATAACTATGTGGTGACGGAGTCCTACCTGCTACACGGCCTGGAAATGGGCTGGGACAACGCCGACGACCGCGATAACGACGCCACCGGCTTCAGCCATCCGTGGATGAAGAATTTCGCCGACCGCGTTTATCAGGCGCAGGAAAACCGCTACATGATCACCGGCGTGCTGACGGCGCGATCGGAGCATCAGCTCGATAAATCCCCTTACTTCGTTTACGACACGGTTTACAGCGACGGCTACAACTGGAACACCATTACCGACAAGGGACAGTATGTGCCTAACGTGGCGGCGGTATCGCTTAAGGCCGCGCTTGGCATGTGGGTGTTGTGGAACTCGCCCTATACCGACCGCCTGTTTGACGCCATCGAAAACGCCGACGAGAAAGATAAAGGCTATTACGAAGGGCTGTATGAAAATGGCGACGGGCCGATCAAAGAGTTCACCGCCAACAATAACGGCATCATGCTGGAAGCGCTGCTGTTCAAAAAAGAGGGCAAGCTGCTGCGCTTCAACAGTAACGATCCGCGTAAAGCCAGCTATGCGCCTTCAATGTGGGAGAAGCGGCTGGTCGATATTTTTGAGCCGAACAATACGCCGCGCAACCGCCCGTTCCTTAACGTAACGCCAGGCATTAAAAACTGGTGTGAGCAGAGCGGCACAGCCGTACGCACCGCCCCGTCGTGCCGGGCCTGTAAGTGCGCGCGCTGCGACAGCCAGGCGCCCGTTAAGTTACCGCCGGTGGCGACGACATGCCTAAAACAGTAATCCGCATAAGTTTCGCGCTGCTGCTGGCGATAGCGTTGGTTATCGGTCTGCTGGCCTGGAATCAGGCGGCAGCCTGGCGCTGGCTGGTGAACGGCGGCTGGCATACTACCGCGCGGCTCGGCACGCTGAACGATCAGGAGCGACGCTGGGCGACCATCGCCTGGCGCTATTTTGAGAATAACCTCCAGCCGCAAACCGGGCTGGTCAACGGCAGCGATAAACGGCCGGTGGTCAGCCTCTGGCAGATGGGTGATACCCTGATCGCGCTCACCGCGGCGCGCCAGCTCGACTTGATCGACGATGAAACTTTCGATCGTCGGCTGACGCAGATCCTCGGCACCCTGAACCGTTTGCCGCTCACGTCGGCCAACGTGCCTAACTTACTCTACAGCGCCACCAGCGTTGCCATGGTGGGCTACGCCAACACGCCGCAGGTTATTGGCTGGTCAGCGAAAGATATGGCGCGACTGATGATGGCGCTACGCATCGTGGCGGCGTTTCATCCTCAGTACAGCGAATACCTGGAGCGCGTGATTTTGCGCTGGGACTTTTGTCATGTCGTGGATGATAAAGGGCAGCTCTATGCCGGACAGATGCGCGATAAAAAACTGACGCCGCAGGCTGAAGGTCGTCTGGGCGACAGCGAATACAGCGCGGCAGGATTCGGTCTCTGGGGATTCGCCAATGACCAGTCGCTCCGCCCGCCTGCGCAGCATGTCATTATCGACGGGCTGGCGCTCGATATTGATGCGCGCGACCCGCGCACCACCTGGACGCCGGCGACAATCACCACCACGCCTTATGTGCTGAGCGGAATGGAGTACGCCTGGACGCTGCCCGGCGCCGATCGTGATATCGTCACGCTTCAGCGCCAGCGCGCCAGCAACGTCTATCACGTGCAGGAGATGCGCTGGCAGCAAAAAAACATCCTGACCGCCCGCAGCGATTTCAATATTTCCGCTCCGCCCTGGCACGTTAACGACACTATTTTCGCCAACGGCTACGCCTGGAACACGCTGGCTGACGACGGCAAATGGGTGCCGCGCCTGGCGCAGGTCTCGACCCGCGCGGTGTTCGGACTCTGGGCGCTGTGGCAGACCCCCTTTACCGACGCGCTGATGGCCATGACGCAGCGGCAAAACGATCCGCAGCGCGGCTGGTTTGAAGGACGCGTCGAGGCGACGGGCGACTACAACCGCGCCATTACGCTCTCCACCAACGCCATGGTGCTGGAGGCGCTGCTGTTTAAGGCGAATATGGGCGCGCTGCTGCGCGACAGCGAGCTGAGCGATCAGAGCTATTTCCGTCGCCAGCTGGGAGACCCTTTCACCGCGCCGAAACGCTGTTTTCCTCTTAACAACGCTGCTCTGAGCGGCAACCCGAATTAAGGAGGCGTGATGCCTGAAAGCCAGCTTCCTAAAGCGCTCGACTCGCTGCGCGCGGCGGTGCTGATGTATGACGACCAGGAGCGTCTGATCGCCTTTAACCATCAGGTGGTGCGCTTCTATCCCGGCATAGAGCAGCGCATTCGCCTTGGCATGACACTGTCGCAGCTGGCGGAGGAGTTCATCACCTCGGCCTATATGACGGAAAATCAGCAGGGCCGCCAGGCGATGATCGATAACCTGATCGGCCGCTGCCGTCTCGATAACCACAGCGAAATGCGCCGCATCGGCAACCGTCAGGTCTTTGTGCAGCACAACCGCACGCCGGAAGGCGGCATCGTCAGCCTGCATATTGATATGTCGGGATTCGAGCTAATTAACGAGTCCCGCCGTCAGCTGCACGCCGACTTTGTGCTGGCGGCGGAATCCACCCAGATAGGCATCTGGGACTGGCAGCAGGAAAACGATCTGCTGCAGGTCAACGACGCGCTGCTCAATATGCTGGGCTATCCGCGCGAGACCTGGCACTACAGCGCCAGCTTCCTGGATACGCTGCTGCACCCCGACGATCGCGAGCCGCTGCAGCAGCTCTTCTCCAGCGCCAGCAACCAGCAGCTGCCAGTATTTGAAAGCGAAATTCGTTTGTTACACCGTAACGGAAACTACCGCTGGATGCTGCTGTCGGGCCAGGTGGCGAGCGTCACCGTCAAAGGCGAAACCGCGCGCGTTATCGGTACGCTACAGGACATCACCAAACGCAAAGAGGCGGAGCAGCTTTCGCTTCAGGCGCTCGCCGCCGCGCGTGCCGCCAACGAGGCGAAGAGTATTTTCCTCGCCAATATGAGCCATGAGATACGCACGCCGATGAACGGCATCCTCGGCATGACGCAGCTCTGTCTTGATACCCAGCTGACGCCTGAGCAGCGCGAATATATGACGCTGGTCTACCACTCGGCGCACACGCTGCTGCGGGTTATCAACGATATTCTTGATTACTCTAAAATCGAGGCGGGGAAAATCGAGCTGGATGAGGAAGAGTTTCAGCTGCGGGCGTTTCTGCATGGGCTGATGCGGCCGCTGATGCCTGCCGCTTCGGAAAAAAATGTCGAGCTGCTGGTCAATGTCGCGCCGGATGTGCCCGATACGCTGACGGCGGACAGCGTGCGGCTGCGCCAGGTTCTGACGAATCTCGCCAGCAATGCGCTGAAATTCACCCCTTCCGGCGAAGTGGAGCTTTCCGTACGGCGCGACGCGCAGACCCACCGCCTGCGCTTTCAGGTGCGGGATACCGGCATCGGCATCCCTGCCGACAAGCAGAAGCTGATTTTTGAGTCATTCAGCCAGGCGGACACCTCGACAACGCGCAAATATGGGGGTACCGGCCTGGGGCTGACCATCTCCGCGCGGCTGGTGGAGATACTGGGCGGCGAGCTTACCGTAGAGAGCGAGCCGGGCAAAGGCAGCGTCTTTAGCTTTACCCTGCCTGCGCCACCGCAGCCCGTCAGCGAGGCGCTGAAAACCTCGCCGCGTTTCGGCAGCGTGCCGGTGCTGGTAGTGGACGATAACGCCACCAACCGCCTGATTATGAGCGATATGCTGCGCAATATGGGCTTATTGCCCAGCCTGGCGGCCAGCGCCGCTGACGCGCTGGCCATGCTGCAAACGCACGCCGGTTTTCCGCTGATCCTGCTTGACGCGCAGATGCCGGATAAAGATGGCATGACGCTGGCGCAGGAGATCAAATCCACGCCTGCGCTGGCCGACTGTCAGATCATTATGCTCAGCTCCATGAGCCGCTTTATGGATGCCGATCAGCTTGCCCGCATCGGCGTGAACTACTTCCTTGGCAAACCGGTCGACCAGCGCGAGCTGTACGACGTTCTGATACAGGCGCTTGCGCTGCAGCCCGCCAGCGACGCCGCGCCCGCCCCACGCACGCGCGATTTCGCCGCCAGCGCGGAGCGGCCTCTGCGCATTCTGCTGGCCGAAGATAACCTGGTGAATCAGAAGCTGGCCGCGCACTTTCTTACGCGGCTGGGCCATCAGTTCGCCATTGTCAGCAACGGCCTTGAGGCGCTTGAGCAGCTCGATAAGGGGAAATGGGATCTGATCCTGATGGATCTGCAAATGCCCGAACTGGATGGCGAGCAGGCGACGCGCCTGATCCGCGAGCGCGAAGCGGGCCGTCCTGACCGTCCGCCTCAGCGCATTATAGCCATGACCGCGCACGCTATGAAGGGCGACAAGGAGTTCTGCCTGCAACACGGCTTCGACGGCTACCTGGCGAAGCCGGTGAGTCTGGAGACGCTTAACGACGAGATACTGCGCGTCATTACCCTGCATCCGCCCACGCAGCCCACCGCACCCGCTTCGCCGCCCGATCGCCAGACGCTGGCGACGCGGCTCGGTCTGGATGACGCGCTGCTGAGCGAGCTGCTGGCCCTGTTTGCCGACGGGCTGCCGGAGATGATAACGCAGTTGAAAAGCGCCCTGAGCGAACAGGATATGACGCGCATTCGCCGCCTGGCGCACAAGCTGCGCGGCGAAGCCTCTACGTTCGGCTTCGACGCCTTCACCCGATTTTTACAGTCGCTGGAAGATTCGGCTCGCGAGGAAACGCAGCTGGAGAGCGCTGCCTTAATCACCCAGCTGGAGCAGCAGTCTGATCTGCTCTCCACCCAACTTCGCCAACTACAGGAGAAGTCCTGATGCGTTACGCCCTGTCGCTGAGCGTACTCTTTTGCGCGCCGCTGTTCGCGGCGCAACTTCCACCGCCTGACAGCTGGTCGCTGGCGGGAGAGTGGCGCGCCCACGACGCAAACGACGCCGATTTTGTTGGCTGGCGCGGCAGCGACCAGACGTGGCGCAAGCTGCGCGTGCCGGCTAACTGGTACAGCGCAGGCTGGGATCACCAGGGCGCGCTCTGGTATCGCACCGAGTTTTCATTGCCAAAGCAGGCAGACGATCGGCTGGCGACGCTGGAGTTTGACGGCGTTGACTACCTTGCCGACGTCTGGCTTAACGGGCAGAAGCTGGCGCAGCATGAAGGCTATTTCCAGCGTTTCGCGGTAGACATTACCGGTAATCTGACGCGCTATAACCGGCTGGCGGTTCGGGTTGACAGCCCGTTTGAAGATCCGCAGAAGAACTGGCCGCTGCGTAAAAATCTGATGAAAGGCATCCTTAACCAGCACGACTCCCGACCCGGAGGCGCCTGGTCGCCGCAGGGCCAGGACGCCAACTCCGGCGGCATCTGGTCGCCGGTCAGATTACGCCTGAGCCGCAGCGTAGCGATCGATAACGTTATTCTCCGGCCGGACTGGTCGCAGGGACTGACGCAGCCGCGCCTGCACGTTGAGTTCGTCTACCGCGCCCCGGCATCCAAAGCGGCCACGCTGGATCTGACCGCCCGGCCCGATAATTTCAGCGGGAACGCCTACCATCTGCAACAGAGCGTGACGCTTCAGCCGAGCGGCAACGAGCCGCAGCGCATCGCCGTCACCCTGCCGATGCCGAAGGCGCAGCTCTGGTGGCCGAAAGGTTACGGCAAGCCCGCGCTCTATCAGGTGCAGGTCAAGCTGCGCGACGAACAGGGCATCCTCGACCAGCGCAGCAGCCGTACAGGTTTACGCCAGATTGTCGAGCAGGCGCAAAATCAGGGCTGGCTGATTAACGGTCAGCGCCTGTTTATCCGCGGCACCAACTACATTGGCTCCCCCTGGCTCAGCACCATGAATAAGGCGCGCTACGGGCGCGATTTCGATCTGGTCGAGCGCATGAACGCCAACGCTATCCGCGTGCATGGTCATGTGGCAGGCCGCGCCCTCTATCAGGCGGCGGATGAGCGCGGGCTTCTGATCTGGCAGGATGTGCCGCTGCAGTGGGGCTATAACGACACGCCCGCCTTCGCCGATAACGCCGCCAGACAAACCCAGGAGATGGTTGAGCAGTTCGGCAATTCCCCCGCCATCGTGGTCTGGGGCGGTCAAAACGAGCCGCCGTTTAATTCGCCGTGGATGGGCAAACGCTTTCCCGACTGGAATAAAGATCTTAACCGCAACCTGATGCAGCGCGTGGCCGATACGCTGGCGAAAGATAACAGCCGTATCGTGCATCCTTTCTCCGCCGTTGAGGAGCACTACTGGGCTGGCTGGTACTTTGGCACCATGGCGAACCTGCTGGAGCCAGCGAAAACCGCCACCATTACCGAGTTCGGCGCGCAGGCGCTGCCGGAGCTTGCCACGCTGCGCACCTTTATCCCGCGCAGCGAGCTTTGGCCTGCCACCACCCAGCCGGGCGATCCTAAATGGACGCGCTGGAAGTACCATAATTTCCAGCCCATCCAGACCTTTCAGAATGCGAAAATCTCACGCGGCGAGAATATTCAGACCTTTATCGCCAATACCCAGCGCTATCAGGCGCAGCTGGTCGCCATCGCGGCGGAAAGCTATCGACGCCAGCGTTTTCAGCCGGTTACCGCCCTCTTTCAGTTTATGTTCGTTGAAACCTGGCCTTCCGCCAACTGGGGCGTGGTGGACTATTTGCGCCATCCCAAAACAGGCTATTACGCGCTGAAGCGCGCCTATCAGCCGCTGCTGCCCTCGATAGAGCCAAAGAGTCTGAACTGGAAGGTCGGACAGCCGGGACAGTTTAACCTGTGGACGATTAATGACCTGCCGGTAGCGCACAACGGTACCCGTCTGGAGTGGCGCATAGAACAAGGCGATAAGGTTCTGGCGCAGGGTAAACAGCAGGTGGACATCGCGGCCGACAGCGGTAAAAAAGTGGTGGAGCTTCCCGTGACACCGTCACAACCTGGGACGCTGCGCGTGTCGGTGAAAATCGTCAATGGCGAGAACCGTTTACTGGCGCGAAACCAGATGGAGTTTGAGGTCGCGCCATAGGCTCTGGGAGTCAGTCCGCTAATTGCGTAAGCCAGTTTATTAAGGCTTCGCTGCCCGGCTGGCTGCGCGAACGCTGCGGCCAGGCCAGAAAATAGGGTTTGCTGAGCGGCAGGCTTAGCGCATCAACTGTTACCAGGTCGCCACGCGCCAGTTCAGCGGCGATCAGCCGCCTCTGTCCCAGCAGTAACCCCGCGCCAGCTACGGCGGCGTCTATGGCCAGCGAGGTGAGATTAAAACGTAATGCCGGTTGCGGCGCCGCAACCGGCATTTCCTTAGCGAGAAACCAGCTACGCCAGTCAGGCAGAAAACGCCCTTCATTGCCCCAGTCAAGATGAATCAGCGGTGCCTGACTGAGCGCGCTTCCATGCGGATAACGCTGTAGCAGAGCCGGGCTGGCTACCGGCACGACCTCATCCAGAAACAGGCGTTGCTTATCCAGCTGCGGATAACGCTCCTCACCGAAACAGATGACGAAATCCGCCGGCGTGGCGTTAAAATCCACCTGCGCATGGGTACCGTACAGCGATAAATCGATATCCGGACAGCGTTCACGCCACTGCATGATATTGGGCAACAGCCACTTTGAAGCCAGCGCAGGCAGCGCGTAGAGCGTCAGCTTCGGCATTACGGCCGCGTGTCGCAGGTTCTGCTGCCCGAGATGCAGAATGTCAAAGGCTTCGGTCACATAGCGCAGATACTCTTTGCCTGTCTCGGTTAACCTTACTCCGCTCTGGGTACGCACAAACAGCGCGCTGCCGAGCTGCTCCTCCAGCTGACGGATTTGCTGGCTTACCGCCGCAGGCGTCAGCGCCAGCTGGGCGGCGGCCTTAGCCAGACTGCCCAGCTCCGCCGCGACCTTGAACGCCTGAATAACGCTGATTTTAGGTAAACGCGGTGACTGAGCAGGCATTAATCTTTCCTTAACAGGCCGTTAAATTTATATCGTTATGCAGCAACATATCAGCAAGTTACAGTTTTCAACTACCTTAAATGATGAGAACTGCCGCTATGTCTGCTCTGATCCGTTTCGATTTACATCCGCTTGCCGATGCCGACTGGCGGCGCGAGTGCCGCGAACAGCTCAACCAACACGGCGCGCTGGTGCTGCGTCAGTTTTTACAACCCGCCGCGCTAAGGAGCATCATTGCCGAAGGCGAAGCGCAGCGCCATCAGGCTTATCACACCGTTAGCAAGCACAACGTCTATTTAATGAAGGCTGATGAAGCCTACAGCGCCGATCATCCGCGCAATCGTGATGTGAGCAGCACCAAAGGCTGCATTACCGACGATCTTATCGCCGCCGATTCGCCGCTGCGCCAGCTCTATAATGATGCGCTGTTTAAAGGGTTTCTGTGCGATGTGCTGGGCGAAACCGCGCTCTATCCCTATGCCGATCCCCTCTCCTCTATAAACCTGCACTATGCGCCGGATGGGCAGGAACTGGGCTGGCATTTTGATAACTCCTCTTTTGCCATCACCCTGCTGGTGCAGAAGCCGCGCGCTGGCGGCGTATTCCAGTATGTGAAGGATCTGCGCAACGCCGATGCCGGGGAGATGAATTTTGACGGCGTCGCGGCCGTACTGGATCAGCAGCGGCCGGTTGACGCGCTGGAAATTGAGGCCGGGGATTTAGTGCTGTTTCGCGGGCGCAATTCATTGCACCGCGTTACGCCTACCGAAGGCGATATCACGCGGATGCTGGCCGTACTGGCTTATAATACGCAGCCGGGAATTGCGCTGTCAGAGACCGCGCGCATGACCTTTTATGGACGGTTGTGATCCAGGCTTAATAAACCCTCCCATCCCCGCCGGAAAATCTGCTGGGTGCGAAACGCCACCAGATCGCGCCAGTCGCGGTCTGCGGGCCAGAAGCCTTCCACCAGGCATTGTTTGATAGCGCGCCCCGCCTCGCTGGCCGGATCGCCCTGCAAATGCAGCCAGTGATCTTCGCGCACCCGCCGATGCATCTCCTCACCAGGAAAGGTGCCGCACTCCACCACCAGCGGCAAGATATGCGTATCGGGCAGCGCGTTAAGCAGAAACTGCGAGAGATAGCCCGTAGCGGTGGCGGTCACGCCGGTTTCACTCTCCCGTCCGGTACCGGTGAACAACAGCGTCAGCCATTCGCCATAGATCCTTTTTCCCCACTGATGGGCGTCGACAGGCTGTTCGGCAATAGAAAGCAGCATGGGATGCCCCCAGGCTCCGGCTCCGGTATGCAAATCAAAGCTGAGAAGGGTCGTCGCATGTGAGAGATGATGCTCAATGATGCTTTGCAGTGTGCGATAAGACCAGCTGGGCTGCTGGCCGCCATAGAATAAGCCGTCGGCAAACTGATATTGCCCCGCTTCCACAACGCGTTTAACTGCTGGCCAACCTGCACTGTTGAGGGTTTCCTGTAGCAGCTGGTCAGCTTTAGCCCGCTCGCCGTGGTAGATCCCATGCCACTCAGCGTAATCCGCGTTGGCGGGCGCAGCCTGAGTGAAATCGATAAAGTTACGGTTAAGATCGATGTTGTCTTCATTAACGCGCCGCAGATGGGCCGCACCCCAGGGGTTAAGCAGGTGCAGCAGCACTATCGCGGTATCATCGGGTAAAGCGGTGAGGCTGAACTCGTTGAGCCAGTTAATCTGACTGTCAGATCCGTAATAGCCTTCCACGCCGTGTGTACCGGAGATAATCAGCATCACTTTAGAGGCGTGGAGATTGCCCAGTACGGCGACATCGGTGTAAAGCGCTTCGCCCTGCGGGCCTGGCAGCGGATGTTTATATGAAGTCAGGGTGCCGTTTTGACGAGCAACGGCAGCGACAAAGCGGGCGCGTTGAGAAGTGTAATGCGGCAGTTCGGGCATGGATTCTCCTGCGGCTGGCTGCGTCCGCTATCCTTACCGCTGCCCTTCCAGCAGCGGCTACGGGCAAAAATGCGTAAGTCATTAAGGATAGACCTTAAATTTAAAATACTTCTTCGCCAGCCGATCGTAGGTTCCGTTAGCGTGCAGCGCCGCCAGCGCATCATTAATTAGCTTCAGGTTGGCCGCGTCACCCTTACGCAGACCAATGCCCACGCCGTTGCCCAGCAGCGCTTTATCGACCAGCGTTGCCTTGATAACGTAATTTTTGCCTTCTGGCGTATTCAGGAATCCTTGCGCCGCGGACACCGCGTTCGCCAGCGAGCCGTCAAGGCGGCCAGCCACCAGATCCGGGTAAATCTCCATCTGGTTTTGATAGGAAACGATATTGACCCCCTGCGGCGCCCACTTCGCTTTCGCATAGCTTTCCTGAATGGTGCCCTGCGCCACCCCGATATTTTTGCCGCGCAGCGTGCTGATATTCTCCGTCAGGGTGCTGCTCTTCGGCGTCAGCAACGCGCTCGGCGTGTTGTAGAGCATATCGCTGAAATCCACCTGCTCACGGCGTTTTTCCGTCATCGACATTGCCGAGAGAATGGCATCAAACTTCTTCGCCTGTAACGCCGGGATACTGCTATCGAAGCCTGTCTGCACCCACTGGCACTTTATCTTTGCCTGCGCGCAAATGGCATTGCCCAGATCAATATCAAATCCCTGAAGCGAGCCATCGCTGGCTTTGGATTCAAACGGCGGAAAGGTGGGATCAACGCCAAAACGCAGCGTTTGCTCAGCAGCAGAGAGTTGGCTAAAGGCACTGAGCGAAAGCAATAAAGCGAAGGGCAAACTTCTTTTCATTATTATCTCCAGCAGGCGGGACGTTAAATAACGGCATGCAGAACTAATAACATGGCGGAGGGATCTCCACCACAAAAACCAGAAGCTGACTGAGAGGAAATGCTTATATTTGTTAGTACGTTAGCAAAGGTTTATACGCTATTAAGCCTGGCTTAACGCTTGCGACCGTCCATTCGCTGGTGTCGTCGGCCCGGCAGTAAAAGGCGTTGCCGCTGCGCAATTAAGTGCCTTTCTCCCCTGGCGCTGATGGTCAGAACTTCAGCGTTGCGTTAGCCGGGGAACAGCCTTTTTCCTGATAACGCATCTTGATGTTTACTCAACATGAATTTTGTTCAAGTTCAGTGAATTTAAATCACTTTTACTCAATCCATGACTCAGGCATAAAAGATGCAGAGTTGTTAACTAATAGTAATATGAAGAGTCGTGGATGAGAAAACAAGCAAAGAAAATCGGGTTATCCTGAGACGCAAACGTTAAAAGAAAATTTCACAACATAAATTAGGATACCAGATTACGATGACTCACAATTTTAGCTTCACTATTAAAAGCCTTCGTTTCGACGAGAATTATAATCCTTCTGAAAATACGCGCATTACGACCAACTTTGCTAATTTAGCCAGAGGGGCGAAACGTCAGGAGAACCTGCGTAATGCGTTGGTGATGATAGACAACCGTTTCAATTCGCTGGCGCACTGGGATAATCCTAAAGCGGATCGCTACTCCGTCGAGCTGGATATCATTTCCGTGGAGATGATTATTAATGCTAACGGCGACAACGCCTCTTTTCCGGTGATCGAAATCCTGAAGCCCAATGTCGTTGACCGCAAAACCGGCGCGCGCACTGAAGGCATTGTGGGCAATAACTTTTCTTCTTACGTACGTGACTACGATTTTAGCGTATTGTTATCTGAGCATAATAAAAACAGAGCGGAATTTACTATCCCGGACGATTTTGGCGATTTACACGGCAAGATCTTCAGAAGTTTCGTTGCATCAGAGGCTTATAAAGCGCAGTTTAAAAAGGCGCCTGTAATATGCCTGAGCGTCTCCAGTAAAAATATCTATCACAGAACAAATAATCAGCATCCGGTGCTGGGCGTAGAGTATCAGCAGGATAACCCCTCTCTGACCGACCGCTATTTTGCAAAGATGGGCCTGCAGGTTCGCTATTTTATGCCGCACAATAGCGTTGCGCCGTTAGCGTTTTACTTTAGCGGTGACTTGCTGAGCGACTACTCTGCTCTTGAACTTATCAGCACCATCAGCACGATGGAGACTTTCCAGAAGATTTATCGCCCTGAAATATATAATGCGAACTCGGCCGCAGGAAAATGCTATCAGCCAGACCTGAACCACCAGGATTATTCACTAACCCGAATTGTTTATGATCGAGAAGAGCGTAGCCAGTTAGCTGTTGAGCAGGGGAAATTTACCGAGCAAAACTTTATTAAACCCTATCAGGCTATTCTTGAGCAGTGGGCTGCTAATTTCGTTCTTTGATTAAAATACATACAAGGTCACCTTTAATGAAAAAGTTATTACCTGTTTCAACTGCTGGCAGCTTACCTAAACCTTCCTGGCTCGCTCAGCCTGAGACGCTCTGGTCACCCTGGAAATTACAGGGCGATGAATTAGCTGACGGCAAAAGAGATGCCCTGCGTTTATCTCTGGCGGATCAACTCCAGGCAGGCGTTGATATTGTCAGCGATGGCGAACAAACGCGTCAGCATTTTGTCACGACCTTTATTGAGCATCTGAGCGGCGTCGATTTTGAGAAGCGCGAGATTGTTAAAATTCGCGATCGCTATGACGCCAGCGTCCCGACCGTCGTTGGCGAAGTGAGCCGCCAGAAGCCTGTCTTTGTTGATGATGCTAAATTCTTACGCCAGCAAACCAGTCAGCCGATTAAATGGGCGTTGCCTGGCCCAATGACGATGATCGACACGCTTTATGACAGCCACTATAAAAGCCGTGAAAAACTCGCATGGGAGTTCGCCAAAATTCTCAATCAGGAAGCCAAAGAACTTGAGGCGGCTGGCGTAGATATTATCCAGTTCGATGAGCCTGCGTTTAATGTCTTCTTTGATGAGGTGAATGACTGGGGTATCGCTACCCTCGAAAGAGCGATTGAAGGGCTGAAATGCGAAACTGCTGTCCATATTTGTTACGGTTACGGCATCAAAGCCAATACAGACTGGAAAAAGACGCTGGGTTCAGAATGGCGACAGTACGAAGAAATTTTCCCGAAACTGCAAAAATCCAGTATCGATATCGTTTCGCTGGAGTGCCAGAACTCTCGCGTCCCTATGGATCTTATTGAGCTGATCCGCGGCAAAAAAGTGATGGTCGGTGCCATTGATGTGGCAACCAATACCATCGAGACGCCAGAAGAAGTCGCCAACACCCTACGCAAGGCCCTGCAGTTTGTCGATGCCGATAAGCTCTATCCCTGCACTAACTGCGGCATGATCCCCCTACCGCGCCGCGTGGCGAATGGGAAGCTGCAAGCGTTAAGCGCAGGCGCAGAGATTGTCAGAAAAGAGATTTTGGCCAAATAACACAGAGAATTTGATAGATACTCAGTCCGGTTAGCGCGCAAATTACCCTGGCCGGGCTGAGCAGTAAGGCTTATCGCAATCATCGCGACCGCTGGCTTGCCAGCCACTTCCCCTCCCGTTCATCCGTTATTGCCTTCTGTCGGCTTTCAGCAACTGACAAACATTTATTAATCCGTTACTTCACTGAGCCGGACGCAGCGGAAGGGTTTCATACCATTGCATAGAAAAAAAATCCGGAAACGGCATCGCTTCCGGATTCCTGTACCGCTCAAGGCTAGTGTAACCGAGCCTTTACCGCTCGGCATAACGCCTTAAAAGCGCCGCTCTACATCAAAAGCTCTGCCACTCCGCTTCGTTAATCACCGCTACGCGCTGCGGCGCAGGGGTCCGACGCGACGGCTGAACCGCTGGCGTGCGCGGCGCGGCGACCTCCGCATCGTTGCCGACGCGGAACTTGCCAACCAGCTCAGTCAGCGCGCTGGCCTGCTCCTGCAACGACTGCGAAGCTGCCGAGGCCTCTTCGACCAGCGCGGCGTTCTGCTGGGTCACGTCGTCCATCTGGTTCACCGCCTGGTGCACCTGCGCGATGCCCTGGCTCTGCTCGACCGCAGCGGCGGCGATCTCGCCGACCAAATCACTGACCTGACGAATCGCGTCTTTCATCACGTCCATATTGCGGCCGACGTCGCTTGCCTGCGCCGCGCCCGCTTCCGTCAGCTGATGAGAGGCTTCAATCAGCGCTTTAATCTCATGAGCGGCGGCGGTTGAACGCTGCGACAGGTTTCTCACCTCACCCGCCACCACGGCGAAACCTTTACCGTGTTCCCCTGCGCGCGCCGCTTCTACCGCCGCGTTCAGCGCCAGAATATTGGTCTGGAACGCGATGCCTTCAATCATGGAAACGATCTCGTTTACCTTGCGCGAGCTGCCGCGGATGTTATCCATCGTCGCCAGCATCGTGGTCAGCGACTCGCCGCTCTTCTCAGAGAGGCTGCTGGCATTGGCCGCCAGCTGACTCGCCTGACGCGTATTATCCGCGGTCTGGCGCACAGTTTCGCTCAGTTCAGTCATGCTGGCCGCCGTCTGCTCCAGCGATGCCGCCTGCTGCTCGGTGCGCGAAGAGAGATCTTCATTGCCTGCAGAGATCTGCACCGAGGCGCTGCTGACCGACTGCGACGCCTGGTTGACCGAGACCAGCGCCGAGGAGACGCGCTGCATCAAATGGTTAAAGGCGCGCGCCATATTGCCAATTTCGTCGCGACGGCTCTCATCGGCGTTCAGCGTCAGGTCAAGGTTTTCGCTGGCGCTCGCCATCACCTTGCCCATTGCCGACAGGCTGCGGCGAATGCGCAAAATAGTGAAGGCCGAAAAGAGGCCGAACAGCACCACAGTGGCGATAACGCCGCCGATGGTCGCCCACAATACGGTTTTAAACAGGCTGCGGTTGGTATCGCGCAGCTGGTTACTGATGTCGATATTCAGCGTCAGCTGTTTCTGATAATCGGCAATCATCTCGCGGATAGCCGCGCCGACGCCATCGCTTCCCTCAATCAGCCCTACGCTTACCGCATTCTGATGCGCATGCGAGGCAGCGAGAAATGCAGGCAGACGATCGTTAATGGTACGAAGATGTTCATAGGCGAGATTAGTCAGCCGTTTATCTTCGTCGTTGGAAATGTCGTTCGTCATGTAGTAATCGATCTGCGATTTGAGCTGCGCCAGCTGTGCGCTAATCGTCTTTTCCACATCGGCAAACTTCCCATCGTCAGTCTGGATCTGATGCTTGTAGAGCGTCAGCGCAAGCTGGTTGCCCTCATCGATCATTTTCCCGACATCTTTAATTGAGGGAATAGCATTGGCCTGGACATATTCAAAGCGATCCTGAAAGCCGGACAGCAGAGAGATAGCCAGTATGGCCTGTAAAATAATCGCGCCAAACAGCAGCGAGAATGCCAACAGCAGGCGTTGGGTGATGTTCATCCTGGTCTCCATAAGGTAAGCGCCCCTGACCTTATGCGTTCAGGCAGGGTTTAGCTTCCTTATCATCGGCACCAGTCCGGCTTTAATTAATTAAATTACCCCGCCTCGCCCTGCGCCTCTGTAAGCATTTCGTAAGGATTTTCACAAAATAATTTAAGTTTTAAGTAAGCCTGTCGATAACGGATGTAAGCGACTATTACCAAAAGGAAGTGATATGGCAGGCGTCTCTACATTAGGCATTGGCTCAGGACTCAAGCTAAGCGATATACTGGACAAGCTTACTAGCGCGGAAAAACAAGTACTTGCCCCAGTTTCAAAGCAGCAATCCGCGGCTACCGCCAGGCTTTCCGCCTACGGCACGCTGAAAACCGCCGTACAGGCTTTTCAGACGGCTAACAGCAAACTACAGGAAGCGGGTCTTTACACTCAAACCACCACATCAAGCAGCTCGACCGCCTTTAGCGCCGACTCAAACGGCAGCGCGGTCGCCGGTAAGTACAGCATCAGCGTGACGCAGCTGGCGCAGGCGCAAACCCTGACCAGCGCGGCGAAAGGCGATATTAAATCGTCGGTGGGCAGCGATGCGGCAAGCCGCACGCTGAAGATCCTGTCGGAGGACGGGAAAGAGACAAGCATCACCCTGACGCAAGATCAAACCTCCCTGACTGCGCTGCGCGACACTATCAACAAGGCGAACGCCGGCGTCAGCGCCAGCATTATTCGCGTATCGGACGCCAGCTACCGCCTGTCAATTACCTCTACCCAGACCGGTACCGGCCATGCGGTGAAGGCGATTAGCGTTGAAGGCGACAATACGCTACAGGACTTTATCGGTTTTGGCCCGGCGGCGAGCGCCAGCGGCATGCAGCAGAATGTGGCGGCGCAAAACGCCAGCCTGACCATCAATAACGTCCATATTGAAAGCAGCAGCAACGTTATCAGCGACGCCGTTGAGGGACTGACCCTGAAGCTGCACGACATCACCAGCGGCAATCAGACCCTGAGCGTCGTCAGCGACACCTCAAAAGCCAAAACCGCCATCAGCGACTGGGTCACTGCTTACAACAGTTTGCAGGATACGATGTCGACCCTGACCAAATATACTCCGGTCGATGCAGGCAAAGATCAGGATACGAAAAACGGCGCGCTGCTGGGCGACGGCACGTTACGTCTTATTCAGACGCAGTTGAAAGGCATTCTCGCCAACGGTTCGGGTTCGGCGACCTATAAAACCCTGTCGCAGACAGGCATTACTTCTGACCCTACTACCGGCAAGCTTAAACTGGATGCCGACAAGCTGGGCAACATGCTGTCGGTGAAGCCGGAGGCGATGCGCGATATTTTCACCGGGGACGGTAAGAAAAGCGGTATCGCTACCGGTCTGGCAAACAGCATGACCGCCATTCTCAACAGCAAGGGGGCGTTGCAGAGCGCGACCGACAGCATCAGTAAGAAGCTGAATCAGCTGACCGATCAGTACAATCAGGCCAGCAAGAAAATCGACGCGACCATTGCGCGTTATAAAACGCAGTTCACCAATCTGGATAAGATGATGAGCGTGATGAACAATACCAGCTCCTATCTTACTCAACAGTTCGAAAACCTGTCTAAAAGCGATAAGTAACTTATGCTTGCGTCCGGCCCGCGCAGCGGCCGGACTCCTCTGTTGTCACAATTCATTCACGCCAGCGCTATAGTCCAGCGCCTGTGCTGCCGATAAGAGAGAGATGTAACTGGATACATTTTTTTCGACTTTCTCTGGCGTGGCGACAACTTATGACTTTTTATGCTCTTCACCCATCCTCTGACGGACGCGCTCGCGGTCTGGTCAGAACACCGATGATAATAATGCTGATTCTGCTCGGCCTCTCTTTTTTCGCCGCGCTGACCGCCCTGTTTTGGGTAGCGGACGACCTGAACGATAAAGCGGATTATCGTAGCGGTCTGCTGCTTGAGAAAGCATTCGCCAGTCGCGAAATGAGTATGCGCTTTCACCTGAGCGATAACGCTGACTGGGGCGAAGCCTATAACAACCTGCACCGTACCCTTAATCTCGACTGGGCCTGGCGCAACCAGAACCTGGGCAGTTCGCTGTTTCAGACTTTCGGCTATGAGGGGGTATTTGTGATTGCGCCCGATGACCAGACCCGTTACAGCGTGATCAACGGCGCGCTGCATCAAGAAGATTTTCAGGCGTGGCTGGGGCAGGATCCACTTAACGACCTGAAGCAGCGGCTACAGCAGAGCGACGGAAAGGCGATCGCCTGCCTGGTGCGCTCGCGCGGCCAGGTTGCGCTGCTCGGCGCTTCCTTGATCACCACCGGAGGCGATCGTAGCGTTGCGGAAGTCGCGGGGCCGCCTTCGGTGATGATTTTTGTCGATCGCCTGACGCCTGAAAAGTTGCAGAGCCTGGGCGCGGAGTATGGCATTGAAAAGCTCAGCTATGCCGACGCGTTTGCCAGCGCGGCAGCTGAGACTAACCGCTACCGCATCCCGGCGCTGGGCGGCGCAGTCACGCTAAAGTGGCAAAGCGATAACCCCGGCGGCGCGCTGCTCACCTGGCTGCTGCCGCTGCTGGTGCTGCTGATGTGCGCCACCTTTTTTACCGCCGCTATGCTCATGCGCAACGCGCTACGCAAGGCGCGCAACAGCGACGTCAGCACCTTTCTGCTGGAACAGAGCCAGCAGGCGCTTGCCGCCAGCGAACAGCGCTTTCGCGACGTGGCGGAGAGCACCACCGACTGGATCTGGGAAGCGGATGCGCAGCTGCGCTTTACCTGGATATCCGGACGCTTTCCCGCCGTAACCGGCTACCACAGCGAGGACTGGCTGCACCAGCCGCTGCACGCCTTTTTGCTTGACGATGAGGATCTGCTGCAACGGCTGACGCAGCGGGAGCAGCCCGGCGAGCCGCTGACGCTCCTACGCTGTCGTTACCGCTCCGCGCAGCAGCATATACGCTTCTGCAATCTGACGCTGCGGCCCGTAACGCTGGCACAGGGTAAAGAGGGCTATCGCGGCACCGCTACCGACGTCACGCTGGAGGTGGAGGCGGAAGCGCGCGTCCGCTACCTTTCGCAGTTTGATGAGCTAACCGGCTTGCCCAACCGCGCGCAGATGAACGCCTGCCTGGCGGGCAAACTCAACGGCGTGCTGCATAGCGACCGACCGCTGGCAGTGATTATGATCGACCTGGACAAATTTAAGCCGGTCAACGATCTCTACGGCCATGCCGCAGGCGACAGCGTGCTGCATGAGGTCTCCGCGCGCTTTAACGCCTGCCTGAAAGATGCAGGCATGACCGCCCGCCTTGGCGGCGATGAGTTTGTTATGCTGGTCTCTGACATTCATACCCGCGAAGAGATTAGCGAGCTTTGCAGCCACATCATTACCCAAATCAATCAGCCCTTCGCCATTCACGACGGCGAAGTCTTTATCGGTGCCAGTCTGGGCATCGCGCTGGCGCCGCAGGATGGCACCAACCCCGGCGATCTGCTGCGCTATGCGGATATCGCGCTCTATAAAGCGAAAAACACCGGACGCAATAACTGGGTCTTTTATCAGCGCGATATGGGAGAGAAGATTGTGCAGCGGCGCGAGATGGAGCGTGAGCTGCGCGAAGCGATCCACAGCGATCAGCTCCGGCTCGCCTGGCAGCCGCGCTACGATGTGCGCACCGCCCGCGTCAATGCCGTCGAGGCGCTGGTGCGCTGGCACCATAAGCAACACGGCGTGCTGATGCCCGATCAGTTTATTCCGCTGGCGGAGGAGACCGGCCTGATCAGCGCGCTGAGCGACTGGGTGCTGCTGCGGGCCTGCGAGGATACGCACCGCGAGCTGCCGGGACTGGCGGTATCGGTTAACCTCTCCGCAGTGGAATTCAGCGATAAAGGTTTGCCGAGGCGCATCCGCGCCGCGCTGGATGCGACGGGACTGCCGAGCAGCCGCCTGGAGATCGAGGTGACGGAGAGCGCCATGCTACAGGATCCGGAAACCACTCTGGAGATTATGCAGGCGATCAAGGCGCTGGGCGTGAAGTTTCTGATTGACGATTTCGGCACCGGCTATGCCTCGCTAAACTATCTGCGCACCTTCCCGTTTGACGGCATCAAGATTGATAAATCCTTTATCTTTCCGCTTAACGACTCCTCGCAGGCGCGAGAGATTGTCCAGAACATGGTGGGATTAGGCAAAGCCTACTCGCTGAGCATCACCGCAGAGGGCGTCGAAACCGCCTGCCAGATGGAACAGCTTAAGGAGATGGAGTGCGACGGCCTTCAGGGCTATTACATCGGGAAACCTCAGCCGCTGGCGCAGATTGCTGAAAGCTACTGCGCCGCGCCGACGGCTCCCTAGCAGTTATGCGCAGCGCCTCGCCTGGTTGCGTCCGCTGTGTTTCGCCAGATAGAGCGCCTCGTCCGCCTGCTCGATCAGCGCCTGCGGCTCCGGGCGATCTTTTTCCGGCAGAAAAGTGGCGCATCCTGCGCTCAGGGTGACATGGGCGGCGATGGAAGAGGAGTCATGCGGAATATTGCGCGCGCTGACCGCCTTTACCGCCGCGCTGGCGATATTCAGCGCATCCTGCCCCGTCGCGCCCGGCAGGATAATGGCAAACTCTTCGCCGCCATATCTTGCTACCTTGTCGGTGCTGCGCAGCGGCAGCGCTTTCAGGGCGCTGGCAACCGCCTTCAGGCAGGCATCGCCAGCGACATGGCCATAGGTGTCGTTGTAGCGCTTGAAATAGTCGATATCCATCAGGATCAGCGATACCTGCTGATTCTTTTCCGCCGCGTCGAGCAGGCTTTGCTGTAAGAACAGATCAAACTGGCGACGATTCGCCAGCCCGGTCAGGCCGTCGGCGTGCGCCAGATTTTCCAGCGACAGATTAGCCGCCGTCAGCTCATCGCGCAGGCGAGTCAGCTCCTGCTGATAGCGCAGGCTACGTCTCGCCTGGCCCAGAATATAGGCGCCGAGCAGCATTATCCCCGCCAGCAGCGCCAGATCGAACATCACATATTCAACCTGTCCTTTAAGCCACTTTTTCAGCAAATCGTGTTTATCGTAGCCTGCTGCCACCACCAGCCCATAGCGCTCGGAGCGGGCAAAACCGAAAATACGCGCCTTGCCGTCCAGCGCCGCCCGCCACTGGCCGCTTCCCTTATCCGAGCTGGCGAGCATCGCCTGAAAAAGATGGCTGGATGAGAGGTTTTTGCCGATAAAGCTGTCGGGCATCGGCCTCGCATAGAGCACCGTACTGTCCGCCAGCATCAGCACCAGCACATCCTGCGGGCCCAGCTCATAATAGCTGTAGTAGTGGCGAAAATAGTCGACCCGAATGGTGGCGAGTAGAACACCATTGAACCCGCCTGAAACATCGTTAACGCGCAGCGAAACCGGAATCACCAGCTCGCCGGTACTGCGGCTGCGAATTACCGGGCCAATATGCACGCTGTCGCGCGGATTAGTGCGGTGAAAGGCGAAATATTCGCGATCGGCGTTATTAATCCCCTTAGGGATTTGCCGCGCGGAGGTAGCGAGCCATTTGCCATCGGCGCTGTAATAAAAGAGACCGTGTAGCTGCGGCAGTCGGCTCGCCAGCTCCTGCATGGTATGACTGAGCGCAGCGTTGTCAACGCCGGTCGCCATCTCGCTCATCAGCTGATGCTGAACCTGACGCAAGGAGAGCTCCGTCTGTAATATGGTGTCATCCGCCTGACGCGCCTGGGATACAGAAAGGTTTACCGCCATCTGTTCAGCCTGAATAACGGTATCACGCCAGGCTTCACGCATTGTCCAGAGGTTAAGCCCCATTACCGCCAGCGTGAGCACCAGACCCGCCAGCGCGATGCTTCTGGGCAGCGAGCGATTTAACGATGTCGCCCGGTCGCTTCTCCTTTTAAGTTTCATGTCCCGCCTCTTTGAAATACGTCTGATAAGTTAAGCATACAGAAGCCGTAACGCGCAGTAAGCAGAGCGGGCTTCCGCGGGTTGGCGGTCAGGGCGCGGCGTATTGCTTCCGTAAGGTGAAAATCAGCGGCTTAAATAAAATATTCACATTTCACTCCATTAGCGGCTAAGTCGCTAATTCCAAAGGACACCACTGTCTCAAAAAGCCAAACGGTAAGTAAAACAATATTTTATGCTGTATTAATTTCGCGGCGAGAGGTTCAGACTGGATATTCATCCACTGTACGAAGCGGTGGCTATTCGCTCTCCGTTCAAGGACAGCATATGACCTATTCATCTGAAACTATCTGCGCAATATCGGGAGCCGCTCTTCTTAATCTGAAGCGCTGGTATCGTAGCGGATTCATCAATAAATACGCATCCGGTAACGAATGGTCTGAGGCGCAGCTTCAGGACGTGCTGGATATGACGCGACTTACCAGTCAGGGCGCCACCATCCGCGAGATCAGGGCCGCGAAGCAAAGCGAGCGCCCGCTGCGTACCGGCGGCTGGGCGGCGCGACGTGGCGATATGCTCTGGCAGCTGGAATATGGCAGCGAGCAGTCGCTGAACGTGTTACTGCGCAAGCTCTCCAGTAACTTTACCGGCGACGATTTCGTTTTACAGCTTCTGCTGCCGCTTAATCAGTGGCTGCGCGACGACACGCGCGCTGGCGCAGGCCGACGCAGAGAGCGCTTTCACCATCTAATTGTCGCCCATGCGCGTAGCGCAATACGTAACGCCATGCGCGCGTCCTCCGTCCCGCTGCTGCTGGAAAACGTGAGCGAACAAAATAAGACGGAGATCTGGCTGGAGGCGATCAGGCTGAGCAGCCAGGGCTTCTGCGTCGAAGTCCGTCCCTTTAGCGCCGTCCATCAGCCCGCCTCTTCTCACCAGCATCACCTTTTATGGTGCGGCGCCGGCCTGACGGAGGTGATGTATCAGCACTATATGACGCATCTGGACAAAGGCCATCCGGTCTTGCTCTGCGGCCCCGATCGCCGCGTTCACCATCTCTATCCGCAAGTGCCCGCGGTCGCCTGAGCGGCCGCCTTCCCTCTTTTACCCGCCGTTATCTTCAGACGCTGAATCAGGCTGTACCGATTACACTTACTGAGTCCCTTTCACCAGGAGGTTATTATGTCTCAGGTTTCCCTTCGCTATCGTCTTGGCGATGATGAGGTCGGCCGCGTGGGCTACGGCGCGATGCAGTTAGCGGGGCCAGGCGTTTTTGGCCCGCCCAAAGACGAGGCGCGTGCGATACAGGTGCTGCGCGATGCCATCGCGGCGGGCGTGCGTCACATCGACACCAGCGATTTTTACGGCCCGCATCTGACCAATCAGCTGATCAAAAAGGCGCTGCACCCCTATCCTGAAGATCTGATTATCGTCACCAAAGTTGGCGCACGACGCGATGACAAAGGGGGCTGGCTGCCCGCGTTTTCACCTGACGAACTGGTTAGCGCGGTGGAAGACAATCTGCGCAATCTCGATCTCGGCGTGCTTGAAGTGGTGAACCTGCGCAGCATGATCAACCCGCAGAAACCGGCAGAAGGCTCGCTGACGCCGCAGCTTAACGCGCTGATTGAATTAAAAGAGCAAGGAGTGATTCGGCATATCGGGCTGAGCAACGTCACCGCGCGTCAGGTGGAAGAGGCGCAGCAGCTGACTGAGATCGCCTGCGTGCAGAATCTCTATAATCTTGCTAATCGCGAGGATGATGCCCTTATCGACAGGCTCGCCGCGCAGGGCATTCCCTATGTGCCCTTCTTTCCGCTCGGCGGCTTCACGCCGTTGCAGTCCACTCAGCTTACCCAGGTGGCGCAGCAGCTTAACGCCACGCCGATGCAGGTGGCGCTTGCCTGGCTGCTGCAACGTTCGCCCAATATTCTGCTGATCCCCGGCACCTCGTCGCCTGAGCATTTGCGGGAGAATCTGGCGGCGGCGCAGCTGACGCTGCCCGACGATGCGCTGGAAATACTGAATGGTATAGGTAAAAAATAGGCCGCTTGCGCGGCCTTTTTATTGTTACCGGAGCGCGCCTGAGGTTTCGGCAGGCTCCTCACACAGCTCCAGCTCGACCGGAATGCTCTTATAAGCGGGAATACCGCTTTCGGTATCATGGCTGTCGAGCGGCACCATAACGTTGGCTTCCGGGTAGTAAGCCGCAACCGAGCCGGGGGCCATGTCATATACCACCACGGTAAGGTTATCGAGCCGACGCTCTGTGCGGTTGCCGTCAGGATCGAGCGCCACCATATTCACTTTATCACCGACGCGGAACTGACGTTTTTCCGCTTCGTCCGCCGCCATAAACAGCACATCGCGACGACCGGTCACGCCGCGATAGCGGTCGTTAAGGCCATAGAGGGTCGTGTTGTACTGATCGTGGCTGCGCAGCGTCGTCAGCACCAGATCGTGGCACTTCAGCGAGCGCGGATCTTCATTGATCCCCTGCATCACCTTAAACTGCGCCTTGCCGCTCGGCGTCAGCCATTTACGCTGCGAGGCCGCCACCGGCAGGCGGAAGCCACCCGGCGTCATCACGCGGTTGTTGAAGTCATCGAATCCAGGGATAACCGCCTCAATAGCGTCGCGGATAAAGCTGTAGTCGCCAATCATCTTATCCCAGTCAACGCGCGAATTGCGCAGCGTGGCTTTCGCCAGCGAGGCGACCAGCGCCGGTTCCGATTTCAGATAGGGCGAGGCGGGTTTCAGCGTGCCGCGCGAGGCGTGCACCATCGACATAGAATCCTCTACCGTCACGCTCTGCTCGCCTGACGCCTGGCGGTCGATTTCGGTGCGGCCCAGCACCGGGAACAAATAGTTATGCTTGCCGAGCAGCAGATGCGAACGATTAAGCTTGGTCGCCATATGCACCACCAGGTCGAGCTTGCGCATCGCCTCGAACGTCACCTGCGGATCGGAGATCGCCTCCGCCAGGTTGCCGCCCAGGCAGAGCAGCGCTTTGGCTTTGCCGTCGCGCATCGCCTGGATGGCGGCGACCGCGCCGTGTCCATGTTTCTGCGGCGGCTTGAATCCAAATACTTTTTCAATATTGTCCAGCATCCACTGCGGCGGGATTTCGGTGATGCCGACGGTACGATCTCCCTGAACGTTGGAGTGACCGCGTAACGGACAGATACCTGCGCCGCGCTTGCCGATATTGCCGCGCATCAGCAGCAGGTTGGCGATCTGCTGAACGTTCTGCGTGCCGTACTGGTGCTGGGTAATGCCCATGCCGTAACAGATGATGGTGTTTTCCGCCTCGGCGTAGAGATGCGCGATATTTTGGATCTCTTCAAGCTCCATGCCGGAGACTTTCAGGATATGCGACCAGTCGGTTGCCTCAAGATCCGCCTTCAGCGCCTCAAAGCCTTCGGTATGTTCGCTGATAAAGCTCTCATCCAGCACGCCCGGCTCGCCTGCCGCCAGCGCTTTTTCATGCATCGACAGCAGGCACTTCATAACGCCCTTCAGCATCGCGGCGTCGCCACCGACACGAACTTTGTAATAGGTGGACGCCAGCTGCGTCGATCCCATCGACAACATTTCGATCGGGCTTTGCGGCGAGGTAAAACGTTCAAGGCCGCGCTCGCGCAGCGGATTGATCGCTACAATCGTTTTGCCGCGTTTCGAGACGTCGCGCAGCGTCGCCAGCATGCGCGGGTGGTTGGTGCCTGGATTATGGCCAATACAGAGCACTAAATCACAGTGGTTGAAATCTTCCAGCTCGACGGTGCCTTTGCCCACGCCGATTGATTGCGGCAGCCCGACGCTGGTCGGTTCATGGCACATATTTGAGCAGTCGGGGAAGTTATTGGTGCCATATTCGCGAGCGAACAGCTGCCAGAGGAAGGCGGCTTCGTTGGATGCGCGACCTGAGGTATAAAATTCTACGCTGTCGGGATCTTCATAGCTTCGCAGCAGCGCGCCGATCTCGTTAAAGGCGGTTTCCCATTCGATGGGCTGGTAGGTATCGCTGGCTGGGTCATATTTCATCGGGTGCGTCAGTCGCCCCTCGCCTTCCAGCTCAAAGGCGTTGCGATGCCACAGCTCGCTAACGGTATGGGCGGCGAAAAATTCCGGCGTGGTGCGCTTGCTGGTCGCTTCCCAGGAGACCGCTTTGGCGCCGTTTTCGCAAAATTCAAATGAGGAGCGGTGCTGTGGGTCGGGCCAGGCGCAGCCCGGACAGTCGAATCCTTCCGGCTGGTTAACTTTAAAGAGCGCTATCACATCCTGCTTAACCGACATCTGACCGCGAATCGCATCCGCTACCGCTTTCAGCGCGCCCCAGCCACCTGCCGAACCGCCATAAGGCGCAATACCAATATTTCTGTTTTGATGTTTCATATGACGTTGCTCTCCAGTGCTAAACCTTTTTAGCGTAGGCGAGCAGGCTGCGACTGCGGCGGTGGCAAAGCTAAAGATGTTAAATTTTTTCTTTCAGGATGTTACCGCGTTTCGTATAACAGGGTCGCCACAGGCCAGGTAGCCGATACGATAGACGTCGCCCGGCACTACCGGCATCTCGCTGGCGAAATCGACCTGAAGCAATGACTGGCCCGAAATATCCCAGCCCACCAGCGCCGCATCCAGATCCAATGCGCTCAGGTCGCTATAGGGGGCCACCGGCACAGGCCGGAGCGCGGCAAAGCGCGCATCGCGCAGCGTTTCGATCGGTGGCGTTTTCACTCCCAGCTAGGTACGGATAGCTGGCCAGCCAAAATCCTGTGCCAGCCTGGCGAAACCGGCGCTTTGTAAAAACTGCGTTATTCCGGCGGTATCGCGCCAGAGATAGAGCGGCGCGTAACGGTTCTCCTTTGCGCCGAAGTCGCGCCGCGCATAGAGAAAAGCTTTAAATGCCAGATCGGGGAAGCCATCAAGCTTCGCGCCGTTTTCAGCGATGCGCCGCTCAATAATGTCCATGTCGTAGTCTGCCGGCAGCGTGAAACGTTATTGAATCAGAATCATAGCGCCTCCTGGGAAAGCATTTTGCCGTTGCTGAAACTCCAGTCGCTCGCGGTGTTGAACTGGATAATTACCATGATGTCGTCCGGAGCGATTTGCAGCTGCTGCGCCAGCCGCTGCGCCAGCGTCCGGCAGAAGTCGGCCTTCTGCGCCGCCGAACGCGGTCTGCCTGCCAGCAGCGTAAATAAGATGAAATCGTCACTGCGCGTGCCGCTCAGATAATGTCTGTCATAAATACGCTGCGCCGCGGGCAGCTTTTCCACAATCTGAAAGCGATCTTGCGCAGGAACATCGAAAGTCTCCACCAGGGTGTTATGCAGAATGTCTGAAATCAGCGCGATGCGGGATGCGCTGACGTCCTCATGAAGCGTGATACGAGTCAGCGGCATGGGCTTTCCTCCTCTGGCTGATCATCCTTTGACAAATGGTGCAGTGCGGTCACGGCGGCAGGCCAGCCGGCATAGAAAGCCAGATGGGTAAAGGCTTCACTCATTTCGCTACGGCTTACCCCGTTTTCTGCGGCGAAGCGGATATGCCAGGGAAGCTGCTTCTCCCGCCCCAGCGCAGCCAGACATGCCAGCGTTATCAGGCTGCGCTCGCGCGGCGTCAGAATGCCTCGCTGCCAGATATCGCCGAACAGCAGGTCTTGCGTGATTTCAGCCAGTTTGGGCGACGCCTGCGTAAGGGTCTCTCTATCAATGGTTTTATTCATTGCCGCTCCTTATTTATTGTTCAGTGTCAGTGTCGCCTTCTGCTACTATCCTGAAAATCGAATTATTCAAGACGGTTAATCCCGATTTTCAGGACGCTATGAACAAAATCCCGCTCTCTCTGGATATGGATGCGCTGCGCAGCTTCGTGGCGGGCATCGAATACGGCAGTTTCGCGTTGGCCGCCGAGCGGCTTTGTCGTTCTACCTCTGCCGTCAGCGCGCAGCTAAAAAAGCTGGAAATGCAGTGCGGCGCCGGGCTGGTGGTGAAGCAAGGCCGCAAGCTCGCGCTCACGCCCAGCGGCGAGATTTTGCTGAGCTATGCGCGCCGCCTGCTGGCGCTGAATGACGAAGCGCAACGCGCCGTTCGCGGTGAAATGCTGCAGGGTGAGCTGCGTATCGCTATGCAGGAGGATTTTGGAGAATCCTTAATGCCAGGGCTGTTAAGTCAGCTGACTCAGCAGCATCCGGGACTCAGCATCACCGCGCGCATTGACCGCAACCGCGCGCTGCGCCAGGCAGCGACGGAGAAACAGGTGGATATCGCGCTGCTGTGGCAACCTGAAGAGGCGCTCGATGAAAGTGAATTTTTAGGAGAGTGTCCGCTGGTATGGATCGCCTCGCCGCAGACAGAGGTAAAGGTGTTACTGGAGAGTGGCGAACCATTACCGCTGGTGATGTTTGATGCGCCCTGCCAGATGCGCACCCGCGCCATCGCCGCGCTGGATCGCGCCGGCATCGCGTGGCGCGTCGTCTTTACCAGCCCGAGCCTCAGCGGTATCTGGGCGGCCGTTCAGGCCGGTTTAGGCATTACGCTGCGATCGCCCATCGGCCTGCCGCCCAATCTGCGAATCGTCGAGGCGACTCTGCCTGCGGCGGGTCGTATCGGTATTACCCTGTGGCAAAACCGCAGCCTGAATCCTGAGGCGCAACGCGTGCTGCACGATTCCGTTTCCGCTGCGCTGGTTCCTTCACTGCTGCGTTAAAGTTTCCTCCTGCAAACAATTTGGTTTAAATATGTTTCCCGCACGTAAGGTTAAGCCTTTTATATAACTTAACCTTTGCGCAGCAGTTTAATTTACGTAGTGATAATTTTCAGCGGCTCTTTTGTTTATAACATCAACAAAAAAGGCATTTAATTGCCTGTTTCTTCTTCGGTTACGCTTTTTTACCGTCGTTGAAAAGCCGCTGGCCACTACGCCGTCACATCGCTTTAACACAGGCGTCATAAGGCTCGCGCATGCTTTCCCTGTCGGCAGCGCCCCCTTAAAGGATCGTTTTTAAATAAGCGAAAACAAATCTAAACAAAATAAAAGATTGAGCCCGAATCGCAAAAGCTCTATATTGGCCGCGCCTAAAATCAGGTAACCCGTTTTTTTACATTTATTCAACTGCGGCACACGCGATTGCCTCGGTTGTAGGAGAGATATGATGACGGATAAAGTCCGTATTGATTCTTTAGATGCCACTTCAAACGCAAACAATGAAACCTATTTGGCCCGTCAGGCTGAGTTCGAATCAAACGTCAGAAGTTATCCCCGCAAGTTACCGTTAGCGATTACCCAGGCTAAAGGCGTATGGATTACCGACGCCGACAATAAAGAGTACCTCGACTGCCTGGCAGGCGCGGGTACGCTGGCGCTGGGTCATAATCATCCTGACGTATTGCAGAGCATCCAAAATGTCATTACCAGCGGCTTGCCGTTACATACTCTCGATCTGACAACGCCGTTAAAAGATGCGTTCTCTGAATACCTGCTGTCTCTGCTGCCAGGTCAGGGTAAAGAGTACAAGCTGCAGTTTACCGGTCCGTCCGGCGCAGACGCCGTTGAAGCGGCGATCAAGCTGGCGAAAAAAGCGACCGGCCGTTCCGGCGTGATCGCTTTCTCTGGTGGCTACCACGGTATGACTCACGGCGCGCTCTCGGTAACGGGTAACCTGTCGCCGAAAGAAGCGGTAAACGGCATGATGCCGGAAGTACAGTTTATGCCTTATCCGCACCTCTACCGCTGCCCGCTGGGCATTGGCGGCGAAGCGGGCGTGAAAGCGCTGACCTACTACTTCGAAAACCTGATCAACGACGTGGAAAGCGGCGTGCGCAAACCTGCGGCGGTGATCCTGGAAGCCGTTCAGGGCGAAGGCGGCGTGAACCCGGCACCGGCCGAGTGGCTGCAGCGCATCCGTAAAGTGACCGAAGAACACGGCATTCTGCTGATCATCGATGAAGTGCAGGCGGGCTTTGCGCGTACCGGCAAGTTCTTCGCTTTCGAACATGCAGGCATTCAGCCCGATATCATCGTGATGTCTAAAGCCGTCGGCGGCGGCCTGCCGCTGGCCGTACTCGGCATTAAAAAGCAGTTCGACGCCTGGGCGCCGGGCCACCATACCGGTACGTTCCGCGGCAACCAGCTGGCGATGGCGACCGGCCTGACCACGCTGAAGATCCTTAAAGAGCAGAACATCGCTGATAAAGTGGCGCAGCAAGGCGAGTGGCTGAAAGGCAAACTGGCCGAAATGCAGAAGCGTTTCCCGGTTATCGGTCACGTACGCGGTCTGGGTCTGATGATCGGTATCGAAATCGTTAAGCCGAACGAAGCTAAAGATCAGCTGGGCTGCTATCCGGCGGACGGCGACCTCTCTGCGCTGCTGCAGAAGAAGTGCTTCGAATCTGGCCTGATCCTTGAGCGCGGTGGTCGTCACGGCTGCGTGCTGCGTCTGCTGCCTTCCCTGCTGATTACCAATCAGGAGCTGGAAGTGTTCCTCGACAAGTTCGAGCAGGCGCTGCTGGCCGCTGGCGTTAAGCCGGTTTAAGTGGAGCGGGATTAAAATGTCAGAATTAAATCCGATCCTCGCGGGTTCGGCGCAGAGCATCGAAGCCTATCAGCAGGTGATTGAGCAGAGCAGCAAAGCGGTTGTCGAGTGGCTGAAGCAGCCTGAGATGTATCAGGGTAAAACCGTCGCTGAACTGCGCGAGCGTATCGCGCTGGACTTCAACCCGACCGGCCTGGGCAACCAGGCCGCCATCGAGCGCGCGGTCGAGTTCTTCCTGAAAGACAGCCTGGCGGTACATCATCCGCAGTGCGTGGCGCACCTGCACTGCCCGAGCCTGGTGGTTAGCCAGGCGGCGGAAGTGCTGATTAACGCCACCAACCAGAGCATGGACTCCTGGGATCAGAGCCCGTCGGCCACCATCATCGAGATGAAGCTGATCGAGTGGCTGCGCGCCCAGGTTGGCTATGAAGCGGGCGATGCGGGCGTGTTTACCAGCGGCGGCACCCAGAGCAACCTGATGGGCCTGATGCTGGCGCGCGACGCCTTTTTCGCGCGTCAGGGCCACTCAGTGCAGCAGGATGGCCTGGTTGGCGACCTGCGTAAGCTGAAGGTGTTCTGTTCCGAAAACGCCCACTTCTCTGTGCAGAAGAATATGGCGCTGCTCGGCCTGGGTTACCAGTGCGTCACCCAGGTGAAAACCGACGAATACGCCCGTATGGACGTCACCGATCTGGCGGAAAAAATCGCCCAGGCGAAAGCCAACGGCGAGCAGATCCTGGCGATTGTCGCTACCGCAGGCACCACTGATGCCGGCGCGATCGATCCGCTGCGCGACATCGCCGCGCTGGCGGCCCAGAACAATATCTGGGTACACGTCGATGCGGCATGGGGCGGCGCGCTGCTGCTGTCGGAAAAATACCGCGACTATCTGGACGGCCTTGAGCTGGTGGACTCCGTTACGCTCGACTTCCACAAGCAGTATTTCCAGACTATCAGCTGCGGTGCGTTCCTGCTGAAAGATGCGGCGAACTATGAGCTGATGCGCTATCAGGCGGCCTACCTCAACTCTGAGTTCGACGAAGAGGCGGGCGTGCCGAATCTGGTTTCCAAATCTCTGCAGACCACGCGCCGTTTCGACGCGCTGAAACTGTGGATGGGTCTGGAAGCGCTGGGACAGAAGCAGTACGCGGCGATTATCGATCACGGCGTTACGCTGGCGCAGCAGGTCGCGAAATATATCAGCGCGCATCCGCTGCTGGAGCTGGTAATGAAGCCGCAGCTGGCGAGCGTGCTATTCCGCTTCCACCCGGAAACGGGCTGCCGCGATCTCGCCGAAACCGCACTGCTTAACCAGCGTATCGGCGACGCGCTGCTGGAATCGGGCCGCGCCAACGTAGGCGTGACCGAGCACAACGGCGTAACCTGCCTGAAGCTGACGCTGCTTAACCCGACCGTGACGCTGGAGGATATTAAAGTCCTGCTGGCGCTGGTGGAAAAAACCGCGAAGCCGCTGGTGGGCTAACCCCCCAGAGGCTGAAAGCGAAAGCCGGTAACGCTCGTTACCGGCTTTTTTATTGCCTCGGGATTATTGCTTACCGAACAGCTCCGGCGCCCACAGGCTGGGATCAACCTCTTTAAACTGCGCGCGGATAAAGTGCTCTTTCAGATGATAAGGCACAGTGCAGTCAAAGATAGTTTTGCTGGTAGTACCTTTTGCCGTCAGGCGCGGGTCGTAGAACGGCTGCTGCGACGGATCGAGAACATGGCCCGCGACGCCCGGCACAAACAGGGTATCGAGATCGCCGACATAGCGCGTTTGCATCGCCCAGAGCACGTCATCGGTGTCGAAGAGATCGACATCCTCATCCACCAGAATCACGTTTTTCAACTCCCGGTAGACCGCCAGCGCAATCAGCGCCGCCTGCCGCGTCATGCCGTCGTCCCCTGCGTTGCGTTTTTGCACCTGTAGCACCGCCAGGAACTTACCGCCGCCTGCGCTGTGCGCATAAACGTTTTTCACCAGTCCCGGCAGCGCGTCTTCGCATTCAATATGAATGCTCGCCTCGGTCGGGATCCCCGCCAGGCTGACGTGCTCTTCGCCCGGCCCTACCAGGGTTTGCAGGATGGGATTGCGCCGCGTGGTGATCGCCTTCACTTTGATAACCGGCAGCGCGGGATTAGCTTCACCGGTATAGCCAGGGAACTCCGGCATCGCCTTGCCGGTCTGGCTGTTTTGATCCTCTTTGACGCGCACGCCCGGCAGGATCTCCCCTTCTATCACCACCTCAGCGCGCGCAATCGCCCGCTGGTTAACGCTCAGGCACTCTACCAGCTCCACCGGCTTGCCGCGCAGACCGCCCGCTACGCACAGTTCGTTGAATCCGAACGGCGTGGTTGGCGCTTCAAACTCCGCGCCGATGTAGATAGCCGGGTCCAGCCCCATATTGATCGACACCGGCAGCGGTTTGCCTGCCGCTTCCGCTTTCTGACGGAAAGCGTCGATATGACGTCCCGGCGCGAAGAAGATAGAAAGCTCATCTTTGCTCTGTACGCAGAGACGATGAATGGTGACGTCTGCGTTATCGCGATCGTCAGGATCGCTGCCGAGCACCAGCCCCAGGCAGAAATAGGGGCCGGCATCTTCACTGGTGTTAGTCGGCGCGGGCAGGATCTTGCGCAGATCGAAACCCTCATCCTCGGCGCGATAAACCACCTCCTGACAGGGCGCCTGGGCCTTATCGACCATCACCGGCGGCGTCACGTTCTTGCGCGCTTCTGCCATCTGTATGCCCAGTTCGCGCACCGGCGCGCCCAGCAGCGCGCTGACGCGCTCGCGGCTCGCCATCAATCCCACCAGCACACGCGCGTCGGGAAAGCCTTTGATCTTATTGAAGGTCATCGCCGGGCCGATGCGCGTCGGGCGCATCACGGTGCCGCCTGCGCCGATATAGCGATAAACGCCCGCCAGTTCAGCGTTGGGGTCAACCTCGCGATCGGTTTCAATATAGTGGCCCGGCAGGGTTTTAAGCAGTTCAATAGCGGAACGCAGATCGTTAACCGGCGGCACTTTCCAGCCCTGCGGATGTGATTCACCGGGTTTGACCAGGCGCCAGGTGGTGGGTTTTTTCTGTGGCATAGCAGCTTCTCCTTAAGCGGTTTCCAGATACGTTTTTAGCTGAAACAGCACTTCTCCCCAGTAGGTGTTGCAAAACGGCAGGTGGGGATCGTCCGTGGCCCATTCGCCATGCGTAAGCGCAACCAGCGTGCGGCCATCTTCTAGATCGGAGAGCTGAAAAGAGAGGGTCTTTCCGGCGTGGCTGTCGGTTTCAATCAGCGAGGTCTGAACAATGTGTTTGTCTTGCTCAAGCGTCTCAGTACGCCAGCTAAAGTGGGTTTCTGGTTTTGGGCGCAGCGTCAGGATTTCACCTTCAGCAATTTTCCCTTTAATTTCGCCCGCATGCCAGGCGGCCATCTGTTCGATATCGGTCAGTGCAGCGTATACCGCCGGGCGCGGTGCGGCGATCTTAATCGCGTGATGAAGCGTGATCATAATAACCTCGCAGGAAGAGGCCCTGACGGGCCGGTAAGCAGGATGCGCAACTGATGAAAGTATAGGCAGGTCATCAGTTGCGTCCGTCAGAGTTACGTATTGATATGTAACAAAAATCCTGATGTATGCTTACCGGTTATTCGCCAGGAAGGTTCAGCGTCTTACAGCGAAAGCGGTTCTTCTTACTTTTATCAGGGTCAGCGCCATAGAGGAGAGCGCCAGCAGAATAAGCGTCGCGCCCAGCGCAGCCATGGCGTGAAAGCCCGCCAGTCGAAACAGCCACAGCCCGATGATGCCGCCGCCCAGAAATGAAAAAATGGTTGTCAGGTGCGTTTTTAACTGCTTCTTTTGCGCGTGCGCGTTTTTCGACGGATCGCGCCGCAGCATAGCGCTCAGCACCGACGCCAGCGAGATGCCCGCATCGGTCAGGGTGCCGGTAATGTGGGTGGCGCGCACGCGGCCGTTAGATAACTGCGTCGAAGTGGAATTGTGCACGCCCATCAGAAAACCCAGCAGCACCAGCACTTCACGGTTATTGCCGGAGGAGTAGAAAAAGATTTCGAACAGCGACAGACAGAGCAGCGCCACCCCTTCCACCGCCAGCACCTGGCAGAATATGGTGCGCAGATTGTGTTTAAGACCGGCGATAACCGCCAGCCGCGCCGTTACCGCACCCGCGACAAAGGCAAGCAGCAGGCAGCCGAGAAAAGTGAGATCGCGCAGATCGCTGTTATTCACTTCGCTGGAGAGCTGAGAGGTATTGCCCGACATATGAGAGGGAAAAAAACCAAATGCGCCTAACGCCATGGCATTCAGCACACCAGCCGCCGTCGCCAGCCAGACAGCAAGATAACGGTCTTCAGTATGCGATCGCTCTCGCTTCATTTTTATCAACATGCACGCTTCACCTTTTATTAATGCCTGAGATTAAGCGTAGGGAGGGAAGCGATCCTTGTCACAGTGTGAAACTAAAAGGAGTTAATAAAAATGTTAATTAAATTAAAAAAAGCGGCGTTATCTCAGTTACTGTAAAGACGCGACAGCGTTAAGAAAATGTCAATCAGCGGCGGGAGCAATAGTGCGCCAGCCGCAGAAATGGCTGGCGCTGAAGGTAACGCTTAGCGGCGGGCTCTTACCACCTGATACCGGCGCGTGAAGTATTCCACCGGCGCGCTCCAGACGTGAACCAGACGCGTGAAGGGAAACACCAGGAAGATCGTCATACCAAGGATCAGGTGCACGCGGTAAATCCACTCTACCCCATCCAGCCAGTGCGAGGCGTTGCCCTGGAAGGTCACAATCGCCTGCGCCCAGCCGACCAGCTTCATCATGCCCACGCCGTCGAGGTGCTGCATAGAGAAGAGGATCGAGGTCAGGCCCAGCGTACACTGCACCACCAGAATACCGATGATGACGATATCGGCGCGTGTTGAGGTGGCGCGGATGCGCGGGTTAAGCAGACGACGCTTCAGCAGCAGGAAGCCGCCCACCAGCGTCATAATGCCGAAAACGCCGCCCGCGCCCATGGCGATTTTCTGCTTGGTGGCGATGGCAAGGAACGGCTCATACATCCAGTGCGGCGTCAGCAGGCCAAACAGGTGGCCGAAGAAGATGCCGAGAATGCCGATATGAAACACGTTCGAGGCGAAGCGCATACCCTTTTTATCCAGCATCTGGCTGGATGAGGCGCGCCAGGTGTACTGACCGTAGTCATAACGCAGCCAGCTTCCGACAAGGAAGATGGTGCCGCACAGATAAGGGTAAATATCAAAGAACAACACGTTTAAATAGTGCATCAGGCTGTTCCTCCACCGGAGAGATCGAGATATTGCGGCGCGGTTTCGTCGCGAAAACGCCGCTGATGTTGCTGTTGCGCCGAGCCGTCGCAGGCGTTGTTATCCATAAACTTCACCTGCTCCTCTTCCCAGACCGCATCCATCGCGGCGGGCGTATCGTCACGCGTCTCGCTGGCGACCTGAGCCGCCACGCTTTCGCTGCTCAGCGGGCTGTTCGCCACCCTCAGCAGCGTATCGAATAAGGCGCTGAAGTCGCTGCCGCGCTCTTTCAGGCGCCCGCCGATCAGCGCCAGGATCGGCGCAACATCCAGCAGTCCCTGCTGCGCCTCAGCCTCCGGCTGCAGGCTGAGATACTCCAGATAGAGCGGCAGGTAATCCGGCAGTTCGCGGCAGTCCAGCTCCAGTCCGGCGCGCTCATACTGCGCCATCAGATCGACCATCGCCTGACCGCGATCGCGCGACTCCGCATGCACATGCTCAAACAGCAGCAGCGAGGTCGCGCGGCCGCGTTCGAACAGCGCGCACCATTCCTCCTGCATATCGAGCGGCGGCGTGGCGAAGTAGCGGTCAATAAAGGGCAGCAGCGCCGGATCCTGCGCGCTGACCGGTTCGCGAACGTCGTCCTGATGCTGCCAGAGCGCCTCGTCGGGATACTCCAGCAGCAGGGCGACAATTTTAATCAGCGCCATTATTCGCCTCCCGCTTTATCGCCGATATTGATCGCGTCAATACGGCGGCTGTTGAACAGGTTAAATTTGGTGTCGCTGCCGTGGCAGCCGTCGCCAAAGGTAAAGCCGCAGCCGTTGCGCTCCGGGAAGGCTTCGCGCGCCAGTTCGCGATGGCTGGTGGGGATCACGAAGCGGTCTTCGTAGTTAGCGATCGCCAGGTAGCGATACATCTCCTCTACCTGCGCCTCGCTCAGTCCCACCTCTGCAATGGCGCGCGTGTCGGTCACCCCTTCCACGCTCTGCGCGCGTTTGTAGTGACGCATCGCCATCATGCGCTTCAGGGCGCGCAGCACCGGCGCGGTATCGCCAGCAGTCAGCAGGTTGGCGAGATACTGCACCGGAATACGCAGGCTTTCGACGTCCGGCAGCACGCTGCTCTGCGATACCAGTCCGCCCGCATCCACCACTGACTGGATCGGCGACAACGGCGGCACATACCAGACCATCGGCAGCGTGCGATATTCAGGGTGCAGCGGCAGCGCCAGTTTCCAGTCCATCGCCAGCTTCCACACCGGGGATGCCTGCGCGGCATCAATAACGTTTTGCGGGATGCCCTGCTTCAGCGCCTCTTCGATCACCTGCGGATCGTTGGGATCGAGGAAGACGTCGCACTGACGTTCGTAAAGATCGGTTGCATGCTCGGTGCTGGCAGCTTCGGCGATCTTGTCGGCGTCATACAGCAGCACGCCGAGATAGCGAATGCGGCCAACGCAGGTTTCCGAGCAGACGGTCGGCATACCCGACTCAATGCGCGGATAGCAGAAGATGCATTTTTCCGACTTGCCGCTCTTCCAGTTGAAGTAGATCTTTTTATAGGGGCAGCCGCTGACGCACAGACGCCAGCCGCGGCATTTGTCCTGGTCGATCAGTACAATGCCGTCCTCTTCGCGCTTGTAGATCGCGCCGCTGGGACAGGTTGCCGCGCAGGCGGGATTCAGGCAGTGTTCGCACAGGCGCGGCAGATACATCATGAAGGTGTTTTCGAACTGTCCGTACATCTCCTTCTGCATCGCATCGAAGTTTTTATCCGCCGAACGCTTGCTGAACTCGCCGCCGAGGATCTCTTCCCAGTTCGGGCCGCCGTGGATTTTGTCCATGCGCTGCCCGCTAATCAGCGAGCGCGGGCGCGCTGTCGGCTGGCTTTTGCCCGCTTTGGCGGTGTGCAGATGCTGGTAGTCGAAGGTAAACGGCTCGTAGTAATCATCAATGCCCGGCACCACCGGGTTGGCGAAGATTTTCATCAGTACCGAGGAGCGGTTGCCGAGGCGCGGCTCCAGACGGCCCTTAATGTTGCGGATCCAGCCGCCGCGCCATTTTTCCTGATCTTCCCAGGCGTGGGGATAGCCGACGCCGGGTTTCGTTTCCACGTTATTGAACCAGGCGTATTCCATCCCTTCGCGGCTGGTCCAGACGTTTTTACAGGTGACGGAACAGGTATGACAGCCGATGCACTTATCGAGATTCAACACCATGCCGACCTGAGAGCGGATTTTCATTTTGTCGCCTCCTGTACCTGATCGCGGCCTTCGTCATCCAGCCAGTTCACCTTGTTCATCTTGCGCACCATAATAAATTCGTCGCGGTTGGAGCCGACGGTGCCGTAATAGTTGAAGCCGTAAGCCAGCTGGGCGTAGCCGCCGATCATATGGGTCGGTTTCGGGCAGACGCGCGTCACGGAGTTATGAATGCCGCCGCGCTGGCCAGTTACTTCCGAACCCGGAATATTCATCAGGCGCTCCTGGGCGTGATACATCATGGTCATGCCGGCCGGGACGCGCTGGCTGACCACTGCACGCGCCGTCAGCGCGCCGTTGGCGTTGAACACCTCGATCCAGTCGTTGTCCTCAATGCCCAGCTCTTTCGCATCCGTTTCACTCATCCAGACAATGGGGCCGCCGCGTGACAGGGTCAGCATCAGCAGGTTTTCGCTGTAGGTGGAGTGAATGCCCCATTTCTGGTGCGGCGTCAGGAAGTTAAGCGCCTTCTCCGGGAAACCGTTAGAGGGGATATGACCCAGGTTCTGCACGCTGCGCGTATCGACCGGCGGACGGTAGGCGCAGAACGCTTCGCCGAAGGCGCGCATCCACGGATGATCCTGATAAAGCTGCTGGCGGCCAGAGAGCGTGCGCCATGGGATCAGCTCATGCACGTTGGTGTAGCCGGCGTTGTAAGAGACATGCTCATCTTCCAGGCCAGACCAGGTTGGGCTGGAGATGATTTTGCGCGGCTGCGCCTGAATATCGCGGAAGCGGATCTTCTCTTCCTCTTTCGGCTGCGCCAGGTGGGTATGGTCGCGGCCGGTAAACTCGCCCAGCGCCTGCCAGGCTTTAACCGCAACCTGGCCGTTGGTTTCCGGCGCCAGGGTTAAAATCACCTCGGCGGCGTCGATGGCGCTGTTGATAATCGGCTGGCCTTTGGCGACGCCGTCCGCTTTGGTGTAGTTGAGGCGGCGTAGCAGATCGACTTCCTTATCGGTGTTCCAGCTGATGCCTTTGCCGCCGTTGCCCAGTTTTTCCAGCAGCGGCCCGACAGAGGTAAAGCGTTCGTAGACGGCGGGATAGTCGCGCTGCACGCTGATAATCTGCGGCGCGGTCTGGCCCGGGATCAAATCGCATTCGCCTTTTTTCCAGTCGCGCACCTCGCCTGCCGCCAGCTCGCCGGGGGAGTCGTGCTGCAGCGGCTGCAACACGACGTCGGTCTCTTCGCCGAGATGGCCGACGCAAAGTTCAGAGAAGGTTTTCGCGATGCCTTTATAGATTTCCCAGTCGCTTTTTGACTCCCAGGCAGGATCGACCGCCGCGGAAAGAGGATGAATAAACGGATGCATATCCGAGGTATTCATATCGTCTTTCTCGTACCAGGTGGCGGTAGGCAGCACGATATCGGAGAAGAGACAGGTGCTGGACATGCGGAAATCGAGGGTGACTAACAGATCGAGCTTGCCTTCCAGCGCGGCGCTGCGCCACTCCAGCTCTTCCGGGCGATCGTCTTCATCACTCAGCGGTTCGCCCTGAATGCCGCTCTCGGTGCCGAGCAGATAGCGCAGCATATATTCGTGGCCTTTACCCGAGGAGCCGAGCAGGTTAGAGCGCCAGATAAACATATTGCGCGGATGGTTGTTGCCGTTGTCGGGATCTTCGCACGCCATACGCAGCCTGCCGGACTTCAACGCCTCGACGGTCCACGCCTGCTCAGACTGCCCGGCGCGTTTCGCCTCTTCGGCGATACGCAGCGGGTTGATGCCAAGCTGCGGTGAGGATGGCAGCCAGCCCATACGTTCGGCGCGCACGTTGAAGTCAATCAGCTGGCCGCTGAACTGGCTGGCGTCGGCGAGCGGCGACAGCAGTTCGCTGACCTGCAGCTTCTCGAAGCGCCACTGGCTGGCGTGGTTATAGAAGAACGAGGTGCTGTTCATCTGGCGCGGCGGACGGTTCCAGTCAAGCGCGAACGCCAGCGGCGTCCAGCCGGTTTGCGGGCGCAGTTTCTCCTGGCCAACATAATGCGCCCAGCCGCCGCCGGTCTGACCGACGCAGCCGCAGAACACCAGCATGTTGATCAGCCCACGGTAGTTCATGTCCATGTGATACCAGTGGTTCATGCCCGCACCGACGATAATCATCGAGCGTCCGTGGGTTTTGTGCGCCGTTTCGCCGAACTCGCGCGCGATTTTCTCAATCTGGCTGCGCGGCACGCCGCAAATCTGCTCCGCCCAGGCGGGCGAATAGGCGCGCACGTCGCTGTAGTCGCGCGCGCAGTTAACGTCGTCAAGGCCGCGATCCAGGCCGTAATGAGCCAGCGTCAAATCATACACGGAGGCGACCGGCAGCTGGCGTCCATCGGCCAGCGTCAGAATTTTCACCGGCACTTTATGCAGCAGCACTTCATCCTGTTTTACATGGCGGAAATGCGGGTTTTCGATGCCGCCGAAGTAAGGGAAAGCGACGTCCATTACCGCATCGCGCCGATCGAGCAGCGAGAGGGTAAGCTCAATCGCCGTACCCGCCGCTTTCGGCTCAAGGTTCCATTTGCCCTTTTCGCCCCAGCGGAAACCGATCGAACCGTTCGGCACGACCAGATCGCCCTCCTGATTACAGGCCACGGTTTTCCACTGCGGATTGTTCTCTTCGCCGAGGTTGTCGGCGAGATCCGCCGCGCGCAGCTGGCGTCCAGGCACATAGCTGCCATCTTCGCGCGGTTCCAGCAGCACCAGCATCGGCATATCGGTGTAGCGACGCGCGTAGCTGAGGAAGTAGTCGCTGGGGTTTTTCAGGTGGAACTCGTTCAGGATAACGTGGCCCATCGCCATCGCCAGCGCGCTGTCGGTACCCTGCTTCGGCGCCAGCCACTGATCGCACAGCTTGGCGACTTCTGAATAGTCAGGCGTGATAGCAACCGTTTTGGTGCCTTTGTAACGCACCTCGGTAAAGAAGTGGGCGTCCGGCGTGCGCGTCTGCGGCACGTTGGAACCCCAGGCAATAATGTAGTTAGAGTTGTACCAGTCGGCGGATTCAGGCACGTCGGTCTGTTCGCCCCAGGTCATGGGCGACGCCGGCGGCAGATCGCAATACCAGTCGTAGAAGCTCAGGCAGGTGCCGCCAATCAGCGACAGATAGCGCGTCCCTGCCGCATAGGAGACCATCGACATGGCCGGTATCGGCGAGAAGCCCGCAATGCGGTCTGGCCCATAATGTTTGATGGTCCAGATATTGGCGGCGGCGATAAGCGGGTTCAGCTCTTTCCAGCTGGCGCGCACGAAACCGCCGCGGCCGCGCTGCGATTTATAGATTTTGCTCTTTTCGCTGTCCGCCATAATGGCGTTCCAGGCATCGACCGGGTCGCTGTGCTGCGCCAGCGACTCGCGCCACATCTCCAGCAGCACCTTGCGCACCAGCGGATATTTCAGCCGGTTGGCGCTGTAGAGGTACCAGGAGTAGCTGGCGCCGCGTGGGCAGCCGCGCGGCTCGTGGTTGGGCAGATCGGGGCGCGTACGCGGGTAGTCGGTCTGCTGCGTTTCCCAGGTGACTAAGCCATTTTTGACGTAGATTTTCCAGCTGCAGGAGCCGGTGCAGTTAACCCCATGCGTCGAGCGTACGATTTTGTCATATTGCCAGCGCTGCCGGTAACTGTCTTCCCAGTCACGGTTGGTGTTATAGACCTGACCGTGTCCCTCTGCGAAGCTGTCGCCTTTCTGTTTGAAATAGCGGAAGCGGTCGAGAAGTTTGCTCATTGCGCATCTCCAGTATGGTTAGTGCTCATTGCTCTGCTTAGTTGTTATTGGTTTTGCGACGGCCATACAGCAGCCAGGTCAACAGCAGACAAACGATGTAAAAGACCAGAAAAATTTTCATGGCGCCGACGGGCGAACCGGTCAGCGTGAGTGAGGTGCCGAACGCTTTCGGGATAAAGAACCCACCCACCGCGCCCAGGGCGGAAATAAAGCCCAATGCGGCCGCCGTATCGGTTACCGCAGCGTGCTGCGCTTCTTGCGCGCTGCGGCCCTGCGCAGTCATGCGGTCTATCGTGATTTGGCGGAAAATCACCGCGATCATCTGGAAGGTTGAGCCGCTGCCGAGACCGGCGGTAAGGAACAGCCCCATAAACACCACGTAGAAGCTCAGGAACGAGCCGCCGGAGGTGCCGGGCAGGGTAAGGAACAGCAGCGCGGAGAAGATCGTCATCAGCAGGAAATTGATGGCCGTTACGCGCACGCCGCCGAATTTGTCAGAGAGAAAACCGCCTGCCGAGCGCGCCAGCGCGCCGAGCAGCGGGCCGAAAAAGGCGAGATGAATAATGTCTACCTGCGGAAACTGCGTTTTCGCCAGCATAGCGAAGCCCGCTGAAAAGCCGATAAAGGAACCAAAGGTAGCCAGATAGAGCAGCCCCAGCGTCCAGAGGTGTCCCTGCTTCAGCACCGGCAGCTGTTCGCGCAGCGAGGCGCGCATGCCGGCGATATCGTTCATTCCGTTCCAGGCGGCGATAGCGGCGATGGCCAGCAGCGGCACCCAGATCCACGCCGCGTTCGCGAGCCACAGCTGGCTGCCATCCTCCAGCGTCGCGCCGCCTACGAAGAACGGCACCACGATAATCAGCGGCGCGATCAGCTGCATTACGCTGACGCCCAGGTTGCCCAGGCCGCCGTTAATACCGAGCGCCGAACCCTGTTTGCTTTTGGGATAAAAGAGGCTGATATTGCCCATGCTTGACGCGAAGTTAGCGCCTGCCAGACCGCAGAAAAGCGAAATGATGATAAACACGCCATAGGGCGTGCTGGGATTCTGAACGGCGAAACCCAGCCAGACGCAGGGAATGATCAACACGGCGGTGCTGATCACCGTCCAGAGACGACCGCCGACTACCGGCACGACAAAAGAGTAAGGCACGCGAAACAGCGCCCCGGAGAGAGAAGGCAGCGCCGTTAACAAGAAGAGCTGATCGACGGTGAAATTAAATCCCACCCGGTTAAGGTTGACCGCCACGGTGCTGAACAGCATCCAGACGCAGAACGCGAGCAGCAGCGCGCCAACGGAAATAATTAAATTACGCCGGGCAATATGTTTACCCTGACTTTCCCAGAATTGTTGATTTTCCGGCGCCCAGTTTTCAAGTGCGCTGTGCCTGGCGTGCGTGGAATGAGGTTTTACGCTCACATATCCTCCCAATAAGCAGCAGACGGATCTCTCCCGCTGTCTGCGAGTAGTTTTTAAAATTAATAAATGAGAAACTGAATAAATCCGTATTTATACGAATCTGAATGAGAATCAGATGACGACGCCAGAAACGTTTTGCCTGTAATAAAGGAATAGCGGTTAAATCAGGCGTCGTTATTCGGCGAATATTCCGTCCTGTAGAATAGGTAATAAGCCTATCGCAGCAGGCCGGAAAAACAAGAGGATTTGTAGGGGCTTTTATGATTCAGCGCAAGGTAACGCTGAGTTGTGGAATAAGAGTAATGGCTTAACTACCTAATTTTAGGTATATTTTAGCAGCCTAAAAATAGATGACCAGTTGCGCAGCGAGGCAATTTGATAAGCATCAAAGAAAACTGTAATAAAAATCAGAAATCGTTTTTAACTGCCCTTCCCTCAATCTCTTTCTTTTATAGCGTAAAAAAACGATAAAGCTTTTTCCGGAAATAAACATCTCTACGCATGGCCTGTCGTTATTCATAAAAATATATAGCGACTTAATGCGCTGCTATTTTTGAGCGATATCAATTATTCGCCTTCTCAGCGGGTAAAAGTCATATGAATTTAAAGAGAACAGGCTTTACCCAGGCACTTTTCAGCGTCATGTCCCGCTCGTCTCTTTTTGCTGTCAGGCTGTTTTATGCAATCTTGGGCACTTTGCTGACCGTATTGATTGACAGATAAAAAGTATGTTGTAACTACAATAGTGTCGTTATTTAGCGCGGCCTCTGTTGTTCAGATCAGACGCAGCCTTAGCCTTCTCCCCGCTGAAACAGCCGCGCGACCAGTTCGTGACAATAGTCAGACGTGGGGTCGCGATCTTCAAACAGGATGTGATAGATCACCGGCGCAACGACAACATCCACCGCCTCGTCAACCGAGAACCCCGCTTCGCCGCGCTTTATCGCGCGATTTTGCAGCGTTTCCAGGTGCTGATAAGTAAAGCCGCAGCACTTTACCGTCGCGCTGCCGCCGCCGCTGCCAATAATATCGGCGAGCATCTGCCGCCCGACTTTGGACGACATCTCTTCAGCGTACTGCTGGATAAACGCCGCCATGTCGCCCTGCATATCGCCTGTGTCTTCGGGTTCGCCGACAGGACGCATATGCGCAACCGCGACGTCGGCAAGCAGCTGCGACAGGTCGCCCCAGCGGCGATAAATTGTAGATGGCGTGACGCCAGCCGACTCCGCCACCATCGGTACCGTAAGTTCGCTGCGGTCATGCGTTTTCAGCAGCGCGTTAACCGCTTTGTGCACCTCTTCCTGAATGCGCGCGCTGCGTCCACCCTGCCGGATCATCTCCCTGGCCATCTTTTTCCTCTCAGCAAAGAACTAAAAGCGACTAAAATTGTTTAATGCAAAGATATTGCGTTAACGCAAAAAAGCAAGTATACCTCACTTAAAGCTAATATTTTGCTTTAAGGTGATTATCATGACTTCCACTTCGCCAGTACTGCCCGCAGCTGCCGCTGCACGTATTACGCTTTATAGCTTTGTCTGCGCTACGCTTATCTCCGCGACCAGCAGCGCGCCGACGCCGCTCTATCCGCTCTATCATACCCTCTACCATCTGTCGCCGGTCACCATTACGCTGATTTTCGCCAGCTATGCCTTTAGCCTGCTTATCGCATTGCTGACGTTTGGCCGCCTTTCCGACATTACCGGGCGGCGCGTGATGATCCTGGCGGCGCTCTTGTGCAACACCCTGGCGCTGGTGATGTTTATGCTGGCGAACTCGGCGGAAATGCTGATTGCCGCGCGCATTATTCAGGGCGTAGCGACCGGCATCGCGCTCCCAACTTTTGGCGCGACGATCCTCGACGGCGATAAGGTGCGCGGCCCGCTGCTGAATTCCATTACGGCCTTTCTCGGCATGCTGGCAGGGACAATGACAGGCGCGCTTCTGGTGACCTTCGCGCCTTTCCCCACCGTTGCGGTTTACGCCCTGCTGTTTATGCTGATGCTGCTGGCGCTGGCGCTGCTGCCCCTGATGCCCGAAACCGTATCCCCTGTGCCGGGCGCGCTACGCGCTTTAAAACCGAACGTCGCCATTCCGCCGCGTGCGCTTGGCCCACTACTGTGGCTGGCGCCGGTAAATGTGGCGACCTGGGCGCTGGGCGGATTTTATTTGTCGCTGATGCCCACGCTGGTCATCCTCACGACCGGGCTGACTTCGCCGTTTGTCGGCGGCTCCGTGGTGGCGACGCTGATGCTCAGCGCCACGGCATCGGTATTTATCTTCCGCCGCTGGCCGCCGCAGCGCGCGCTGTTTACCGGCACGCTCACCCTGATAACGGGCATTAGCCTGACCTTGATCGGTATTAATCATCATCTGACGACGCTGCTGTTTTTTGGCACTGCGGTAGCCGGACAGGGTTTCGGTTCAGTATTTTCAACCATTATAAAAATCGTGATGCCGCTGGCGGAGAGTCATGAGCGCGCCGGGCTGTTCGCTGCTTTTCTGGTAAAGAGCTATCTGGCCTTTGCGCTGCCAGCGCTGCTGGCCGGTTTCGCGGTGCCGCTGCTGGGCCTTGCCGCGACGGCTAACTACTATTGCTGGGGGATTATTTTGATGGCTGCGGTGTCATTGCTGGCGGGTCGAACTGCGGTGCGTCTGAAGGCGGAGAGAGGATGAAAAAAATGGCCGGTTCAACCGGCCATTTTCTTTTAGTTTGTCGCTTTATTTTTCAGGTCTTCAGCGCCCTGCTTGGTTTTATCCCAGGCTTTTTCGCTGCCCTGCTTGGTGCTGTGCCAGGCTTTCTGCGAACCTTCGCTGATTTTGCTGGTGGTCGCGTCGCTTTTGCCTTCGGCAGCATGTTCTGCCTTCAGCTTCTGCTCAGAACCGGTGTCCTGCACTTTGTGCAGTTTCTCTTTCGCAGTGTCTGCGCCTTTATGCGCTTCAGCCACGGTTTCATCGGTAGCGTGTGTAGTAGCCGCAAAAACCGGAGCAGCCAGCATCAGAGCAGAAAGTGCAATAATCGTCTTTTTCATGATTCCCTCACTAAAATTATCAAGTCCAGTTTCAGTATAGACAAATAATACAGTCGCACAGCAAAAGGCATGCAATTAGCCATGGATTCAGCATATTCCTGGATTTTTATCTGGCCTGCGGCTCTGACCCGGCGACGCCAGAGAGGAAGGGAGGCAGCGGCGGGCATCCCTCGCTACACTTCATCCAGTCTTTACTTATAAGGAATAGCGATGTTCTCTTTTTCCCCTGACGTTGAACTCACCGTTATTGCGCTGGCGCCGGGCTTTCGCGCAATCAGTATTCTCGTTGAAGCGAGCGAGGTGAAGCACCCGCAGATTGCGCGCGACGCGCTTAATGACGCCTGCCGCGCTGTCGTCTCAGAGGATGTGCCTTACGCTGAGGCGCATATATCCGCATGGCGCGAGGTGTTCAAAGCGTTCGGCGCAAAACCGGCCCGGACGCCGAGTTCGGTTGAAGCCTTACGTAAACGCGTGGCCCGTGATGGCTCACTGCCCACCATTGATCCGGTCGTCGATCTTTATAACGCCATCAGTATTAAATACGCCTTGCCGATCGGCGGTGAAAACGCCGCAGCCTATGTTGGCAATCCGCGTCTGGTGCGCGCCAACGGCAGCGAGCGTTTTGATACCCTGAACGCAGGCGAACCCTGTGAAGAGACGCCAGAGCCGGGCGAGGTAATCTGGCGCGACGATATCGGCGTGACCTGTCGCCGCTGGAACTGGCGTCAGGGCGTGCGTACCCGTCTGGACGCCAGCGCACAACAGATGTGGTTTATTCTGGAGAGCCTGCCGGAAATGCCAATTGATGCGCTGCATCAGGCCAGCGACGAGCTTATCGCGGGTCTGGAGGCGATGATGCCCGGCTGCCGTACTGAAAAACAGCTGCTGGGCGCTGGCTTTAGCTAAACCCTGGTTTGTATGGGAAAAGCCTCAGTGGGTTAACTGGGGCTTTTTTTGATGCTCCATCATGCTCCTGCCGTGGTTGCTGAGGGCGGCTCGCCCAGAACCAGACGGATAAAATCCGCTATATCTTCTGTGGCCGCGGTGTCTACTCTGATGCGCTCCTATCGCGTGCTGGCCAGGCTGCGCATCACCGTGGCGGACCGCGAGGCGCTCGGCTATCTCCCTGATGATGATCATGCATATGTCGATGTTTGCTATGAGCCTGGATGACGGCCCCCAGCGGCCAGAGGCGTATTCTCCGCTCAGGGAGATCGGCAAGCGAGTGAAAACCGGCAAGGTTTGAGCCGAACCGGGCAATCCCAGCCTGGATGCAGCCCCTGCCGTTTCAGCGCAAGACGCCAGATTCACCCCGCGTTTACCTGCACCTTTTCCTGAACCCACGATTTTATGTGACCCATCTTACATTTATCGCGCTCTCCGCTGGCAACGCAGCCGTTTACGCCCGCACAATGGAATATATAATCTTTAATGAATATATATTCACATATGGGTTGCGGCTGCAATCCGACCACGCTTCTGTCTGCATCCTGAACGGAGAAATCGGCAATGAGTAACTACAGTTATCCGAAGTTTGGCGCTGGCCTGTGGCATTTCGCAAATTACATCGATCGTTACGCGGTAGACGGCTACGGCCCGGCGCTCAGCACGCTGGATCAGATCAAGCTGGCCGCCGAAGTTGAAGATCTCTCTTATGTTGACGTGCCCTATCCTTTTACCCCCGGCGTCTCGGTTGGCGATGTGAAGCAGGCCTTACAGGAAGCAGGGCTGAAAGCGATTGGCGTCACGCCGGAAATTTATCTGCGCAAATTCTCACGCGGCGCCTTTACCCACCCAGACGCGGCGGTGCGCGCTGAGGCGCTGGCGCTGATGAACGAAGCGGCCGACGTAGTACGCGAACTGGGCGCGAACTACGTTAAGGTCTGGCCCGGTCAGGACGGCTGGGATTACCCATTCCAGGTCGATCATAAAAATCTCTGGAAGCTGGCGGTTGATGGCATGCGCGAACTGGCCGGCGCGAACCCGGATGTGAAGTTCGCTATTGAGTACAAGCCGCGCGAGCCGCGCGTAAAAATGACCTGGGATTCAGCGGCGAAATCGCTGCTGGGCATTGAAGAGATCGGTCTGGACAACGTGGGGATCCTGCTGGACTTCGGTCATGCGCTGTTCGCCGGGGAGTCACCGGCCGGTTCTGCGCAGCTGATTATCGATCGCGGCCGCCTGTTCGGTATGGATGTGAACGATAACCTGCGCGGCTGGGATGACGATCTGGTGGTCGGCACCGTACATATGACCGAAATTTTCGAATTCTTCTACGTGCTGAAGTGCAATAACTGGGACGGCGTGTGGCAACTCGACCAGTTCCCGTTCCGCGAAGATCATGTTGAAGCCGCCAATCTCTCAATCCGCTTTCTCAAGCACATTTACCGCGCGCTCGATAAACTGGATATGCCTGCCCTTCAGGCGGCGCAGCTGGAGCAGAATCCGCTGAAGGCGCAGCGCATTATTCAAAATGCGCTGCTGACCTCTATCGAAGAGTAAGCGGTTACGCCGCGGCGCGCAGCGCGTCGCGGCATGAGTATTATAGCCAGCCCGACTTGCGCAGGCGCAGCCAGAGCAGAAAGCAGCCGACAATGGTTCCGCCTAGCGCTAGCGGATAGCCCAGCGGCGAGTTCAGCTCCGGCATCTCTTTAAAGTTCATGCCATACATGCTGAAAATTACCGTAGGGATCACCAGAATCGCACCCCATCCCGCCAGCTTCTTCGTGACCTCGTTCTGCTGCACCGCCACCATCGCCAGGTTAACGTGCATGGCGCTGGTGAGCATTTCGCGCATGTCCTCCGCGTCGGTCACTACGTGGCGCGCATGATCCTGCACATCGCGCAGGTAGGCGCGTAATTCTTTCGGCACGATATCTTCATGCAGGCGAACCAGCTGCTGACAAATCTCTTCCAGCGGCTGCGCCGCATTGCGCAGGCTTAACAGCTCGCGACGCAGACGATAGACCTTCTTCACCGCGAGATTATCAAATTCAGATCGGAACAGCGCCGCCTCCATCTCATTAATTTTGTCGCCGAGCGAGGCGGTATATTCGCCATAGCGATCGACAATAAAATCGAGAATACAGTAGAGCGGATAGCCTGGCCCGTGATCGAGCAGATCGCTGTTTTGCGCCACGCGCTCGCGAATAGGGGAATAGCTGTCGGAAGCGCCGTGGCGCAGCGTTATCAGGAAATTTTTACCAATAAAGATATGCGTTTCACCGAAGTGAAGATGTTCGTTTTCCGAACTGACGGTCTTCACAACGATAAACATCGACTCGCCATACTGTTCGATTTTGGGCCGCTGGTGCGCGCATAACGCATCCTCTACCGCTAAGTCATGCAGCCCGAACTCGCGCTGAATTTTATACATAAATTCCGCTTCGGGCTGATACAACCCCATCCAGATAAAGGCATCCGGTTCGCTGATAACGTCGCTGATTTTTTCTACATCTAATGCCTGCCCGGTCTGGCCAGGGCGATATACCATGCAATTTACAATCATGATCCCTTCGCTACACGGTTGTCTGAAGTAGTAAGAGCATAACCGCTTTTATTGCATTTAAATGAAGAGGTTTGTAACAGAATGCCCGCCGAACAGCGTCCGGCGAGCGACAGGCAAAATAAGGCGCTTAACTGCGGGGATGGGTCGCCGGTATGGTCTGCACCCGAGCCGGTTTCAGACCGAACAGCAGCGCCATCAGCGGCAGCTGTTTGATGATCAGATAGAGCGCGGCGCTGCAAATCAGGCCAAGCAGCGTGACCACCGCGACATAGGCCACCGGCAGCGTATCTGGCAGGTAGCCGTCCAGCATCCAGGCGAAGGTGATCACCAGCGGGTAGTGCATGATATAAATCACCAGTGCTGAATCCACTACGCCCCTCACCAGGCGGCTCTCTTTCATGCGCAGCTTCTCAAAGGTGAATACCACCCAGTAAGAGAAGATCACCGAGAAGAGGCTGGCGCACAGCACCGGCAGATATTTCAGGCTGCTGGTGATGTTGTAGTGGAAGATGGCATAGAACACCAGCCAGCAGGCCACGCCCAGCGCCAGCACCACTTTGGTGTTGACCAGGATATTGCGCGCCTGACGGGGGATCTGATCGCTGTTGAGATAGAGCGCATACCCCGCCGCGTAGAACACCATAAAGCGCGCGGTAACCGGGATTAAATTGACCCATTCGCCAAAGTCTTTAACGAAGAACTTCACGACAAAGAACAGGTTCGCCGCGATAACCAGCGCCGCCACCAGCAGCGGGAAAGGCAGGCGTCGCATCAACGCCGCCGCGCGCTGATAGAGGCTCACCGGAATCAAAAACGACATCGCCGTGAGGGATACCAGGAACCAGAGATGGTGCAGCGAGGTATAGGCCCCCAGCGCGCCCTGCGTAGTTAAGGACTCACCGTCGATTAAGGCGTTAATAAGATACATCAGCCCCGGAATAAACAGGAAAGCGGAGATCAGCGGCACGACGACACGCATCTTGCGGTTACTGTAAAAAAAGTCGGTGCCTTTACGCAGGATGACCATCGCAGAGAACATTCCCGACAGGAAGAAAAAGGCTTCCATACGAAAGGTATGCACAAATTCGATCAGCGCGGTAAAGCCGTCCGCCTCATTTTTACCGGAAACATAGTACCAGTTATTTCCACCGGGAAGACTTCGCGCAGCATGATATAAAACCCCTTCCAGAATTAACAGCGCGCGCAGGAAATCCAGGCCGATATTTCGGCTTGAGAGAAACGCTTTATTTTCCACGTTATACCCTTCTCAAAAAGTCGTCAGAACGCAGCCCCTCTCTCGTCGCATTTAAACAACGAAACGTGAAAGAGAAATAATCCTGACCTGATGAAGTCAGCCAAGCAAAAATCGGAATATCCCTGAATGGCCTGTGTTGGCAAAGCGTATCATTACTTAACGTTAAAAATCATTCTGCTGACCGGACATTAGGAATATACCTGGAGATAACTTAATCAATTAGGAAAAACGCCACTCAAAAGCCACATGGCAATTAAATTATCCGCAAGAGAAAAATCATATTTACACCTTATATTACAGCAACTTAAGTTGGTGTGGGTTTTTGTTCCCTCTGCCTTTTGCGCAATGACTGGCCTGACTTTCTCAAACGAGGCGACAAATAAGACCAGGCAATATAAGAAACAGTGCTTAAGGATAAGAATTGGCTTAATTTATTCATCGAAAGTCGAAAATGAGATCTGCTCGCCTTGATTAAACTTGCAAAGAGAGCCAGCAAAAAGAACAAAGCAGCGATATAATTTCGTCGCTAACTATCGGCCATTTCAGGGTTGTTGGCTGCCAATTAAATTTGTTACCTTGATGAAAATCGTGTTTTATTCGCGATATTCATTTCAGGCAACGCGCTGAGAACGATATGCTGCAAAAACAATTCCATTTAAAAATGGCGCTATATATTGCGCTGATGATGAAAGTTTCATCCCCGGCCGTCGCGCAAACCACCCCGCCCGGCACCTTTATTATTGAAGCCTGGGGAGGGTCGAGTACGAAAGGGGTACTGGCAGTGCGGGAAGAGGGTCGGCTGCGCAATATCGTCAGCGAGCACAATGAGATTGCCGTACTGAATCAGCTATTACAGGCGAAGTACGGCAGCGGCGTGCGCGTCATTAATCACGGCGCGCCCTCGGCGCAGGCGATCGAACTGCTGAATGGCCGCTATAAATATGAGCATAACCCGCCGTGGCAGGAGGCGATGAAACGCTCAAACGCCCGTTTAATCCTGCTCAATTTTGCCACCAACGACGCACGACATTATCACTTCCACGATATAGAGAAGCCCTACCAGGTGAGTCCGCAACGCTACAGCGAAGTAATGACAGCCTTGATCGACAGCGCCAGAGCGAACGGCAAAGCGGTGGTGTTACAGGAGCCGCATCCGCTGTGCGGCAGAGCGGAAAAATGGGATGTCGCCCCTTATGCCGCGCAGCTCGCGGCCGTCGCCCGCGCGGAACAGGTACCGCTGGTGAGTCAGTACCAGCGTATTCAACAGATGCCTGGGTGGCGCGCCATGATGTCGCCCGACTGTATTCACCCTTCAGAACAGCTCTACCGCATCAAGGCGCTTGAGACGTTTAAGGTGATCGAGCAACATTTCGGCGCGCAGCTCTCTCAGCTTAACGTTACGTCTTAAAACAGCGACGCGCCGCCGCAGATCACCATCTCCTGGCCGGTAATCGCGGCGGCCTGCGGCGAGAGCAGAAAGGCGGTCAGCGCGGCCACTTCCTGCGGCTGGATAAGCCGACCAATCGGCGGCATGACCGGCTTTGACGCCTCGCGGCCCGGCTGCGAGAGCATCGGCGTTTCCGTCGCCCCCGGCGCGACCACGTTTACCGTAATGCCGCGCGGCGCCAGCTCAATCGCCCAGCTGCGGGCCATACCGACCAGGGCGGCTTTGGTCGCGACATACTGTGAGCGACTGGCCGCCCCGCGCGAGGTGCGGCTGCCAATCAGCACGATGCGGCCGCCCTCTCCCATTACAGGCGCGAAACGGCTGGCCAGAATTTCCGCCGCGCGGACGTGTAGCGACCAGAGACGCGAGCTAACGCCGAGATTAATCTCGCCTACCGGTGCGGCGGCCATCATACCGGCGGCATGCACCAGCGCATCCGGTGCGTGAAGGTCGGCAAGGGTACGGATAAGCGCAGGCTCATCCGTCATATCCACCTGAACGCTGCGGAAATGCGCGTTATCGCGCGACACCCGGCTGCGGCTCAGTCCCGTCACCTGCCATCCCTGGTCGAGCAGTGCAGTAACAATCGCCTCGCCAATGCCGGAGCTGGCTCCGGTCACAATTGCATGCGGCATCTACTCCTCCAGAAGCGAACGTGGAATTTTAAACACCGCCTTGCGCACCCTTTCTGGCTTCTGCGCTGCGCACAGCGCCTGATGCGGCTCGCCGGGCAAAAACACCGCAAAGTCTCCCACGCTTAAGCACATCGAGACCGGCAACGCCTGCACACTGGCGATAAAGAGATCCGCTTTGCGCTCTTCATCATCCGCCTGCGCCAGGCTCTGCTGACTGGCGTTGATGATTTCACTGCCCTCCAGCACCAGCTGGATATCGGCCCACTGACGGTGATATTCAGTATGCCGCTGCGCGGCTGGCTCGGTTTGCGCCGGACCGATATGGCAAAACCACTCTGCATCCTCCGGCTGAAAGCGGCCATCTTCGCGCTGCCGCAGCGCCTCAAGGCTGCAATCCTCGCGTTCAAGGATGGCGCGTAGCGCAGCGGGCAGGCCCGCCATCGCTAACGCCTGCACATGACCAATAATCATGGCGTCTCCTTAACCCAGTCCGGCGAAAGGCGCACATATTTGATCGCCTGCCGGTACCAGGTGTAGGCGATATGCAGATCGCCGTCTGCGCTCTGCTTGATGCTGGGGTAAGAAAACTCGCGATTGAGTTTCTGCTGTGAATTGTTAGTCATGCAGTAGCCATCGCCCTCGTCGAGGTTGCGCTGCCATGGCCAGCTTTTGCCGCCGTCCGGCGAGAGCGCCACCGTCATCGGCGCGCGCGGCGCTCCCCAGAAGGCGCTACGTCCTTCGCGCGCCTCCGGCTCTTTCCGGCTGTCGTCGCCGTCGTCAATTTCGTCATAGAGCGAGGCGCGTCGCTCCGTCGCGCCCGCCGCGCTCATATTGTTAAACACCAGCGCCAGCGTGCCGTCCTGCAAGGTAGTGGCCTGGATAGAGGAGTTGTTATTCGGCAGCGAAGTGGGTTCCGGCTGCGACCAGCTTTCACCGCAGTCCTCTGAGTGGCTGTAGTAAATATGATCCGCCCAGCGGCTGCGATAGAGCGCCAACAGCTTACCGCCCGGCAGCGTGGTGATATTCATATGCACGCAGCCGAGACTCTCAGGCACCTCGACATCGCGCCAGCTTTTGCCGTTGTCGCTGGAGATCTTCACGGCGCTGATATCATCATTGCCGACCCACTTCTCACCCGGCCGGGTACGGCAGTAGAACACAGGCAGGAGCCAGTTGCCGTTCTCCAGCACAGTGATCGGCTGGCGAATAAAGGTGCCGGGCTGGTCGAGCAGCGTGTCAATCGCTCCCCAGGTCACGCCCAGGTCGTGCGACTGGCGAAAGCGCACGATAGCCGTATCCTGATTGCCAGAGACCTGCGCCGTCCAGAGCAGCCACAGCACCTTGTCAGGCGCAAGAAACAGCACCGGGTTTTGCTCCGATCGGGCCGGATCGTCAGAGAGTTTCACCGCCTCGCTCCAGCGATCGGCACCGGGCGTCAGCCGTGAGCTGTAGACAGAGATATCCGCCACGCCTTCCTGGGTGCCGCCAAACCAGACGCACATCAGCGAGCCGTCCGGCAGCGGGAAGATATTGGCCGCATGGTTTTGCGGACAGGGCGATGGCAGCATCGCCGTGATGACGCGTGCGTCCTGTTCGGCCGGGCGCAGCACGCCATCACGGTTAACGGTTACAGACATATCAAACTCCCCTCTGTTCAACTCTCTGATGCGATTTATGTTCTTGTCGGTTTGGGATCAGGTGATCGATCGCCATAATGATGGCCGGCGTGACCAGCGCGATATACATGTTATTGATGCCGAACGGATCGCCCAGTAGATACCAGACTGACGTCGCCACGCAGGCGCCAATCAGACCGGCGTTAGCGCCGCGGGCGCTTTTGAAGAATGGCGCGTAAAAGGCGATGACCGCCACCACCGAGATTGACAGGCGAATCGCGCGGGTAAAGAACGAGAGCTTCAGCACTTCAGGCACCAGCAGCACGAAAATCAGCGGCAGGAAGCCAATAATCAGCGACAGCCAGCGCGTCGCCTTGAACTCCTGTTCCGGCGTCGGTTTACGGTACGGCACGTAGAAATCCTTCACCACCAGCGAGGCGATAGCCAGCGCGACGGTGCTGACGCTGACAAAGATTGACGCTACCAGTGACGTTGTCACCATTCCGGCCATCCAGGGATTCATATCCTGCAGGAAGATCGGCATGGCGTAGAGGCTGTTGATCTCCGGGTGCAGATATTTCGCCGCCACGCCGATAACCGCAATCGCCAGGCCGATCGGCAGACAGAAGAAGAAGGCAACCCAGGTGGCGCGCTTTGCCGAACGCACATCCTTCGTTGAGGAGATCGCCTGAATGACAAACTGGGTGCAGAAGATAGAGCCGATGGTGCCTATCAGCCAGGCAACGATGGTGCTGGCACCGATATGACCATCCCACGTCCAGTAGTAGCTGGGCATCTGCTCAATCATCGGCGTAAAGCCGCCTGTCTTATAAAGCGCGAAGCCCATAATGGCGATAATGCCCAGATACTTTAGCCCGCTGTGCAACATGGTGACCCAGGCTAGCCCTTTCATCCCGCCGAAGCTGAAATAGAAGGTGCTGACGATGGCGGTAATAAAGGCCGCTACCGGCAGATTGACCTTAAGGATGGTGGCAATCGCCGCCGCGCCGCTGACATAGTTGCCTACGTTAACCAGCAGCAGCGCATAGATCATAATCACCGAAATGATGTTTTTAGTGGTGTTGCCATACTTTTCCGCTATCGCGCCGGAAATAGTAATTTTGCCTGTGCTGTAGATGCGTTTGACCAGCAGGAAACCAAACAGAGGAAAGCCGATCGCCGCACCGATAACTGACCAGGAGGCGGCAAAACCATCTTCAAACGCAGCCTGCGCGGTACCGACGGTTGATTTGGCGCCGATATATTCCGACATCAGCAGGATGCCGACGACCAGCGCCGGCATAGCGCGCGAACCTTCCATAAAATCGCCGCTGCTTTTACTGCGCAGCCGCCATGTCAGCCAGGTGGTGAACAGGATATAAGCCGCCACGATGCCGACAATGATCAGGGTGTCTTCAGCGTTAAACGTATTCATCTGAGCCTCTCTTGAGGACGAGCGAAACCGTGGGGGCACTGACCCCCGTCTGTGTTCTGATGAGTGATGCAGCGTACCGGCGAGCTAACGCATCGCCATGTTCAAACCGAGAAGGCGCGCGCCGTAGGGTTTACTGCGGGGCGGCGGTGCAGCCTCAGAGCCTGGGCAGTGAGTGCTGCCGTTTTGATTTGCCACGTTGGTCTCCTGTAGGGAAGCAGATTGATTAAATTTAATCAGCGCACTTTCTTATTGAAGGCGTCACGGAAGAATTTATAGGATAACCAGCGGGAGAATAAATTGATCGTGCTCACATATGCTCAATTATGATTACATATAATCAATAAGAGCCTTAAAGCGTCGTAGTGCAGTCACGCAGACGGGATAGCGAGAGAGATTAAGCGAATGGGGGAAATGGTGAGGCCGGTCAGGCTGTGACCGGCCAGGTGGCACGCTTAGCCTTCGGCAGGCGGCGTCCATTCGGTAAAGGTGGGTTTGTTGCTTTTTACTTCATAGGCGACATGTTTCACTTCGCCCTTCGCGGTCGTAACTTCGACCGGATTGATGGTCACGCGTCCCAGACCAAACAGCGTAGCTACATAGCCGCCGATTTTATGTTTACCCGGCGTCAAAAAGAGATCTTTACTCTGCCCGCCGTTCAGGGTGCCGGCGTCTTTGCCGTCTACGGTAACATATACGGATGAACCGTCATCCGCACGCGTCATAACGTGTGAAACGCTGACCTGCGCCGGGCCGGCGGTAAAAGTGGGATCGTCCTGGTAAGAGTGTTTTTTCGCACATCCGCTGAGCGCGACAACGGCGAAAAGAGCTATCGGGGAAAAACGTGCAATCATTATCTTTGTCTGACCTCTGCTGCGGCTAAGTCGTTATTTTAGCGCTACGTCACACTTTCTCCCAGCAGGGAATGTGTCGGCATGTTCCGAATTCGCCCGTTTCGCTGCTTTTCACGCCAGCCGCCGCACGCTTTGTTCAGCGAGGCGGCTGGCGATTTCAGCCTGAAATCGGCGGCAAAGCGGCGAGTATCCGTTCTGCTTCATCAGCTCGCAGCGGGTAATCATAAAAGCGCTGATAAAAATCCCGGGTGGCGGCGACGATATCGAGCTGGCTAAAGAGCTGCGGATGCAGTTGCTTTGCCGCCCACTGGATCTGCAACGCCACTTCCGTTCCGTAGCGATCCCAGGGGAAAACGCCTGACGGATTTTGCAGCACGCGATGCTGCTGTACTGCCTTTAGGCCCCTGAACAGCGCGGCATACTGAGAATCCTCCAGCCTGCCCGCCCCCGCGCCGATAATAATGACGTCAGGATCCCAGGCGATGATCTGCTCTGGCGAGACCTCTTTCATATTACCTTTCACCTGCGCCGCCGCGTTTCTTCCTCCGGCGAGCCGAATCCAGGTATCAATCAGCGTCTGGCTACCGTCAATCTTTAGCGGATGCAGCGACTGAATGTGCAGCACGCGGGGTCGCTGTGCTTCTGTCAGCGATGCGGTTTTGGCGCTGACGGCGGCGATTTGCGCATCCAGATAGCGGTTATAGCGCTGCGCCCGACGCTGTGCCTCCGGCGTGCCGACGACCTGAGCGGTCGTCAGCAGGGAGCGCTTCATCGAGTCGAAGTCGTTAAACTGCATGCTGAAGGTCGGAATAGCGGCCTGACGATAGCCGATCGCATCGGGATCCTGCGCGGGAACGAAGATCGCATCGACGTGGCGCGCCACTAACGCCTCGCTGGAAAAAGTTTTGCCATGCGCCTGAAGGGCCTGACCAAGCGACGGCTGTACCTTAAACATCCACGGCCTGTCTGCCGGATGGTTGACGGTGGCGACGATAAGATCGCCCGCGCCCAGCGTCATTAACAGCGAGTGGTGCGCATACCAGGCGTCGGCGATGCGATGCGCCGGATGCGGCAGTTCGATCTTCTGCCCCAGATCGTCGGTAAGCGTGGCTGCAGACACCACGCCCGCCCACAGCCCCAGCGCCAGGGCGCTCCACAATACTCTCTTCATTACTCGGCTCCTTAAAAATCGAGCTGCATCGAAACCTGCACCTGGCGCGGCTCGCCGATCGACGCGCTGGCATAGCCCGCGCCGCTGTAGCCATTGAGGCCGCCCGGCACGATATTGGTCCAGTAGTGACGGTTGGTGAGGTTAGTCACGTCGAGGCGGAAAGTGGTGTCCGTATTCATCAGCCGGGTCTTATAGGCTGCGCCCGCGTCCAGCGTGGTATAGCCGCTCACCCATCCCTCATTCGCATTGTCAGTGGCACGACGCCCGACATAGCGCGCGCCGCCGTGTAGATCGGCGCCGCTGATGCCGGGCAGATCCCAGGCGGCGAACAGGCTGGCGGTATAGCGCGGCAACCCGACAATTTGCTTGCCCTGCGTCGCGCTGCTGGCGGTATCAAACAGGCGCGGGTCGAGCCAGGTCATACCGCCATAGAGATGCAGCGTCTCCGTTACGTCGCCATCCGCCATCAGCTCAACGCCGCGGTTACGCTGCTCACCGTCAACCGCGTAGTCGCCGCTGCTGTTGGTATAGGCGAACGGACGTTTGATTTCGAACAGCGCCGCCGTGAGTAGCAGCCGGTTTACCGCCAGCTTGGCGCCGGCTTCCACCTGCTTGCTGCGATAAGGGGCAAGAATATTGCCTGCGTTATTTGCGCCCGTCGGCGCGGTGTCGCCCTGTTGCAGGCTGTCTGCATAAGTGACATAGAGCGTCAGCGGATCCACCGGCTTGTACATCAGGCTGGCGGAGCCAGAGAAGCCGCTGCTGGAGGATTCGCTGCTGCGCGCGCCGCTTTTGGCGTAGTTGGCCGAGCTTAACAGGCTTTCGCTGCCCGCCAGCAGCAGGCTCCAATGCGGTGAAAACTGAAGATTATCGCTTAGCAGAAAGGCGTGCTGTGTCGCAGTGGCTGAGTGATAGCGATCGGTAAAGTCAGGATAGTCAGGTTCATTAAAGCGCGCGGGCTGTTCCAGCGAGGCGCTGCTCAGCGTTGAGGTGCCGCCATGTACCGGATTCAGGTTCTTCCAGACAAAGCCGCGAACGCCGGTGGCGATCTGGTGATGTATCCAGCCGGTATCCACTTCGCCGTTAAGGTTCGCCATATAGCTGTTGATGGTAAAGCGGCTGGCGGTGGAGGATGAGGTGGTAGTGGTGTAGTGCCCCGCCCGATCGGTAAAGGTATTGGTCACGCCGCTCGATTCGCGATCGGCGATCTGGCGCAGCACGCCAATCTCCCCCTGCCAGTTGCCGTCGAAATCATGTTTGAGGTGAAGCCCTGCGGTAAGGGTATGGTTATCGTCGCCTGCGTAATATTGTCCCAGGCCCGCCTTTTTCGGATCGGGCGCGGCCGGAAAAGTCAGCCCTTTGCCCAGCGCAAATTTGCCCGGCAGGCCTTTGTCATAGTAGTGGTAGTAGCTGAAATTAGTCTCCAGTACGGTGCTGTCGCTGAGGTTTGCGTCAAGCGCCAGGCTGAACAGCTGACGGCGTACCTTGCTGCCGCTGACATAGCCGCCGCCTTCGTCATCGAATACGTTGAGGCGATAACGCAGACGATCGTTTTGATCCAGCGGCCCGCTGAAATCCGCGGCAACCTTGTGATTACCTCCGGTGCCGCCGCCGACCGTCAGGCGATGTTGCGGCAGATCGGTAGCGCGCTTCGCGACAAAATTAAACAGCCCTGCCGGGTTAGCCGGGCCATAAAGCGAACCGGCCAGGCCGTTCAGCACTTCGATATGGTCAAACTGTTCCGCCGCGTAATCGGTAGTCGAGACAACGTTCAGGCCGTCGATCATGCTGTTCTGCACCACGCTGCCCTGCATGCCGCGCGTCTGGGGACGCGCGCCATCGCCCTGAACGGACGGCATATAGCGATAGAGCGCGCTGACGCTTTTCAGCTGCTGCTTCGTCATTAAGTCACGGGAAAGCGACTGAACAGAAAAAGGCGTGTTGCGAACCGCCTGCCTGCCCGCATTGCCCAGCATGGCGCTTTTTTGCGTGGCGTCTTCATGACCTGAGCCAGTCGTTGGCGCGGAGGAAACCACCAGCGTATCATCAGTTGAAGGCTCTGCGCCCTGCGCCTGCAAGGCTGCGAAAATAAGTAAACTGAGAAGACGGGGCTGGAAAAGCGCGCGGGATGTAAATTTCATTTTTTATTTTGCCAGTTTTTACAGGTGATATTAACGGCAGGAAATGGTGACGGGTAATAACCACTTTCGCTGTATTTACAATTATATAGCGAAAGAGTGCGTTATTAACAGCGGCAATAGGTTATCGCGCGATTATGATGCTCAATGGCAATAAGCCAGCTGGAAAAGCGAAATCGAATAATTATCACTTTACTGAACTATATTATTAACTGGCAGGAGTACAGATTTTCAGCGTTATTCCACTCTCGCGATACAAAAGGATTATGACCATGACTGCTATTGAAAGAATTAATTATCCCGCGCTGGGCGAGGTAAAAGCGCCTTATGTTCATGCGGTGAAACAGGGAAATATACTCTACGTCTCCGGCCTTACGGCATTTGGCAGCGTGGCGCAGAGCGGATCGATTGCTGAGCAGGCGGAAGTGATATTTCAACAGTTCCAGCATATCGCTGAGGCAGAAAAGACCACGCTCAGCGCGCTGCTGAAAGTCACTATTTTCATCACCTCTTTTGCGGATATTGATGCGCTGCGCAAGGTGCTGTTTCGTTATTATGGCGATCACTTGCCTGCCAGTTCGCTGGTAGAGGTGAGCCAACTCTTCTCACCCGATTTGAAAATTGAGATCGAAGCGATACTGGCGCTTTAATCCTGCTGTTACGCCTTCCGGTATTACTTAAAGTAATCATCCCATTAGTCTGGCTCATGCGGCTAATTTCCAGTGTTAAAGTCAATACGGAGCGAACGCAATTTGTTCAATTTATGAGATAACTCAAGGAACTGAAAAGTGGTAATAAATTTCATCTATGCAACCTTCATGCAACATTACGGCATCTTTATTCAGTGCAGTCGCGCTTAGCCGCAGTATTTATGCACTGTACTGCACCAAAACGAAGCAGAAGCGCTTTTTTCAGCGGCGTAAGAAAAATTATCTTTCTCCGGTAAGTGGTAAATTATCGGGGAGCGGTCAGATCCGCTATTCATCCACGGCAACACATAATAAACGACTTTAAAAAAGAAAGGTCTTTATGGAAAAGTTATCCTACGCGTCTGAAAACAGTACATCTGCCTGGTCCACCTACCTTCAGCAAATCGACCGCGTCGCGCCCTATCTGGGCGAACTGGCACGCTGGATCGATACGCTGCGTCATCCTAAACGCGCGCTGATTGTCGATATTCCTCTACAGATGGATGACGGCTCTATCCGCCACTTTGAAGGCTACCGTGTACAGCACAACCTGTCGCGCGGCCCGGGTAAAGGCGGGGTTCGCTACCATCCCAATGTGGATCTGAACGAAGTGATGGCGCTTTCCGCGTGGATGACCATCAAGTGCGCCGCGGTCAACCTGCCATACGGCGGCGCGAAAGGCGGCATCCGCTGCGATCCCTTTGCGCTGTCAGAAGGTGAACTGGAGCGTCTGACGCGCCGTTACACCAGCGAAATCGGCATCATTATCGGACCGCAGAAAGATATCCCCGCGCCGGACGTGGGAACTAACAGCAAAGTCATGGCGTGGATGATGGACACCTACTCCATGAACAGCGGCACCACCGTGACCGGCGTGGTCACCGGCAAGCCGGTTCATCTTGGCGGCTCACTGGGACGCGAGAAGGCGACCGGGCGTGGCGTCTTTATCACCGGCCGCGAAGTGGCGCGCCGCGCAGGCATTCCCGTTGAGGGCGCGCGCGTGGCGGTACAGGGCTTCGGCAACGTCGGCAGCGAGGCGGCGCGTCTCTTTGCTGAAGCAGGTGCATCTGTGGTGGCGATTCAGGATCACAGCGCGACCATCGCCAACTCTGACGGTATCGATATGGCTGAGCTTTCCCGCTGGCAGCTGGAGCACAAGCAGATCCTCGGCTTCCCTGGCGCGCAGAAGATCGATGAAGAGGCGTTCTGGCACACCGATATGGATATCCTTATTCCGGCGGCGCTCGAAGGCCAGATTACGCGCGCGCGCGCCGAGAAGCTGAGCTGTAAGCTGGTGCTGGAAGGCGCTAACGGCCCAACCTACCCTGAGGCGGACGACATGCTGGCCGAGCGCGGCATTATCGTGGTGCCGGACGTTATCTGTAACGCAGGCGGCGTAACCGTCAGCTACTTCGAATGGGTGCAGGATATGGCGAGCTTCTTCTGGAGCGAAGAGGAGATCAACGCGCGCATGGATAAAATCATGACCGACGCCATGGTGCACGTCTGGAACAAAGCCAATGAGAAGAGCTGTTCACTGCGTACCGCGGCCTATATCGTCGCCTGTGAACGCATCCTGATGGCGCGTAAAGAACGCGGTATCTATCCGGGATAATCCCTTAGCGGGCAGCCCAGGCTGCCCCTGTTTCAGTAGCGCACCAGTCCGCCATCAACCGCGTACTGGCTGCCGGTCACATAAGAGGCGTCGCTGGAGAGCAGAAACAGCGCCACCGCCGCCGCCTCTTCCGCCTTTCCTGCCCGCTTCAGCGGCACCTGACTGACAATAAAACTCTCAAACTGCTGGCGCGCCGTCTCCGGCATAAAATCGCGAAAGTGCGTCTCAATTGGCCCCGGGATCACCACATTTACCCGGATGCCCCGCGGTGCGAGCGCGGTTGCCCAGCTGCGCGCCATCGCCACGATAGCCCCTTTGGTGGCGGCGTACAGGCTGGTGGTCGCCGCGCCCTCATAGGTGGATGACGACGAGGTGACCACTACCGACGCGCCGGGGTTAAGCAGAGGCGAGAGCCTGGCAAGTTGCAGCATGGGGCCGCGCACGTTCGCGTTCATCATCGCGTTAAAGGCTTCCGCCGTAACCGACTCCAGCTCGCCCAGTTCGGCATAGCCTGCGTTGAGCCAGAGTCCATCCAGTTTGCCCCATTTTTCAATCGCCTCGCCCAGCGCATCGATATCCGCCTCCAGCGAGGCATCGTTGCGCAGCAGCAGGGCGTTGTCATGCAGCACGCTATTGGCGTGCTGAAGTCGGTTTGCATTGCGACCCGTTACCGCGACTCGGCCGCCTTCCGCCTGAATGCGCTGCGCACCAGCCAGCCCCATGCCGCTGGTGCCGCCGGTAATCAGGATACGCTTATCACTAAATCGGGCCATAACCCCTCCAGAAAGCGAGCCGTACGCCTGTACGGCGTCCGGTATGAATTGACGTCATCTCTGAATGTTAGCTGGCGGCGGCAATAACGCGTTATTTTGTCGGTGACAGAGTGATGACATAACCGACTGGCTTAAACCCGCATTTAGAACAAGGTTAATATTTTTAAGATGTATGGGAAATGACCCTTAGCTTATAACCTTAGTTACCATCGGGTTATTTCCGCTCTGTTTTACTTTTCCGTAGCGTCGGTACCAAATATTTTTCTTTTACGACAGTTTCTTTTCAGCTTAACCCGCTGAGATATAGCGTTTAAAACCAGCGCGGCATTTTTCGGTGGCAGTAATTGCCTGGTTAATCGGCTATGTCAGTCTAAAAATCTGCTAATTTGAAAGCGAGGCCGTTTTTATAGTAAGGTAAATTCGTGTAAACGAGCTGCCGTAATTTATTTTGACAGGCTGCTTATAGCTTTCTTTCCCTTGGTTCAATGGCAGTACGGCGACGAAAGCTATAAGAGCCTCATTATTTCAATGAGGATATTATGAGCACCGGGAATCAACCCACAGATAAAGCATTTCTGGCAGAAAAAGCCGAAAGAGCAAAAAGAACTGACGGTCGACGATATCACTATTGTCGACAATGACATGCTGAAGCGCGCGGTCGGCGCGGCGGCGCTGGGCAACGCGATGGAGTGGTTTGACTTCGGCGTTTATAGCTATCTCGCCGTCACCATCGGTAAGGTCTTTTTCGCTAATGCCAGCAACACCGCACAGCTGATCGCGGCGTTTGGCACCTTTGCCGCCGCCTTCCTTGTGCGCCCCATCGGCGGTCTGGTGTTTGGCCCGCTGGGCGATCGCATCGGTCGTCAGAAAGTGCTGGCGATGACCATGATCATGATGTCGATCGGCACCTTTTGTATCGGTCTGATCCCCTCTTACGCCAGCATTGGCATTCTTGCGCCGATACTGCTGCTGGTGGCGCGTCTGGTTCAGGGCTTTTCCACCGGCGGAGAATATGGCGGCGCGGCTACCTTTATCGCTGAGTATTCGACCGATAACCGCCGCGGCTTTATGGGCAGCTTTCTGGAGTTCGGGACGCTGGGCGGTTATCTGTTAGGGGCTGGCCTGGTCACGGCGCTGACTTCTGCTCTGCCTGAGCAAACCATGCTCGACTGGGGCTGGCGCATTCCCTTCTTTATCGCCGCCCCGCTCGGCCTGTTCGGCCTTTATGTCCGTCTGAAGCTGGAAGAGACACCTGCGTTTCAGCAGCATATGGAAAAGCAGGAGGCGCTTGAGCACAGCAAACCGGCGCTGACGGTTATGCAGATGTTGAAGAAGTATCGCAAGCCGATGCTCAAATGTATCGGTCTGGTGCTGCTGTTCAACGTCTCCAACTACATGCTGACTTCCTACATGCCAAGCTATCTGACCGGTATTCTCGGCATGGGCGAGCTGAGTAGCCTTTTGCTGATCATGGTAGTGATGTTTGTCATGATGCCGCTGACGCTGTTCTGGGGTCACTGGGCGGATCGACTGGGCCGTCGTCCGGTGATCGGCAGCGGCGCGGTCGGCCTGATTCTGCTGGCTATTCCCTGCATGATGCTGGTGACATCGGGCAATATGTGGCTGGTGTTTGTCGGGTTGATCGTGCTGGGCGTGCTTCATACCTGCTTTAGCGGCACCATGCCCGCTACGCTGCCGGCGCTTTTTGTTACCGACATTCGCTACAGCGCGCTGGCGATTGGCTTCAACCTCTCCGTGTCGCTGTTTGGCGGCACCACGCCGCTGATCACTGCCTGGCTGGTGGACACCACGCATAACCTGATGATGCCCGCCTACTATCTGATGGGCGCAGGCGTGATTGGTCTGCTGACCGTGTTGACGCTGCATGAATCGGCGCGTAAACCGCTGCGCGGCTCCTCGCCTGCGGTAGCCAGCGAAGCGGAGGCGCACCGTCTGGTGAAAAAGCTGCGCTCTCGCAGCAAACAGCGGGCGGCGCAGTAATCAGTTGCCCCGACTGACTGAATAAAAACCCGCCGACGGCGGGTTTTTTATTTCATCAGAAGCGATACTGCAGACCAACCGTCATCGTATAGTTCTTGTTGGAGATGCCTGCCGCGTCGCCGCCATAAGAGGCCGACTCGCCGGTTGGGTTATAGATCGCCTGCGTGCCGCCCTTACCTTCTTCGTATTTGTTCCAGCTAAACTCAGCGAATACTTTCGCGTGTTGGGTCAGGTAGTAGCCTGCATCGACCGCTGCGCCGTAGTAGCGTGAACCTGAGGTTTTCTCGCGGAAGGTCAGGTCGCGCATATAGTGTTCATCGTTGTCATGGGCGCGTACCCAGTCGCTAAATTTAAACAGCGCGTTGAACTCGAAATCGTTAATGCGATACTGGCCGACCAGGCCGACATAAGGCATAGAGAAGCGCTGGCTGTAACCAATACCGCGCTCGCGATCGGCAAAGCTGCCGATAAAGTTGCCGTTGTCGTAGTTAAACGTGCCGCCATAAGCTGTCCAGCTAAAGCGCGTCTCCTGATAGCCCGCAACCGCGCCGACTTTATAGTTATCATCCTGCAGGAACCAGCCTTTCGCGTTCAGATCGTATTCGTTGGCGTAGTTCACATCAGTGCTCGGATGTGACGAGTGATCGGTCCAGCTCGACTGGCGGGCATTTTGCCAGTCGTAGTCATCCATATGACCAGAACCGGATCCCAGCGACGTCCAGCCGCGCGCGTTCAACGTAAGAAAAGAGAAAGCATCCCAGGAGATATCGCCTTTGAGAATAGCGACGTTCCTGATTTTCCAGTCAAGCTGGCTGACTTTACGCGCATTACTGGCGTCGTACACCAGTTCCTTAGATTTTCCGCCCAGCATGCCTACAGATGTAGAAACGCTGAGACTGTCCGAAGAGAAGTTTGGCGTGAATGGAGAAGATGCGGCAAACGCGGTTCCAGAAAGCGCGGCCATCATCATTACCGCAACGGTGCTCTTTTTCATTTAATATCCTGAGTGAAAATGTCGTTATCCTTGAATAGCGCGCACAGAATAAAAGGCAGGATTTTGTCAGGCAAGCGTAAGTTTTTCGATAAAAAAGAGACTGCATAAGTTAAACAAAATTTATTAATGGTCGGCTGACGACTGACGATAATCTCTCACTGGTCAGCGTAAAAAAATGAATAGATTTTAGCCATGCGCCTGACGAATTTATTACCGCCCTTCCCCTTACTGCCCTCCTTTTTGGCTCGTTTAGCCCGCAATTAGCGTGATATCACGGCATAAAAACAAAGAAATTCGCTTTTGCGCTCGGACAGCCGTTTATTTGACTTAAGATTCCTACCGAACAATAAATGCGCTAAAACCACCTTCCCCGACAGAACCTGAAATATTTTCAAGGCAGTCACTAAGCCAAATTTTAACGGCAGGGAATATCAGTGCAGATGTGACTGACGCATAAAATTGCTATGTTAATGCCCCCTCCTGATAAAAGAGACATTAGCATGGTTTCAAAAGAGAATGCCGAACACTATTTATGGGGTTCCCTGTGTGATGGCTGGACGTTGCTTAAGCGACAGGATCTCAGCATTATTCATGAGCGTATGCCACCTAAAACGCAGGAAATACGCCACTATCACGAGCAGAGCAGACAGTTCTTTTTTGTTCTAAGCGGAACGCTGCGAATGGAACTTGAAGGGGAAGTTCATTCGCTCAGCGCGCATGAGGGGCTGGAAATCCCGCCGCAGGCGAAACATCAGGCACGCAATGAAAGCGACAGCGACGTCGAATTTCTGGTGATCTCCCACCCTACCACGCGCGGCGATCGCACCGACCTTCTCTGAATATCTTGCAGGCGTCCGCCGACGCGTAGCGGAAAATAATGTTTATTGCTATGTTAAATGGAATTTACATTCCATTTAACAGGACGTAGCTATGCCGCTAACCGCGCAGGATATCCAGCAACAGCAATCTGAAAGCCGCTTATCTCATTTTGATTTCCAGCTCGCCTGGCAGCTCGGACAGAGCCTCCAGCAGCGCGCCAGCGCAGAAAACTGGCCGGTCGCGATTGAAGTTTACGCCTTCGGCCAAACGCTTTTTCTCGCTGCCTTGCCCGGTTCCAGCCCGGATAACCTCGCCTGGATGACGCGCAAGCGCAACACCGTCCTGCGTTTTGGTCACGCCTCAATGTTAGTTGGCCTGAACAATCAGCAGAACGGCAAACCGATGGAGCAGCAGAACTGGATAGCGCAGAGCGACTATACCGATCACGGCGGCTCCTTCCCGTTAATCAATATGTCCGGCGTTGTGTTTGGCGCGGTCAGCGTCAGCGGACTGCCCTCAGAAGAGGATCATCTGCTCGCGCTGTGGGGTATCCAGCAGATCCAGCGTCACCTGAGCGAAGCTGGATAAAGGAGAGAGGATGAAGGGATACGGCTTACCTGCGTTGAGCGCGCTGCTTTTTGCGCTGCTGACCAACGTCGCCAGCGCCGCGTTGGATAAGACACTGTTAATCCGCGGCGGCTATGTGATGCCGATGACGTCCAACGGCGACGATCTGCCGCAGGGCGATATCCTTATCCGCAATAACAGTATCGTCGCCGTCGGCGAGCACCTCTCGGCGCCAGATGCTGAGGTCATTGAGGCAAAGGGCAGCTTTGTTCTGCCCGGTTTTGTCGATGCCCACTCTCATCTCTGGGTGACCACCATGCGCGGTCAGTTTCGCAACGGCGAGGGAAAATTTTTCCCGGTCAGCAACGCGCTGGGTAAAGCGATGCAGCCAGAGGATACCTATACCGCGATTTACACCGGCGCGCTGGAGCTATTAAATGGCGGCATCACCACCAGCGGCGACTTTTTCGATAACATTCACGGCCCGGCATGGGGCGATGCAGGTTTTAACGCGCTCAGGGACGCAGGCATTCGCGCCATCCTCTTTTACGGCGGCCCGGATAAAACAACGCGCTTTCCCATCGACACTGAGCACGCCGCCACGCTGGCCGCTCGCCAGGATCCACGCGTGAAAGTGGGTCTTGCGTGGCGCCTGCCGCGTGAGCTAAAGGATGAACAGAACTGGGCGGTGCGCGATCGCGAATACCAGTGGGCGAGAGAACATCATCTGCCTCTACAGGTACACATCAGCGGCGAGCCGGATGCCATGTTTAATGCGCTGATAGCGCGGCGCTACCTCGCTCCCTTTGTTACGCTGATACACGCCAACGATGCCCGCCCAGCGCAGCTTGAGGCGCTGGAAAGAGCCGGTGCGTCGCTGGCCGTTACGCCCTTAAGCGAGGAGCATGTTGGTTACGGCCTGACCAGGCTCGATCATTTCACCCCGGTCACGCGCGTCGGGCTTGGCATTGACGGCAATAGCCTGGCGGGCAGCGGCGATATGTTTGCGAATCTGCGCCTGGCGGCGCTGACGATGAGCGGCGCAGCCGCTGACGAAGCCCTGCCTAAACCACGCCAGCTACTAAGAATGGCGACGCTCGGCGGCGCTGAAGCGCTCGGTCTGGATAAAGAAACGGGATCGCTGAAGGTGGGTAAACGCGCCGATATTCAAATCATCACGCCCGATACGCTGAACATGAGCGGCTTTGGCGGTGGCGATCCGGCAGCCCTGCTGCTCTATTCAGCGCAGCCGCAAAATGTAACCACGGTAATCGTCGATGGCCGCGTGATAAAGCAGAACGGGAAGCTGAACGGCGTCAGCCTCGCCGAAGTGCTGGCCAGCGCCCAGCGTTCGGCGGAAAGAATAAAGCAGCGCGCGGCTGAAAAATGATTTATTGATCTGCGCCGTTTTGGCATTTCCCCGCTGTATGCCCCTTTTTTGATCCAGAACAATCCACGTCGGGACGCCTTCTGTCAATTTGTGTCAACGGTTAGTACAACCGCACAATTAACGGAGGCAGGCTTATGACAGGTAAAATGGGTTTGACGGTGGGTTTAGTGGTCTGGCTGTTCTATGTGGCGTGGATGGCGAGCTACTATTTTGGCACTTTCTCCCTGTTCGCTCACTGACTTTGCAAGACCTGCGGGTCTGACAGAGTTGTGATCCTGACGATAAATATCCTTCCTGTAAAATAAAAACGCGCCGCAAGCGAAAGCGCTGCGACGCGTTTTTTATCAGGAAATTAAGCAGCTTTAACGGCGCGCACTTTCTTTGCCTGCGCGGTTTCGCCTTCAACGCTCTCATCAGCATTCTCTGCCGCGCGAACCTTTTTCGTCGCGTCCGCAGAATCAGCGGCGTCTGGCAGCTTGCTGGTGCGCAGAATATGCTGAATCGCATCTTTCTGCTCGGCGAGCAGCAGGCCGAGGGTTTCTGCCTGAGACTCATCCATATCGGGTTGCTGCTGCGCTAACCAGTCGGTAAAGGCCTCCGCCATATCGAGCATCTTATCGTAGGCATCCGCCTCTTTTTTGCTGGCAAACGTCATTTTCTCTTCACCCTTCTTGACGACTACGTATTTAATTTCGACAGCCATTTTTGCCTCTCAGATACTGTTAATATATACAGTATATCTCTCCTGTGGCGAGATTGCATCCTTTTTTAAACCGCGTCGCCGTACTGAATGGATGAATATTTTTCTTTATGAAATCAAATCATTAAGAAACTCTGCCAGCGCTTTACGCGGGTCATCCTCTTCCGACACGATCATCTCGATCCCCCATTGTCCCAGCACTTCGCGCGCCACAGGATTGTTGCGGTTAGTAAAGAGATAGGATTTGGGACGCGCGGTAGCCAGCCCTGTTCTGCTCCACATTTTGGTCAGACGGTAGAACAACAGTCGAATATTAAAATCGCTGATGCTGTAGCCGACAAACAGGACCGAATTTCCCATCACGTCGTGCGTCAGTTTGATATCAAGCGGCGAGTCGAAGTAGAGGCGTTCAAAATAGCTGCTTTCATCCAGCACGATAGAGGTATCGTCATCAAAGTCGCCGTGAAGCTTGATGATATGCCGCTTGTCCTCGGTCAGCGCCACCAGATCGGCGGCGTTCGCGACTTTGCTGTAGGGCACGCCATGCGCCTCGTGCGCCGCTTCCAGCCAGCGATCGTAGTTGGTGGTGTAGATGCGGCTGAAGTTGCCCTGCGTAATCATCGTATGGATTTCCGACGATCGGACATCAATGTCCGGCCGGTGCCATTCACGATCCATCCAGCTGCGCAGCGGCCCCAGCGAGCCTTTTTTCTGTTTGTAGTATTCCGCCAGCGAAAGGTGCGTCCCGTATGTATTGAAGATTTTGGGATCGTAGCCCAGCTCGTTAGCCAGATGAGCAATAAGCTCATGCCACTCCGGCAGGCCAAGATTGCGTGATATTCCCGCGCCAGCGAACAGAATCAGTTTGCCGGAATCATAGGCGCGTTTCAGTTCAGGTTTCATGCCAGTCCTCGGGCGTTTTTTAAAAAGTCGGCGAAGCGATCAAGCGCCAGTTTACGCATGGAGATCTCATTTTTAAGCTCGCCCATTTCAGCAAAGGTCTGGTTATAGCCTTCCGGGATAAAAATACAGTCCCACTGAAACTCGCGCGGCCCGGCGGGTTTAGCCGCGATAGTGCCGCGTACTTCGCCATGAAACTGATACATTTTGCGTCCGTCGCAGTAGCCCAGCACAGTTTTCGCCGTCACCGCCTGGCTGTCCAGCCCCTGCACCAGCTTGGCGAAACGTTCAGCCTCCAGCCGGTTCCAGAAGATACGCGTCAGACCGGCGGGCAAACCGTTCAGCCCGTCAAGATATAGCCCGGTATGCTCGACAAAGAGCGGACGCCCGATAATGGAAAACGCCTTGGTCAGCTTGTCACGGACCAGTTCGAGTTCGTTTTCCGTCTGGATTTCTTCGATACGGCGCGCGATGGGCAGTACGTCGACGCCGACCGGTTCGAGGATTTTGCGTACCTCGGTCAGCTTAAGCTCATTGGCTGACAGAAAGCGGATTTTCATTGCAAGCCTATAGAATTATTATGATTTAGTCAGGATGCAGGGTGATTTTGTCCTGCTTGCTATCCTGTTTTTTGCTGCTTCACGTAAAAGACGTGGCTGATGGAGTAGAGTCTAGCTGACGCAAAGAAAGGACTAAAAGAATTAATCGCCTTGCACGCTCGTTGGTAAAGGTGGCGCAGGCCTTTATCGTCGGCCAGCAGGGAGAAGATGCCAGCCGCCCCCTCTTTTCGGGAGTTCAGCCGGGATTATCCCTGTAATCAATTCAAACTGAACCGTTACGGGTGGCGCGAGGCCAGCTTTCAGCCGCAGGTTATTTAATTTATAAAACGCACTGGTTAAAAAGGCTGTCACCGATACTTACCAAAAGCGACCAGATAAAGCAGACCGATAGCAACGTTATTTCTGACAGTTATTCGTATTTATTCCTCGCAACAGACTCTTTTATCATAAAGCGCGTTTTAAATTAACAAGTTCAACCATACTGCCAAACAAAAACAACACGTCGCCACAGTAAACAGCGCTAAAGGGGGATTCCCATTGAGATTATATTTAAGCTTATCTGGATATAATTTTTTGAAACAGGCTTATGTCTTACTGTCTGATTTCAATTTAAGGTCTCTTTGATGAAAAAGCTATTACTCCTTCTTCCACTTCTGCTTACCGCCTGTAGCGCAAATCAGCTGGATGCAAACGCGCAAAATGTCAGAGTAATGAATGGCGATCCCAAAGGGGACTGTACTTTCCTGGGCACAGTTACTGGCGATCAAGGTAATTTCCTTACCGGAGGATGGACATCGAATGCCAATCTGGAAACCGGCGCGTTAAACTCTCTACGTAACCAGACGGCAAAACTGGGCGGCAATACCGTTTCATTAATTACTAACCGCGCGGGCACCAGCGGCTATTATGACGGTTCAGGCGGCGGTTCTCAGGAGACGAATGTCGTGATTACCGGCGGAGCATGGCGCTGTCATTAATTTTAGCAAGGCGTCCCGATGGAATCAGGATAGAGTAGAAGAAAAGAAAAATATGCCAAGGCGGAAAGATGTCCTACAGGTGTTTTATCACGCTTCTCTCACTCATTGCCCTGATATCAGGCCTGCTAGTTATGCCAGGAGTGCTGAAAACCGTACGCAGCAACCCTGAAATGGAACGCATGATTAAGGCACCCGACGCCACCTTTAGCCTGTTTAGCGCATGTAAAAAGCAGGTAACGGATGCTGAGCAGTGCTATAACGCCTATAGCGCAGCCGTTTACCTGGCTAATCTTGATGATTGCTCCCCTGCCGGCATTGAACTTAAGCGAAAATTTAAAGGGCTGGTGGAGCACGCGAAGGCGCGCGACATTGAGGATGAAATTAATAAACAGTGTCGGTTATCGCAAGCCTCCGGCCGAACGTTTAATCATTAGCCCGTCGGCTGGCAGGCAACGCGCTATTATTGCTGGGGTTTCCTGATAATTCCGCTTTTTATGAATTCCAGCTAAGCGGATAAAATATATCGACAGGCGTTCATTGCCTGGTAATAGATCAAGGCATTCTATTGATATGGCTCAATGCAACACTCAGCACGCCATGTAAATTATGCCGCGCGTTAGCAACGTAGCGCCAGACTCTATGGTATGATGACTTTTTCCTTTTAATATTACCAGGACGCCATTTATGCTCAACGACGGTTCAGAAAATTCAACAGGAAAAAAGCCCTGCCTTTTCAGCCGTAACCGGTTGGGAATTAAAATGGGTATTCTCCTGATGGCTGTTTTCGGCATATTTTTTATCATGCAGCAGCGCCAGGTTGCCCAAGCTTTCGATACGGGAACCTGCGTGATAAACGCCAATGCGACTGGCATAGATATTTTCCTCAAACATATCCTTCATGTTATGTATCGTTTGATTTTCAAAGTCTGTGCGTAAAGGTCTAAATCAGAAGCGTTTATCACGCTCTGTTCGCAACGTTATGCCCTGATTATTAGGGTAACTGAAATTCACAACGGGTTCTGTCCCTGCCCCTTTTTCGACCTGAGCCATTGCGTCTTGCCTGTTCCTGCTGCGTTTCCTGCAGCAGGTGACTTAACAGAAATCGGCTCATCTGTTGCAGACAGAGTCAGTAAACAATTCCAGGTGGATTCACCTGCGACGATTCTATCGCCTCATTCTGCTCGCCCCAGCGCGTCAGCACCTGCTGATACTGACCGCCTTTAAGGGTGCCGTTCAACGCCGTCTGCAACGCCTCCGCCAGACCGTTGCCCTTTTTGGTTGTGACCGCCACCCAGGATCGCACCGGCCCATAGCCGACAATCTTCATATCGCCGCGTGAAGCGACCTTCCAGGCGGCCATCGACTGCGGCCCGAACAGGGCGTCGGCGCGTCCTGAGAGCAGCGTTAGCGTTGCCGCCGCCTCGTCAGCGAGATAAACCGGCGTCACCGGCTTTAATCCTTTTGCGCGGTTCTGCTCATCCCAGCCGAGCAAAATGCGCTCCTGATTCGTGCCGGAGCCGACAATAACCCGCAGCCCTGCGATATCCTCCGCTTTGTTAATGGCGCTGATGGCGCTATTTGCCTTTACCAGAAACGCGTGGCCGTCGGCGCGGTAGGTAGCGAAGTCAAACTTCTTCTTGCGCTCTTCCGTCACCGCGATATTAAACATCGCTATGTCATAGCGTCCGGCCGTTACGCCGAGCGGCCAGTCTTCCCACGAGGCGGGCACCAGACGCAGCTTCAGCCCAAGACTATCCGCCAGCAGCCGGGCAAAATCGGCGTCGCTGCCGATGCGCGTTTTATTGTCGCTCGCCAGCAGCCCAAGCGGCGGCGAGTTGTTGCTGGTGGTCGCCACGGTCAGATAGCCCGGCTCGATAAAATGGAAACCCTGCGGGATTTTGTTTATCGCCTCTGGGTTCATCGGCGCGTCAATCGGCGTCTCATTTTTCGTGGCGTCGAGCGGTTCCGCCAGCGCAGGCTGGCCCGCGCCGAGCAGCAGCGCGGCGAGTAAAAAACGTTTCATCTTGTTTGCCCTATAACACGCGCGCCAGGAAGCGGCGCGTGCGCTCATGGCGCGGATTATTCAGCACCTGCGTCGCGCTGCCCTGTTCGACGATTTTGCCATCCACCATAAACACGACGTTATCCGCCACTTCGCGCGCGAAGCCGATTTCATGCGTCACAATCACCAGCGTGGTGCCCGATTGCGCCAGCTTTTTAATCACGTCGAGCACTTCGCCCACCAGCTCTGGATCGAGCGCCGACGTGGGTTCGTCAAACAGCATGACGCGCGGGTTAAGCATCAGCGCCCGCGCAATAGCGATTCGCTGCTGCTGGCCGCCGGATAAATGACGCGGCCAGGCGTCGGCCTTATGGCGCAGCCCGACAATATCGAGCAGTTCGCCGGCGCGCGTAATGGCGTCGCGTTTCGAGAGCTGGCGATGCGCAATCGGCGCTTCAATAAGGTTTTGCAGCACCGTCAGATGCGGGAACAGATTGAAGTTCTGGAACACATAGCCGACGTTAACGCGCTGGCGCAAAATCGCCTTTTCCTTTAGCTCATAGAGTTTGTCGCCGCGCCGCTGGTAGCCGATATAGTCGCCGTCGATTTGGATAAATCCCTCATCGACGCGCTCCAGATGATTAAGCGTGCGCAGCAGCGTCGATTTGCCGGAGCCGGACGGGCCGACAATTACCGTTACCGAACCGGGATCCAGCTCAAGCGACACGTTGTCCAGCGCCTTATGACGGCCGTAACTTTTGCTGACGCCGGTGATGCTGATAGCGCCGGTGGTATGCGCCTTACGATAATCAATGGCTTCGGACATGGCTTATCTCCTCATTTACGGCAACGGGGTTCAGGCGGCTGCGCCACTGGCGCCAGCGTGAAGGTTGCGCATCGCGGGTCACGCTGCGCGCCAGCCAGCGCTCGACGCTGTGCTGAATAGCAGACAGCACTGTGGTGATAATCAGATACCAGGCGGCGCCCACCATCAGCAGCGGAATCACCTCCTGGTTGCGGTTGTAGATCATCTGGATGGTGTAAAAAAGCTCCGGCATCGCCAGCACGTAAACCATCGCCGTACCTTTAGCGAGGCTGATGATCTCGTTAAAGGCGGTGGGAATAATGGCGCGCAGCGCCTGCGGCAAAATAATGCGGAAGGTGCGGCGCGTTGCGGAGAGGCCGAGCGCCGAGGCGGCCTCTGTCTGGCCATGATCGACGCCGAGAAAACCGCCGCGAATGATCTCCGCGCTGTAGGCCGCCTGCACCAGCGTCAGGCCGATCACCGCCGCCGGAAATTGCCCCAGCACGTTAATAGTCTGGAAATGCCCCCAGGCCAGCGCGGTAAAAGGGATGCCGAACGACAGCGTGTCGTAGAGATAGGAAAAGTTATAGAGAATAATCAGCACCACAATCAGCGGCAGCGAGCGGAACAGCCAGATGTAGCCCCAGGCCAGGCTGCTGAGCAGCCATGACGAAGAGAGCCGCGCCAGCGCCAGCACGCCGCCGAAAATCAGGCTGAACAGGGTGCCGAGCAGCGTCAGCAGCAGCGTCTGCCCCAGACCATGCAGGATCACCGGGTCGAAGAACCAGCGGCCGAATACGCCCCACTCCCAGCGAGGGTTAAGCGCTACCGACTCGGTTACGCCAGCCAGAATAAACAGGGCGACAAGCGCCCCCAGGGTGCGGGCCGGATAACGCGCCGGCACCACTTTTAACTGTTGATGATCGCCGTTCATTTTGGCTCCTTAACTCGCCTGGGCGACGCCGTTGACGTCGATAACTTTGGTAAAACGCAGACGGCCGTCGTAGGGCGGTTGCCCGTAGCGCTCCAGATCGCCGCTGGGGTCAAACTGAGGCTGGTAGCCGTGTGCGCGATAGAGACGCACCGCTTCCGGCTGACGAAAGCCGGTGGTGAGATAGAGACGCCGGTAGCCCGCGCGCAGCGCGCGCCGCTCCAGCTCCTGTACCACTTGCAGCGCCAGCCCCTGACGGCGCAGATCGCCGCGCGTCCAGATGCGTTTGAGTTCAGCCGTCTCTGCGTCAAAGGGCTTATAGGCGCCCATGGCGATAATCTCGCCGTTGCGCTCCAGCACAATAAACAGGCCATGCGGCGGCAGATACCACTCGGTTTTTTCCACTTCCTGACTACTGCGGAAAAAGTCGCCGTAGCGCGAGGCGTAAAAGGCGAAAAGTCCGCTTAAAATTGGCTGTAACTCAGGCGCTTCCGGCGACACATCGCGAAAAGTTAGCTGGCTCATATTTCACCTCTCAGTCGCCCAGCCCAGGCGGATTGATTTCTGAACGGTCGATCTTCTCCACACCCTCGCCCCAGCGGTTCAGCACCTTGAGATAGTCGCCGTTCTGGATCACGCCGTTAAGCGCGGTGCTGATCGGCTCGGCCAGGCCGCTGCCTTTTTTCACCGTAACGGCAATATGCGCCACCTTCGGCCAGCCGCCGTCGAAACTGCCTACCAGACGCGTTTTGCCGGTCAGCGCCGCCTTCCATGCGCCGATAACGTTTGGTCCGAAATAAGCGTCAGCGCGGCCCGACTGCAGCGCCAGCGTCTGAGAGGCGTCGTCTTTGGTGTAGATCGGAGTGAAAGGCTGCAGTCCCTTCGCCTGATTGGCTTTATCCCATGCGAGCAGTACCGCCTCCTGATTGGTGCCGGAGCCGACGATAATGCGCAGCCCGGCGATATCTTCTGGCTGACTAATCGCCTTGATTTTGCTGTCGGCCTTAACGTAGAAACCAAGCGTATCGCGGCGATAGGTCGCAAAATCGAACTTTTCTTTGCGCGCTTTAGTCACGGTGACATTAGAGATAGCCGCGTCATATTTGCCGGAAGCGACGCCGAGCGGCCAGTCTTCCCAGGAGGTCGGCACCACGTTGAGCTTCAGGCCAAGGCTGTCGGCCACCAGCCGGGCAATATCCACCTCGCTGCCCAGCAGGGTTTTGTTATCGTCCGAGAAAACCGTCAGCGGCGGCGAGTTCTGCGCCGCGACCGCCACGGTAAAGGAGCCCGGCACCACAAAGTGATGGCCAGCGGGCAACTGCGCCACTGCCTGGTCGTTTTTCACGGTATGAACTGGCGCTTTATTGGCTTCGAGGCTGACGCGCTGGCCGTTGTAGGCGACGCTGGTCCCTGCGGCGTAAGCGGAGCCGGCGGCGGTCAGCAGCAGCAGAGCGGCGATGTAAGTTTTATTATTCTGCATAGCGAAGGTGCTCTTATTGTTGTGAGAACTGATTGACCGGTTCCTTCAGGCCAAAGCTGGCGCGCAGGGTGGTGCCGGGATAGTCGCGTCGCGTCAGACCGCGCGCCTGCAGCACCGGCACCACGCGATCGACGAAGCGTTCAAAGGTATCGGGAGTACCGCCCTGAATGATGTAGCCATCAGCGGCGAAGTGTTCGAACCAGTGCTGTAAGCCATCTGCGACCTGCTCTGGCGTGCCGTGAAACAGCGGGCGCGGCGTCGCCGCTTCCAGCGCCGCCTGGCGCAGCGTATGGTGGTGTTCGCGCGCCTTGCGTTTGATCTCGTCGGTTGTGCTGCGGAAACTGTTCTGGCCGATATCGCCGATATCCGGGAAAGGCGCGTCCAGCGGATACTGTGAAAAGTCATGGTGATCGAAGAAGCGGCCCAGATAGTTCAGCGCATCCTGGACCGAGACCAGCGCGGCGGTGGCCTGATACTGCTGCTCCACATCCTCGGCGCTGTCGCCGACAATAACGCTCACGCCCTGAAAGATATGCAGATCTTCCGGCTGGCGACCATTGTCCGCCAGCTGACGCTTCACGTCGTGATAGAACGCCTGCGCCTCCTCCAGCGTCGGCTGATGGGTGAAAATAGCGTCGGCATGGCGCGCCGCCAGCTTTTTGCCATCTTCGGACGCGCCCGCCTGGAAAACGATGGGACGCCCCTGCGGCGTGCGCTGAATATTCAGCGGTCCGGCCACCTGGAAGAAATCGCCATGATGGTCGATGGCGTGCATCTTGCTGGCGTCAAAGAATTTGCCGCTCGCTTTATCGCGTATGAAGGCGTCCTCTTCCCACGAATCCCATAGCCCTTTCACCACGGTGAGATATTCGTCGGCGATGCGATAGCGCAGCGCATGTTCCGGATGCTGCCTGCGCGAAAAGTTTTTCGCCGAGCCTTCCAGCGGCGAGGTCACCACATTCCAGCCCGCCCGGCCGCCGCTCAGGTGGTCGAGGCTGGCGAACTGGCGCGCGGTAATAAAGGGTTCGCTGTAGGAGGTCGATACCGTCCCCACCAGCCCCAGGTGTTCAGTGACGCCCGCCAGCGCCGACAGCAGCGTCAGCGGCTCAAAGCGGTTCAGAAAATGAGGGATCGACTTTTCATTGATATAGAGGCCGTCGGCGACAAACAGAAAATCGAGTTTGCCCTCTTCCGCTTTGCGCGCGATGCGTTTCGCGTAGTCGAAGCTGATACTGGCATCAGCCTGCGCGGCGGGATGCCGCCAGGCGGACATATTGCCTGATGCGCCATGCAGGATGGTGCCCAGTCGAAGTTCTCTCTTCGTCATGATGTTCTCTCTGTTTTTGTGGCAGCGGTGCATCCCGCGCAACGGATCGGGCCGCGCGAATGCCGTTCAGTTCAGGGGATCAGGTCAGAATGGCGTCGCAACATCGCGCGTTAAGCTGTTGCAGCGCGTGCTGCGCCAGCTGCGCGAAGTAGCGCGCGGCGGGCGCGATCAGCGCCTCGTCGGGATTAAAAGAGGAGTGATGCAGGCCGAACGCGCTGGCACTGCCGATGCTGACGAACGCGCCCGGTACCTGTTGCAGGTAGAAAGCAAAGTCTTCGCCGCCAAGATGAAGATCGGCGGTCTGAACGCGATAGCCCGTCTGTTCGGCGACATCGCTGGCGACGCGCGCCCAGTGTGCATCGTTGATCAACACCGGCGGGCCCGCATGCCAGCTCAGGGTCGCTTCCGCGCCTGCCGCCTCGGCGAAATGGGTCACCAGCGCACGCACGCGCGCTTCCAGCCCGGCGCGCACGTTGAGATCGTGAGTGCGCGCGGTGCCGCCGAACTCCGCGCTGCCGGGCAGCACGTTCCAGGTTTTGCCTGCGTCGATACGCGTAATGCTCAGCACCAGGCTGTCGAGAGTATTGAAACTGCGGCTGGTCAGGCTTTGCAGCCCTTGGATAATCTGGCTGGCGGCGACGATAACGTCTGTGCCCTGTTCGGGATGCGCCGCGTGCGCCCCTTTGCCGCGGACGCGGATAATAAATTTATCGGCGTTAGCGTAGAACGCGCCGCCGCGCGTGGCGAAAACGCCAGTCGGCAGGCCCGGCTCGTTATGCATGCCAAAGATCGCCTGTACCCCTTCCAGCACGCCTGCATGAATAAACTGCCGCGCCCCTGCGGCGATCTCTTCTGCGGGCTGAAACAGGATACGTACCCGGCCGTTGAGCTGCGCTTCATGCTGCTTCAGCAGCAGCGCCGCGCCCAGCATCACTGCACTATGCACGTCATGGCCGCAGGCGTGCATTACGCCGGGATGACGCGAATGAAAAGACATGCCGCTCGCTTCATGCACCGGCAGCGCGTCAATATCGGCGCGCAGCGCGATCAGAGCGTCGCCCTGGCCGATCTCCGCGACCAGCCCGGTTTTCAGCGCGTAATCGGGCAGCCTGATATCCGCCGCCTGCAGCCACGCGCGCAAACGCGCGGTGGTCGCCTCTTCTTTGCCGGAAAGCTCCGGCCAGGTATGCAGCTCGCGACGCCACGCAATCAGCTGTGAATCAAAAGTTGTGCTCATAGCTGTCTCCGCCAGGGTCAGGCCGCGACCAGATGGGTGGCCGCCAGCAACTCCAGCGAACGTATGCGCGCTTTCGGCTCGCCGACTGGCGTATCGATAATGAACTCTTCGACGGCATAGCGCTGATGCAGCGCGTCAAGCTGGGCGCGCACCTGCGCGGCGGTGCCTTTGAGCAGCGAAGGCGTACGCGGCTCGATAACATAATCGGTAAAGCCGCCCTGACGCACGTAGCGTTCCGCCTGCTCCAGGCTGCCGACGTTGACTCCCTGTCCGCCGTTGACCTTGACGTGATAGTGACGCAGGCCGTTTACCAGTAAATCCGCTTCAGCCGGAGAGTCAGCCACCACCGCCTGCACCGCGACGAGGGCGCGCTGACCGCTGAGGCGATAGTAGGTGGCGAGGGTATTCTCCATAAGCTGGCTGTCGCCGTTGAGGTGCGCGGCGAATACCAGTTGCCAGCCCTGCTGCGCGGCCAGCGTCGCGCTCTCTTCGCTGGCGCCCAACAGAAAGCGACTGGCCGGGCGCGACGGCAGCGGCGTGGCGTACAGACTCTCTTCGTCGACCGCCTTTTGCGGCGCCGCATCGAGCCACTGGCTTAGCTGTCGCAGCTGATCGGCAAAGCTCCCTTTCGCCTCTGCGTTTACGCCCGCCTGCAGCGCGCGGGTCGACAGCGGCAGCCCGCCCGGCGCTTTGCCGACGCCCAGGTCGATGCGGCCCGGCGCCAGCGACGCCAGCAGGTTGAAGTTTTCCGCCACCTTATAGGGGCTGTAGTGTTGCAGCATTACGCCGCCAGAGCCGACGCGAATGTGCTGCGTCTGCGCGATAATCCAGGCGATCAGCACCTCCGGCGACGGGCTCGCCAGCTGCGCGATATTGTGGTGTTCAGCCAGCCAGAAACGGTGATAGCCCCAGCGTTCTGCCAGCTGCGCCAGCTGCAATGTGCGCTGCAACGCGCTGCTGGCCGACTCATCCGCCAGCACCGGCGATTTATCCAGCAGACTCAGACGATATGACATTCACCTTTCCTCACTCATATTCAGTTGCGGCTCAGTGTGAGGCGAGGTTAATAATTCGTAAAACATGTTATTGTCACATGCATATTTAATTTTTTCATATCGGGCAGATCGGATGCTGGGTTCCACTACCACCCCTTTATAAAACATGCAATTATGTGCGAGTTCCTTTTATGTGTTTATTTACTTTCCCTGGTGGGACATGGCTAACAAACTAAACGGGAATGTTTTGCTGAAACAGGCATATAGACTGACGGTAAGTGATGGTGACAAAACAGAAGAAGTAACGCTTACCAGTAATTATCGACAGAAACGTTTGGGTGAGCAGAGGAAGCAAAAATCTGGCCTTTTGGTGTTAATTGAACCCCGCTTTAAAACCACATTATATAAACATAACAATCAAAAGCGGTGGACTTGATAAGTAACATCCCTTCCTAAATGGGAAGCAATACTTCCAGGAGATATATTTACTAAACAAGCAAACTAATTAATATAAAATAGTTATCCGTTCTGCACTCTCTCAGACAAGCCTTTCATGCTCTGGCTGGCGGTTAATACTTTTTACTGGTTAAAGGAACAAGTAAATGGCTCTACCGGGAATTTTTATTTTAAAGGACGCCGATTTATGGCGGGCTTCAGATTGCATCCTGATACTTTATCAGAAGGATGCATAACCATTGCCCAGGATACTGGTTCGTGCTGGGTTGAGGTAACATCCAATGGTACGAATACTTGCCCGTAAGTTCGCTAAAACAACATTGTTAATAACAATTTTCATTACCTCAGGAAGAACGCTCCCGAATCCAGATAGCTTCATAAGTCATGATTTTGCATGCAAACTGGCTCTTGTTATAAGCGGAGATATAAACGCTGAATCACTCTATGATGCTTATTTTTATACCGATGTAGCTATAGTAACTTTAATCACTGCACTAATTTACTTAGCTATAATGAAAATCTTTCGTAAAATAAGGAAACATTCATATGCCAATCCCTCCCTATATGTGGTTAAAAGATGACGGCGGTGCCGATATTAAAGGCTCTGTAGACGTTCAGGATCGCGAAGGCAGTATAGAAATACTTGGATTAAGTCATGGTATTAATCTGCCTGTAGACAGCGCAACAGGTAAAATCACTGGCACGCGTCAACATTCAGCAATGATGATCGAAAAAGAGGTTGATAGCTCAACGCCTTATCTTTACAAGGCCGCGGCTACTGGCCAGACACTTAAAAGTGCAGAAATCTGTTTTTATCACATCGACGATGCCGGACAGGAAGTTTGCTATTACAGCGTGCTGATGGAAAGTGTCAAAATTACCGGCGTCAATTGTGGCGTTCCTAATGTAAAATTAGCAGGCAATGAAAAAATGAACCACGTAGAAAGCGTAAGTTTACAATATGAAAAAATCAGCTGGAAAATTGTTGATGGTAATATTCAATTCACAGATTCATGGAATGATCGTCGAACAACATGAATGACATACTCATTTTCAAAATAATTTTAACTTGAAATTCCTTTTCCTTACTTACTTACTTTAAAATATTTACAGGAACTTGGAAATTAATTCTATTTTGATTGTTAAAAAAATAAATAATAGCATTTACATTTGAATTTTTATTGTTTTGATAATGATTGCTGGATTGAAAAGCCCGGCAAAACCCTGCCAGAGGAATGCTCTGGTAAAGAATGAGATTAACTTATCAATTACTGGGGGGGGGGTAGGGTTAATAAATATTTTTTGATAAATCTGAATGAATTCACTTAAAATACCAGGAAGCCATTCTTATGAATCAGGATATATAGCATTCCCACCTCCTATTTTCCATGCTGAATATTAATTTCCTCATCATACGTTAATGTGTTATTTCATTCAACTTAGTATTTGTAAAAGTACAATTAAATCCAGTGACTTTTCTGCCCGGCTCTCTATAGGCAAACTTACACCATAACTTAACCCGACTGTTTCAATATGGCCTTAACAATCTTCAATACCTGCAGCGCCTTTGATATCGGCACCGCCATCCTTTTTGATCCGCATATACTAAGGTGCTGGAATTTTATCATCTTATTTTTTTTATGATTATCATTATAAAAACATAAACTGGAGTTGAAACAAGAATCAAAGTAATTACTGAAATATAAGTATAGAGATCAAAAAAATTATCTGCGCCTATTTCACCGGGTCCATAAACTATTTGAGCGATACGATCCGCCAGCTCATGGTCAAACCATAATTCTGGGTTTCCAGTTAAGCGACCCACAATCAGGCAGATGAAGAAGTAAAGCGCAACTTTAGAAACTCTTCGGGCAAATGTTTTTATAGTCATGGGCTATAACCTCAATCCAGCCTCGAGCCTTAAGGGATTCAATGCGAGGAACCTGCATTGGTGTTGTTCTCAGTAAAGCATTTCTTATCAGCGCGTAATCAGAATTATGCACAATCGTTATGTAACCTTCTGAAATTCTCCCAGGGTGCAATCTAAATAGTCCCCGGCTAACCCCATTAATCCAGGTCGTATCGTCAATGCTTCCATCGTCCCTGTATAAGGCAAACCATTCATCACGACCAAATTCCGCGCCATAGAAAATTTTATTTACTAAATCTAGTGATCTAGCTTTAACCCAAGAGCCAATGCCGCCAGCTCCACGTTCTACTATCCAGTATCTGCCTGGTGGTATGGGGCCGTTATTAGGGATTGTCACACAGGCAACATTATTGCGGTAAAAGCCATTTCCTGAGAAAGCCATAAAAACGCCTACCCCGTATAGGTCAAAGGGGGCGTAATTTGCACCGTTTAATACAAAACTCCCTTGTAGAGCCATTTGCTTAATCCTTTAGCGGGTAAAAGAGTATCAACTGCCTGCCGGGCAAGCCATAAACGACTTTTCCGAAATAGAGCATTGCGGCTAATCGTTTTATGCTAATTATTTTTATCATTAAGTAAACATCTGGTCTGAACGTTTTTCTTCCCATTTGGGACTAGATGTAACTTGAAAAAAATGCCGCTTGCAGTTGCTGAGTTATATACACTTTTCCAGGGGTGCTCAGCATGCCGCGTAAAGACCAAACTGGAGAGACGATGCTGGAAAAATCAGATGGGGTAGTCGTGGACGCTGGATCGCGGCAACGAACGAATTCCGTCTGGAGCTTGTAAAGTACGATCACTTTTGGGCTCTCGAACAATGCAATCATTGTGGTGTGCCTAATGTAAAATTAGCAGGCAATGAAAAAATGAACCACGTAAAATAGCGTAAGCTTACAGTATGAAAAAATCAGCTGGAAAATTGTTGATGGTAATATCCAGTATACAGATTCATGGAATGAGTGTCGCACATCCTGAATTACACCACTAAAAAATTTTTTCATCCATAGCCTCCTCTTTAAGCACAGAGGTTAAGAATATACATGCCTCATCAGGGAGATAGCAGAGGGGGCTTATGATAGTGTCGAATATAATAAACAGTAGCGGTAAGCCCATGCTGAACGATCCAGTTATAGGCTGCCAGATCTGAGCCGAACGGGACCGGCGGAGGCCCTCACCGCTGCACATGACATAACATCAGACTGGCGAACAGAACTGCAACGGGATGTCATTACTGATGAGCACAAAGCCGGCCTGATTAAATTGATGGCATATCCAGGAGAGCTTAAAAGTATTAACCTGATACGCTTGAAAGATGAATCAGCTTATAAGCTCATTCCATGGTCGAGCATGCCAAATTAACAAATTATATAACCAGGCTTCTGCCTAGTTCATAACTGTCACACCAGCGTGCCTTATAATCAAAGGTTGGCCTTCCAAACGAAAAACGCATGGCCTTATTTGTTTTAACACACATCTCACTAGCGTGATTTACATTCACCCAGGTAAGAACAGTCCCCAGACTTAAGTTTTTTAATGCTGTATCCAGCCCTATATTAATGTAATCAAAAAATATTGCTCCTTTACACTCGATTTTGGTGATCAACTGCATGGCGCATGGCTTACCATGCATGAAAAGTATCTTACCCACAAATTTTTCAGGAAAACTTTTTATTAATTCAATATTCAGCGATAAGTTAATGGCATGCTTGCCACGCCTTTTATAGAAAAGATCATCAAAGATGTACATTGTCGTTTTCGCGTCAAAGTTTTCTACATCCAAGATCTCGCCGCCCATCTCCATAAATTTCTTTAACTCTCTCTTTCTGGTTTGTCGTGTTTTCGAGGAAAACTCAAGAGGATTGCGAGCAATACAAATTTTGCGCCTGGCATTAAATCTAAAGGTACTATTTAAAATATTTGCACCATGCAGGGAAGATAAAATCTTTGTTTTGAAAGGTAGAATTATTTTTGCATCCTTGCTTATTGGTAAAACCAATTCGTTTGAGGATATAGGGAGTAATTCTGAGCTGGTCAATTCGCTGGTTCTCGGATCGTTTGCCAAATATTTATCATCCCAAACACATATTGCTGCAAGAATATTTCCTTTGTTGTCTACCTTTATCATATAGCGGTGCTTAATATTATAGATTTGATGCTGAAAGTTAAGGAGATCTGGATCGCTAGAAGCATTACCATTTAACTCATAATGGCATTTTCTGTATACATCCAAACCGGTTTCTTCCCAACCAAAAAGAGAGCTTTTAATTCGCATTAAATAAGCCTGATAATTATATTCATTATAAATGATTGCAAAGGTGAGATTAGTGGGTGTCGTGCTATCATCACTAACCAGGGAGTTCATATTGAATGAGAAAATTATGTGACTTCAAAAAGAAACCCAAGCTAAACAAGACGGAATTAAATGCTAATTATCTAATTTGTTTTATGACTGTTTGGCTTTGTCAGTTAAAAGAGCAATGTGTTGTGAACTGATTTCAACATAGTATTAACTTAGGTTGTTTTTTGCCAATTAAATTTAAAAAATCACTGCTGTTTAAAGATTAATCCTGTCCGATTTGTAATAAATTAAATAAAGATATTTTCGCCTGGATATTGCCAAGGAAGACCGACTTGTCCCTCAACAAATATAACCAAAAAATATATCCACCGCCTTCTGTGATAACCGCTGTTCGCCTGTACGAAACACCATTTGTTATTTTCAGATAAGCTTTGCTCAATTCATTGGTTCATTTGCCTTGCGTCGCGTCCGATGATGAATTCCGCCTCTGAGGCAACTGATAACAAAGGAATTCATATGATGCGATTTCATTTTTCGCCGCTGCCGCGCGCACTGGCATTTGCTCTGCTTGCAGGGAGTTTCACGGTTCACGCGGCGGAGACGCCGGTTAAAGGCGGCACGCTTATCTACCTTGAGCAGCAGGCGCACACCACGCTTTATCCGCCCGCCGGCGGTTTCTACCCCAACGGCGGCATACTTAATCAGATCACCGATAAGCTCACCTGGCAAAATCCTGAGACGCTACAGGTCGAGCCGTGGATTGCGGAGAGCTGGAGCAGCAATGCGGATAACACCGAATACACCTTTAAAATTCGCCCTGGCGTGACCTTTTCTGACGGCACGCCGCTGGATGCCAGTGCAGTAGCGAAAAACTTCGACACCTACGGGCTGGGAAATAAAGCGCAACGCCTGCCGGTATCCGAGGTGATTAATAACTATGACCACAGCGAAGTTATCGATCCGCTGACGGTGAAGTTTTATTTTAAAAAGCCGTCGCCCGGTTTTTTACAGGGCACCGCGACCATTGGCTCCGGTCTTGTCTCGCTCAGTACGCTGGCGCGTAATTTCGACCAGCTTGGCGACGCGCGTCATATTATCGGCTCCGGCCCCTTTGTGGTCAGCGACGAAAAGCTTGGCCGCGAGGTCGATCTGGCCGCGCGTAAGGATTATCAGTGGGGGCCGAAACATGCGCAGCAGCAAGGCCCTGCCAACCTTGACGGCATAAAAATTATCGTCACGCCGGAAGACAGCGTGCGCATCGGCGCCTTGCTGGCAGGCCAGGCAGACGTGATCCGCCAGGTGCAGGCTTATGATGAGAAGCAGGCGAAGGACCAGCAGTTTCCTCTCTACGCGGCACCGACGCGCGGCGTGAACGACAGCATCAGCTTCCGCCCCGACAATCCGCTGGTAAGCGATCTGCGCGTGCGACAGGCGCTGCTGCACGCCACCAATGCGAAACAGGTGGTCGATACCCTTTTCTCCCCCGCCTATCCGCAGGCGAAATCGGTCATTGCCGCGAGCGCGGCGGGCTTCGTTGACCTCAGCGATAAATTAACATTCGACCCGGAACAGGCGAAAAAGCTGCTGGACGACGCGGGCTGGAAAACGGGTGCCGACGGCATTCGCGTAAAAGAGGGCAAGCCGCTGGCGCTGACGGTTTATGAATCGCTGCCGCAGCCGCAAAACAAAGAGGTATTGCAGCTAATCGCCCAGCAGTGGCGTCAGGTTGGCGTCGCGCTGACGGTTAAAGCGGGCGACGCCGGCAGCAAAACCCTCGACAGCCTCGATCCGCTGAAGACGCCGCTTACCGTCTCGGAAGTGGGCCGCGCCGATCCGGATGTAGTGAAAAGTCAGTTCTATCCCGCCAACCGCGACGCGCTGCTGCAAAAAGGCGGCTCCAGCGACAAAGTCAGGAGCTTCCGCGACGACAGGCTGAATAACCTGCTGCTGGCTATCTCCGCCGAGGTCGATCCGGCGAAACGCCTGCAGCTGACTGGCGACGTGCAGCGCTACCTGCTGGATAACGCCTACGTCATCCCGATCTTCGAGGAGCCGCAGGTCTTCGCTGGCGCGCCCTGGCTGAAAGGCCTGCGCTTCGAAGCGGTCGGCCGCCCGGCGTTCTACGGCGCCTGGCTGGAAAAACATTAAGGCGGGGTGAACAATGAGACGCTATCTGCTGCATCGGTTGAGTAGCGGCCTGCTGGTGTTATGGGCGGCCTTTACCCTCTCTTTTTTCCTGCTGCAGGTGTTGCCCGGCGACGCGGTGCTGATCAAATTTCAGAACCCCGACCTTGGGCTAAGCCCGCAGCAGATAGCGGAGATGCGCCTCGCCTACGGCGCGGACAGTCCGCTATGGCGGCAATATCTGCACACGCTCTTTGCCATGCTTCACGGCGATTTCGGCTTTTCAGTGCAGGCGGGCGTGGCAGTCAGCGCGCAGCTTGCCGACAGCCTGCCGGGCACGCTGCGTCTGGCGCTGTGCGGTTTTCTGCTGGCGACGCTGCTCGCCTTCGGGCTGGCGGCGCTCTCCCGTCTGCCCGCGCTGCGCAGAGTGCGGTCGCTGTTACAGTCGGTGCCCGCGCTTTTTATCTCGATACCGACTTTCTGGCTCGGCATTGCGCTGATTCAGATCTTCTCTTTCCAGCTGCGCTGGATCCCGGTAATCAATCCTTCGCCCTGGCAGGGCTTGCTGCTGCCGATCGTGACGGTGGCAGTACCGATCTCCGCGCCGCTGGCGCAGATCCTGCTGCGCAGCATCGACGAGGTCTCTACCCAGCCCTTTGTGGCGGTGGCACGCGCTAAAGGCGCAAGCGAAAGCCGCGTGCTGTGGCGTCACGTGCTGCGCAACGCCATGCTGCCGGTGCTGACCATCGCCGGGCTGCTGCTGGGCGAACTGATCGCTGGCGCGCTAATCACCGAAACCGTATTCGGCCTCGGCGGTCTCGGCCAGCTGACGCAGCAGGCGGTCAATAACCAGGATGTCGCGGTTCTTCAGGCCGTGGTGATGATCTCCGCGCTCGGTTTTGTGGCGATCAACCTGCTGGTCGATCTTCTGATGCCGCTGTTCGATCCGCGCCTGCAACCTGTTTCCGGAGGTGCCCTGTGAGCCTTGTTGATTATGCCTCTGCGCGGCGCGCCACGCCGACCGCCGGACGTCGGGCGCTGCGCATTCAGCCGGGCCTGTGGCTGGCATGGCTGGTTTTACTACTGGCGGCAGGCGCGGCGATCGCGCCGACGCTCTTTACCCACTACAGCGCCACTGAAGGCATCCCCGGCACGCAGCGCCTGGCACCGCAGGCGGGACACTGGCTCGGCACCGACCAGCTGGGACGCGATCTCTGGGCGCGTATGGTTTACGGCGCCTCGGCGTCCCTCTCCGCCGCGACCATCGCAGTGGCAATGGGGCTGACGGCGGGCAGTGCGCTCGGCGTGCTGGCAGGCGCGACCGGCGGTAGAACCGAGGCGCTGATCATGCGCGCCGTCGATGTCCTGCTCTCTATTCCTTCGCTGCTGCTGTCGCTCAGCGTATTGATCCTGCTCGGCTTCGGCACGCTGCACGCCGCGCTGGCGGTGGGCGCAGCGTCGATCGCCAGCTTCGCGCGGCTGACGCGCGGCGAAGTCGTGCGTATCCGCCACAGCGATTATGTTGAAGCGGCCTTCGGCAGCGGCGGCACCTTTTTCGCTGTGCTGCGCCGCCATATTGTCCCCAATGCGCTGACGCCCGCCATTGCCTTCGCCGCGCTGCAGTTCGGCCAGGCAATTCTGGCGCTCTCGACGCTCAGTTTTCTCGGCTATGGCACGCCGCCACCCGCGCCTGAATGGGGACTGCTGATCGCCGAAGGGCGTAATTATCTCTCTACCGCGTGGTGGCTGACCACGTTCCCCGGCCTGCTGGTGATCGCCGTGGTGCTCGCCGCCAGTCGCATCAGCGTTCAGATTGCAGGAGGTCGTCGATGAGCACACCCCTACCGCTGCTGGCGGTTAAACATCTCAGCCTGAGCTATCGCAGCGGGCATCAATGGCGTCAGGTGGTACACGACGTCAGCTTCGAACTTCAGGCCGGTGAAATGGTGGCGCTGGTAGGCGAATCAGGCTCCGGTAAAACCACCACCGCGCAGGCGATTATCGGACTGATGGCGGAAAATGCCCGCCGCGACAGCGGAGAGATCCGCCTGAACGGCGAAGATATTGCCGACTGGTCGCAAAAACGCCTCGACCGGCTGCGCGGCGTGCGCATCAGCCTGGTGCCGCAGGATCCCGGCAACTCTCTTAATCCGGTAAAAACCGTTGGCGCGCAGGTTGAGGAGATCCTGCGCCTGCATACTGCGCTCAACGGTGAAGAGCGCCAGCGTCGCGTGGTGGAGCTGCTGACCCGCGTCGGCCTCAGCCATCCCGAACAGCGGGCGCTTCAGTATCCGCACCAGCTATCGGGCGGCATGAAACAGCGCGTGCTGATTGCTATCGCGCTGGCGCTCAGCCCCGATCTTATTATTGCCGACGAACCCACCAGCGCCCTCGACGTCACGGTGCAGAAGCGCATCCTCGATCTGCTCGACGCGCTGCGCCGCGACTCCGGCACCGCCGTGTTGTTCGTCACCCACGATCTGGCGTTAGCCGCCGAGCGCGCAGACCGCATTATGGTGTTCCGCCATGGCGAGATTCAGGAATCGGCGCCTGCCGCGCAGCTGGTTGGCGCGCCGCAGCACGTCTATACCCGCCAGCTGCTGCGGGATGCCGCGCCGCATCGCATTACGCGCCGCGTCCCGGACCGCCTGGCGACGCCCGCTATCAGCGTCAGCGCTATCGGTAAAGCCTTCACCCTGGGCAAAAACCAGCGGTTACAGGCGTTAAATAACGTCAGTTTCCAGGTGGCGCGCGCCTCGACCCATGCGCTGGTCGGCGAATCGGGTTCCGGTAAAACCACCCTGGCGCGCATTCTTCTCGGCTTTGAACAGGCAGACAGCGGCAGCGTCACGCTGGACGGCACGCTGGTCAGCGGGCTGCGCGGCGAAGCGCTGCGCCAGCTGCGGCGCAAAATTCAGTTCGTCTATCAGAACCCCTTCGCCTCGCTCGATCCGCGCCAGACGCTGCGGGAGATTATTGAGGAGCCGCTACGCAATTTCGAACGGCTCAGTGCCGCTGAACGTCGGCAGCGCGCCGAGGCGGTGGCGGAGCGTGTGGCGCTGCCTGCCGAGCTTCTGACGCGCGGGGCGCGCGAGCTTTCCGGCGGCCAGCGCCAGCGCGTCGCCCTTGCCCGCGCGCTCATCCTCAACCCCGATATTCTGGTGCTCGACGAGGCGACCTCGGCGCTCGACGTCACTGTTCAGGCGCAAATTCTGCTGCTGTTGCAACAGCTACAGAACGAGCTGGGCCTCACCTATTTGTTTATTACCCATGACCTGGCGACGGTGCGCCATATGGCTGACAGCATCACGGTACTGCGTGCAGGCGAAGTGGTAGAGAGCGGTGACGTTGTCACGCTGTTTGCCGCTCCCCGTCATGCCTATACCCGCGAACTGATCGCCGCTATTCCCCGGTTTACTCAGCGAATGAGGGCTTCCGCATGACGCGACGCATTGGCTTTTTTACCCGGCTGCTGGATAAGGCATCTGCGCAGCAGCGCTACCGCCTGGCAACCGAACAGATCCAGCACGCCGAACGGCTCGGCTTTGACAGCGCCTGGATTGCGCAGCACCATTTTCACGAGGCGGAGGGTGGCCTGCCCGCTCCGCTGGTCTTTCTGGCGCACGCGGCGGCGCATACCCGCACCATCCGTCTCGGTACGGCGATTATCACCCTGCCGATGGAAAATGCGCTGCGCGTGGCGGAGGATGCGGCGGTACTGGATCTGCTGGCGGAGGGACGTCTGGAAATCGGCCTGGGCTCCGGCGGCACGCCCGACTCCTTTCTGCCCTTCGGCCTGACCTTTGAACAGCGCGCCGCCGCGTTCGCCGATAACCTGCATCAGTTGCTCAGCGCCTGGCGCGGCGATTCGCTGGGTCATCCTGATAATCATCTTTACCCTGCCGCGCCGCAGCTGGCGCAGCGCGTCTGGATCGCCACCTTTTCCGCCGAGGGGGCGGCGCGCGCCGGGGCGGCTGGCCACGGCCTGATGCTGTCGCGCACTCAGCCGCGTCCGGCAGAAGATCCGGCGCGCGCGCTGGATGCGATACAGAACCCGCTTATCGACGCCTACCTTGCCGCGCTGCCTGCGGGCGTTGCGCCGCGTATTCTCGCCTCGCGCACCGCTTTTGTCGCCGATTCTGACGCCTGGGCGCGCCGCGTTGCCGAGCCGGGCATCCGTCATCAGGCGCAGCAGTACCGCGCCGCCGGACATGCGCTGCGCGGCGAGTCGCTGGACGATATTTTCGCGCAGTTCGACGCCCATATCGGCGATCCCGACAGGGTGCGCGCCTCGCTGGCGCAGGACAGCGTGCTGCCGCGCGTTACCGATATCTCGTTTCAGGTGCACTCCGTCGAGCCGTCGCATGCCGATACCTTGCGCTCTATTGAACTTATCGCCGAACAGATCGCGCCCTGGCTGCGCACGCTGACTTCTCAGGAGAAATCATGACTCAATCCCACGATCTGCTGGCCGAACTGGCCGATATCGATCCCGCCAGTGAACTGGCGCAGGCGCGCGCCACGCGCGATGCCGCCACCCGGCATACGCAGGGCAGCTATGAGGTGCTGTTCAGCCAGCAGGAGACCGATTTCCCGCTGGCTGAACGCGTCGCGCTGGCGGCGCAGGTGGCGGAGTGGCATGGCGCTGAACGGCTGCGCGCGCACTATGCCGCGCATCAGGCGTTCCAGCCGCTCGGCGACGCCGCGCGCCAGACGCAGGCGCTGGCCTTTGCCAGACGCCTTACCTTTGAGCCGGTCGCCGCCGCGCCTGAGCATATCCAGGCGCTGCGCGACGCTGGCTGGAGCGCGCGCGGCGTAGTCACGCTGGCGCAGCTGGTGGCCTTTATCAGCTTCCAGAGTCGGTTGCTTGCCGGTTTGCGGCTGCTACAGGGCGAAGAGACGAGCAGCCCGCCGCGCGCCGCCGTCGCAGGCCGCTGGCATACCGCTGAACGCACCGCCAGCGGGCAAACCGCGCCCACCGCCTTTACCCAGGCGGAACTCGGCTGGGAACCCTGGCTGGCGGCGAAGCCGCTGGCGGAGTTTGACGCCGAAGAGCAGGCGATTCTGGCGCGTTTCGGCCACAGCGACTCCGACTATTTCCGCCTGCTGGCGCGCAACCAGCCGGTGCTGGAGCAGCGCACCCTCACTGACAAGGGCATCTTCTATACCGCCGGCGGATTATCGCGCGCCGAACGCGAACTGGCCGCTACGGTAGCCAGCAAGATCAACGGCTGCATCTACTGCGCCTCGGTGCATGCGCGCAAGGCGGCGCAGCTTTCTAAAGATAAGGATGCAGTGCAGAAACTGCTGAATGTCGCGCCCGGCGCGGCGCTGTCGCATGGTCAGTCGCCGCGCTGGGCCGCCGATATTGATTTCGCTGCCTCGCTCTCGGTTACGCCGCCCGTCGCCAGCCAGGCGCAGCTTCAGGCGCTGCGCCAGCAGGGGCTGGATACGCTGGCGCAGCTCGACCTGGTGCAGTCGACCGCTTTCTTCGCCTGGGCGAACCGCCTGATGCTGACGCTCGGCGAGCCCTTTCTGCCCTCTGACGCACAAGGATAAGTATGTTGTCACCTGACCAACTGATCGCCTGGCGACGCGAGCTGCATCAGCATCCAGAATTGTCGAATCATGAATTTCAGACCACGGAACGCATCACGCGCTGGCTGCGGCAGGCCGATATCCGCCTGCTGCCGCTGGCGCTGAAAACCGGCGTGGTAGCCGAGACAGGCCAGGGCGAACCGCTGATTGCGCTGCGCGCCGATATCGACGCTCTGCCCATCGACGAGGCTGTCGACCGGCCGTGGAGGTCGCAGCAGCCTGGCGTTATGCACGCCTGCGGCCACGATCTGCACACCTCGATAATGCTCGGCGTGGCGCACCGCCTGCGGCAGCAGGAGCAGCAGCTGCCAGGGCGCGTGCGCATTCTGTTCCAGCCGGCGGAAGAGACCTTTAACGGCGCGCAGCAGCTGATTGACGCCGGTGCGCTGGAGGGCGTACAGGCGATTTTCGGCATGCATAACGCGCCGGATCTGCCGCTCGGCACGCTGCGCACGCGCGGCGGCGCCTTTTACGCCAACGTTGACCGCTTCACCATTCATATTCACGGCCGGGGCGCGCACGCCGCGCGGCCGCATGAGGGTATCGACGCCATTGTGATCGGCAGTCATATCGTGACCGCGCTGCAAACCCTGCCGAGCCGCGTCTTCAGTTCGCTGGAGTCGGTGGTGCTCAGCGTGACGCGCTTTACCGCGGGCAATACCTGGAATGTGCTGCCGCAAAGCGTGGAACTGGAAGGCACAGTGCGTACCCATAACGATGCGATTCGCACCGCCATCCCGCACAAGATGCGCCAGCTTATCGGCAGCATCGCCGCCGGCTTCGGCGCGCAGGCGGAACTGGAGTGGGTAGCCGGCCCGCCTGCGCTGGTAAATACGCCCGCCTGGGCCGATTTTATGCTGGCGCAGGCGCAGGCGAGCGGCTTCCGCGCCGAACGCGGCACGCCGCAGATGGGCGGCGAAGATTTCGCCTTCTACCTGCACCATGTGCCGGGCGCGTTTGTCAGCATCGGCAGCGCCAGCGAATGCGGGCTGCATCATCCCGGGTTCGATCCCGATGAAGGCATTATCGAACCGGCGGTGAACTACTTTACTCAGCTTGTGCCGCACGCGCTGGATATCCTGGCCAGCGCATGACGAAAAAGAGGAGAAAAGAGATGGCGATCCCCGTTCCTGTACCTGTGCTGGATCACGCGGTTATCAATGTGGCCGATCGACTGGATGAGGCGAGCGCGCTTTATCGTCGGCTCGGCTTTCAGCTCAGCGAGCGCGGCCACCATACGCTCGGCTCCAGCAACCATCTGGCGATTTTCGGCGAAAACTATCTGGAGCTGCTGGGCTACGAGCCAGGACGCGGCGAACGACGCGCTGACCTGTGGCAGGCACCGCTCGGCCTGAGCGGGCTGGTCTGGAAAACGCAGGATGCGGAGAGCACTTTTCTGCACCTGCAGCATCATGATCTGGATGGTGATGCGCCCGCCTCGTTTCACCGCCCGGTGACGCTGCCGGACGGCGAAGCGAGCGAGGCGCACTTTCGTACCGTTCGGCTACGCCCGGCGCTGATCCCCAACGGCCGCAGCTTCTTCTGCCAGCACGACACGCCGCATGTGGTGTGGCAGGCCGCCTGGCAGACGCACCCAAACGGCGTGCAGGGCATCAGCGAGTTTGTCATTGTGGCGCAGGATCCGGCGCGCGCCGCCCAGGTGTACAGCCATTTGTTCGGCGCGGATCGCATTCTGGCCTGTCAGGATGGCGCGTTCGTACTGAAGGCGGGCGAAGCGAAGGTGCGTTTCGCCTCTGCCGCCTATGCGCAGACGCGCTTCGGCTCGCTGCCGGAGGATTATGACGGCTCGCCGCGTATGTCTGCGCTCAGCTTCCGCAGCGACAGCCTGGAAAAGGTCAAGGCGAGCCTGCTGCTGGGCGATATTCCCTTCCATGAAGCGCAGGGTGCCATTGTGGTGACGGCGGAACAGGGCTTTAACCTGGCGCTGCGCTTTCATCAGTAAGCGCGCGGCGGCCTGGCAGTTGACTTGCGCCGTAATAACCTGAGAATGAGGAACCTCAGATAAAGGAACAGCTAAAAAGGAGTTTATCATCAAGGGTTCCCTCGGTTTTTTCTCTACGGCGCGCAAAAAATCCCTGCTTGCCGCCGCGCTGCTGCTGGTCGGCTGCGCCTCCGAGCCGCCAAAGTCGCTGGTGACGCCCTTTCCCGCCAGGACGCCGTCGCAAAAAACGCAGCCTGCCCCGGCGCAGCAGCCAATGCGCGGCGTCTGGCTGGCGACCGTCTCCCGTCTCGACTGGCCGCCGGTTAATTCGGTCAACGTCAGCAGCGCGGCGCTGCGCATCCGCCTGCAACAGCAGGCGCTGACAGATAAGCTCGACAGGCTGAAAAGTCTCGGCATCAACACCGTCTTCTTTCAGGTGAAGCCGGACGGCACCGCGCTCTGGCGCTCAGATATCTTGCCTTGGTCCGATATGCTGACCGGCGCTATCGGCGAAGATCCCGGCTACGATCCGCTGGCGTTTATGCTGGATGAAGCGCACAAGCGCGGCATGAAAGTACACGCCTGGTTTAACCCCTACCGCGTCGCCGTCAATACCCGACCCTCGACGATCGCCGAACTGAACCGCACATTGACGCTTCATCCCGCCAGCGTGTATGTGCTGCACCGCGACTGGATCCGCACCGCTGGTGACCGTCTGGTGCTCGATCCCGGCATTCCGGACGCGCGTGACTGGATTACCAGCATCGTGGCGGAGGTCGTGGCGCGCTATCCCGTCGACGGCGTGCAGTTCGACGACTATTTCTATGCAGAAACCGCCGCCTCGCCGCTTAACGACAGCCAGACCTACCGCGCTTACGGCCAGGGATTCGCCTCGAAGGCGGACTGGCGGCGTCACAATACGCAGCTGCTGATTGAACAGGTTTCGCGCACCATCAAACAGCTTAAGCCACAGGTGCAATTTGGCGTCAGCCCGGCAGGCGTCTGGCGCAATCTGTCGCACGATGCGGCTGGCTCCGACACGCGCGGCGCGGCGGCCTATGACGAAGCCTTCGCCGATACCCGGCGCTGGGTGCAGCAAGGGCTGCTCGACTATATCGCTCCCCAGCTCTACTGGCCTTTTGCGCGGCAGGCGGCGCGCTACGACGTGCTGGCGCACTGGTGGGCGGATGTGGTGAAGCCGACCCATACGCGTCTCTATATTGGCGTAGCGCTCTATAAAGTGGGCGAACCGTCGCGCACCGAGCCGGACTGGACGGTCGGAAATGGCGTGCCGGAGTTAAAAAAACAGCTCGATCTGAACGAGTCCACGCCGGGCATCGACGGCACTATTCTGTTCCGGGAAAACTACCTCGAACAGCCGCAGACACAGCCGGCGGTGCGCTACTTGCAAAGCCGCTGGGGCCGCTGAATTATCCGCAAGCGCGGATAAGCTTTACTTTATCCTCTGGTGGGTATAATTTCATTTTTATCCGCGGGAGGGGATATATCCCCTCCCCGCCTTACCACAGGAGCAGCGATGATCTACAGCCCACAACAGCTGGCCCATCTGATCAGGCTTGAACGACAGAAGCGCGGCTGGACGCAGAGCGACCTGGCGCGCCGGGTCGGCATCAAGCAGGCCACCGTATCAAACTTCGAAAATAATCCTGACAAGACTACGCTGACCACGCTGTTTAAAATCCTGCAGTCGCTGGAGCAGGAGCTGGTGATTCAGAGCAAATCGACGCAGAACGGCAAGGCGCTGGAGTGGTAATGGATCAGCTTAGCGCCTGGATGAACGGCGAACGCGTCGGCACACTGACGCGCCAGAAAAATGGCGCGCATATCTTTCAGTATGAGCCTGGCTGGCTGAGTAATCCGCTGGCGAGGCCGCTGTCGCTCTCGCTGCCGCTGCAGTACCCCGCTATCGCCTCTGCCAGCGTCATCAACTTTTTCGATAACCTGCTGCCTGATAATCCTCGCGTCAGAGAGCGCATTCTTAACCGTTATCGGGCGAAGTCGATGCAGCCGTTCGATCTGCTGCGGGAAGTAGGCCGTGACAGCGTCGGCGCGGTGATGCTGCTGCCCGCTGAGGCCGCCGCGCCCGATCTCTCTGTGCGTTATGAGCCGCTCGACGCCGCGCGGCTGGAAAAAATACTTTCAGCGTATCAGAGCGATATTCCGCTGGGGATGATCCCGGAAGAGCGCGACTTCCGCATTTCCGTGGCGGGCGCGCAGGAGAAAACCGCGCTGCTGAAAACCCCTCAGGGCTGGGCCGTCCCGCGGGGACCGACACCTACGTCACATATCATTAAGCTGCCGATCGGCGAAATTAAGCAGCCTTTCGCGACGCTCGATATGCGCGACAGCGTGGAAAACGAATATGTCTGTCTGGCGCTGGCGCGCGAGCTGGGCTTTCGCGTGCCTGATGCCGCCATTATTACGGCCGGCAAGCTGCGCGCGCTGGCGGTAGAGCGATTCGACCGGCGCTGGAGCGCTGACGGCGTCCGACTGCTGCGCCTGCCGCAGGAGGATATTTGCCAGAGCCTCGGCCTCGCCTCCGCGACAAAATATGAATCTGACGGCGGGCCGGGCATCGCGGCGATCATGTCGCTGCTGATGGGCTCCAGCAATGCGCTGGAGGATCGCGACGATTTTATGAAGTTTCAGGTGTTCCAGTGGCTGATCGGCGCGACCGACGGGCATGCGAAGAACTTTTCGCTCTATATCGAGCGTGGCGGCAGCTACCGGCTGACGCCGTTCTACGACATTCTTTCCGCTTATCCGGTACTGGGCGGCACCGGCCTCAATATTCGCGAACTGAAGCTGGCGATGGGGCTCACCGCGTCGAAAGGCAAAAAGGTGGAAATCGATAAAATCTTTCCGCGCCATTTCCTCGCCACGGCGGCAAGCGTCCGCTTCTCCACCGAGCGGATGACGCAGATCCTCGCTTTCTTCGCGGAGGCGTTTCCGGCCGCCGTAGCGCGCGTCAGGGAGCAGCTGCCCGCCAATATCCCGCCCGCAATTGCCGAGGCTATTTTCACTAACGCGCTGAAAATGGCGGAGCGGCTCAGCCGATAAAGAATGGAATAGCCGCTTTGCGTCACTTGTGCGGTAACAAATAAGCAGCCGAAGAAAGACGCTTTTCATTACCGGCAGGTATACATAAACCTCAGATTTTGAGCTGCGTATTACGCGGCCGAACAAGAGATGCTTATTGAGCGGGGTTTAGGGCGGAATCGGCGGATTAGATGCGCATGCAACATTGCGCTGCTGATTAATTTGGTCAACAGGTGAGGCAAATATTTGTGCCGGATATACCAGGTCGCGTAACGGCTTTAGTCAACAAACAGCACAGCGGATTATTACAGAGTAAGGCCGCTTAAACAGTCGTTAGCATATGCCAGAATGAAAACGCCGCCGCAGATTACCGGCGGCGGCGTTGCTGTATATACCTAATCTCTTATCAAAAGCGATAGGTCGCCGATACCGAGAAGTTGCGCGGCTCGCCGTAAACGTTATAGGCGCCGACCCAGGTGTCATACTCTTTGTCGAACAGGTTATTCAGGTTGGCCTGTAGCGAAAGGTTTTTCGACACATCATAACGCGCGAAAAGATCCACCAGCGCATAGCTGCCCTGACGCGCGCGCCATGTGCCGTTGCCTTCCGGCGCGCCAACATCCTGCCAGGTATGCGTCTGCCAGTCTACGCCGCCGCCCAGCGTCAGCTGCTCCAGCATCGGCAGGCGATAGCTGGTAAAGAGGTTGAAGCGGGTGCGCGGCAGCTGCAAGTTATAGGCGTTGCCGTCGCGATCTTCCGCCAGATAGGTGGTGCCGCCGAAGGTCATCTGCCAGTTATCGGTCAGCGCGCCGTTCAGCTCAAACTCGATACCGCGGCTGACTACGCCATCTTTCGCTACGTACGCGGTCGACTGCGATCCTGAAATGATCTGACCGGTGTCTTCGCCAACGTTGTCCAGCTCGGTACGGAACACCGAGAGCGTGGTGGTCAGACGGCTGTTAAGCCAGTCAGATTTCACGCCCACCTCGTAGTTTTTCCCGATAACCGGCGACAGGAAAGCGCCACTGCTGTCGCGGTAATCCTGCGGCTGGAATACCGAGGTATAACTGGCGTAGGCAGACCAGTTCTCCGCGAAGTCGTAGATCAACCCGCCGTAAGGGGTGATATTGTTCTTTTCCAGCTCCTCGCCGGTGGTCAGCGTCTGACGATTCCAGTTGGTATAACGCGCCCCCAGGATCAGATGCAGCGGATCGGCCAGCGAGATGCGCGTCGCCAGATAGACTGATTTCTGGCGAACCGTGGTGCTGTCGTCGGTCAGCGCACGCGCGCCCCAGCTGGTTTCCGGGAAGTCGCCGTTAAAGGTATTGTAATCGCCCAGCTCGTCCGCCGAGATATTGGCCCAGGCGCTGTAGTACTTATTCTGCTGACGGCTGTAGTTAACGCCCAGCATCATCTCATGCTGACGGCCCAGCAGCTCATAGGGGCCGCTGGCGAAGGCGTCAACCGCATCGACTTTGCGCTTGCCGGTGTTGTAGCCGGTTCCGCCCTCTACCGGATAGTTTGCGTACTGCGAAACGCCAAGGCCGCTGGTTTTATCAAAGTAGCCGTCAAGATAGAGCTGCTTACTGTCGAGGAACATCTCGTTGTGCGTGCCGTTCAGCGTGAGATTCCAGCCGTTGGCGAAATCCTGCTTGAAATTAACGAAAACTTTCTTGTTCTCTTTATCGTTGTAGGCCCATTCCGGCGCGGTGTTATAGCCGCGACGGGAATGGATTTGCGTGCCGTCGGTGTACCAGCGCGGCGTGCCGCTCCACATCGGCGAATCGGTATTGACCTGCGAGAACTCATAGCCCACGGAAAGGGTCGCGGAATCGGTCAGGTCGGCGTCCACCACGCCATAGACAAACTGCTTCTGCGCGCCATAGCGTTCGATAAAACTGTTCTTGTCATCATAGCCAGCGACCAGACGACCGCGGACGCTGCCGTCGCCGTTGAGCGGGGTAGAGAGATCGGCAACATAGCGCTGTTTACCCCAGCTGCCATAGGTAGCAGAGACGCTGCCGGTGAATGTTTTGCTGTCAGCATGTTTCCGCACCATATTGACGGCGGCGGAAGGATTGCCCGGCCCGGTCAGCAAACCGGTCGCGCCGCGCACCACTTCCACACGTTCGTAAAGCGCCATATCGGACTGGGCATCGCCGAGATTCCAGCGCGAGGCGAAGGTGGTCGGAATGCCGTCGACCATAAAATTGTCGATGGGAAAACCGCGAGCGTAGTAAGTCGTGCGATCCATATCGCTGCTCACGCCGGTAATCGCCGTGGTGGTGTGCAGCACGTCATTCAGCGACTGAAGCTGCTGATCTTCCATGCGCTGCTTGCTGACCACGGTAACCGACTGCGGAATATCGCGTGCGGTGAGCGCCATTTTGGTGCCCGCGCGAGTAATCGGCACGCTGTAATCGCGAGCGTCCTGTTGCCCGGTGCTGCTGGCGCTGGCGTCTACGTTAAGCGTCTGTTCGTCTGGTGCAGACGTATCGGCGGCCTGAGCGCTTTGCGCGACGCTGGCGGCGATCAGCATGGCCAGCAGCGAGCGTTGCAGAGGGTGTTTCATGGCGCTGGCGAAATCGCCCTCGCAGAATTCCCTGACGCGGTGAACATCAAAAGACATCGCTGTTCCTCTTTTTTCTTTATTGGGTGTGGCTGCCACTGGTTGCCGAGGCGCATTACCTGCCCGGCTGTAAGACGCTCTACTAACGCGATCCTGTAATAAAGCAAATGAGAAATATACGCATTGCCATTATCATTGCAAGTAATTGTTAAAAAATGCTGCAAAATATCGATAACAGGCTGTGACATGAAAGCGACTGATAGATAAGGGGTTTATTCAGGAAGCAAGGCTGTCAAAAGCCTGAGAACTGGAAGTTACCGGAAAGGGTAGTGGCAGTGGCAGTGGCCCAGCCTGGCTGCACGCATTAACGGGCCAGGAAGACGGCATTCACCCGAACGCAGAGTTATCTTAAGACGCTCTGCTCTTTTCCTGACGCGCCAGCTATAACAGCGCTATTTCTGCCTTTGTAGCCGGAAATAAGCGCGAGTCGCTCCCTTTAATTCTGTGATGAAAGGCGAGCTAATATAGCGATGCGCATCAGCCTGCCTAAAAAAATTATTTCATAACAACCAATACTGGAACGTTGCACGCTAATTTAGCTGCCGTGATGGTTGCGCACGTCACTACCGCCGCGCCATGATATTTACCACCTGACTTTCCCAGCGTGGAAATATTGCGAACGTCAACGATAACGCTGCGCAATGGCCTGCTCTTTTAACAAGCATATAACTCTCTGTTGCTGATCACTTAGGCACTGTTGAATAAGGGAGGCGTAAAATATCGCCGCCAATATAATAGCCGGGGTTACATAAAAGCCTTTTTTTCAAACAGATAACAGAAACCAGATAAAGAGATCGCCCTGGGTTATGGCATTATGCCGATGGTTTTGCAGGCGCTCGCGCTATTCCACGCATGCAGGCAGAGTAGCTGCTTTATATTTGTTCTTGTTTTTTTATGCTAACGCATTAACCCAGACGGGTTAGCCAATCTTCTTTTCTTTTTACGGCTCTATCTGTGCTTTAGCTTATTTCCTTTATCAATTTTTTACCGTAAACTGCGCGCTTTACATATTTTGATTCGTTAAGGGTTATATCCATGAGTGATGCGCTGAAAGCATTGAATAATCTTCGTACGCTGCGCGTTCAGGCACGAGAAATTGAGCTAGACGTGTTAAACGAAATGCTCGAAAAGTTCTCTGTCGTTGTCGCAGAACGCCGTGAAGAAGTGAATGCTGAACAAGCCGCGCAAAAAGAAAAAGCGGAAAAGCTGGCATTGTATAAAGAGATGCTGATGAAAGACGGCATTGATATTTCCGACCTGGCCGATCTGGCGCAGAGCGAAAGCAAACCAAAAGCGAAACGCGCGCCGCGTCCGGCTAAATATAAGTTCACGGATGAAACCGGCGAAACCAAATTCTGGACCGGTCAGGGCCGCACGCCTTCGCCGATTAAAAAAGTGCTGGATGCAGGCGGCTCGCTGGACGAGTTCCTGATCTGATAAAAAAAGGCGCTGAATATCAGCGCTTTTTTTACCGCTTTTTTCGCCCCAACCGCGCGACGGCGGTAAAGCGTCTCAACCATCAGACCGTCGGCAGGCCGAGGTTTTCACGCAGCGTGGCATAGGCATACTCCGTTGGGAACAGGCCGCGACGACGCAGTTCCGGAATAACCAGCTCGACAAACAGATCCAGCTGCTCCGGCATGATGGCTGGCATAATATTGAAGCCGTCCGCGCCGCCCTGCTCCAGCCAGAGCTGGAAGTCGTCGGCGATATCTTCCGCGGTGCCGACGATAACCCGATGGCCGCGCGATCCCGCCGCGATAGCCGCCAGCTCGCGCAGCGTCAGGTTTTCGCGCTTCGCCATATCGGTCATAAGCTTCACGCGGCTCTGGTTGCCTTCACCCAGCGGCACTTCCGGCACCGGGCCGTCCAGCGGGTAAGTAGAGAGATCCATACCAAAGCGCAGCGAGAGCTGTTTCAGCCCGTTGTCGATATCCACCAGCGTATTCAGCTCTTTCCACAGCGCTTTCGCTTCCTCGAGCGTGCGGCCGACAATTGGCATCACGCCCGGCATAATCACCACATGCTCTGGATTGCGGCCCGCCGCTTCGATCTGCGCTTTCTGCGACTGATAAAACGCCTGCGCCTCTTCCAGACTGGCAGCAGCGGTAAAGACCACTTCAGCGGTTTCCGCGGCGAGCTTCTGCCCGTCGGCGGAGGAGCCTGCCTCGATGATCACCGGACGCCCCTGCGGCGAACGCGTGATATTCAGCGGCCCCTGCACCTGAAAATGCTCGCCGACATGGTTGATCGGGTTAATCTTGTCGTTAACAAAATATTGCCCTGACGCCGGGTCTGGCTGTACGGCGCCCTCTTCCCAGCCTTCCCACAGTTTATTTGTGACCTGCAGAAACTCACGCGCACGCGCATAGCGCTCGGCGTGGTTCGGCATATCGTCGCGGCTGAAGTTTTTCGCTACGTCAGCGGAGAAAGAGGTCACCACGTTCCAGGCGGCACGCCCGCGGCTGATATGATCGAGAGAAGAGAAGGTGCGCGCCATGGTAAAGGGATCGCTGAAGGTGGTCGACGCGGTAGCGGCCAGCCCGATACGACGGGTGTTCACCGCAACCGCCGACAGCATGGTGAGCGGCTCAAGGCGTGCCATGGTAGACGGCAGTCGATACATGCTGGTCGCCAGTGCATCGCCGACGAAAAACAGGTCGAAGCGGCCCGCCTCCGCTTTCTGCGCCAGACGGATAAGCCAGTCGATATCGGTGGGTGCGCCCAGCTCTTCGGTCAGGCGCCAGCCGCTGACGTGATGCCCTACCGGCTGAACGAAAAGACCAAGACGCAGACGATTTTTTGCAGATGAACTGTCCATATTATTTCCCTGATTGCGATAAGCGCCCTCTTTGGGCGGCGATAAAAATGGTCGGTGGCGATAAGCGCTTTACCTGCGCCGCGCCCGGCTCGTCAGCGCCATTAAGGACGAGCCCGCAGGCGCCAGAGTAGCGTGCATAGCATTTGCCCGTCCAGCCAACACCCTGACGATATGCCCGCAATGAGAAAAAGCCGTGGCTGCCATTGTCTGCCGACAGCTCAGGCGGGGGTTAGGCGAGGGCTAACACGACGTATCGAGTTGCTGGCTAAAAAAGCCGCTTTAACAAAAAGTTAGCGAAGTTGCGTTTCACGCATGCCGGGAAGACATAGTACGACAACCGCTTATTCAGGCAACCTTATAACTGGCTCTCCTTATTCACAAATTTGCATAAGCTTAGTGATATTTCAGATATAGCCATCCGCGCCTTTGTTGCTACCCTCTGGGTTCTGCTTATTCCCAAGGAGATAGTGATGCGCTTTTTCCGTTATCCGGCGGCAAGGCTATGAGCCTGACCGGGCAGCTCAGCCAGCTTATTCGTCTGGCGCCAGCCGATGCCTCCGCCCGTCAGCACGCGTGTCAAGGGGTACAGGATTTTCTCGCCGTAAGCTGGCCTGTGCTTAACCGGCAGGTGCCGGACAGCGGTCTGCCGCTGTTGCAGGGGCTTTACCGCGACAGCGGACCGGCATCGCGCGCCCTGCTGCTCGGCTATGCCGGGCACGCGCTCGACTACGACGATTTTCACGCCGACTTCCGCGGTCATCCCAGCGTGGTTATCCTGCCAGCGCTGCTGGCGTGGGCGGCGGAAAGCGATTGCTTTGACGTGGCGCTTTTTCTCGATGCATATATCACCGGCGTGGAGATGGCTGGTCGGCTGGGCCTGGCGATGACGCAACAGCACTATACGCTCGGCTATCACAATACCGCTTCGCTCGGCACCCTGGCCGCTGCCGCCGCGCTGGCGCGTTTTACCGGCGCGGACGCGCGTCAGTGTGCGGTGCTGCTCGGCATCGCTGCTACCGAGGCAAGCGGCCTGCGCGCGCAGTTCGGTTCAGCGGTGAAGCCGTTGCACGCGGGTTTCGCGGCAGAGCGCGCGGTGCGTGCCGCACAGCTGGCGCTGGCGGGGTTCGACGGGCAGGCGGAAGGCGTGCTTGAGGCTTTTATCTCGCTGGGAAGCGGCAACCAGGCCCAAAGAGAAAAGCTCACTGAGGACTGGGGTGCGCCCTGGCGTATCGCGGCGCCAGGCCTGGAGTTCAAGCCCTTCGCCACCTGCGCCGGTACGCACAGCGCAGCGGAGGCGACGCGCGAGATCCGCCAGCGCTGGACTGGCTCTGCGGCTGAACTGCTTAGCGCCATCGATCGCATTACCGTCGCATTTCCGCCAGGCGGCGATATTGCCGCCTCGGTGCGGCAGCCGAAAAATGGCATTGAGGCGCGCTTCAGCCTGGAGTATGTCATTGCCGCCATGCTGATTTACGGCGACCTGCGCATGGCTGACTTTGCCGAAGGCGAGGTCAATCCACAGATTATGGCGCTGGCGGCGAAGGTCATGCGCCAGCCTGATGAGCGCGCGCCGCCGGACGCGATTAATCCCGCGCTGCGCTTCCATGAGGTAACGCTGTTCCTCAACGGCGGCGAAGTGTTGCGCCAGCGACGCACCCGTCAGCAGTCGCTGGCGACGCCGGTAGATGTTGCGGGCAAACTGCGCGCGGCGCTGGTCGATCAGCAACAATTGCTGGCCAGCAGCGAGCTACGCGACGATGAGGATCTTCGCCGTCTGGCGCAGACGCTGATCGCCAGGCTGTAGCGCCGCGTATTCGGCTAACAGAGGCGTAAAGGCGGTGGCGCTGACCGCTGCCTGCACGCCGGACGGGTAAACCCTGTTTTTCACGCCTTTCTTTACCGCCTCGGCGATACGCCTCTTGCCATTAAAGCGACACAGTGACGAGCGCATTGATTAACCGGGTTCAGCCTGCCCGGTAACGGATGCGTTAACTAAACAATTTGTTTGCCGCTCCATCATCCCCCTTCTTCCAACCGGCACATGAGCCAAAATGCGTCTCGTTCTGGCTGGCCATTACTTTTGTTTACTAATTAACCCGCAGTGCAGAAATGAAATGTAAAGATATCAACAGCATCTATACAATGATAATCATTCTCATTATCATGCGCATTTGCTTACATTGATAAACATATCAGGGAGAAAGATTAAGTGAATGTAACCTTCAATGTCAGAAAGCGTCCCGGCGCCCTGCTGATTGCCGGTCTGCTGAGCGCCACGGGCGTCAGCGCCGCAGAAGAGACAGAAGCACTGGCGGATGATGAGACGATGCTGGTCACCGCCGAGCAAAAGCTGAAGCAGCAGCCCGGCGTGTCTACTATTACTGCGGAAGATATTAAAAAAAGCCCGCCGGTTAACGATCTCTCCGACATCATCCGTAAAATGCCCGGCGTCAACCTGACCGGCAACAGCGCCAGCGGCAGCCGCGGCAATAACCGCCAGATCGATATCCGCGGCATGGGGCCGGAAAACACCCTCATCATGATAGATGGCGTGCCGGTCTCGTCGCGTAACTCTATACGCTATAGCTGGCGCGGCGAGCGCGACACGCGCGGCGATACGAACTGGGTGCCAGCAGAGATGGTAGAGCGTATTGAGGTCATCCGCGGCCCGGCGGCGGCGCGCTACGGCTCCGGCGCGGCGGGCGGCGTGGTGAATATCATCACCAAACGCCCCACCAATGACTGGCACGGTTCGTTCTCGCTCTTTACCAACCAGCCGGAAGACAGCAAAGAGGGGGCGACTAAGCGCGCCAACTTCAGCCTGAGCGGGCCGCTGGCGGGCGACGCGCTGACCATGCGCATGTATGGCAATATTAATAAAACAGACGCCGACGCCTGGGATATCAACACCGCGCAAAACGGCTCCTATGCGGCAGGCCGCGAAGGCGTGCGCAATAAAGATATCAACAGCGTGCTCTCCTGGAAAATCAATCCAGAGCAGATCCTTGATTTCTCCTGGGGCTACAGCCGCCAGGGCAATATCTACGCGGGGGATACGCAAAACAGCAACGGCAATATAAGTTCCGACGGCCTGGTGGAATCCCTGGTCGGCAGCGAGACTAACCGTCTTTACCGACAGTCTTACGGCCTGGCGCATAACGGCATCTGGGACTGGGGCCAGTCAAAGCTGACCTTTAACTATGAAAAAACTAACAATACGCGTCTTAAAGAGGGAACCACAGGCAAAGTTGAAGGGATGATCAACAGCAATACCTTCGACACCAGCCGACTGGAGAGCTATCGCGGCAACGCGGAAATTAACTTCCCGCTCGACTGGCTGCGCGAACAGACGGTGACGCTGGGCGCGGAGTGGAATCATGACAAGCTCAACGATCCCGCATCAATGCAGGGCACCAATTCGTCGGGGGTCACTATCGGCAGCGTCAGCGGCAACGCGGCGGATCGCAGCAGCACCAACAGCGCGACTCTCAGCTCGCTCTATTTTGAAGATAATATCGCCGCGACCGACACTACCGAAGTTATCCCCGGCATTCGTTTCGACTATCACAACAGTTTCGGTGCCAACTGGAGTCCGAGCCTGAACCTGTCGCAGGGGCTGGGAGACCACTTCAAGCTTAAAGCAGGTATCGCCCGCGCCTTCAAAGCGCCTAATCTCTATCAGTCTACCGAAGGCTATCTGCTCGCGACGCGGGGCAACGGCTGTCCAAAGAATATAACCTCAGGTAGCTGCTATCTGCTGGGTAACGCCGATCTTGAGCCAGAGGTCAGCGTTAATAAAGAGCTGGGTATTGAGTACACCCAGCAAGGCTATGTAGCGGGCATCACCTGGTTCCGTAACGACTACAAAAACAAAATTGTTGCCGGCAGCGAGATAGTTGGCATGGCGTCTAATGGCTATAACATTCTGCGCTGGGAAAACGGCGGTAAAGCGGTAGTTGAAGGGCTGGAGGGCAACCTGACGGTGCCGCTGATCGAAGATACCCTCGAATGGCGCAGCAATGCCACTTACATGATCAAATCGGAAAATAAAGAGACCGGCAATCCGCTGTCTATTATTCCGAAGTACACCATTAACTCGCAGCTTGAATGGCAGATGACTAGCGATCTCTCCGGCAATATCAACTGGACAATGTATGGCCGCCAGAAGCCGCGCCAGTATACAGAAACGCGTCTGGATACCAAAAGCGCGATGTCGCAGCGTGAAATCGGCGCCTATTCGGTGCTGGGCCTTAATTTCAATTACGATCTGACAAAGAGCCTGCGCGCCAATGCAGGGGTCAGCAACCTGCTGGACAAGCGTATCTACCGTGAAAATTCGGGCGCTTCGACCTATAACGAACCCGGCCGCGCCTACTACGCCGGGCTGACGTATAGCTTCTGACGTCGCCCTTGCCGCCGTTGCCTGCTTTTACTGCGCGACGGCGGCTTTCCCGCTTACGAGTCCGGTATTAACTCTTTCTCGCTTCGCTCATCGCCTGCTCGAATGTTGCCTTTCCCGGTGCGCCCCGGTTGATGTTAATCACTCAAAATGGACGTAGCCTGTCCGATCGCCCTGCCTTATTTTTTTCCTGTTTTCATTCTCTGAGGAAGCAGGAAAATGCGTCACAACACCTTTTATTCTCCGGGCGCCGCCGCGCCTCAGCTGGGCGTCAGCCCCCTGTCATGGGTTAATGAAGTGCTCCACCATCTGGGCGCAGGCACGACCGCAGAGCAGTGTCTGCGCGAAGCGGCGCAGGCCGGTTTTCAGGGCGTAGAGCTGAGCCGCCTGTTTCCGCGCGACGCCGACGCGCTCAACCTGCTGCTGGGCCAGCACGATCTGCGGCTGATTTCCGGTTGGTATGACGGCTTTCTTACCGAGCGCAGCCTGGAGGCGGAGCTTGAAGCGGTGCATCAGCACGCGACCCTGCTCAGCCGCTGCGGCGCGAAGGTGATGGTTTACGGCGAATGCGGATGGATGGCGGAAAATGCGCTCGATATCCCGCTGCGGCAGCGCCGCCTGCTGCCCGCAGACCGTCTCGAAACCTATGCTGAGCGGCTGTCGCGCTTCGCCGAGGCGCTGCTGCGCAACTATGGTTTGCAGCTCGCCTTTCACCATCACCTGATGATGACAACGGAAACCTTCGATGAAATCGCGCTTCTGCTTAACACCTGTTCGCCCGATGTCGGCCTGCTGCTCGATACCGGCCATGCCTGTGCGGCGGGCTTCTCTTACCCGCTGCTGATTGACGCCTTTGCCGATCGGATCTGCCATATCCACCTGAAAGATGTGCGCCTTAATCGGCTGCGGCAGGCGCGCGCCAGCGACTGGACTTTTAACCAGGCGGTGCTGAACGGTCTTTTCTGCGTGCCGGGCGACGGCGACGTCGATTTCGCGCCGCTGTCGCGCTTTATCGCCGAGCGCGGCTACAGCGGCTGGCTGGTGGTTGAAGCCGAGCAGGACCCCGCCATCGCGCCGCCGCTTGAAACGGTCACGCGCGCCCAGCGCTATGTCGCCCGTCATATTCTTGCCCAGGAGAGTCTCGCATGAGTAAAAAGCACCTTAACGTCGGCCTGATTGGTTCAGGATTTATGGGTCAGGCGCACGCCGACGCCTGGCGCCGCGCCGCGCTGCTCTACCGCGATCTGCCGCTACAGCCGCTGCTGCATACCCTTGCAGACGCCACGCCTGCGCTGGCGCAGGAAGCGGCACAGCGATTCGGTTTCCGTCAGGGAACCGCGAACTGGCGGGCAATGGTGGAAGATCCCGAGATCGATATCGTGGATATCACTACGCCGAACAGCATGCATGTCGATATGGCGCTGGCCGCGATTCGTGCCGGAAAGCATGTTTATTGTGAAAAACCGCTTACCGTGTCGCTCGCCGATGCGCAGATGCTGGTGGAGGAAGCGGAACGTGCAGGCGTACAAACCTTTGTGGCATTCAATAATATTAAAACGCCCGCCGCGCAGCTGGCGAAACAGCTTATCGCACGCGGCGATATCGGTACGCCGACGCGCTTTCGCGGCTGGTTCGATCAGGGATTTTTTAACGATCCTGAACTGCCCTGGAGCTGGCGCTGTTCACGCGAACAAGCGGGTTCCGGCTCGCTGGGGGATTTAGGCTCGCACGTTATCAGCGTGGCGCAGTATCTGATGGGCCCGGTTGAGAGCGTTGTGGGTCAGGAACAAATCTTTATCGACAGTCGTCCCGCGCCGGACAGCGGTTCTGGCTATGGCGCGCAGGCCGATCGGCACGCCGCGCGCCTGGCGGTAGAGAATGACGATCAGTTTCAGGCGCTGGTGACCTTTGAGAATCGCGCCGGCGGCGTCATCGAGTCCTCACGCATTGCGGCCGGCAAAGTTTTCGGCATCGTCTGGGAGGTTTCCGGTACGGCAGGCACGCTGATGATGGACGGCGAACGCTTTAACGAGCTGAAGATTGCGCGCTACGGCGACGAAAAGCAGGATCGCGGCTTTAAGACGCTCTATGCCGGTTCACAGGTGGACGCCTTTAGCGGCTTTTTCGGCTTCGATTTTGCAGGTGGCGGACTCGGCTACTTCGACGTTAAGGTGATTGAGATTTTCGATCTGATTGGCGTGCTGAGCGGCGAGCGCGCGCCGGTGGCCGATTTTCGTTTCGGTCTTGAGAACCAACGCATTATTGAAGCGATGGTGCGATCCTCTGCGGCGGGCAGTCGGATAAAGATTGCTGATTTATCCTGATGTAAAGCGAAGCGCGTAAGGTTATGATGCAGGCGCTGCGGGTCATGCGTCGTCAATATCCGCCGCGCCTTGCGGGAAAAAGCAGACAGATGCACAGGCGCGGGTTTCGACGCCAGGCTACGCTGAATAAACCCGTAATTCAGGAGAGAAAAGCCCGTGAAATTTGAAAATCAGGATGCGTTTAAACTGGCGGTGGCTTATATGGAGCGAAAAGAGAATGTCACCGGCATTACCGTTTACTTTAAATCCTTTATCGAAACCTATGTGAAGTTCGACCGCTGGCTGAGCGCGGCCGATCCCGTACAGGCTGTCGAGGAGGAGAAAAAAGTGGCTAAAGCCAATCCGGATTCTCTGCTCTGACGCGCCGCCCGGCGGCGTAAGGCTCTCCTTCAGCCTTAATCTGTCGATATGGCTTCCCTCGCCCGGCTCCGTCTGGGCGTTGTCACCTTACCGCAACAACGCTGTGACGCATTCGTCGCTTATCATCACCCTCTGTTTTGTGCTTAACTTTCGCTCTACCTTTCTCAGTACGTGGTAAAAATGCACTATTTTAATGATCTAATGGGCTTTATTGAGGGAAATGTCGCCTTTTCAACCACCTTCAATATTATTATGCTGATCCTCGCCGGCATGATTGCGCATTTTGTCTGCAAGTTCTTCGTAGTCAAAGTTGTTCGCAAGGTCTTTTTCAGCACCCATAAAAGCGACGTCCCGCTGGATAAGGATGTCAGGATATCGGAGAAGCTCTCCAACTTTATTCCCGTCATCACCGTCTACTATCTGTTGCAGTTTATGCCGGAGCTGCCAGAGCATCTGCAAATTGCCATCAGGACGCTATGCGGCATCCTGTTCTTTGTCTATTTATCGCTGTTCTTTAATGAAGTGCTGGAGATCGTTAATAGCTCCTATTCCAAAAAGTCGAAGCGCAAGAATCACTCGATTAAAGGCTATATCCAGATCGGCAAAATTTTTGTGCATATTCTTTCGGCGATAATGATTGTGGCGATTATGTCGAATAAATCGCCGGTGATTATTATTTCAAGTCTGGGCGCGGCCGCGGCAGTATTAATGCTGGTTTTTCAGCATACGCTGCTGTCCCTGGTGGCGAATATTCAGGTCTCCTCTAACGATGTGCTCCAGCTGGGAGACTGGATTGAGATGCCGGATAAGAATCTCAGCGGCGAAGTAACGGATATTGCGCTGCATACCATTACTATCCGCAACTGGGACAATACTATTTCCCGTATTCCCACTAAGAATTTTTTAACGGAAACCTACACCAACTGGCAGGCGATGTTTTCGTCAGGCGCGCGTCGTATTATGCGCAGCTTCTATCTCGATCTGGATTCCGTCACTTTTGTGAATCAGGAGATGCTTCAGTCGATGGTGCAGCTGCGTGGCGTCAGCGAACCGCTCTCCGCGCTGCTCGACGGCCGTGATATTAGCGCCGTGGGCGATCGCTGGTTTATTGAAAACGGCATGACCAACCTTACCGTGTTTCGCCACTACCTGACGGCCTGGCTGGCGCAGCGCGACGATATTCGCAAAGATATGTATATTGTGGTGCGCGCCCTCAAACCCTCGCCCGATGGACTGCCGATTGAGGTTTACTGCTTTACCTCGTCAACGCTGTGGGCTGATTATGAAAACTCGCAGTCGGCGATTTTTGAGTACATCTATGCCATCGTCGGCCTGTTCTCGCTGCGCATCTATCAGCACCCTTCCGGCTCTGATTTCTGGCGTCTTTCGCGCCATCGCGAACGACCATCTGAAGAAAACCGCGCGCCTTACGCTTGATTAAACTGGCGTTTCAGACAATTGAACCTTTGCCCTCCATTATGCCGCTGCGCGCAGCGGCACGCCTGACAGCTTTGTTAAGTTCCCGAAAAACCGCACCTTTTGCTGTGATGTTCGCTTGCGCGAAAAGCGCGCCGGGCTACGCTTAAGGGGTGACTAGCTAGTCCTTTTATCTAATGGAACATTGATAGGAGTTCTGTCTATGACACAACAGAAGTACAGAGGCGGTGCTGGTAATTTTGCTAACGACCCGGAACGTGCAAAAGAAGCAGGCAGCGCAGGAGGCAAAGCCAGCGGAGGCAATTTCAGGAACAATCCTGACAGAGCCAGGGAAGCGGGCCGGAAAGGTGGCCAAAAAAGCCGTCGTCCGCCAGGTAATTCTGAGTAAGGTACCTTCAGGATGTTGTTCGCCATGGAATGGCGATTTTTCTTGATCCTGTCCGTCCTCGCATAAAAAGGGGAACTGAAGTCAGTGATGCGCCCCACCCGGCGCTTATCTCCGGCACTCGCAATGGCTTAGCTCTTGAAGGGGCTTAAGAATAGTCTCATAAAACCCTCTGCTGGCTTTAACCTTTTTTGCGCATGGTATTATTAGCCTGCTAACTTAACACCACGCACGTTAACACCTCTGCCCTCTTTTTCTGGCGCCTCTCTCTGCTTTTATAGCTACACTAAATCAATCACCGGCTTTTTTGCCGCGCTGCTTTTAATGACGAGGTCAAGCTTATGCCGTCCGGACAGTTTTATATACTCGATAAGCCTGAGCTTTCTTTTAGCTGCCACTATCATCTCGACACCGTAGCCGATCGCGCTTTTGAGTCGCGTATGCTGCTTGAGATCCAGAAAGAGAACCAGCCGGTTGAGGCGTTTGCGCCGCTCAGCATTGGTCAGGATGTGGTTTTTGTTTCGCCCAGCGGCGAAGCGAAAAACCTTTATCTGGTCAGTGAAACAGACACCCATTTTATTTTCTCTTCCCGAGCCTGAGGGCACAAAAAGACGTTTATACCGGCCCAACCAGCGTGGACTCCCACTCTACGCCGGGCATCATCTTTTCCAGGCCGTCAGTCAGCAGCCTAATGCTCTGCGTGCGTTAGCTCAGGCAGACTCTCCTTCTTTACAGATAGCGAAGGCTTCCGTATCGTCATTTGGGCGTGGCAGCCTACGCTCCCGGCCATCCGCAGGAAACCACAGAACTGCTTCATGTCACAGCCGGGACGTTATTGCTAACGGTCAATGGCGAAGCTTTTACGCTGGAGGCGGGCTGCTCGGCTGTTGCTATTACGGACACGCCGCACAGCTACGCCTGCGCGAATGATATTCCGCTCGCTTTTACTATGACAGTGCATGAAAAAGCGCGCTGAACCTTCCACTTAACGAGACCAGGAGCCTGCTATGTTTACCGGCCTGAGCGCTTTTCCCCTGACGCCCGTTACAGCATCGGGCGTTGATGAAAAAGGATTTACCCGCATCCTTGCGCGCCTGACGGCGGCAAAAGTAGACGCCATAGGCGCGCTGGGCTCGACGGGCAGTTACGCCTATCTGACGCGACAGCAAAGAGCGCGCGTCGCCGCCCTGGCCGTCGAACATGCCGATAATATTCCAGTAATGATCTGCGTCGGCGCGGTGAGCACAGCTGAAGTGCTGCACCTGGTCGATGATGCTCAACGCGCAGGTGCCAGCGCGCTGCTGTTGCCGCCGGTAAGTTATCAAAAGCTGAACGACAACGAAGTTTTCGGCTTATTCGAAACGGTATCGCGGCACGCTTCAGTTCCGATCTGCGTTTACGACAACCCCTCTACAACGCACATTGACTTCTCCATCGAGCTTTATCAGCGCATCGCTGCGCTTCCCGGCGTGCGCTCAATCAAAATTCCCGGCGTACCGGTCGATACGGATAAGGCGCATGCCCATATCAGGCAGCTGCGCGCGGTACTGCCGCAGCGAGTCAGCCTTGGCGTAAGCGGCGATGCATTCGCAGGGACAGGTCTCAATGCCGGCTGCGATCTCTGGTATTCCGTCTGCGGCGGTCTCTTTCCTTATACGGCGAAAGCGATCGCCGCTGCCGCCGCGCAGGGCGACAGTGCGCGAGTCACGCAGCTATCCTCGCGCCTGGAACCGCTCTGGGCGTTGTATCGCAAACACGGCGGCAGCATCCGCGTCATGGCCGCTGCGGCGGGGATACTCGGCCTGACCGATCTCGACTCTCTTCCTCGTCCGCTTCAGCCGCTTTCGGCTGCGCACAGGCGCGAAGTCGCTGAGGTCATCCAGGCGCTGGAGCTGACCTGATATTTTCCTTTTCTTTGCAGCAGCCCGCTTTTGCCAACGGAAGGCGGGTTGCGTAATTATCCTAATTAACGCTTCGTTCTATTGGTGTAGGCTGCCTTTCTTTTTACGCTTAAAAAGCGGTGTCTAAACACAGGCAATTCATCTATACTTTTGGGGTTATTTTTAGCAGAGAGCAGTTACATGTATAGTGAATTAGAGAGCTTATTGCAGCAGGAGCTGGATCAAATAAACCGTGAAGAAAATCGCAACGATCGCCCCTATTTCGATGTTTCATTTATTAAGCAATACCCGGGTCTGTATGGCCTGATGTGCTTTTTATTCGTTATTACTATGGGCGTGCTGCTTTACTCCTCTTCATTCGGCACCATTGAATATATTGTCTGCTGCGTAATTTTCGCCATCTGTAATTTCTTTTTCTTTTTTCATATCAACCCCGCCTATAAAGTAAAAGATATTGATAAAGGCGCGCTGAAAAACTGCTATACCGGCGACTGGTATATGGAAGTGCACGTACGCGAGGCCTTTATTCAATCGCTGCTTGCAGGTAATGTTCTTAGCGACGAAGAGAAGACGCGCCTGAAGAGTCAGTACGATAAAAAAGGCTACCTCTACTTCGCAGATATTTACCGCCTCAGGCACTAGCGGTCGTTTAGCGCAGAAATCGCCAGCAGCCAGGCTTTCCTGTGCTAAGCTTTTTGCATATTTCAGGCGAGACGAGGAAATATGGGAAATCATTCACAGGACAAGATGACCAATATCGTTATTGGCGAAGCCGTTATGCAGCTAGTGAGCGCTGGCGCAGACATCTCCTGGCGCACCGTGACGGAAACGCTGCAGCGTCAGTTAAAAACAGAACAGGACAGTGAGCGTCTGATGGCTATGCGCCACGCTATTAATAAAGTACATGATGAACTGCGCGCGCATTACGGATCGCATGAATCGCTGTCGGGTCGCCCAGCGGCAGAAAGATTGCTGCACTAATAACAGCGACACTTATTCGGCGATATCCTCTCCAGCCGTTCTCAGAAAAATCCTTTTATCTTTATAAAGACTTTCGCTGACGCGCTCGCGTGCCAGGCTTAAGACGTTTATTGAGAAGAGAACAGGAGAGAGCCATGAAAATCTGGATTGCCGTTTCCCTTGCCGCCGCATTGAGCTGCTCCGTAATGGCATCTCAGGGCCAGTTTGAAACTGCCGCGCCGACGTCTACAGGCCAGACGGCGCATCGCTGATTAAATGCCTTCGTCGTCCGGCGTGCGCCCCACCACGATTTCCAGACAGTGGCGCAGTACGTCGAGCTGCACAACATCACTGGTGCTCTCCAGCTCGGCGATAAGATAGATAATGATCGCTTTGCTGGTCACGCGCTTTCCGTGAATAACGATATCGCGAATAGCGGTATCCAGCACCCGGGATTCCGCCTCAAGGCGATCGCCCGCCTCGCGAAAATGATGGATAATCTCGGCTTCGGCAGAGATGGCGCGCTGAGAATAGGTATGTGTTTGCATGATTTGTTCTTATCGTATGGCCTGCGAAGTTAACGCGCAGCGCCGCTAACAAGGATGTTAAGGTCAGGCGAATCCGTTGAAGCCTGAGCGTTAACCTGAATAAAAAATATCGTCGCGACTCTGAGCGATTAAAAAAGCATACCGATAAGCAGGTGAAGCTGCCGCTCTTCTTCCGGGCCGGAAGCCTGTTCCAGGCGTTGAATAAGGCGCGAGCAGAGCGCTTTTCGGTTAAGATTTTGACCGGCGCGCAGAATCTCCGTCACAACCTGACCCAGAGTTTCCTGCTGCGACGGTTGCGCGGCGTTGCTGATATAGCGAACTGTGTCTGAAATGGCGACGTTATGGCGCATGGTAAATCCTCTGCGTTAACAATTGATTAAATAGTGCTCATCAGAGCCTGCAGTAAAGTTATACAACTCTGGCAAACTTGTACAGCCATTACGAGGTTGTACAGGTCTTATTTTTGTGCAAAAAGTGCTTAATCTGCTATTTCAGGTGCTTAAGCATGCGCTAAAGCGCCCGGAAGAAGGGGTTATAAAGTTGTACAACTTTACAGGCAGGTGACTAAAAGGCGGAAAAAAGGGTGTCTTCCCTGACAACGATCTCCGGCCGGGACGCGTCAGACGCGCCCGATAATGAGGTTATCTTTCATCGTCGTTTTCCGGCCGGAGCCGTATAACGTCTTCGCTGTGTCTTCCATTATCTTCCCGACTTGCCACCGTCAGCCAGTGCAGTTCGGTTCGATCCCGGCTGTCATGATGCTGATAACGCTTTAGCCAGCGTCTGGCCTCCGTGATTTCAGTAAGCCTTGCGGCCTGCGTTTCGTTTTCCGCCATCAGACTAAGCTCAGCGATGAGTGTTTCAACGCTTATTTCCTTCTCACCGAGAGCCAGGCTGATAACTGCTTCGCCGATAATGGCGTGGCCTATCTCATCGTTGCGAAATAACACGTAACCTCCTCCTTTTCCGAATTTTGCATAACCTCATTTGTCAGTTTAGTGACCTGCAACTTGTACAGGTTTATTATTTTTGTAAAGAAGCGGTTTTTACCTTTAAAAGAGACTGGCCTGACGCGCCTTAAAAACAGCAAAATATGTAACTTCACGTAAAGCGAAGCGGCAAAGCGGAAAAAACCTGATAATAAAAAATTAATACACAGTAAATACATGCAGTTGCATTAAATTCTTAGATTCACTTCAACACTCCATCCCGGTTAAAACCTTATGTTTTTCATTTTTTATTTAGCTTTTATCGGCATGACAGGCCGATTTAATCCCGGTAACGCACAAATTAGTCAGCGTTAATTGGCGTTGCCCTGCCTGTAGCTGTTAAGGTGGCGTCGACAATCACGAAACCGGAGCATTTATGCTTACAACAATAATTTATCGCAGCCATATCGCTGACGAGGTTCCAGTCAAATCCCTGCCGGGTATGGTGGAGAAGGCAAGCCTGCTTAACGCCTCACATCAGGTTACGGGTATTCTGCTGTTCAACGGCACCCACTTTTTCCAGATCCTTGAAGGACCGGAAGCGGGCGTGCTGGATATCTATGGCAGAATCTGCAACGACAAACGCCACCATAACGTAGTGGAACTGATGCGCGACTATTCGCCGTCACGCCGTTTCGGCAACGCGGGTATGGAGCTGTTCGATCTGCGTGAACACGATCGCTCAACCGTACTGCAGGCGGTGCTGGATAAAGGCACGTCACGCTATCGTCTTACCTATGACGATCGCGGCTTACAGTTTTTACGCACCTTTGTCGAATCGCGCGAAAAAGAGAACTATTTTGAGGTGCCGCCGGTTGAAAACTGGGATTTTATTGCCGATCAAACGGGCGCATCGGACTCATGGCCAGCCGATCGCGGCGTGATCTTCAAACCGGTTATCGATCCGCTGGGTCGCCAGGTGACGGCGATCGAAGCTGTCGCGACGCTCGGTGATGACGCTGCGCTTGAGGGACTGCCGAAATATCAGGCGAGCCTGAATGCCGCCAGGCAAGCCTTCGCTCAGGCGGGCAGAGCCTGCCCGGAAGGTATGCCGCTTTACGTCAGCCTGCTGCCAATGACGCTGGTGGCGATCCCCGAAGCGGTGCGCACTATTGTGGATGAAATCCGCAGCGCTGGTCTGGTGCCGGAACAGGTTATTATCGGCGTCAGCGAAACTGAGGTGATTTCTCAGCTCGATGCGTTTTCGGTGGCGGTAAGACAGCTTAAGGAAGCGGGCATCAGTCTGTCGATTGATAACTTCGGCGACGGCTCGGCAGGACTCTCCATGTTAACCCGCATACAGCCTGACCGTATTCGTATTGACGCAGGCATTATTCGCGACGTGCATCGCAGCGGCCCGAAACAGGCGGTGGTGCAGGCTATTATCAAATGCTGTTCGGCGCTGGAAATTACCGTTATCGCCGCCGGTATTGAGCGGCCGGAAGAGTGGATGTGGCTGGAAGCCGCAGGCGTGATTAACTTCCAGGGACGCCTGTTCAGCGATACCGGCGTCGCCGTCGCCTGGCCAGAGTTGCGCGAAGCTATTTAACGGACTGTCTGTTGAGCAGGGATGCTCGCCCACTCTCTTTTTTTCCTCCCCTCACTGCAACAACGCCCCCCTTTTTTATCACCTGCAGACTCAGGTATGCTGCTGACTTACTTTCGTTTGACAGGAGTCGCCGTGACTGAGAAACGCTACTACAGCAGCGATGCGCTTGAAGCAGAGTCCAGAGTGATAAGCTGCACGCCTCAGGGTGATGATCGCTTTTGCGTGATCCTCTCCGCAACGCTGTTCCACCCTCAGGGCGGCGGGCAGCCCTCTGACAAAGGCACCATTAACGGCGTAAACATGCTACAGGCGGTGCAGGATGGCGATGAAGTCATCCATATTACCGATGGCGCGCTGGAGACGGGGCCGGCGCATTTAACGGTGGACGCAGAGCTGCGCGCGCTCCATTCCCGCTACCACTCAGCCGGTCACCTTATTGGCCTGGCGGGAGAAAAATATGGCTGGCTGGGGATAAAGGGCAACCATAAGCCGGGCGAAGGACGCATCGTTTTCGAACCCACTGGAACCTTGCTCCCCGTCACGGTTGATGACCTCGCCGCAGAGGTGGCGGCGCTGGTTCAGCGCGGCGACAAACGCGCCATCAGCGAAACAGCAGGCAAACGTCTGGTAACCTGGGGCGACCTCAAGCCTTACGCCTGCGGCGGCACCCACGTGCTGAATACGGCGGAGATCGGCACCATTCGCATCACTAAGGTTAAAGAGAAAAAAGGCCAGCTCTCCGTTCAGTATGAACTGGATCGCTAACCCCAGGAACCTTAACGCGCCTCAGCTGGAACCGGCTGATGCGCGGATGGGGTGTCGATCTTAACCGGCACGCCTTCCCGCGCGGAGCGATAGATCGCCTCCATCAACAGATGATCCTGCAAGCCCTCCTCGCCCGGCGTGTTCGGCGTGCGGTCATGCAGTACGCAGTCGGCGAAGTGGTCGATCTCCAGCGTGAACTGGTTTTTCGGCGAGAGGCGAATTTCGCTCATCTGCTCCTTGCCATCCTGAAGCTGGGCCACATACAGACGCTGCCCCTGGTAGGCAAACGCATTTTCCAGCTCCAGCGACCCTTTTTCGAGACGAATCTCCATATTTTTGCACTCATGTGCGCCGTAGCTGGTCGCACAGTTAGCGATAGCGCCTGAGGGAAAACGCAGCGTAAAGGAGAGGGTTTCCTCCACCTCTTTGTAGCGCTCATCCTCTACCGGATTCACTATCTGCGCGTACACTTCGGTAGGTTCTTCCCCCAGCATGGTGCGTACGCCGTTAAGACAGTAGAGGCCGATATCAGGCAGCGCGCCGCCGCCTGACAGCGCAGCGCGAATGCGCCACTGGTCGCCCGAGCCGTGTACCTGCGTATTGGTCGCATGTATGATGCGCGGCGCACCAAGCTCGCCGGACTGCGCCAGGCGCGCCGTCTCAAGGTTAAACAGCTCATACTGACAGCGGTAGGCGATCATCAGCCTGACGCCTGCCGCCCGGCAGGCTGCGATCATTTCTTGCGCCTCCGCCGAGTTGTTCGCCATCGGTTTTTCGCACAGCACATGTTTGCCCGCTTTCGCCGCCGCCAGCGCATGATCGCGGTGCAGGCCATTGGGCGTCACAATATAGACCGCCTCGATCTCGCTGTTTTCCGCCATGCGCGCCATCTCGTCGTAGCCATAGATGGCGGCCGGATCGATGCCATATTGCTCCGCGACGGCGCGCGCCTTCTCTGGATGACCGGAGACGAGGGCCACCGGACGCGCAAGCTGACTCTGGCGAAAAGCGGGCAGAATCTGATTGAGCGTCAGGCGTCCCAGCCCGACAATCGCCACGCCCAGACGTTTTTCTGGCGCGCGCAGCGTTTGCGGCTGCGGTTCAGGTCGATCGCCCGCACCCTTCCAGTTTTCAAAGGTAATACTCTGCTGCTCTACGCGGCCGACATCTATTGGCTGCGGCGGGAGCAGTTTGCCCGCAACGGGCAACCGTGGCCCGGTTGCCGTTCCTGGGCCAGCAGATGCGAACTTCGGTGATTTATGCGACATAGTGCCTCCTTTTCAGGCGTCCTGAGTGGCGTAGCATCGCTTAACGGCGCTCAGCAGGCTGAACGCAGCCAGCATCAGCGACCAGATGGCGATAACCAGTAAAGCGAATGGGGGAAAACGGGCATCAAGCAGCGCGCCTGCCCAGGCGGATAACAGCCAGACCAGCCAGCGCAGCGCCAGCGGCGCGGCCCTGACAATTTCCCCTTTGGCCAGAGTGCGGCCCAGCCTGACCAGCGTGCCGGTCATAAAGGTCACGCCAGACTCCTGGCTGCAAACCTGATTAAGCGCGCCCATCGCCAGAGCGATAAGCACCACCAGCGAGTAAGGATAGTCAGATGCGCCAGCTGGCCAGGCGACAAAAAAGAGCAGCGCGATCAACGCCAGCAGAACGGGCGCGCGTCGGCTGGCAAGCCGATTACCAAGCCAGGCGGTGAAAGTGGTGCTGATAAAAAAAGCGCATATAATGCCGAGCAATGGCAGTGCCTTAGCAACATCGCCCTGCTGGAGGGAATGCGCCAGTTTGCTGGTATCGCCAGTAATGTAGACCGCCAGCAGCTCTTTACTGTGCTGATAAAGCAGGGCGTCGGTCAGCCCGGCGATGGTGACCAGTAGCAGGACAAAGGCGTGGTACAGCACCTGCGCAGAGGCAGGTTTATTGTCGCGGAGTGACGGCATAACGCTCCAGATTCTGGCAATAACACATAAGGTTAATATCCAGATATAGGCAAAAACGGAGCGTTAAGCCAAACGGAGCGCAAGAAAACTGATGCCTTCAACGGCGCGAATGCCCGCTCAACCGGCAGCTTCCGCCTGGCTTTTGGAGCAAATAAAGCCTTGTTTAAAAAGGAATCGCACAGGCAGTGCAAATGAGTCAGGATCAAGATAAGCCATGACAACAAAGGATAACGAGTCGAGGATGAATAAGGCTCTCTGGTATCGACATTTCGGTGAGCCTGAACAGGTTCTCTCTCTGGAAGCGGCCCCGAAACCGCCTCTTGCCGCTGGCGCTGTCCGGGTCAAAATGCGCCTGGCGCCGGTTAACGCCTCTGATCTCATTCCAATAACCGGCGCTTATCAGCATCGCATCGCGCTGCCGCAAGTCGCCGGCTATGAAGGCACTGGCGTCGTCATCGAAGCGCCCTCTTCGCACGCCTTTCTCCTTGGCAAACGCGTGCTGGCGCTGCGGGGCGAAGGAACCTGGCAACGCTTTACCGACGTGCCTGCCGACAGGGCGATCAGGGTGCCGGAAAGCATAGACGACACTCTGGCCGCGCGCGCTTATATCAATCCCCTTGCGGCCCGACTGATGCTCGACCACTTTTCGCCTGCGGGCAAACACCTGCTGCTTACGGCGGCCGGTAGTGATTGCGCGCTGCTGGCGGGACAGTGGGCGCTAAAGGCGGGCGCGCTCTCCGTAACGGGCATTCACCGTTCACCGGTTCATGCCGCGCGGCTGGAGGCGTGCGGCATAACGCCAGTGCAGCAGGAGGACAGCGCGGCCCTACGCCACTATGCTGCCCGCGCCGCGCTGGTGTATGACGCGACGGGCGGCGTGCTGGCGGAAGAGATACGGGAAAGGATGCCGACATCCGGCCTCTTTATCTCTTACGGCCTGCTCTCCGGTCAGGCGTTCCGTTTGCGCCAGGCTTTACCGCGCGTCCACTGGTTTCATATCAGAAACTACCTTCCGCTGATGGACGCCCAGGCGTGGCAGGATGCCTTTGCCCGCATCTGGCCAGCGCTGGAGCAAAGCATGACCAGCAGCGCAACCTGCTACGCCTTCGACGACTGGCGTGCAGCCATTGCAGAGTGGCGCTCCGCCGGGAGAACCAGCAAGCCGCTGCTCCGTTTTTAATAAGTCAGCGTTGCCCTTCTCTACGCCGCCGTATCGTCATTCTGCGCTTCCCGCGATCGCTCCTGATAGAGCTTATCGGTGCCCAGTCGTTTAACGGCGCGCTCCCAGTGCGAATGCCGACAGTAGCGGCACGCCTCTTCCGGCGCTGAGCGCTGCTCAATAACATAACCGCAGTTGCCGCAGGCGTATCTGTTATCTACTAGGATACGCTGGTCAAACTCTTTGCTTTGACCCGGCAGGATCCACAGTCCGGCGCGCGGCTGACGATAGCGCAGCAGGCTGACGCGTCCAGATGGCTCCAGCCAGGCGCGCCGCACTTCGCCGAGATGCTGAATATCCAGCGCGCGCAGTTCGGAAAAAATGCGCGCGCGGGAAAGCTCTGCGTGACGCAAATGCTCCTGCGCCAGCCTGCCGTCCTGCACCAGCATCGTGGCGTCGCCCTGACTGAGGATCTCCATCTTATGCGAGCGAGAAGTGAGCCAGGAGAGCAGGCGAAAGCAGCCCACCAGCGTTACCAGCAGCACGACCGTCGGCAGAATGCCCTTTTCCGGGGTTTGCAGCGGCGCGCCGATGGCGGCACCGAGCATCACCATAATCGCCAGCTCTACAATGCTGAGCTGACCGGCAAACCGGCGTCCCATAAGCCGCAGCACAATCAGCAGCGCCAGATAGATAATGACAAAACGCAGCAGCACTTCGAAAGCAAAGCTCCAGGGTGCTTCGCCAATCAGCCACTTATGCAGCATCTCCATAAAAGGTCAGTCCTCCAGCGTAATGGATGCGGGCGCCCACTGCCTGGCTTCGCAGCTGCGACAGTTTTCCTCAAATCCCGCGCGTTCAAGCTGGCCGCAGCGCGTGCAGACGCAGTGTTCGCTGTCACGCATCGCCTCGCGCAGGTCGCTGTCCCTTTCAGGAACAATAGCCAGACCGGCACCCGGCGTATCGCTCCATACCAGCGTCAGGGCGCCCGAAGGCTCAATATAGACCCGGCTTAGCTGACCTAACTGCTGCACGCCGCGTCCGCGCAGCAGCGAAAAAAGTTTTTCACGCGACAGCGCGGTGGACTGCAACGAATCAAGATCGAGCCGGCCTTCGCTCAGCGCCACGCTGGCACGTCCCGTTAAGAGCTGATCCAGGCGACGGTTACGCACGCTGAGCATGCCGAGAAGATGCTGCAACGCGACGATGCCGCCCACGATCAGCAACGGTGGCAGCAGGCCGCGTTTTTCATCCAGCAGCGGAACCCCGATGGTGCCTGCCAGCGCGATCACGGCTGAAAGTTCAATCAGCGTATATTGCGAGGCGACGCGCCTGCCCAGCAGACGCATAGCGAGAATAATCAGCACAAAAAACAGAATGGCGCGGCCAACAACTTCCAGTAAAAAAATGGGCGGCGTCTGCCCTATAAAAATGCGCGTTAAATCGGACAGAAAGATCTCATCTTGCTTCATCAAAACGTCCTCAGCGAACCAGCAGAATGATGAGTATAAACGCTTTTTTTAACCTGCCTCTGTGGTTGCCTTTCAGAGATATCGGCAGAACGTTGCGCCCCTCACAGCGAAAACAGGCCCCGTTACGCTATGCTTAAGCAGTAACACACAGCAACGTGTTGCCTACGAAATCAAGAATCTAAAGACACTCTCTGCTGCCCGCCTTGCGCGGGCTTTTTTGTCTGGCGGATGGCTCGCCGCTTGTTACCGGCCGATACAGGCGAGGTAATCCGCCGCGCTGCTGCAGGCAATATGCGCATTTACGCGCGCCATCATGTCGCTGAAAAATGGGTTAGAAGTAGCTCGCATAAAGGTCTCCGGCCCTACCGTCAGGCTGTCGGTTTCTCCGCGCAGCGAGATAATGCCCAGCGAGATGCCATAGCGGTTCGGCTCGTCGGGCTGTTCGCCATAGAGCGAGTCGCTCAAAGGGAAAGGCACAGCGATATGCGACAAAGAGAACATATCCTGCGGCCATGACAGGCTTAACGGTTCTGCCCGCTCTGCCACCTCACCCGCCGGGAGTGTGCGCGCAACAGCCTCGTAAGTGTCAGGCGTCCGGTTAGTTATCACCACGCTACGCCAGGCGCGCGGCGCGGCAGGCAGCAGACGATTGACCGCCGTAGTGAGAGGCGCGCGGAATAACGCGCTCATGTTAGCGGCCTGGTTGATATCGAAGATCACCAGCGCGCTGCCGTTGCGCGGCAGATAGCGATAGAGCGCATCGACAACCGCGCGGGTGCTGACCGTGGCGTCCATGACCGACTGAAAGGTAAGAACAGGCGCAAGCGCGGCAAGCTGCCCACGCTTTGACGCCTGCGCAATTTGCGTCTGCAACGACTGCGTCAGCAGCCAGGACTGACGCGCGGCGTTGACGGGAAAAGAATTATATTTAAAAGGGTTATACTCAGGGAGAACATTAAGCCAGGCCGCTCTGGCAAAGGCGGGAAACAGCGCGGGCCAGCCTGCAATTCCGGCAAAGCGGGCGTAGCCGGTAACGCCGATCATCGGCGACAGCAAAACGATCTGCTGCGGCGCGCGCAGCTGGCGATCGCTCAGGCTATCCAGGGCATACTTCATCGCCAGCGCGCCGCCGTTTGAGTAGCCCACCAGATGGAGCGGCCGTTGCGCTCCCGCCAGGCGGGTCGCTTCCCGCACAGCCAGCCGGGTCGCCGCCATCCAGCTCTGCCAGCTTACCGCCGTCAGCGATCCCGGCGCGGTACCATGTCCCGGAAGACGCGGCGCAACGGCGACAAACCCACGCTGCCGATAATCTTCTGCGAGGTAGCGCACGCTATAGGGCGAATCGGTAAGGCCATGCAGCAGCACTACCGCGCCGCGAATTTCACCTTTGGGCATCAGAACAAACGAACGATTCCAGTCGGTCTGGAAATGCGCCGGATAGACTGCGCTGCCTGGATAAAAGCGGTTCAGGGCATTTTTATCACTCTCGCCCAGCGCATCGTTAAGGTTAACTTTCATATCCTGAAAGATGCGATCTTCCTGCCGCTGGTAATCGGCAAAGCTGGCGCTGTCCATCTCAGCGGGCGTCATCTCATCAGCAACCCAGCTGTGCCAGAGATGCAGCGGCGGCCCCTGCTCCGACTGATAAATCCGACCGATGAAAAAAACCAGCAGCAGAACGGCTATGCCGATAGCGGCTCGTCTGGCCAGCGTTACGATAGTGTGAGTGCGCGCCATCTGATTGTCCCTTTTTCAACTGACGCCGATTCTGCAGCAGAAGCCGCCGCACAACCAGAGTCGCGCCTCTTTTTTAGCGTTTAATCGCGACGGCCACCATAAGCCCGCCGAATGCCAGGCCAGCCGCAGCCAGCAGCAGCGCAGGATGCAGCGAGTGAAACAGCGTTACGCTTGCCGATGACACCAGCGGGCCGACCAGCTGACCAGTCGCATAGCCTGAGGTCAGCACCGCCACGGTTCGCGCGATGGCGCCCTGAGAGATATCGCGCGCAAGGCGCATGGTGAGCTGCATTATCGAGAGAAAGCCCAGGCCGGTCAGCAAGGTGGCGATAAGCAGTCCTTTCACATCCTGAAATATCACCACGCTGGCGACGCCCATCGCCTGCACGATCATCGCAGCCGCCAGCGCATGCTGGGTATTCAGGCGTGAAGCAAAGGCGATAACCAGTAAAACACCCGCCACCGCAGCGAGGCCGAACAGCGGCCAGAAGAGCGCCGCCTGATTGCCGCTGGTAAAAAAGCTATGTGCCATCTGGGATAGAAAGGTCGCGGGTAAAATATAACCAAAACCCGCCAGACTATAGGCTGCCAGCAGATATCTCAGGTTGCGGCTGAACGGCTCCGCCTTAGTCGGCCGGGCTGAGGTGGGCAGGCTGCGCGGCAGGCGGCTAAAAATAAGCAGCGCGGCGGCGGCGGCCGTCAGCCCGTAGACAAGCCAGGCCTGCGAAGCGTGCATGCCGCACGCGGCAATGCCCCATGCCAGCAGACCGGTTAACGTAATGCCGACGCCGGGGCCGGTAAAAACCGCAGCCGAAAGCCTGGGCGCCTGATGCGTCGCCAGCGTCAGCTGCGTCCACGAGGTGACGATAATCAGCGCCCATGCGCCGCCCACGCCGGAAATAAAGCGAAACAGAGACTGCAAAACAAAATTACCGGTCGTGGCAGAAAGTAGCGTCACCATAACCGTCGTCGCCAGACCCGCCTTTAAATAAGCCGCATGATGTTTTTTTAAACGGCTGACGTGAAGCGCCCCCAGTAAATAGCCGATATAGTTCATCGCCGCCACAATGCCTGCGCTAGAGAGCGTTAACGTCCCTTCTCTTATCATCAGCGGGATCTGCGGCGTTAAAGAAAAGCGGCCAATTCCCATCACGGCAACCAGCGTCAGAATGCCGGTCAGCAGCGTGCCGATGGCGCCCGGTGGTCGAGGGTTAAAATGTTCCTGCTCAGATAAATGCTGGATCGACATATTTTGCTTTTTACTCGCTAAGTCACTTAATCTTGCGGCCATAATAAAACCGCAGGGCTTAGCCAAAAATGGGGCGAATTATCCTATGACCAGAGGTCATACCCAGGAGTACAAATGACGCGCAATGAAAATGTGAAAAACTTTCTGGTTCATCATCGCGCGCGTGTTAATCCGGAAGATTACGGGTTCAGCAACCGTCATCGCCGCGTGCCGGGCCTGCGCAGAGAAGAGGTCGCTCAGCTCGCCGCCGTCAGCGTCAGCTGGTACACCTGGCTGGAACAGGGCCGCGACATTCGCATCTCCTCTGCGGCTCTGCAGCGTATTGGCAAGGTGCTGCAACTTTCCCCCACTGAGCAGGATTATCTCGACGCCCTGATTTTCGGTAAGAAGAACACGCCAGCGATTAATGCGGTTATTCCACGCGAGGTAACGGCTATGGCCGATGCCCTGTCGCCGCATCCCGCTTTTATTCGCCGCGCCAATATGGATATTCTTTACTGGAATGAGGCAGCCCGCACCCAGGTATTTGACTGGTCAACCATTCCTGAAAATGACCGCAATTCTCTGAAGCTGCTTTTTATTAACGATGGGTATAAAGAAAAAATCTATGACTGGGAACAGGCGGCCAGACACAGTATTGCCGCATTCCGCGCCTATTACGCCGCCAGCAATCATAGCGAAGAGTTTGAAAAAGTGATCCGGGATCTTACCGCGCGCAGCGAACTCTTCCGCACAATGTGGCACGTTCAGAACGTCAATAAAGTCGGCGCTGGAAATAAAGCGATCATCGATAACGACGGAAAGATAAATTATTACACCTATACCGCGCTGGAGGTAGAAAGTGCGCCGGGAGTGTTCCTCATTTTCTATCTTGCGCGCGACGCATAACGTCTCGCTTTTTCTACAGAAAAAATACGCTGCTGCACGCGCCCGATGCGGTTAACTGCGTTTTCGGGCCGTCGCTTGAAAATGTGCGCAGCGACACAAATGCTTTTCTGAAATCATCCATAGTTAAAGGTTTAATAAAAAAGAAAGGCATTATTAATAATAGCTCCCGTATCTGGTAAATAACCCACCCTCTCATATACTCATATTATGCCGAGGGGTGTGACAATTAACCTGCTGGCAAAAAATTCGGCCTTTGCATTATTGAGATCTGACGGGGAGCTTTCCGATGCGTAATAATAAGTTACCGCTGTTGATCGCCCTTTTTCTCTTATGCGGCTGCCAGGTAACGCCGCAGGAGACAAGAATGAAATCCGCTGATTTTAATCAGGTTAGCGATAAAAGCGCCGGACAGTTAAGCGAATGCATTTATCGCGGCTGGTCTTCTACCGAGGTGGTGCAGAAAGATAATACTACGCACCTTGAGCATGAGAATGAACGGGTGTCGGTGTATACCTGGGAAGACTCGATGTTCGCAGATATCTATACGCGGCGGGGTGGATCGGAGGTGCGCTTTTATAAAACCTTTAGTATGGGGCCGGAAGTGCTCGCTGACCGGAGCCGAATCGTAAAACGCTGCGCCTGACAGGTGCGCTTATCCCCGGACGCGTTGTTAACATGCGGGTCTGAATAAGATGCGCGCTTATTCAGACTCGCTATTTCAGTACCCTTTCGCCTCAGCCAGATTTACGCAGCCCAGGCTTTTAACGGCCCGTTCGGGGCAGCGCTAGCGACGACCTTTGATGACAGAGGCCTTCCAGCTAAAGTCGCTGACTTCGCTCTCTTTCATCGCTTCAGGTTTCTTTCTGCGCGTCGGCGCTTTTTTAGCTTTATCCGCGCGGGCTTTCTTTTAGCCAGCTTAACGCTCATAATCTGCTGCCTGGCTTCAGCGGTAAACTCTTTCTCTTTCTTTGCGTCAGGCTCTTTACCGGTGCGCTGGCGATACTTCTCTGTTAAACCCTTTAACACGCCTTCAACCGCCAGCCGCTCGTCCGCGTCGAACTGGTCGATGGAGATCATCTTTTTATCGTTCATAACGTACCGTCCTGAGTGAATTCGCAGCGATGAGTGTACTCTGAATAGCCATTGATTGCTGCTGCTTCGGCTTTCTTGTAACCTTCGCGCTCTATATAAAGAGGAGTTTTCATGAGCGATCACCGCGCTAAAGACCCGCTACACGGCGTCACGCTGGAGATGCAGGTAAATGCGTTAGTTACGCGCTTTGGCTGGCCTGAACTGAGCAGGCGGATCAATATCAACTGCTTTAAGAATGATCCAAGCGTTAAATCCAGTCTGAAATTCTTGCGCCGCACGCCCTGGGCGCGCGCCGAAGTTGAAGCGCTTTATCTGGATTCGCTGGATAAGCCCACGGCCGAAAAAAACAGCGAGCCTGCGTTTAATCCCTGGACTGCCGGGCGGGATAAGTAAAAACGTCCCGTCATCAATAAGCCAGACCGCGTCGGGCCGACCCTGTGCGCCTGAAAAAATATGTCAATATTGCTGGCGGGCTGCTGCTTATGGTGATTTCAGTGAAAAGCCTGTTTCACTAAATTCACGCTTATCCGCGTCGCGGGCTATTATTCAGGCTCACTGGCTTCGCGCGGGTGAGACCAATAACAGGGGCCAGCGGCCCCTGCTCTCTGTTAGCGCGTCGGTGCTGGTGAGGCCTTAATCTTCACCCGTAACAGGGCATAGGGTTTCTGTCGCAGATCTTTCCCGCCGTGGAAGCCAGGCTGACGGTTCAGCTGGTTTACGGTGAAGTAGAGATAGCCATCCGGCCCGACCGACAGCGTATCCGGCCAGAGAATTTCCGGGCCATGCGCAAGGGTGGTCCACTGACCGCCGACGCTCAGTTTGCGGATAGCATTGCGCTCATAGTCTCCCGCATAAACCGCGCCGCTGGCATCGCTTTCCAGGCCGTCAGACGCGCCCTTTTCACCTAAATCTTTTACCGCTGCGGAGAGCTGCGCTTCTGTTACCTGCGGATCGCGCAGCAGTGCGGTTGGCACCGCATAAAGATGACGACTGGAAAGCGGGCTGAAGAAGAGGGTTTTACCGTCCGGGGAGAGAGCGATGCCGTCGGAAGCCACGCTGAACGGCGCGGTTGTGCCGTCCGCATGGCGTTGCAGCAGGGTCTCACCCTCTACGACCGGCGAAAAGCCAGGCTCAGGCGAGGTTGAGCGATCGCCCTCCAGCCGACGCACCGCCTTGCCGCTCTCAAGATCGATGACGATAATCGCGCCGGTACCGGAGAGTGATGAGTCGGTAACATAGGCCACGCCTGCTTTACCGATGCGGAAGTCAAAGCGCATATCATTCACATAGGTCGCGGGCCTGATCGCCTCTGCTGGAAAGATAACGGTTTTTTCAATCTGGTTAGTTTTCAGATTCACCGCCACCAGCTTTGCTCCGCCTGCGACAGGCTGCGAGAAACCCGGCGCGGCGGTATCCAGTATCCACACTCTTCCCTGACCATCCGCCACGACGCTCTGCACGCTCAGCAGATGCGAACCAGGCTCGGCGTTATCTGCCCGGTTTACCGCCGCATTCGGGTAGGGAACCAGACGGTTATCCTTCACTTCCGCGACGGTAAAAGGAACGTCATCCCCCCAGCGCGGGAAGTTGACGAAGATACGGCCCTCTCGGGTAACGGTAACGCCGGTAGGCATGGCGCCGTTAAAGGTTGCCACCACCTCTGGCTTACCGATAGCGCGGTCCTGCGCCAGCTGCTCGAACGCCAGCGGGCTGCTGGAGTGCGTCGCTGCGGCGACGTTTCCGACAGCCAGCGCGACAGAGAGCGCCACTGCGGTTTTCAGTATTTTTGTTGTACGCATTTTTCATCCCAGTAGTGAATTGCACCGATCAGCGGGCTGCTGCGGTTTCGTTACCGGAAGACTACGGGAGCTTTATGCGCGGAAAAACGGGGAGGCGACATCAACACTTTCACTCGGCGAGTGAAAATCGCGGCGGACGACTATCGCTCAGGGCAGGAAAAAAGGAAAAGAGAGAAAGCGGCTAAAGGGTGTTTTGGCTGGATGGACGCAGAGATAATTCAGTAACGACGAGACATTTAGTGAGGCGCCTTATACATCGGGAGCAATCAAAGCCTGTAATGAGAAAAGGCCATCTGAAATATGGCCTTTTTCACTCGGTGCCGTTTCTATTTAAATAATTCTGCCGTCATATGTACCTGATTCCCGGCGTAACTTTCGGTGATTTTATATGTGGAATCTGCCTGTTTCGCCTGCTGGGCAATACGCGCTTCAGCCTCATCCAGCGTTGAACCCGTTGCGGTAATAGTTTGCGCAAAGCTGCCGAAGGATGCAGATGACAGCATAGCGACGATCAGGGCGGATTTTACGGTTTTCATGGCTTCGTTTCCTTATAGGAGGGTTTTAAATTTTTCGCTTCGTTTATCAGGGCCGCCTTTCATCCGGCTGCCTTGCGTGAGAGAAAGAATAAGAGAGGAAGCGTTAGCGAAACAGCGGGTTCAGGAACAAAGAGTTTCACTTGAAAAGTGCAGATACGCCGTTGCGTAATAGTCATGAAGAGCGGGAGTAAACCATCCCTGGTTATACGGAGGAGAGAGCAGAGGACATGTAAAACTGGCGTGACGGAAAGTAAACGGCAGGAAAAAAGCGTTAGCTACGCAGCAGCGCCAGCACCATATCCGGCGTCTGATTGGCGATCTTCATCACCGCGTTTTGACCTTGTTGCAAAATCTGCGCCTGGGCCAGGCGGCTCGCTTCCTGAGCGTAATCCGCATCCTGAATGCGGCTGCGCGCCGACTGCGTGTCGATGCTCTGCTGCGCCAGAACCGTTTTATTCGATTCATAACGGTTGATCTTTGCACCGTACTGGGAGCGATAAGCGCTGACTTTATCCAGCGCCGCATCCAGCGCTTTCATCGTGACGGAGATATCGCCGCTGGTTAACAGCGTCGTATTCCTGAGGCCCAGCGTTTTCAAATCAGTCGGCGTTGGCTCAATGGTATCAGTCTGCATCTGCTGACCGAAATCAGCGCTGGTCACCACGTCAAACGGCCGGCTCTGCTTCGGCGGATCCGCTGGCATAGTGGTCGGTTCCGGCAGCACGCCCCAGGTGAGCTGGCTGGTAAAGGAACCATTACCGACCACCACCACAATCAGATCTTCGGTGACGTTATCCAGGCTAATCCGCTCCAGCGGATTACTGAGTATGGTGCCGTTGTTATAGTCGCCGGTGGTTTTGTCTTCGTAACGATCCCCATCGCCGCTGTAGCTGATGTTCATACCGTTATAATTCATTGAGGCGCTGCCGTTCAGCGCCCAGCTCGCCCCGCCCTGAAGCAGCTGCGAATCGTCATAGGTAGCGCCGCTGGCGAAGCCGTTAGCGCTGGTCAACAGCGAGGCGGTCGCGGTCGCGTCATCGGTAATCCCCTTGCTTACCCAGGTGTAGTCGGGATCGCTGCCGTTGATCGGCGTGCCCACCAGATGTTTACCGTCGCGCGTGAACAGCTGAAGGTCGTCATCCTGATTCAGCGAGTCGATGCTGATGGTAATGTGGGTGGAGCCAGCAGGGATATAGGCCAGCGGCACCACGCCGGAGGTAAAGGAGTAACTCTGGCCCGCTACGGGAAACTTGTTTTTGATCGGCTGTACGTTGCCCAACAGCGCCGGAGGCAGATCGGGATCCTCAGTAGCCAGCGGATACTGACCAAAAACCTCCGTTTGCTCGGAAATATCTGTGATGCCTGCCAGGATCTGCTGATACTCAGTATTAACGCTGGCGCGGTCAGCATCAGAGAGCGTGCCGTTGGCGGCCTGGATCGCCAGGCTTTTCGCGCGGATAAGCATATCGCTGACGGTGCCTAAACTGCCTTCTGCGGTTTGCGCATAGCTGATGGCGTCGCTCAGCCCACGCGAAACCGCGCTGTCCGCCTTGACGTTAGCCGTCATGCGGTTAGCGGTCGCCTGTCCCGCTGCGTCATCTTTTGCGCTGTTGATACGTGAACCTGATGAGAGCCTTTCGATAACCTCATCCAGCACTGACGCGCTTTTATTCATTGATTTACTTGCCAGCGCGGCATATTCGTTGTGGTTGATTGTTAACATTGCCGATACATACCTCATGGAAACTGTATGATTTATCGGCGCGGCTGAAGGCGGCTTTAGCCGTGAGCCCTGTAGAAACGCAGCCTGGCGGCCCGTTTGCGTTTAAGTCGCTGATCGAAAATTGGTTTAAGTTGCAAAATAATTACAGCTTTTTTACCGCAGAGTGGCTCTGGGTGATTATTCAGGCGGGAGAGCGGTTTCGGGTTGCAGCAGAAGCGGAGAGCGCCTTGCCTCACTCTCCACCCCTCTGCCGCTCTTACTTCAACAACTTTTGCCGGCGAATCTGTTGACCGACAAGAGCGTTTACTGAACATCTGTAAAAATAACGACTTACCGCTTGCCCGCTGACATTGCATAAAAAATTATCTGGCAACGGGAATAAGCTGCTCGCTGGTTCGTTTTATCTGCTCTTAGCACACAGATGAGCCCATAACATGTTGCACTCCTCACTTTCACTCAGGCATAAACTGGCACGCCTTTTACTGGTTGCTGCCGTTCCGCTGGCATTGATACTTCTGTTTTTATGGGCCGGTGGCTGGCTGGCGCCGCAGCGCCTCTCCGCCGATAAGCTTGTTGGCGCTCTGGAGCAGTCTGGCGGAAAACATCCGGGCTACCGCCGCAATCATGCCAAAGGCGTATGCGTGGTGGGCAATTTTATTTCCAGCGGTAACGCCAGCGGCCTCTCACGCGCAGCGCTCTTTGCGCAGGGGATCAGTACGCCGGTGACGGGGCGATTCGCGATTGCTGGCGGTAACCCGGACGCTCCTGATTATGCCGTTCCTGTTCGCAGTATGGCGCTGCTGTTTCAGCTGGCAGATGGAGAGCAATGGCGCACCGGGATGAATGCTATTCCGTTTTTCCCGGTGTCGACGGTGCAGGGATTTTATGACCAGCAGATAGCCTCGCGACCCGACCCTGCGACAGGAAAACCCAGCCCGGCAAATATAAAAGACCTTATTCATAAGCATCCGGAAATCGCCCCGTTTTTGAGCTGGGCAAAACAGTACGAGCCTTCCTCCAGCTGGGGCAGCGATCGGTTCAATAGCCTTAACGCCTTCTTCTTTGTCGATAAAGGGAATAATAAACATCTGGTTCGGTGGAGTATGGTGCCACGCACGCCGCGTCAGCCAATAACGGCTACCGAGAAGAAGGATAAAAACTTTCTGCAGGCAGATCTGCAACAGCGCCTGGAGAGTGCGCCGCTGGAATGGGATTTAATTATCACTTTAGCCAGCGCAGGCGATCCCGAGGACGATGCATCCAAAGCCTGGCCCGCTGACCGGCAGACAATCAATGCCGGAACGCTCCGCATAGAGCGTGCGGTGCCGCAGCAGCAGGGAGCATGTAATGATATCAATTACGACCCTCTGATTTTGCCAGATGGCATAACCGGCTCCAGCGATCCGCTTCTTAATGGCCGTTCCGCTGCCTATGCCAAATCTTACAATCTTCGCACTCGCGAGCAGTCTGAACAGTCAGGACACGCATTATGAAACAGGTTACGCATTTTCATCCCGCGCTGCGCGTGGTGCACTGGTTAATGGCGATCGCAATTCTGACCATGTTGTTTATTGGCGTTGCTATGGTATCCACTGTTTCTTCGCTGCACGCGCTGATGGTCTCTCTTCATAAGCCGCTGGGTCTGATGATATTGCTGCTGGTGTTAGTACGCTTATGGTTGCGTTTCTTTACCGCAACGCCAGCCTTGCCCCGCTCGATTCCGGGCTGGCAGCGCGCGCTGGCTCACCTTTCACACTGGGCTTTATATGCGATGATGCTGGCTCAGCCCCTGATTGGCTGGGCGATGCTCTCCGCAGCTGGCTACCCGATAACCATTGGCAGCGGCATAGTCTTACCCCCCATACTGCCCATCAATAACGATGCCTATGCTCTGTTACGCTCACTGCATACGCTCGTGGCCTTGTTGCTGTTTGTGACCATTGTGGGACATCTGGCGGCGGCATTGCTGCATGCGCTGATCTTTCGTGACGGTGTGTTTGAGAGTATGACCGGGCATCGCAAACGATGAGGGGCGGCTATGTCATATCTGACTGATGATGAAATTCGGGAATTGATGCCGCATTTGCAGCGCTTTGCACTATGGCTCACCCGCAATCCGCACAGTGCCGATGACCTGGTGCAGAGCTGCCTGATTAAAGCCTTAACCCACAGGCCGGATAACATCCATGCGCAGAGCATGCGTACATGGTTGTTTTCCATTCTTTATCGGCAGTTTATTGATGGGGAGCGGCGGCAAAAACGTTATCGGGCTATTCTGGCCTTTTTTACGGGCGAAGAGTCTCCTGGCCCCTCTGTCGAAGCGATGGCGATTGCTGACGATACGCTGGCGCTGTTCGCTACGCTGCCGACCGACTATCGCGCCGTAATGTTACTGGTGAGCGTGGAGGGACTCAGCTACAAAGAGGCCGCTATAACACTCGATATCCCGCTGGGAACAGTTATGTCCCGTCTTTCACGGGGGCGGAAAATGTTATATGAGAAATCAGAAGGTAAGGTAAGTCCGATGTCATTGAGGAGGCTAAAATGATACCCGATGAAGAGCATCTGCACGCCTGGATGGATGGCGAGCTGGATGAGGCGACTGCGCAGCAGGTAGAACATTATCTGGCGAAAAACCCCCAGGTTGCTGCGCAGATGCGGGAAATGCGTGATGATACGCAGCGTTTACGCCAGGCAATGAACCGGCAGCCACTGAACATGAATAGTGTCAACCCCCACTATTTTCGCCGCCGTGTGCGACAGCAGCGGCAACGAAAAGTGGCGTTGGCCTGCCTGTTTATTCTGTCACTCAGCGTCGGCGGATTCACCGGCTGGCAACTTAAAGATGCACAACTGTCAGCGCCTCTGCCAATGGAAGACGCCGTTCAGGCTTATAAGCTGTTTGGCGATGAGACAGAACTCCCGCTTGACGTTAACGCCAGTCAACACTCAGAGCTGGCAAGCTGGGTCACTCGCTATTTTATTCGCGGTGCCCTGCCGCCCAATCTTGAACACTATGGCTTCAAACCGCTCGGCGCCCGGCTGATGGCGACCGCTCAGGGTCCCGCTGCTTTAGTGATGTATCAGGATCCGCGCGGTATCCGGGTTGCATGGTATATCCGGCCGCTCAGCCAGGTTCAAATATCGCAGGGAGAACGCCAGGCAGAAGATGTCATGGCACAATACTGGAGCGATGCGCACTATAACTATGCCCTGGTGACACCGCTAAAAGCACCTGAAGCGAACAATGTTCGCAAAGCGGTTTTTCCAAAACTGAGTTAGCTTCCAGGCGGAACAGATTGTCACAGTGAAAGGAAAGACTGTGCCGCATAGCTCTGCGAGCGGGCAACAAGATACGATTCCTGATATGAAGCCAAAGATGAGCAACAACTTAAAGCGTGTACTGATAATGGGAAACAGCGGTTCAGGCAAAAGCTGGCTGGCAGCACGCTTAACTGAGCTGACAAACCTGCCTGTTACTGATTTAGACACCCTCAACTGGGAGTCAGCAGGCTATGGCAAAGCCCGGAAAAAAGTCTATGTGCTCAATGATGTTCAGGCGATAGCGAACCAGGATCGCTGGATCATCGAGGGCATATATGGCTGGATTGCTGCCCCTGTCGCTTTGTATGCCACGAAGGTTATATGGCTGACGCCTGATTCAAACGAGTGTGTTGAAAACATCAAAGCAAGGGGGATAAGAAATAACGGTTCACCTGAAGAATTTGCAGCGTTGCTGGAATGGGCGTCTTCATATGAAACAAGAACCGGGTCAAGCAGCTATGAGGGCCATCTAAAGGTTTTTTCTAAAGCACGCCCTGAAAGTCAGGTCAAACTCACCAGCCGCGAAGATATGCACCATTTTCTTCTTCAACGGTGATTTAGTCAGCTTTGTAAACGCCTGCTTTTCGCTTACAGCGGGCCTTGCCCCTGCGTCAGGCTGCCTGGTGCCAGAAGCCATAAATATTATCCCGCAGCGTTAAAGCTGCGGCCGTTTTTTTCATTTGTGTCATGCTGTTCAACGTAAAATATTTACGCTTTTTCTGCTCATGCAAAAGAGGGGTGGCTCTAATGTTCAATGCTGGTTTGGAATAAGGAGAGGCCATCGGCGAATTTCAGGGCGAACCACTTGCTCACGCCAGCCTCTCCTCCCTTGAATACGAATCACTGATGCAAAAATATGGCTTTCATTTAATCGAGCATATCGTTGAAGACAAGCAAGGTAATAGCCGCACAATATGGCTTGCGACGAAATCTGCTCACTGAGCGCCATCCGGCCGGAAAACAGTACGGTAAACAGCGCGCCGCATATTCTTACTGGCCTTATAGCTTACGACTTGCTGATAAAGCTTCGCTATCCCGATAATACCTTTCCCTGCAGAAAAGGTTTCCTTAGTAGATAGTCATCCTGATGGCTGGACAGAAACTATAAAAGTTTATATGGGTGAGCTAATGAGCGTTCGGAAAAGTGTGATAAGTGACTGCCCTTTGTCGCCAAGCTGCATGAAAAACTCCTTATCTGTTGTTTCTACAACCTGGGCTGCTTGTGCAGCAAGAGTATGACCAGCTTCAGACACCATAATAATTTTGGAACGAGTATCTTCTGGGTGTGGGACACGTTGAATATAATCATGTTTTTCGAGTGCCCGAACTACCTGAGAAACCGTCATCGTATCACTGCCCGTTAGCTGCGATAACCAGCCCATTCCATCAGACCAGGGCCTTCAGGCCCAAACCCCGGAGGGATTCGGCGGAGCTTAGCAGCACGGCCAGTTAGCGCACCAGGACTGACGGCCCCGAAGGGAGCCATCAGGCTTCTGATACCAGTGTCCGCCATGTGCCAAAAGCGGACATTTGATAATTTTTATGAACACCTATCCCTGATGCCAGGTGGGCTCCGTAACCAGACGGATATTTTGAGGAACGTCAGCATGCAGAGCCTGCGTCACGCCAGGGACCAGCAATACAGACAGTACGATACCTCTGACTTTCATACCCAGCTCCGGTTACCAGTCATCCTGTTTAAAAGCCCCGCCGGAATGGCGGCGGAGGGTCGCTCCGCCGGTAGGGGTGACCAGGGCGGAGTGTTTTTTACCGGCTTTCTTCCGAAAGCTCCCGGATAAATCGACTGACCAGAGTCAGACCCTGCTTCATAACCTCACTGTTATTAGCAAAACCTATGCGCACATACCCTTCCATATCCATCGCCTCGCCTGGCGTAAACATGACGCCGTAACGCTCCAGCAGGCGGATACAAAAATCCCGGGAGCTGACCGGCAGATCGTACTTCAGCAAGGCCGTCGTGCCGGCGAGGGGCTTAATATAGCTGACCAGAGGTTCATTCCTGACCCACGCATCCAGCGTTTCAAGATTATCACGTAACATTTTCCGGTTACGGGCCAGTATTTTGTCTCGATTCTCAAGCGCCAGTGACGCAAAATAGTCATCCAGAACGCCCACGCTGATCGTGTTGTAATCCCGATGGATTTCAACTTCCTTCAGCAATGCAGCGGGACCGGCGATCCAGCCCAGACGCAAACCGGCCAGTGAGTATGTTTTAGACATGCTGGCCGTACTGATGCCTTTTTCATACAGGTCCGCCATCGCCACAGTGTAATTTTCCCCGTCCTGATTAGTGCCGCGATACACTTCATCGCAGAGCAGCCAGGCTCCTGCAGAGCGCGCTACTTCCACAATTTCATTCAGCAACGCTTCATCTATCAGCGCTCCGGTCGGATTGTTAGGATTGTTAATGGCAATGAGCTTCGTTTTATGGTCAATAAGAGATTTCAGCTCTGCCAGATCCGGCAGAAAGTTATTCTCCTTGCGGAGCGGTAAAATTTTTACATCGGCACCGTAACTCGCCGGAATGGAATAATGCTGCTGGTAAGTCGGCAGAACTGAAATTACTGTGTCGCCCGGTTCAACGAGAGTTTCATAAATGAGGGCATTGGCCCCGATGGCACCATGCGCGATAAGAATGTTTTCGACTGACTGTGAGCTGTACTGCCCAGAGATAAGCTGGCGCAAACGCTCCGAACCTTTAATATGCCCGTAAGTCATTTTTATGCTCAGCATCTCATCCAGAACCTCACGGGTTTTTCCCGACATGTCCAGCAACTGCTGCATGGTCAGGGATTCTACGCAGGTCTCTGCAAGATTATATTTGCAGTGGTTTTCCCACTCATTCATCCACTGCTCTACGCCAAACGGTCTGATTTTCATCTTAACTATCCTGTTTTTTTAAGTAAGAGAGCACGCTGTCTGCAATGGCGACATCTTCCAGTCCCAGCCCCAGGGATCGGAAAAACACATGCCGTTTGTAAAATGGCCTGATAGCGTTTCCTGTAACCAGTTCCGGCAAGTCTCCCCGGATATTCCCGGCGGTCCAGCTGGTTTCACGGGCTGCAATCACCATTTCACCTGCATGAGCAGGGGTGGTCTGGCGATAATCACAGTAAACATCCATTTCCTGCAGTGCCTGAGGGGACACCTCGTGCGCACCCGGCGCGTTCGTGCTGATGGACGTAATCAGGCAGGGGCGGGTCAGCTGCTTCACATCAATCACCGGCGTTGCCGAGGAGGTGCACAGCATCAGAACATCTGTATCTTTTGCCGCTTCTTCTGCACTTCCGCAGAATTTCAGCAGCCCCTCTGGCAATCCGGCCTCACTCCCGATTGACTCTGCTGACTGTGGGCCGCTCCGGCTCCAGACCCGGATTTCTTTCCAGTTGCGCAGCGTCAGAACATGACGGAGATGTGCGCGGGCAACGGGACCCGTGCCGATGATGGTCAGTATCTTTGCATCTTCGGGAGCCAGCAGCTCAACAGCCAGGGCCGTCGTTGCCGCCGTTCGCTCTGTTGTCAGCAGTGAAGCGTCGCACAGCATTAATGGCATACCATCTGCAGTGGACATCAGCAGCGTCCAGGCGGTAATTACTGGCCTCTGCTCTGTCACAAGATAAGGCGATATTTTTGCACCGAGCAGCTGACGGGACATGTCCACACCAAAATAGTTGATGAAGTCTCCCCGGCTATCAGGCAGGAGAACGACCTTCTGCGCTGGCTGTACGGCCTGTCCGTGCGCAAGGCTCATAAAAACGCGGCGCATCGCTTCTCTGACATTAATATGCCTGAGGATGTCCGCGGTCTGCTCCGCGGTAATCACGGGAATACCTGTAGGATGCATATGCTTTCCTGTCGGGCCTGCAAAATAGCTGGCTTGTGATATGATGTGAACTAAAAAGTACATTATGCACTTTTAGTTTACAAGGCAATTTTGTCAGGCAGGCCAGCCATAGCAGATGATGGTCTCTGGCTGCATGGTATGGTTTCGTCATTGCTTCAGCGATACAGTCTCCGGGCCGCAGCCCTGAACACCTGGTGAGGCAGCCTGCTGCAGGCGTAACGTGATAAAATACGCGCCTGTAAAAGCAGCAGGATACAAATGTGCCTGAACGGCACTGAATGAGGATATGAAATGGTAAAGAAGCCCGGTCTGGAGAATGCACAACTGCACTTGCTGAAGTCAGTTGCAGACGGTATTGCCGCGCTTTTCTTTCCCTGCGTGGAAGTCGTCATCCATGATGTTGAAGCCGGCACAGTAGCCTACATTGCTAATAACCTGTCAAAGCGCAAGCCGGGCGATGATGCCGGCCTGGACGATTTACAGCAGGATGCACTGGCACCCGTAACGGGCCCTTATGAAAAGCTAAACTGGGACGGAAAAAAAATGCGCTCCGTTACGATCGCAACGGGGGATGATAAGACACCTGGCTACCTGCTGTGCATCAACCTCAGTACAGCCGTATTTGAAGAGGCCAGAAACGCTCTTGAAATGTTTCTATCAGTCACGCGCCTTCAGCCTCAGCCAGAACAACTTTTTCGGGATGACTGGCAGGAAAATATCAATACCTTTCTTCATGAGTGGATACGGCGGGAAAATACCTCTCTCAGCGCGCTCACGAGAGAGCAGAAAAAAAAGCTGGTCCAGAGCCTGCATCTGGAAGGCGCATTTCGCGCAAAAAATGCAGCTGATTATATTGCCGGCGTGCTGTCACTGGGCCGCACAACTGTCTATAAATATCTTCGAGAAATTAAAGAGTAATAATCATCAAAGACTATTGATAAACATTTATCCTGCATGTGATTTTTTCGGATCATGTGTAATCCTGACGCTTACTTGAACGTCCGCTTTTCGCTCAGAGCGGACATTGGCCTGCGTGTCAGTCCATTGTGTGCCAAAATCGGACGTATATAACATAACGGGGAGTAGGTCGAAACGGTCTTTCAAATGTAAGCAACTCACTATAAATGGAGATCTGAAACAGTCATTTCGTTTCGCTAAACTCAGAATGCAGGTCACCAATGCGCTTACATTTTTCAACACAGGACGTTATGAGTGCATACCATAGACCATCTTCCGGGCCCGTTAGAATCAGGCGTAGTCCCTTTATTTCTGCAGGGCCGCTCACTGTCCATCGTGCCTTGCAATTTTGTTCCGGCAGTGAAATTTCTGCCACCCGAGTTTACATGCATGTTAGCCATACCCAAAATATGATTTCTGCGTAACAGACGTTTGTGATAAACGCTTCAGGATGAAAAAAAACTTGTCATTCTGTTTAAACCAGATAGTAAATAAAAAAGCCGCTTGTTATAGATCAAAAAACTGACTGATGGCCGCTTAAGCCAAACTTGATCTGGATCAATAATAAATATTATTTCTTTATGGTTTGTAATTTGAATAAAAAATCCTGCAGGCATAGTCTGGTGTTAACTTCATGAATTGAGGTTTATTTATGCATCCTTTACCATTTAATGTGAATTTTTATAAGCGTACCAGGTAGCAAAGAGTTAGCATAGATGTTAACAAAGCCGTCACTCACCTGTTTTTATTTATTTACTTTTTACAATAATACAGACTGCTATTTTGTTATAAATTTCTCCTTTATCTATATCGAGGAGATAATATGGAATGGTATTTACTGGAGACACTTATTAGTCCCGAATCCGACACATCCTTTTCATTAATTGTGAACAACAGAAACATTCACCGTATTGTCTGGCATGAGTACGATGCTGACTTACTTCCGGGAAAAGATATCCTTTTAAGTAAGGGTAAATTCATGTTCAAAGGAAAAGAAACGATTAAGTTAATCAGAACGTTAAAGATGCAGTTTTACACTCAGAACGTCTGGAGTTCTCTGAAAGCCTATACAGGCTGCGAGAAGTACTTGAAAGAAGGTTACTGTATCTATGCGCAGCGTTGTGCCATTAAAACCTGCCCAAGACAATTTCACCCAGATAATACAGGTCATTACAACGATAAAAATCCGCCATACCATTAAAGCCGGTTATTGTCGCTGCGACATAAATTCGGTTTTTTATGTGATTATTTTAAGGGTTAAACTTAAATTATACCAAACTCATCGCCGGATTTTTTTCAGCAATTCATGATTTTTAACCGGATAAATGCTCTGCCAGCCCGTCAGTCCCCTCTGGTTTGCCGAAACCTGAGTTTCGCAACCCGGGCTGGTTCCGTCTCTTCAAAAAAGCACCAATTTTTCCACGTCTTGTAGTTCTTTACCTGCTGATATATGCCATTAACCAGCGTCGATTTATGCTCTTGAAAATAAGTTATCTCGATTAGGCCACTGTTATTCAAAAGGCTTTCTTTCACTACCTGTGATGCAACAACGCAATTGCCAGACGGACAGTTCCCGGGCTTAGGCCCGCTTAGTGCCATAAGCGAACCTCAGTACAGAGGTTACGCTTTGTATTAAACATAGCCCTGGACTGAAAAAGGTTACTGGCAGTTTCTGAAGTGTCAGACAGAACGATGATGAATGAGAGGCAGATATGCATTCATCAGCTTCTTTCAAAAGTGTGCCCGGAAAGGTTATGTTGAGGATTCACCTTTAACCATTAAAAGGTCTTCCACATGACGAGGACACAAAAAAATAAAGACTGGGTCAGAGTTGCACACGCACCGGGAAAAATAGAACGCCTGGAAGCCTATTTCAGTGGGTATGGCTATGAACCCCATCGTCATGATACCTACGCGATTGGCAGGACTCTGTCAGGGGTGCAAAGTTTTCGTTATCGCGACGGTAAAAAACATAGTCTGCCAGGCGGCACCATAGTCTTACATCCGGATGAAATCCATGATGGAGAGGCAGGAACGACCGAAGGATTCCAGTATCGGATGTTATATATCGATCCTGCATTGATTCAGAAAATTTTAGGCGGAAAACCGCTACCCTTCATTCACGGCGGGCTTTCAGCTGACCCCCGTCTGTTTGCCGCTACCGAACCACTCTTGAAAGCGCCAGAAGATTCTATTGATACGCTTGAAGAAGAGGATGCACTTTACGATCTTGCCCGGACCCTTGCTGTCGTGGCAGGCCAAGATTTTCGTCGGTGCCTTGTGGATTATCAGTCTGTAGATCGCGCTCGCCAATATATCCAGTCTGAATTCAGCCAGAACATTACGCTGGATACGTTATCCACCGTCAGTGGCAAAGATCGCTGGAGCCTGAGCCGGGATTTTCGAACACTTTTCGGAACCAGTCCTTATCGCTATGTCACCATGCGCCGCCTCGCATACTGTCGACATCTGATTCAGTCGGGTCTGTCACTTGCGGAGTCTGCTCTGGAGGCAGGGTTCTCAGATCAGAGTCATATGACACGCCAGTTTATAAAAGCTTACGGCATTTCACCGGGCCGCTGGCAAACCTTTATTCAACAACACCGTACCTGAGTTGCACGATCGTTCAAGATCGGCAAAGCGACATTATTTATCTTTGACGTTTCTTAGCTATCAAGGAATGTCACCATGTATTCACCAATAAATCTGGAACAAAAATTCTCTCTTTTTGAAGCTCACTGGCAGCCAAAAGTCATCGCGCAGATGAACGACTACCAGTTTAAGATCGTAAAAATAGCGGGTGACTTTATCTGGCACTCGCATCCTGAAACTGATGAAGCCTTTATCGTGGCAGAGGGTGTGTTGCGTATTGATTTTCGCGATGGCCATGTCCTCGTCAGTCCAGGAGAAATTTACATTGTACCGAAAGGCGTTGAACATAAAACCTCATCTGAGACGACGGTAAAAATGATGATGATTGAACCCTGTGGAATCCTGAATACCGGACATGAAGGTGGGGAACGCACCGCAGAAAACGATACCTGGATCTGACCTGAGGTGATTTCAAGCCAGCCTGACAGGCTGGCTTGAAAGAGGAGAACATGAAACTGTATCAGTTTTACTCCATACCCTTTCGGGCTTACAGGTTTTCTTTTCACTCATTGCGGACGCTGACCTGCACCAGTCCGCTTTGTGCCAGTAGCGGACGTTGCGCAGTAGTTCTTTGTGGTAACTTGTTATCTCCTGCATCCTGCTTAAGAGACAGTAAATGCTTACCGGACTGAACCACATAACAATCGCTGTAAACGATATTTCTACAAGTTTTGATTTTTACGTAAAGACGCTAGGTTTTACCCCTAAGGCCAGATGGGCTTCTGGAGCTTACCTTTGTCAGGGTGATTTGTGGCTGTGTCTTTCTGTTGATGAGGTTTCTCCTCGGCAGGATTACACTCATTACGCATTTAGCATCCGAAGCGAGGATTTTGATATTTTTTCTAAGCACCTGAAATCTTTAGGCATTACGGAATGGAAATCAAACAAGAGTGAAGGCAAGTCCATCTATCTTTTGGATCCGGATGGACATAAGCTGGAAATTCATGACGGTGATTTAAACAGTCGCCTTAGTGCATGTCTGAACCACCCTTATAAAGATATGGTGTTTTTTTAAAGGCTTGAATGAAGCTAAAAATAGTGATTGGTAAATCAAAGATCGACAAAGTTAATCCAGTTACTTCATGGCACTACTACTCAGATGCATTTTAAGGCTTGATGTCCGCTGTTCGCTCATAGCAGACCTTGCACCGCGCATGTCTGCTTTATGCCAGAAGCAGACGTTATTATTCTGGGCTCATCAATACAGGTGGTAACCTTCGATTGTTTTGTAAATTTGTTCCCGGGCAGTTGTGTCTGAAACCTGATTGAGCAGAAATGAGAAGGCAAAAACGATGTATAGGTTACGTGGCCATCGTGTTCGACGGCAATGTCTGTGGGAACGATTACTACACCAGCCAACTGAGCTTTACGCTGGCAGAAGACACGCCGCAGCCGGGCAAGCGCTGGGTGGTGGTGACACCGAACCCGGAGATAAGCCCGTCTTGCGCGGGGAATGATTACCCCGCGCTATTCAGAAAAAATTACACAGTAAGATTGATCAGGAGAGTTGCCTGATACGGATATTACTGAGGTTACCACCAGCCCTGGGCTCTCAGGAAAATAACGGATGCAGCATACAGGCCTATCGCAACAATACTGATGCAGGTAGCACAGGTGATGATTTTTGCCGACTCGCCGGTGCCTGAATAGTGCGTCTCCAGGACGATAATATTGGCGGCGGGCGGCAGCAGACAAAACAGATAGAGCGTTGCCGCATTATCGGCTATCAGCCTGTAGTGCAGGAGGCTGGCGAGGCCGACTAACAATGAAATAAGCAGGCCCATGACGCCAGATTTGATGATGAATGACCAAATCTCACGTCGGAGATCGCCGGCTGAGATCGTTGTTCTGGACAGCCAGATACCCAGCACCGCCATTCCCAAAAAACTCATCAAAAATTTTGCAACATCATAAAGGCCATCACACCAGCGCGTAACTTCGTGACTGAAGGGAATTAGCGCCGTACCTGCAATCAATGCCAGCACCGGAGGCGTCCTGAGCAGGCCTGCCAGGTTTAATTTACTCCCTGAGAGCATGCCTGCTCCTAACGAGTTACCTATGATCGAGCTGCCGACATAAGCCGCGATGATAATGGTCGCGGCATCGTTACCAAATAATGCGCTGCCGACAGGCAGTCCCAGCCATCCGATGTTGAGATAGCTGAAACACAGGCTTCTGACGGGATCGCGCATAATTAAACGACAGGCTGCCAGCAGGATAAGCATACATATTGCCGTAGCGATGATGATGGTACTCATGCTGCTGAACCGGGTAGATATGTTGAATACAATGACAACCGGTATCGCAATACGCGTTAATATCCACGATGCCGACCTTTTAAGATCCATCGCGGTTTTGCCAGCAAGCCAGCCTGCCAGGAGGTAGATAAGGGGGAAAAAAATGGTCACAGCGTTTCCTTTGCATTCGATGAGCTGAACGCTACAGCCCAGTGTTTTGCCCAGCTCTCCGCACAGCGCGCATTGAACCAGAAGGCATTGGTAGAGAAGAGGCTGCCTTTACTGAGTGGACCAATATTGAAGAGGCCGGGTATGTTGCGGTTATCGACCCTGCACTGAAAAGTCAGAGGATCGACATTTATGCCGCCGCAGGGGTGTTCCTCAATCAGCGACTGGCTCATCAGGTTCATCAACAGCGGTTGTGTCATTTCTCTGATATTAAGCCTGCCGCCGGTCGCATCCCACATGTGACGAAACGAAAGCGTTCCTGACTGAGTTTTCAGCAAAAATTTATCGTCGCTGTACCCTGGCGCTGCCGTTGCCTGATGAAATCTCACCCTGCCCTGAACTGATGCTTCGATTAGTTCGCTGAAAACTTCCTGCGGCACAGGATGGCGCCATGCTGCCCATACTGCGCCATAATGTTTCATAAAGCGCAGCTTCTGAGCTGTATCAAAGGCGTTCCAGAGTTTATGCATATAGGGTCGGGTAGAAACCAGAACGTCTTGCCAGGGCAGATTGCTTTTCTCAGCGCGCGCCAGCAGCATGCGGAGATAGTCTGTCTGCCGTCCTTTCCGCAGAAGCTCCATCGCAGGTCTGAACTCCTCTCTGTTTCGAAGCAGATTAAATTCCTGACGAAGCAGACGGGAGAACACACGGAGCATATCTTCACTGTCTGCGCTGGCAGACATAATATTTCGCCACGTCAGATGAACCGGCGTATATCTGTTACTTTCTGTCAGACAGGTAGGGATATATCCGTTACGGGAACAGAGATGGATATCCGTATCGCTTTTGTCAAATGCATAACGAAATGCATCAACAGCCGTAAGGCCGCTTCCGGCGATCAGTAGCGGGTCTGCAGTCGACTGATCAAACTGAGCGTAATGCGAAATGAAGCCGGGTTTATCTTCAAAAGCAGGAAATGCTCCGGCAGATACTGAGCCCATACACATGACAACGTTGCGGGCGCAGACAGTGTTGCCACTCTCATCGCACAACGTAAATCCTGTCTCGCATCTGCGAATACTTATCACACTATGGTGATACTCATTAATATGCAGAATTCCGGCCTGCTTTATGTCCCGGTATGTCTGGCGAATGAAATCTGAATATCTGAGACGGGCTGGCCAGCGGTCATTTGAATTAAACCGGGACTGCAGCCACTGACCAAACTGATCCGGCTCGGTGGGCGTAACAGACATCATACCGGGCGGGGTATTGACCTTGTGCATGGCATCCGCATCCCCAAAGGCTTTTCCTCTGGCAAAGCTTGAGGAAGGGTTGAATACGGCAAATTTCGGCCGGACAGCTCCGACCTTATACACTTCATCCTGGGCCTGGCTGAGGAGACTGGTGCAGGTTGCTCCCAACCCCACGACTGCAACGTCATACATGATCAAAACATCCTGTTAATCATACGAGGCGCTTATATAACTATAACTGTGGAGAAAGGTAAACACGCTTCAACTAATGTAAATCAGGTTAAACATATAATGTAACATTATGATATTTTTATTATTTTATTGTGAGCAAAAACTATCACTTATGCAGCCAGAGCATTTCAGCAGTTATCACTCCCCTCCAAATAATAAGTTAATTTATTACATCACTTATGTTTCACCCATATATCGGGCTAAGTGGGCCAGGTCATCCCGCACCATTGATCACACTGTAATAGCCAGAAGTAAGCAGGCTCCCGCTCAGTCAGAGAGAGCATAACGAGCATCAGGTGAACACAGGGAATAAGATGGTAGTCCGCAGAACCCGGAGTCTGCCCCCACGTCTTACTCTTGGGGGTTCCGTTCAGTGCCCGAATTGCGGTCGCAGTCAGGAAACAGAATTCGTCACTGACGAATCCGATGAAAAAGAAGAGATATCAGCGATCAATAGTGCCCGGCGCGCCCCGATACGATTTATTTACTCTATAGCTTTTAATAGGTCTAATTATTCGTGCTGTGATTAGTATCGAATGGTTCTAAGTCTGGTTTTCGCTCACAGTGGCTTAACTGGAACAGGATGCCTGTCGCCGTTACCCTCCCCTGTACTTCTCCGGAATCGCATAGTCTGTATCAGGTATTACGTTAACGTCACGGCGTAGCGTTTTACTCACCTTGCACTTTTATCCCTCCACCAGCCGCTGAGCGAGTTACAGACCCCAGTGTGCTGCAGTTATCCTGAAAAACATGTACCAGTCCGCTTTGTGCCAGAAGCGGACCTTGCGTGTGAACCCACACATCTATGTTGTCCAGCCTTTCAATTTATGAGTTTGCTGTTCATCGCTTGTCCATGACGATGGCTTTGCTAACGCACAAGCATACTTCGGTGCCGACCGAAGCAACATGCCTTCATCATCATTAAACTGTCCGTAAATTAACAACGGAGCGGACCGTGATTGCAGTACTTTTTGAGGCAGATGCCCTGCCAGAGGCTCAGGAAAGATATCTTCAGCTCGCTTTGGAGCTGAAGCCTCTCTTATCCGACACCCCCGGCTTTATTTCAATTGAGCGTTTCCAGAGCCTGACTACGCCCGGAAAGATTCTTTCTTTGTCGTGGTGGGAAGATGAGCAGTCTGTCGCCGGATGGAAGCGAAATGTGATGCATCAGGCTGCTCAGAAAGAAGGTAAGCAGTCGATTTTTTCATTCTACAGAATACGGGTAGCCAGCGTATTCCGTGATTACTCTTCTGATAAGAGAACAAACCAGCATGTATGACATTCACGTTATTCTCAAAAACAGCCCGGGCTCACTTGGTTCACTGGGTAGTGTACTGGGTGAAAACGGAGTAGGACTTGAAGGCGGTGGCGTATTTACAGGACCTGAAGGCGGTCATGCACACTTCCTGGTTGAAGATGGTGATAAAGCCCGCAGGGTACTGACTGAAGCCGGTTTTGAAGTCTGCAATGTGAGTCGTCCTCTGGTAAGAAAATTACCTCAGGAACGACCTGGTGAGCTGGGAGAAATAGCTGACACAATTGCCCTGAACGGCATCAATATTCTGGTACAGTACAGCGACCACAGTAACCGGCTCATTCTCATTACGGATGATGATGCCCGGGCAGCCGAAGTAACCCGAAAATGGGCAATACCTTCTGAATGAACCTTGTTAAAACAAAGCGCGACAGTGAGCCAGATGATGTCCTTGAAACATCAATGGCAATGGTGGCTGCTGCCATGTCTGACCCGTCAAGGGTCAGTATTCTGTGCGCTCTGATGGACGGGCGCGCCTGGACAGCTACCGAACTTAGCGTAGTGGCTGGAATAGCAGCCTCGACAACCAGCGGACATCTGAACCGGCTTCTCGGCAACGGCCTGGTCATTTGTCTGACGCAGGGGCGTCATCGCTATTACAGCCTTGCGGGCCATCATATCGCCGGACTGCTGGAAAACCTGATGGGAGTTTCCATGGGTACTTCCAGGCTCCTCATTTCCAGTACGCCGGTCTGTCTGCGTTATGCACGCACCTGCTATGACCATCTGGCAGGTGAGCTTGCTGTCAATATTTATGGATATATGATGCGGGAAAAATGGCTTGTAGCAGATGGATCTAAACTGACATCAGCCGGCAAAATGCATTTTGAGAAAATGGGTGTTTTGCTTAACTCTCGCACACGACGCAAGCCCTGCTGCGGCTGTCTGGACTGGAGTGAAAGACGTTTCCATCTCGGCGGTGACGCTGGTTCAGCCCTGTTTACACTTTTTCTGCAAAAAGAATGGGTAACGCGTACACAGGGATACCGAGAAGTGAACGTAACCGATTCAGGCCGGGTTGCAATATATCGGCTGTTTGAGCTGAAAATCACCTGATCTTAAGTCATATACCGGTTAATTTGATCGCGTGACTCAAGGTGCCTTCATCCGACTCTTTCATTTTAGGTAAAAGGTCCACTTCTCGCTCATAGTGGACCTGGCAGCGCGTATGTTCGCACTGTGCCAGAAGCGAACGTTTTCACATTAACCCTAGAAGAACGAATTTCACTGCATAGCCATGCAGCTGTGCCGGAATCTATTGCCGGACATTGGCCGCCCGGTGCCGTTTCTGCCGCTGGTATATGATCGGGTTTGGCGACAGAGGCTATGTGATGTTCTACCGCCATGACCAGGAAATGGACAGGATTGTGATCGTTACCGTCAGGCACCAGAAAGAGTCAGGATATCCGGGGCCGGACAGGCAGGCGTAGCTGTCAGGTAATCGGTGACGGGAGCGCAATTCAATGCGTGGCCACCGCCGGCTGGACAAGCGCAGCGCGTCAGAAAACCACTTCCGCCTGAAAAATTCGGCAACATTATGCGTTATAGTGCACTTTCGTTCCACTGAACGGCAGACCCCGATCTCAAGAAGATCCTTTAAGGATGGCAGATCCCATCTGCAGATAGAACACTTTGAATTGTTCATTATTTCAGCGCACCATCCGATAGCAACACTTACTGTAGGGATACATTATGCAAGCATCTGATTACCTAAAAATGAAGTTCCAAAGTGACCGCCAGTTAGCAATATATGGACAACAAGGCGTTGCTGGCACATGGAAAGCACTCAAAGGAATCGGGTCAGACCTTTATTCAGGCGTAGAGCGTGCAAGCTGGTATTCGTCCTGTCTGCTCCCGAAATACCAGGATGTTTGCCAAGGCCTAGTATCCGAAGAAAAGAGAATGTGGATAAATATTTATTCTATTTACCGTTACAAAGACGTTATTAGTGAAATGCTTTACCTTTATTTTGAAATGGTCGCTGGTGATGTTAAAAACGGCAATAAGAAAAACAGTGTTCGCAGTGCAGATACAAAGGCAGCGAAGTTAGCCGCAAACTTCACCGCTGGTAGGGTTACACGCTCCGGCGCAACCTTTGCACTTGCTGAAGCACTGTCTTCCTCTAATCCCATGACGCAAGCAGTTGTTGAGCGCTTATCAGCAAGAGTTCCTAACCTAATCACTGCATTTCAACTGTTTGGTACAGAGCAGCATTGCGCTCTCGCAGCTCGTCGACTAAAGGCATTAGACCCGAAATATTACGGAATACTTTATGCTTACAAATTAGAAATGCTTTATTATTTCGTTGAACCGATTTTAACGGATATAATCAAAAAAGTTCAGATGAAATTCTACAATAGCTTTGATGAAATATATGACATGTTGAAGAGCAAGTATAATGTTTAAAAGCATCTTATCTATTATATTTAATGAAGTGCTTCTCACCGTAAGCATTATTGCTTTCGGTTTTTTCTTTCTTCATTTCTTCCCTACATGTTGGTTTTTATTAACAATAATATCAACAATCGTACTTATTGTCATCTTGCCGATATTCACAGCGAGATTCGATAAATATGACTAACACTTATTAAAAGGAGTTTTTATGTCAAATCCAGCCTATTTATGGTTAACAGATGAAAATGGCTCACCAATGGTTGGCCCATCTCTTGTGTTTGGTCGTGAAGGAGCGATTGAACTAAAATCATTCACTCATAATGTTAACATTCCGGTAGATGGTAATACGGGCAAATTGACTGGTACTCGTATACACATGCCGATCATGTTCCAAAAGGAATTTGACCGTGTAACCCCTCTTCTTTTTCGCGCCCTGAGTACGGGTAAAACACTACAATCCGCCACATTTAAAATGTATCAAATTAATGATGCAGGTATCGAAACGGAATATTTCAACATTATTCTTGAAGGTGTGAAGCTAACATCAATCACACCTGATTTATATCCCGGAGCGAATACAGGAACGCACCTGGAAACAGTGCTTTTACGGTATGAAAAAATTACGTGGAAACATTGCGAGGGGAATATAATTTACACCGACACCTGGAATGAACGGGCAACGTATTAATTCACCATAACATCTGTTAAGCGAACTTTACAAATGATAGCTGAATGTAGGTGTTTGGCCTGGATATGCTTGCTGAGAGAGCAATGCCTTTATGCCCAGCGATTTAAGCCGATATCAGCTGTCGCTCAGAACCAGGTTCAGCAATATACTGCTGTTGCCGGATTCGTATTAGTCGATGATCACATTCCTGCCAGGCTGGAAAGAAAAAGACAGCGAAGGTGATTTCTGAGACATCTTCTCCAGGAAGAAACCGGGAGCATCAGCAGGCGTATCTGGATACCTGAAAGATCGCCCGGAAATGGCCGGACTGCTCAGTGGTGAATCTGCGCCAGCTCGTCTTCTGTCAGGCCGGTCATCTGCATGACGATATTCTGATCAAGGCCATTCTGCAGCATGGTTCGCGCAATTTTCAGGGTTGCTTCGCGCTCGCCCTTTTCAATACCTCGCTGCTCGCCAAGCTGAATTCCCTCCTGGCGCCCTTCCATGCGTCCTTTCTCAATGCCCTTCTGCTCGAGCTGCTGTGCGATGGTCATGAGTGCGTCTCCGTGTTGCGGCACACGCTGTGCCAGTTCGCGAACAAAGGCTTCAGAGTCAGCCGACTCTCCCGCCTGCAGTAAATAGTGTATCAGCACCGTCACCTGAGATGAAGAAAGATAGTCCGCCATCAGCCATCAGCAGCGTGGCCAGACGGTCGGTCAGCGCTGCCATGCTGCGATGATTCATGATGTCATCATCCGGGATAACGGTGATGTCGGTCAGGGGAAAATTCAGCTATTTTGCGTTTTACGTGATTGTGTCAGGGTACCGGGAATTTATGGTGATCTGATCTGACCTGCGAAGCATAGTGATGGGGTGTTATTCCCATCACTTTGCGAAACGCATTGATGAAATGACTCTGATCGTAAAATCCCAGCATTATCGCCGCATCGAGCGGATGCACTTTTCTGCGAAGCAGGTCGCGGGCATGGTGCAGGCGAAGCTGCATATGATACTGAAGAGGCGGCATTCCCGTGTGTCGGGTGAAGAAGCGGACTAGATGATATTTGCTCATCCCCGCCAGCTGCGCGAGCATCTCCAGTTGTGGTTTTACGCTGAGGTGCTCCCGCAAGTATTCGATAACAACATTGATTTTTTGTTCATCACTTCTTTTAAGTAGAGCTGGCGTCTCAAGCAGCTCACCACAAAGTAAAATCAGTTCCTGCTCCTCATCTATGCCCCGCTCCAGCCGGGCTGATGTTGCAAAGCGACACAGAGCGTCAAACAGGCGCGCATTACTGATTATGCCTTCTCGCAGTACAGGCGCTTCGTGGTCGCTATTAAGATTGTCTTCATCTGCAGGCATTTTTATCACTGCCTGGGGTATGTGCACGCTGATAAATTCCACGGATTGAGTATCAAAACGCGAAGCCTGAATGGTTCCCGGATTATATAAGGTAACCTGACCACTTTTAACATACGTGGTTTTCCCGGCCAGCCAGATTTCCTCCACCCCCGTCAGGTTTGCACTGATGACATATTCATCGTGAAGATGTTTCGGAAAGCCCGAATTATGGGCTCTGACCCGTGAACACTCTATACCATTCCGGCTAAACCACTCTACAGATTGTAGTGACAACGTAGCTGACCTTATGCAGTAATAGTGAATAATTATTAATGATTTATAAAAACATTTGCTGGACACTTTTTCAACTACTGGTTTTAGTGCCTCAGCTTATAGATATTTTTCCGGGCGCATCTTCCAGTAAAAGGACATGTACCTGTTGGTCAGTCGCGCCTGCGTGGCCTAGAGGAGCTTGTCGGTTAGCTAACAAAGATTAACGGCCTTGCAATGCGGGAAAGTGGGAGGGACAGGAGAGCGTAGTTTCTTATGTCTGCTTTGTGCCAAAAGCAGACATTGTTGGCATCTGGCTTTCTTAATCAACAAGGAACCGGTCAGAATCTATAATTATTTCTTTTCAACCGTAGCGTGAGATCGATGCCTTATTCAGCCACATCTTTGAAAGTTCTTCGTGCTATGCGCGATGGTAATAAATTTCTGTTAAGAGGTGACAGAAGCCATGCTTGTCAGGTCAGGTATAACCCTGTCACTAAAAAGAGAGAAGATCGAACGGCCCTGAGTGTAATCCCGTTAGAGCGGGCTGGATTGATTGAGTTTGAATTTGAGCCCCTCACCCCGGGCCGATATTACAGCGTAAAAATAACGAAAAAAGGGATAGATTGGTTAGATGAAAATGATCCCGTCGCTCAGAAATAGTCAAATTAGTAACCTACTTCCTGTGAAAAAACATCTCCATCTGAATAAACATCTGCTTTTCGCTCCAATTGGATATTCTGTATAGTGTGTGTCCGAAAACGATCCGGTCTCGCCAGAAAATATTACCCAGGCCTTTTCCCGCGCGCGCGCTGTGGTCTGGACGCCATCGAGAATCCACCGACCTTTCACGAAATAAGAAGTCTGTCCGGACGCCTGTATGAAGCCAGACATGGTGAGGCCTTTGCCCAGCGGCTGCTGGGTCATAAAAATCTTTCAATGACCAAAAAGTACCTTGATCCCCGCAGAGACGAGTACGTGCTGGTCTAAGCCTGTATGTGATTTTCGGACAAATTTCGGACATTTTCGGACCGGCGAAAATTTGACCTTGCAAATCATGCCGTTAGGGATAAACTATATACAAAGCATATACACTCCATATAAGGCAGCTATGGGCATTGTTAAAATTTCCGATCTGATGCATGAGAACCTGCGTATCGCTAGCCAGGCGATGAGCCGCTCCATCAATGCGCAAGCTGAACACTGGCTTAAGCTAGGCATGCTGGCGGAGCTTTATCCGCAATTTACCCAGCAGGAGCTGGCGCAGCTGTTGATCCGCGTTGAACTGGAGCATGGCAGCGACCTGCGTCAGCTAATCTCGACTTCCGAACGCATTCCACAAGGAGACGTGCAGTGAAAAGAAGCGTGAAAATCCATACCTCTGAGCAGATTGAACTGGCGCGCGCGGCGGGTCATGCCGCTGCGCAGGTACTGGCCATGATTACGCCGCATGTACAGCCGGGCGTGACAACTGAAGAGCTGGATGATATTTGCCATGACTTTGTCGTTAACGAGCTGAAGGTTATTCCCGCCAATATCGGCTATCAGGGGTATACGCGCACCACCTGTATTTCAGTTAATCATGTGGTCTGTCACGGTATTCCCTCAGCGAAGAAGCTGAAAAAAGGGGATATCGTCAATATCGATATCGGCATTATTAAAGATGGCTGGTACGGCGATACCAGCCGCATGTACTTTGTCGGCGAACCGTCAGTACGCGCCCGCCGCCTGGTGGAAATCACCTATCAGTCGATGGTTGCAGGCATTCACACCGTAAAACCGGGCGCTACGCTGGGAGATATTGGCGCGGCTATTCAGCGCGTCGCCGAAGATGCAGGATTTTCGGTTGTGCGCGACTATTGTGGCCATGGCGTTGGCCAGATTTATCACGACGAGCCGCAGATTCTGCATTACGGCACGCCAGGGGAAGGACTGGCGCTTCAGCCAGGCATGATCTTTACCATTGAACCGATGATTAACGCCGGTAAAGCCGGTACCAGCGTGCTTTCTGACGGCTGGACGGTGGTCACGAAAGATCGCTCCCTCTCCGCACAGTGGGAGCATACGGTGGCGGTGACGGAAGATGGGTTTGATCTGCTGACGCCCTGGCCTGATGGCACCGGCGACTATCCTGCGGTTTAACCCTTACGCGAGTCGCGCACAAGCATTTGGGGTTATGCAGCCCAAACGGGATGACCGCCGCAGCTAAACTTGCGGCGGTCAGAAGGGACTTTCAACTTGCTCAAATAGACCATGCCAGAGAAAGTATTGGTCACGATCGTAACTTTTACTCGATTAATAGCTTTGGAGAATTTTCTCAGGCCAAAACGCAACTGAGTCAGATGCCAATCATTAAAAAAGTATTCAACCTGAAATCATCACCCTTTAAGTTCTTTGTCAGTGATGTACTACTTCCTGCCAATATTGACGCAACTTTCATCCTGATAAAATAATTTTGCTCTCCTTATCTTATAAAATATCATCCCCCCTTTTTATCGTTAGCGTCAAATCTTTCAATAACTGCGCCTCATAAGTTATTTATTTTAGATTACTTATATGAAAATATAAGCGTAAAAATATTAAAGGGCATTTTAATAACAACCACAAAAATCTTTAACCGACCGATCTTCATAGTGTTAGCTTTATTTAATATATATTCATCGATAAAAATAATTTAGCTAAGGATGATAGTTTTTATCCTTATCCTTTAACATTAGAAAAATAGCTGCAGTTACCACCCCAGAAGCAATAAGTAATATTAAAAGAGTATTACTGAAAGCCAGCTTATAGGTGGCTTTGAGAATGTCGTTTTCGTTAGCTGAAACATAAGAAAAAGCATTCCCTGAGACAACATCAGCGATAAAACTTTTCTCAGCGTAAATAGTATTACTAAATTTTGAAGACATAGCATGATAAATGCCAGAAGACATTAAAGAACCATAAATAGCAACAGCTATCGCTTCACTGCCCAACCGGAAGGTATTCAATATTCCTGCGGCTCTACCTGTTTCAGATGGTTGTACAATACTCAGAGCAATTCCATCAACCAGGCCAGCTGAAAGTCCCATCCCTGTTCCTACCAGGAGTAAACAGACTATTATTTCGCTAAGCGTAATACCTAATGAATTGAAAATGCATAGCAACAGCAAACCACAAATAAATGAAAGCAAGCTTAAAATAAGTAGTTTGTTAGCGGATACGCCTTTTGTAACTAGTTTCCCCGCTATTAATGGCAGCACTAACACTGGAAGAGTAAGTGCAAGCATCATGAACCCGGCATGTAAAGGTGACATTCCTTCTATAGCGATAAGGTAAGTAGGAAAGTACGTTAACAGGGTGACAAAACAGAGACTTGCAACAACTGGAATTAAAATAAGAGAAAGGAAATAATGGTTAGTAAGCAGGGAGAAGTTAATCATGGGGTTTGAGACCTTTTTCTCAATAAGAGTAAATATTAACAAAAGACCTACCCCTGATAAAAGCATACTAATTACACTGGTGTTATACCAACCATTTTCCGCCCCTTGTGTTATTCCAAACATAATAAGGAACAATGAGAAAACAAACAGGATAATTCCTTTAACATCGAGAGAGGTCTCACTCCCCTTACTTATAACGCCAGGTATCAATCTGGATAGAACCAGAACAATAAGTAAAGCAACAGCATGGATGAGAAATATGTCCCTCCACCCAAACATGCTTAAAACCCATCCAGATAATGTAGGGCCGAATGTAATCCCTAAACCTGCAATAGTTCCAAAAAAAGCGAAAGCTTTAGTCCGCTGCGCGCCATTAAATGTCTGAATTAAAATTGAGCTTCCACAGGAAAAAATAGCTGCTCCACCAATACCTGCAAGCGCTCTTGCTCCGTCAAGAATATAGATGTTTTGTGCTAACCATGATGATAGTGATGCAACAAAGTAAAGTATAGCGCCCGCAATAAAGGAGCGTTTACTGCCAAAAACGTCAGCTAAACCACCCCATACTAAAGTAAAGCAAGCAAAGGTAAGGTTAAAACCATTAACAACCCATTGCAGCATTACAGTTTCTGAGCGCAAGTTTTCACTAATAGATGGCAAAGCGATAGCTGTGCCAGATATAGAGGTTGGAACCACAAATACAGCTATAAGTATACACAGTAATATGAGGTTATTATTTAACTTATTTTCGTCTAATTGGCTTTCCATATTATTATCCTGTTTAGTGTAAAATTACCGGCAGTCGAGTGGGTCTTCTAAGGATGATTCCTTCTTCCCATTTGTAATCTGAAAAATTCAAATCTTTCTTTAATCGAACAGTGGGAGCCAAATTTGTAAGAGCTTTTATAGCAGTACAGATTCTACTTTGCCTGGTCATCAGAAATAGTGTTCTGAGCGTTGAACAGAGATCTGATTGGATTCCAGTTGCCTTATGACCCTTGCACTATTGACATATTTTATTCTGTTAACATTCTCGACCTCCCGATCATAGCTTTCCCGCCCGCCAGATAGTAATATGCAATCTTACATACGATGGGCAACATACGAACGTCACCTGGCTAACGTTCGATGAACATCGAACACTAGTAAAATTCAACATATCCATTTTTTTGTCAACTACTTATTCGTTAAGATTATGATAAGGAAGGAAATATGAGTGCCGTTGATCAGGCTGAGGTTTTACCCTTTGATATTAATAGAGTTTTTAAGGCGTTAGCTGAGCCTGTTCGCCTTTCGATAGTTCGTACTTTATTAAATGATGTTAAAAACGCCGAGCGTCATTGCTCAACTTTTGGTCTCACGGTATCCAGAGCAACCCGATCACATCATTTTAGAGTTTTAAAAGAAGCAGGGTTAATTGAAGTTGTAGATAAAGGAAATCTGGCCGTTGCGGTTTTAAGATGGGATGAGATAGAGAGAGAACTGCCTGGGCTAATAACGCTCATCAAAAAATATCCATAAATAAACAGCAATTTATTCCTGTTCTGATTACTTTCAAAGCTCTCCCGGAAAAGATTACCTACCTGGCGAGCTTAAAATCCTTCACTTTACATTACATTTCGCCTGTACATCTTTCCCCTTCCATGAATACTTTATAAACAGTCACTTACATATAATATTCAGATGCCTTATCTCGTTTTTTTAAAATAATCATTCCCATAAAAAGCTTCATAAAACGAACGGAACAAAAAGTGAGATTGTCTCACCGTACCTGGCGTCCTCAGACCTCAATAATGGTTTCCTCGCCTGCCTGACAGGCGAGGATGATCTCAAAGCGTTGGATAAAACTGTCCCTGTCCCGAACACAGTAAGCCTCTTTCGCCATGCCATTTATAATGGTTACCCATTTGCCCGGCTGACGGATGCAAGTTGCCTGCTATAAACGTAATTACTCGCTCTTCGCAGCGTACTTCTGCATATTCTCTTTGGTCACCAGCTCGAATGGGATCCACAGGTGCGAATCCACTTTCTCGCCCTTAATTAGCTTTTGCGCCACATCCACTGACGCTTTGCCTTGACCCACAGCATCCTGGAATACCGTTACCTGCATTTTGTCCTGCGCCATCGCTTTCAGCCCGTCCGGTGTGGCATCAATGCCGCCTACCAAAACCTTCTTATTGCTTTTAGCCAGTGCCATTGCGGCACCAATCGCCATCTCATCGTTATTGGCAGCAACGATATCAATCTCTTCGCCGTTACCGAGCCAGTTCAGCATCAGATCCATGCCTTCGTTACGTGCATAGTTAGCTGGCTGTTTCTGCACTACTTTCATTCCTGGATATTTCGCTACAACCTGCTCTACATCTTTAGTACGTTGAAGCGCGCCGGCATCGGTCAGGTTACCGATCATGATAGCCACATTGCCTTTGTAATTAGCCATTTTAGCCAGCGCTTCCATCTGCAAGGTGCCCGACTCCCGCTCGTCGGAGCCAACAAACACTACGCCGTTCGGCAGCGTTTTATCGCCCGGCGTGCGGTTCACATAGACCAGCGGAATCTTCGCCTGCTGTGCCAGCCGGGTCAGCTGTGGGGTGCTGGCGGAATCTACAGGGTCAACGATGATGGCGTCTACGCCAGCACCGATAAAACTCTGCACCTGATCGGTCTGGCGGCCTACATCGCCACGGGCATCTTCAAACTGCACATCAAGTCCGCGCGCTTTAGCCTCTTTATTAATCGACTGGCGAATAATGGTTAAAAAATTCTGGTCGAAGTAAGCCATCGATACGCCGATTTTTTCTGCCAGCGCTGAGGCAGAACTGGATAGCAGGCCAAGTAACAGTATCGCCTTGAGGATTTTCATTACGGACTCCAGGGTAAGCTTGTAATTAGAATATATGTTTCATTGATCATAAAAATGACTCAATAAAATCGTTTTCAGCCTACGAGGTGGCTTCAACGCTGACAATCGGCATGATGGGATTTTGCTGCTAAGCGCACACTTTACTTGTGGCTGTATTACGGCTTGCAGGCATATAGCTGTGTGACAAACATTTTCTCACGTTGAGCCCGCTATCGCGCATATGGATAAGGTTTTGTGACAGAAACGCCTCAGCCTCTTTCAGACTCTGACTGATGGTGTGTGCCGGGGTCTCCAAGGCCGCTTCGCCGTTATAGGATTCCGCTTTGACAGCGCCCTTTTCCTTTAATGAACCTGTTATGCAAAACTTGTGATTTATTAATGAATGAGAAGCCTGCAGGTTAAACACATCTTTAGCTGAAACGATTTAATCAAATCGCATTTTTCCTTTCTTATTACTCATACACTCACTTGAATCGTGCTTTTTTTGAGCAAAAATATGTGACACGGTTCTTATTTATCTTATTCAATGCGTAGAAAATTCCGCCAGGTGAGCCTCATCACGTTTTCCCGCGACTGCTATTTATACTCTTGGCCGACTTTAGCTAAATCAATTCAGCAACAGGATGCTTAAAAATGAAAACTGCACTTTTAACAGGCATGGTTATGGCGGCAATTAGTGGTCAGGCTACAGCACAGACGTGGGTGCTGACAGATGCTGAAGCGGGAACTGACAAGGGAAACTGGCAGATCGACAGTGGACAGCTGAAGCTATCCGGCGAAGCGTTCAGCTTACAGCAAAAAGTTTTACACGGTGGTAAGCAGGAAGGCTCAAAAGTGCTGACCATCACGAGCAAAAATGGGCTGACCATTGCGCTTAGCCCAACGCGCGGCATGGATCTTCTGCATGTGAATGGCTATGGCGTCCGGTTGGGATGGGATTCGCCGGTAAATGAGGTCGTCAATCCCGCCTATATCAATCTCGAAAGCCGTAATGGATTAGGCTGGCTGGAGGGATTCAATGAAATGATGGTGCGTTGCGGCTACGAATGGACAGGGCATCCGGTAGTGAAAGATGGCATGGTTTATACCTTGCATGGTAAGGCAGGTAATACGCCAGCTTCCAGGGTAGAAGTTACTGTCGACGATAACGCGCCTCATGAGATTCGCGTTCGCGGCCTGCTAAAAGAGCACACCTTCAAGAAAGCCAATCTGGAAACCTGGACCGAGCTACGTTATGTGCCTGGCACTAATTCCTTTACCTTGCATGATGTGCTGACCAACCGTGGTGATTATCCGCATGACTATCAGATCATTTACCACAGTAATTTTGGAACGCCGATTCTGGAAAAAAATGCGCGCTTTATCGCGCCGTTGAAGTCCGTTTCGCCCTTTAACGATTATGCCAAAACGGGCCTGAAAGAGTGGAACGTTTACGGTGCGCCAACTAAAGACTTTGATGAGATGGTCTTTAACCTTGTGCCGAAAGCGGACAACAACGGCAAAACGCTGGCCGCGGTGATCAACAGCAAAGGAGATAAAGGCGCCTCAATTGAATTTGATACTCACCAGCTGCCGCTGTTAACCATGTGGAAAAACACTGACACGCTGAAACAGGGCTACGTTACCGGTATTGAGCCAGGCACTAACTATGCCTATCCGGTCACGATTGAAAAAGAACAGGATCGCGTGAAACAGTTGCAACCCGGACAAAGCACCACATTTGAGCTGACTTATACGCTGCTGAATGACGCCAGCGCGGTCAACAAAACTGAGCAGCGCATCAGGCAGATTCAGGGTGACGAAAAAACCAGGGTGGATGATAAGCCCATCGCGGTTGAATAATCCTGGCAGGCAGGCGCGAGTTCGAGCTGCCCTGCTGTTGATTGTTATCCCCCTGACTGCTAACCAGTCAGGGTTTTATCAAGAGTGGCGGGCCGCTTTATGTCGGAAGCGGTCGCCTGATCTATCGGTTAAGGCTAGCGGTCTGACAGGTCAGACGTGCCCAATGCAGGCTAAAGAATGGTTCTTCCGAATCAAGTAAAAATGGCCTCATCCTCCCGACGGTTTGTCTTCCAGAGCAGCAGCACAGCGTTTAAGCAACTCACAAAGAAGCCGGGTCTCTTCAGCTGACAGGGTTGAGAGCATTTGCCGTTCCACGGTATCTGCTGCCTTCGCTCCGTCGGCAACGACCTTCTGGCCTGCCGCCGTCAGTTCGGTCATGATAACGCGACCATGTTCCGGGTGTGATTTGCGTGTAATCAGGCCACTTCGCTCCAGATTAACCAGGATCGCCTGCATAGTTTGCGGCGTTACAAAGGCCGATCGGGCTAACTCGGCGTTAGAAATACGCGGATTATTAGCCACGGCCAGCAAAACTGCATTTTGGGGAGCGGTAATGCCAAGCTGCTCGAGCTCCGCATTCAGACGCAGCCTCAATCGATGCTGCGTTATTTTCAGGTTATAGCCTACCCACTCCTCCGCTTTTCGAGGCGGCAGTTTCTGCGTTGACATATCAGTGCCCTTATATTAATGTCAGGATCCTTATATTGACTGACGGACATTAACATGGCAACTCTAATCGGCCCTGATTTCATCGCCTTGCAAGTACGCGATCTTGCCGCATCCCGCAAATTTTACACTGAAATTTACGGCTTTGAGGCCTCACCACATTGCCCTCCCGGAGCCGTTATTTTTAAGACCGAGCCGATTCCACTGGCTCTGCGAGAGCCTTTGCGTGAGCTTCCCGAAAAAGGGTCACCTGGAGCAGGCCTGGTGCTGTGGATAGCATGTACCGACGCCGATGCGCTACACGATCGGATTATTAGCCGGGGGGGAACTATACTGAGCCCGCTTGCTGACGGACCATTTGGCCGCTTTTTTGTGACGGCCGATCCCGATGGTTACGAGATTACTTTCCATACGGCACAGCGTTGAGTCTGACAACGCCCACTGACATAAAGCCACTACGTTAGTAGCGGATAATGGCGCTTTGGACTCTTCCGCTGCTCGCAGGGACATAATTTTTAAAGCCCCACTAACACGCCTTTGCTGGGGACAGCTCAGTTCATTAATTTGTAAAGCTGAACGCTGCCCGGCATGTTTAATACCGTTCCGAGGAAGGTATAGATAAAGGGTGGCGGCTGCGCATTTCAAAACTTCCGGTTACTTTGTGATGAATAAATTTTGAACAGGCGAAGAGACGAAACCGTTTAGCAGTGAGCAGCTTCAGTAAATAAGCGTTAAAGCTAAGATGGGAAATGTTATGCTGGAGAACTTATTAAACAATAGTGCATAACAGGCACAGTGTTTTTCACAGGTAGTGATTGTTAGCAATAGGGATTTTCGGCCTTGATTGACTTTATTAGTTTTAATGAGATAAATAAGCAGCTTAGTAACTTATTACCCCTCGCTGAAAAAGTAACTGATTATCAAATAGAAGGATTGTTTATCCGCTTCTATGAACCAAAATGCGCAGTTGAGGATGTGCTTCTTGTCTATCACGGTGGTGGCGTTAATTCAGACGCCGGTTACGATATACTTGCCCGGCAGTTAAGTCAATGCGGAGCTGTTTGTGTCTGTCTTATCGATATACGTGGACACGGGCGCTCCGCGGGTCATAAGGGAACAGTTTTGCATCCGCAGCAGATATGGAGAGATGTCGATACTATTCTGGAACATGTGCGCTCAATTTTTCCTGGGATCAGGATTCATCTGTTTGGCCATTCAAGCGGAGGGGGAATGCTAATAAATTACCTCACCCGCCATAAACCAGCCCAAAGGCTCGAAAGCTTGATTTTACTTACTCCAGAATTTGGGCCGTTTGCGCCAGCAGAGATTCGCAAAAAAGCCTCAGTTTCATTTGCGTCTGTGAATAAGTGGCCTTTCATATTAAATGCGCTCAGTGTGGGATTACTGTGTGGTAATCGCTTTGCGGTGACGCTTAACTTCCCTGATGAAGTGCTGGCGTTAAAGCCTGAATTTGTTAAGAGATACAGCGTAAATATGGCGAATGCGCTGACGCCATCTCAGCCTGCCAGACAACTGGCGGCGCTGTCATTGCCCGTAACAGCTTTTTTTGCCGCGAAAGATGAGTTATTCGATACGCGAGAAACGATAAGATTTGTCGAAGGATGTGGAAACCAGAATATAAGGAGTTTAATTATTAAACACAGCAATCATCTGGATTGCATTTTTAATATTAGTGAAAGGATTAACCAGCATTTAATCAATATTCACCGCAAGAGCCCTTCATGAACCTCCGGTTCCGAAACGAGTAGTTATGATGTGTCGCCTCAATTCTATTTATCGACACATCTCGCTGAATCTTAGCCTGTCTCGTATGCCAGTCTCTTATTCGTAGCGGGTTGGGAATCGCGCTAAGCCCTGTTGCGCCAGGAGTAGACTTTGTCTGTCCTCTAAAAAAGACATTAATCAGTGCTCAGCCAGCCATTTCTCATATCGTTGGGGCCATTCTTCTGTAGGGGTTCCAGGCCTTCCCATGCCAAAACCGTGTCCACCACTCGAATAGCGGTGTAATTCTACGGGCACATGTTCTGCCTCACAGGCCGAAAACATAATAAGAGTATTAGCTGGATCTGAAACAGGATCATCTTTTGCCTGAACAAGAAAAAAGGCAGGCGCAGAAGGCGTAACATAATTCTGAACAGACCATTCAGCTTCTGCTGCTGATGAAGCCTGTGCACCTGCAAATATTTTATGCACAGAAGTGTGCGTATAAGGTTTTTCAAGCGTAATGACGGGGTATATAAGCGCTGCGCTGTCGACTTTTGCAGGAATCTGATCAATCCCGTCTGTGGGTGCATAAGATTCAAACCCTGGACGCAGTGCAAGCATTCCCATCAGGTGCCCACCAGCGGAAAATCCCAGGACGCTGACCTTTTTTTCCCGCTCTCTGACTATGCGTAGTGCTCGTTGCGCATCCTGCAACGCGACCAGATTCCCGTCGCGCCAGCCTTCATCTGGCAGACGATAGCTCAGAATATAACTTGTATATCCCCGCGCGGTTAGCCATGCAGCGGCGGGCAATGACTCTTTACCTGCCTCAATGCGCTTGTAACCACCTCCTCCTGCTATTAACACCGCTCGTCCATTCGGACGGACGGGATTAATAACGGTGAGAGTCGGAACGCTTATATTGCTCTGTGCTCCGGAAGCAGAAATGCGCATCTGCCCCACTGGCCCACCGCCGCCAGGGGGCGTGCTGTTCCAGAGCGGAATAAGGGTATGTTCCCTTAATGACGAGGCAAAGGAGAGGCGGCTTGAAACAAAGGCGGTTGCAGCCAGACCGGTAAGAAATAAACGGCGGTTCAAGGTCACGCTCCTGAAAAGTCAGCCAGTATTCAATACAGGAACTAAAGCACAAAATTGTGCATAAAAAATGGATGCGTATCTTTTCTGGTCAGGTGACACTCGCAAGCTGCCAGCACTCGCGCAACTGACGCAGTGGCGACGGAAGGCCGTTATATCTAAGCGATAAAAGGCCAGGTCTGGCCTACAAACTGGCTGGAGCTACAGGCTCTGTGGTAATAATGCTGGTTTGGCATTGCGGTTCAAAATATCAGCGACCGATGAACGGTTGCTCCTGCCCATGCGCCGTCACCAACCGCCAGAGAAACTGAATGCGGTACGCGGGCCACATCTCCGCAGGCAAACGCGCCGGGGATGGTCGTTTCCTTCATATCATTACTGCGGATCTGGATACCAAACAGAGTTTCTTCCATTTCACAGCCCAGGCTTTTCGCAATGTCCGTAGCGGGCAGGCATCGGGGAGCAGTGAAGATTCCAGCAAAACTTAATATACGCCCGTCGGCAAGCTCAATATCCGCATCATTAACCAGTCGCTTAACTGGAGCGGCTTCAACGATGATACCGCGCTGACGTAAATCCGCCTCTGTTTCCTGGTTCAGTTCAACAACATTGTTAGTGAAGAGAGTAACGCTACCCCATTCTGCAACCATCTGCGCCTGATGTGCGGCCATCTCGCCGGTTGCAATGACCGCCAGGTTTCCCAGGTTTAGCTCATAGCCATGGCAGTAAGGGCAGTGAAATACAGTTTGTCCCCAACGCTGCTGTAGACCATCAATCTCAGGCAGATGGTCTTTGACCCCTGTGGCAAAGAGTATACGGCGGGACTCAAAGCAGTCGCCTGCGAGAGTCTGTACCTGAAATGCCTCTTTTTTACCGGTTACTTTCTCCGCGCGTCCCTCGAACCACTGCAAAGAAGGGTAACGCATGAGTTGCTCACGAGACTTTTCAAAAATCACCTCTGGAGCGATGCCATCCTGACCGAGGAAACCATGCGAGTAGCTGGCAAAACGGTTCCTTCGTTCCCCTGCATCAATGATAAGAACCTGACGTCGCGCCCTTACCAGTTGAAGGGCAGCCGCCATACCTGCATAACTACCGCCAATGATTATTACGTCATATTTCATTCTTACCTCCGTGATTGCGTTTTTCAGCATCAGCCAGCAGATCGGCAAGGGTGATGCGCCCGAAGTGGGCCAGCAATAGCGCTTCAGCCTCAGAGAAAGCATCACCCAGGGCGGCGTTAACAGCCTGCTCAATCAGACATTCGGGGTTTTCATTGCGATTGCCTATAGCAAAAACGGCTGGCTCTCCCAGTACGTCATGTAGCTGGCGCAGAGTAACCCGGTCGAGCTGCGCCGTCAGGCACCAGCCCCCTCCGGGGCCCGCCGTCGATGAAACGAGATTCTGGGTGCGTAAAAGCCCCATCATGCGACGGATGACAACTGAATTAGTCCCAACGCACTGTGCGAGGTACTCCGAAGTCAGTGGTTTAGCATGAAGCTGCATGTGCAGCAGGATATGCAATACGGTAGAAAGTCGGCTGTCTTTTTTCATGTAACTAACGATATTACGATTATCGCTGTTCTGCAACTTCGAAAGCATTTTGATTCGACAGGTGAAGGTTGTTTTTCTGTCCGGCTGGAATCGAGATATCCAGGTTTCGCACACCGGGAACAGGCAGGTTGACAGCGACATTACAGGCAGTACTGCATTACTAAAATGAAAAGCTGAACTCAGCACCGCTTCCGGTTGCCCCCTCATTTAAACAGGAAAAAAGCATTCATATAAATAAAACCTTTGTGCCACATAATAAAAAGTTCGATCTGCTGTACCTGAGCTTTCAAAAATGGAGTGCTCAATGCGCCTGTTTCATTTCAGTGATAACCCCAATATTTCGATTTTCAGGCCGCGCCCGTTGCGGGTACATGTCGACAGGCCAGCAGGACAGGAATGGCTGAACGGTTCATTAATATGGGCAACAGATGAAGCTCATGAATTTCTCTACCTTTTTCCGCGTGAGTGTCCACGCATTGTTTTTTGGCCTCTGCCTGAAACTACCCAAACGGACAAGGAACGATGGATGGGCGAGGCCACCAGCTCAACAGCAATAGCCTGTATAGAACAGGCCTGGCTTTCGCGGTTTAACCTCGGACAGGTTTTCAGATATGAGTTACCCGCAGACAGCTTTGAATACACGGGTGAAGTTGGGATGTGGGTTTGCCGGACTGAGGTTATCCCCTTGGGCCTTACGCATCTTTCCCGCCTTTCCACAGAGCTTGCAAACAGAGGTATTTCGCTGCGCGTTTTAGACAGGCTGACGCCTTTGAAAGGTGTCTGGCAGTCAACGCTGCACGCAAGCGGAATCAGGCTGAGGAATGCTCAGGACTGGGGGAAACCAGGATGGACCCATTCAAAGCCGGGTCGCCAGATAATAATCTGATGCTGAGCAGCAGGTGCAGTCATTCTTCCCATCATTAAGGAGCTAATTTGAGCTACGTTTCAGAAATGCGCAGCATCATCGGCCACCGTATGCTTTTGCTTGCGGGCGCTAATGTCATCATTGTGCGGGATGACGCTCATATATTACTTCAGCAACGTACAGACTCAACCTGGGGACTACCGGGAGGCCTGTTGGAGCCTGGAGAATCCCTGGAACAAACTGCCCTTCGGGAAGTGAAAGAGGAAACCAACCTCGATGTTCACTCGCTTACCTTTCTGAAGATTTTTTCAGGACAAGAGTACAGTTTTATCCTGCAAAATAAGGATGAAATTAACGTCCTTACCGCCCTGTATTTCACAAAAAACTGGTCAGGTGAATTAATCAACGATCCTGCCGAAGGTCTGTCTCTTGAATTTTTTCCTGCTGACCGGTTGCCTTCGCCAATGAACGACGAATATATCACCTACATAAATTACTTTATTAACCACCATACATGACCTCTGGTAGCCGCACAGCTTCTGCTATGTAAAGTCAGTACAGTTACTAAAGGCATTGCTTTCCCAACAGACTCCAGCCGCAGAGCCGGAGGAGTCTGTCAGAATAGTTATTACTGTTCGCCTGAATCAAAAGCAGATCTGACGAACAGATAAAATAATAAGCTATAAAGCGCTCTTTTCAGCTACGGCTAAATACCAGTTTGAGGCCCGCAATCGTGAAGCAGCATGCTAACAGCGCATCAAGCCCGCGACGGATACGACGATAAAATGCGCTCATTACGGCGGTTGAGAAGAGTAGCGCATAGCCGCAGAACACCAGCATGCAAATGGCCGCACAGCCGAAAACAATAGTGGGTAATGTAGAGGCTGCCGCGCCCGGTTTAAGTGCGACGGACATGATCGCCACCCAGGTGAGAATAGCTTTAGGGTTGCCAACGTGCATCAAAATACCCTGGCGGAACAGCTTGCCATACGCAACGCTTTTATCGCTGGTGGTAACCATACTGGAATCAGAGCGGGCCAGCGCGGATTTTCCCGCTTTAAATGCCAGCCATAACAGATACAAACCCCCGCCGATTTTTAACACTATCAGCAGCTGTGCAAAGGTCGCCAGTACGGTTAGCACGCCACAGGCCGCCAGCAATGCCCACATCATCGAACCGCTTATTACACCACCCGCCAGAGCCAGCGCGGCGCCGCGGCCTTTTTTCATTGCCGTCCCCATAATAGCCATATTGCTTGGCCCGGGGCTGGCAGTGGCAACAAAGTAAGTGGTGTAAATCAGGATTAATTCGTGCGAAAGCGTCATGTTTTCCTCGATGATGGCCTTGTCCTTCCTTTGTTATATCGGCCCGCTCAAAAATTTACCATATCTCGTTATTAATTCTGGTGATGCTCTTTATAGAGGGCTGCCTTCTGAGCGGCAGAAATCCGATCCGCGTCCGGCATGGTTCTTTAACGAGCACAGCAGCCTTAAGGAAAAGAGGAGCGCTCATAGCGTTCCTCTTCTGAGGGATTAACGACCAGCGATTAGACCGCCATCGACGTGCAGGATCTCACCGGTCGAAAAGACAGCATCTTCCAGGTAGAGAACAGCCCGCACGATGTCTTCCACTTCGCCCAGTTTGTTCATGGGATGGAAGGCTGCCAGCTGCTCAACAATTTCCGGGTTGTGCATTGGCGTGCGAATAACGCCAGGAGCGACGGCATTCACCCGAATGCCGCGAGTGGCATACTCTATCGCCAGGCTTTTAGTAGCGGCGTTCATGCCGCCTTTGGTCAACATGGCAATAAAAGCGGGTGAACGCGAGCTGGCGAACTCCGCCGTCGAGGCAGTGATCTGAACGACATGGCCGCTGCCTTGTTCAAGCATCACCGGGATAACCGCCTGAGTGGCGAAGAAGAATCCATCGAGATTGGTTTTCAGCTTCAGGCGATAGTCTTCTTCCGTATAGTCTGTGAATGCCTTGCCGATAAAAATGCCGGCATTATTCACCAGCGTGTCGATGCGACCGAACTTTTCCAGCGCCGTCGTTACCAGACGCTTGCTCGTATCAGGATCGCCGATGTCCCCCGCGATAGTGGCAAGAGAGGAATCGCTGGATGGTTGTATTGAGCGCGACGTAGCGACAACGCCATATCCTCTGTTCAGGAACGCCTTCACGATAGCCTCACCCATTCCCTGTGAGGCGCCGGTAACGATTGCAACTTTCTTAATATCTGACATCTTTTTCTTCCTTCATTCTGAGTGGATGAACGAAAGATAAGGCATTGTCAGCTGTTCGAAAATTCTCTATATTCGATCAATGAGTGATAAAAAACGCACAGAACTCGACTGGCAGGATGTCAGGATCTTCCTCGCGCTGGCGCGTTGTGGAAGTCTCTCCGCCGCAGCTCGAATGCTCTCTGTCAACCATGCAACTATTGCGCGTCGCCTTCACTCTCTTGAAGAGAGTCTCGGAGAAAAACTTGTCGAGCGTCGTCCGGACGGATATGTACTGACGCCTGCCGGCACGCATGTGCTGGAGGCTGCAAGCGATATGGAGCAGGCGGCTCAGGTTCTTCGTCGTGGCAGTCAGGATGGTACGCCCTCAGGTCTGATACGGATCAGCTCCTCTCCCGGCCTTACGGGTGGTTTTCTTGTTTCACGCCTTCCGGTGCTGACAGCCCGTTATCCTAAGCTTGATATTGACCTTGCGCCTGTTCTGCGATCCGTTAGCCTTGAACGACATGAGGCGGACATCGCTATCCGTTTCGACAAGCCGAAGGATGGCGATATCATCGCGCGGCCGCTTGCCACTGTCGGATACGGTTTCTACGGGACAGAAGAGGCTTGTCGTACGGCCGAAGCGGGGAGCAATCTGGTTTTAATTGGCTTCAACGAGGCCGACTCATACCTGTCCCAGTCAACATGGGTGACAAAGCACTTCCCCCGCACTCGCATCGCTTTTCGCGCTAAAGACCAGTTTCTCCAGTCTATCGCCGCCCGATCCGGCGTCGGACTCGCTTTGATCCCCCACTATATCGGTCGCGCAGATCCAATGCTGCGGATATGCGATTTAAGTGCGGTGCCCCCCAGCCGGGAAGTTTATCTACTCACTCGCAGCCGCGACCGAAAAGACGCTTCCATACGCATGGTCGCTGACGCGGTAGCTGAAATGTTTGAGCAGGAGCGCGAGCTGTTTGTATAAAGTCTGGGATGCCGCGCGGCAGCTGACGTAAGTGAGAACTTGCGTTGTGCTGAGCCTGTTTATCGGGCATCCCGCACACTCGCGGTCTTCTAACCCTCTCTGCCTGTTCGCTAAAAGCCCCGTTTTCTCACAGCCAGCATTAAAAGGCATATCCCCCTTCATATCCGGCTCTGGAATCAACTTTTTCAGGCGCGAACCGTAGCTCAAATCACAGCGTGACGATGAATACGATGAAATAACATCAGGATCAAAATCCCTGCCATGCCAATCGCGGCAGCTCCGAGAAATATGACAGAGGTATTTCCCGGTATAAATCCCATAAACGAGGATAAAAACTGCCCCGAGAAAATAGCCATAGAAAGATAAGCAAGATTACGCCCTCGGACGCGCGCATGACTTTGCTCCACCGTCATATGGTTTACCAGCGGCACTGACAGCCCAAAACCGCATCCCATCAGAACGCCGCCAACGATAAACAGCAGAAGCCCGGACGCTATTGAGAAAAGCAGGTGTGCTGCGATATAGCATCCAAATGCCATATAAAGCGTGCCGTACTCACGAATACGGGAAACAACTTTCGGCATTATCGCTGCGGCAAAAACGGCGATCAGAGAAATAAAAGAGAGAAAGTAGCCGGTTTTGGCAGCCCCAACACCCATCGCGTGAAAGTGCTGTGGAATAATGATGACGCCCGTAAAGAAGCTGATCATAGAAAACACGGCCGCAAAATAGACTGGCTTAAGCGCGCCGCGTTTTGCAACGGCGCCATCTTGCTGATGGCTTTCAGTCTGGTCAATAAGATCTGGCCGCGGTACAAACATGATTTGCATGGCAAGTAAAAGCCAGGCGGCTAGGTAGAGCACAAACGGCCAGCGCCAGCCGAGCGTCGCCAACAGCCCACCGATAAACAGGAAAACTACTCCGCCCAGCTCAATTGACATGCCCTGAGAGGCAATCATCTTTAGTCGGGCATGGCCACTATAGAAAGCTGAAATAAGTCCGGTACCCGCAGACATCACTACAGCCGTTGCGCCGCCCAGCAGCAGCCGGTCCACCATAACAGGCACCAGACCATGCAGCAGTACGCCGCCACTGCCCAGCAGGCCATACATAAAAAGCCCCCAGGTCAAAGCTCGGTAAGCTCCAGTCCTGTCAATAAGCCGACCCGCCAGCGGTCCAAATATTACTACGCCCAGAGAAGGTATCGTCACCAGCCAGCTCGCTGCTGAAGGTATTCCCATTTGTTCGGCTATCTCAGTCAGACCGGGGACGATAACGCACCCGACCATAATTGTCAGGCAGGCCACCGCAAGCAGGGTGAACGCGGCCAGTTTATTTAGTTTTCCCACAAGATCCTCTCAAAACCTATCCGAATAATGGACACAAAATCCATCTAATGGTCATTAGTTTTGATCGCGAGTAAAATTCAGTCAACGAATGAACTGTAAAACGACCGTAAAGCTCTGGGGGCATAAAATTATTTAAATTTAAAATCAAAAACTTAAAAATAAAGCCTTAAGGGAAGGCTAATTGCTGCCTGGAGATCGCTCTTTTCCTGCTGGGCTTATCAGCATCAGCTTTTGTTATTCAGTCCGCATAGCAGACGGGGCTGTCCCTGTGTTGGATGCGGCATGTTATTCTGTAAGGCGTTTAATGAATGGAGGCTAGTAATGAGTAATGACGTAAATCAGGACGGATCTCAGGTTATTGCCCGAGCGGCAATGATTTTCCGGGCGCTTGAAGCCCAGCCACAGGGAATGACTATTACTCAGCTATCCCGTGAAACCGGGCTGCCGCGTACGACTGTGCACCGCCTGGTCACTTCGCTTGAATCACAACAGCTGCTGGTCTCCAGAGGCACAGGTGTCCAGCTTGGACCTGCGCTGGTGCGCCTTGCCGCCTCGGCTCATACCGATGTGATATCGCTTGCGAGGTCGCCAATGGAGACGCTGGGACGCCGCACGCGTGAAACGGTTGATTTATCTGTTTATCGAGGAACCCATGCGGTTTCAGTCAGCCAGTTCGTTTCGGATCAGGAGCTTCGCGTAGTTTCAGCTGTAGGCACAGCCTTTCCCTGTCACTGCACCGCACACGGAAAGGCCATACTGGCCATGCTGACAGACGAAAAGATTGAAAGTCTGCTGGAAGGTCGACCAGATGTGAGAACAGACAACACGCTTCAAAGCCTGCCCTCTATTATGAAAGAGGTACGTGAAATCCGGCGTCGTCATTACGCCGTTGACCGCGAAGAACATGCGCGAGGCGTATGCGGAATTGGCGTGTTTCTGAACACGGGCCTTCATGATCACTATGCTGTCTCTGTCGCTGTCCCCGCCCTGCGCTTCGACGAAAAATTTGACCACTTACTAAGCTCTTTAATGCAATGTAAAGCAGAGATAGAAGCGCTGGTAAGGGGTTGATGCCTTGCCCCTGAGCCAAAGAAAGCGCATTAACGCGCACAGCATCTATATAGGCTTCGGCACCTCATTCCTGGAACTCTGGAGCACGTAACAAACGCCTGTTTCCCGCCGCAACCATCCATAAACTGATCGCTGAGCAACAGCGAAACCGCGAATGGCCCGCCTCTGCATGGAGATAGTGTCGGCACCAGGATAAAAGCGCCATACATTCTGATAAACGCCTTTATCCGCACCTGATACCGCCCTACCTCTCCTGCTCTGGCAAAATATTGTTGAAGTTCCTGCTAGCTACATACGTGCGATCTGAACTACACTTATGATACGAACCGTATCGTTTTCTATAAATGAATAGCAGGCTTGATATATTTTCAGCCCGTAGAGTGTGAACCTTTTTATGAAAAATGACCTGAAATCCTCGTCCCGGCGCTCAAGCGGTGCAGTACGAAGCGAGCAGTCGCACGTAGCAATCCTTGAAGCAGCTAAGCTCCTGCTGACAGAAAAAGGCTATGCAGGCTTCTCGATAGAAGCTGTGGCAAAGCTTGCAGGCGCAAGCAAACCGACCATTTACCGCTGGTGGCCTAATAAGGCACAGCTGATAGCCGAGGTATATGAAGTTGAAACTAAAAAAGCAATTTCAATTCCAGAGGGTGAGAATGTCTGTCAGAGGCTCGTACTGCTGCTGGAAGCGTTATGGGATCTCTGGCGAAACACAATCTGTGGCGTCGCTTTTCGCAGCTTTATTGCTGAGTGCCAGAATAATTCCGAAAACATGGCCCTGCTCCGCGAAGAGTTTATGGCCAGGCGCTTTGCCCTTCCGGCAGAAATTCTCAAAAGCGCAATTGAGAAAGGTGAACTACCCGCTGGAACAGATGTTGAGTTGATTCTGGTTACGCTGTTCGGTTTTTGCTGGTTTCACCTCCTCACGGACAGCCTGAGCAGCACTCATCTTATTACCCCTTTTATTTACAACCTTCTGGAAAAAGCGCCTGTCAAAAATAAACACCCGCAACGTTAGAAAATCATTACTGACCGTTTAGGAGGAACAGATGAAAATAAATACTTATGCCAGCTGGGATCTGGACAGAGTCGAAATGCTATTAAATCCTGCCCCGCTTCGCCTTGAAATGGGCATTTCACGAACAGAAGATAACCGTCTGGTTGTTGCCGCCCGAACAGATATGCCCGGATGTAGCGGGAAAATGCTGGAATGGTGGTTTACTTATTTTCATACCACTGAGCATCTGAAATGGTGGCATCCTGCCGACCACAAAGCGCACTACGGCTGGGATGATGCCTGGGTACCGGGTAAGAGCTTTATTGGTGCGACCGTACATGCCGAAGAAGCGCTGGCAGCCGTTTCACCTGTGTCGGCAAAAATTAAATTTCATCATCCTGAAGATTTCTTCCCCGCCGAGAGGATTCAGGAAGCACGTAGTAAAGGCTGGCTGTCGGGCGCTGTATGTGGGTGCATTGGATTTGGGTCAGATATTACACTAGACGACGGCGGTGATCCGCTGGGCGGACGCATGCTTCACCTGGTACGTGACGCCTCCTGGGGATGCGTTCTCAGAAGCCGGTTTATTCTGGGTGAGAACCTGGCGGAAGGAACAGAAAACATCAGGGATGAAATTGGTTTCGGCCTGTTGCAGCACTGCCATTGTGAGTTCACTTCACTGGGAAAAATATTACCATCACTTTACTATGCCGAATATTCTGGCAAGAACGTACAACCTCCGGAGTGGTGGTGAGCGCCTTTATCTTCTTTCGCCCCCAACTTTCAGCCCTATTACCCCTGGCGATAATTTTTAACAGAAAGCCTAATAGAGGCTTGTGCTAATAGCGAGCACAAGCCTGTATAACAAGATTAACAAAACCTGGTTTACCGCTAACCATTCCCGTAAAAAAATTTCATTAAAATACGACTAAATATTGATAATAACCAAGATTGCAATGCAAAAAGAGGCCACCCGAAGGTGGCCATAATCTAACGCATAATAACGATGGTTTGTGAACACTCTTTCCCTGAGCATTTCACCTTTTCATTTTAAAGAAAACAAAATTAATTTTCCGCTTCATCAGGATAAATAATCCGTAAAGATTTTGACTGGTATTATTTTCATTATCGCATCACCATGTTTTACCGATATTAAACTGAAACTGCTCAGATTTATCGCCGTCATACTTCTTGATCGGCAGCGCATAAGAAAAAACCAGCGGCCTAAGGGGTGACTGCCATTGCAATGCCATACCGGTTGAAACGCGGATTTGCGACGGATCGCCGTAGTCCGGAATGCCCGCAGCCTGCGTTTCTGCTGTGTTTTGCCAGCCCGTATCCCAGACCGTACCGGCATCAACAAACAGCGAGGTTCTCAAGGAGGTCTCGTAACGTTCACTGGCAAACGGAGTGGGAACAATAAGCTCTGCGCTGGTTACCGCCATTGCATTCCCCCCGACTGCATCATCAGATTTTTCCACCGGGCAGGTACTGGTGCTGCTCTCAGTGCCGTTGCAGCGATAGTAGGCAGCTTTTGGCCCGATAGTATTAGAGGAAAAACCCCGTACTGAACTGGAGCCACCGGCATAAAAATTATCGTAGAAGGGGACTTCTTTGTTACCCAGACCATCGGCATATCCCGCTTTTGCGCGTCCCATCAATATCCAGCGGTGATCATCACTGAGGGGCAGATAGGCATTGGCGGTCAGCGTGCTTTTAAAATAGCTGTTGGTTGAACCGGGCAAGGTAATTTTTGTATTAAAACCGGCCGTCACGCCGGAGGTTGGGAAGAAGCCGCGATCGAGCGAGTTATAGCTCCAGCCCGTACTGAAAAAGAAATCGTTGGCGCTGAATGTTTCGTCGCTACTGCCATCATCACTGACCGTCCGGGTCGTCACGCCAGGATTGATCCCCTGCGAATGGAGGTAGCGCCAGACGCCTACCTGCGGAGACATGTCGCTCAGGTGGTTATAAACATAATCAAGGCCGAAATTGAGGCTGTTGTTTTCGCTGACTGGGAAGCCCAGCGTGCCGCCCAGATCCAGGCTTTTCAGGTTATATTCCGCTAAATCGTTATCTTCTGCGCTGTAGTCGTTATAGGAAAGTTTCCCGCCAAGACTGACGCCGTCTACCGTGAAATAAGGATTTGTCGCTGAAAGCTCTACGTAAGTCTGATAATCATTTTTGGTTCCGCTGAAACCTACGCTGTTACCGGTGCCCAGCCAGTTATCCTGGGTTACGCCGACCTGGAAGCTGACGCCGCTGTCGGTGCCGTAGCCGATGCCGAAGTTAAAGGTGCCGGTGTTGCGCTCTTTCACCTTGTAAACCACGTCTACCTGATCCGGCACGCCCGGCACGCGCTGCGTATCGACATCAACAGACTCAAAGTAGCCGGTGCGGTTCAGACGCTCTTTGCCCTGCTCAACCAGATCGCCGCCCAGCCAGGCGCCTTCCATCTGGCGCATTTCACGACGCAGCACCGCATCTTTTGAGGTGTCATTGCCCTCAAAACGCACCTTACGCACGTAGTAACGGTTGCCGGCGTCCACGCTGATATGCAGCTTCACCGTTTTATCGGCGTCGTTGATCTCAGGCTGCGTCATCACCTGCGGATAGGCGTAGCCATAACGGCCCAGCAGCTTCTTGATCTCATCTTCTATCCGGGTGACTTTGGTGCCGTTATACAGCTCGCCCGCTGGGATCTGCGTCAGTTGCTCGATCTCTGCCGAGTAGCCTGCCATGTTGCCGTTGACGATCACGCCGGCGATTTTGTACTGATCGCCCTCGGTGATGTTAACGGTGATGTAGATGCCTTTTTTATCCGGCGTCAGGCTCACCTGGGTCGAATCGATATTGAAGCGCGCATAGCCGCGATCGAGATAGAAGCTGCGCAGCGTCTCAAGATCGCCCGCCAGTTTTTGCTTCTGATATTTGCGATCGCTCACCACGTTCCACCACGGCACCTCGTCGCGCAGCTGGAAACGGGAGACCAGCTCCTCAGCGCTGAAGGCCTTATTGCCAACGATGTTGATCTGCTGAATTTTGGCGGAGACGCCTTCGGTGAAGACCAGTTTCAGATCGACGCGGTTGCGCGGCAGCGGCGTAACCACGGCCTTCACGTTAGCGGTGTATTTACCGACGCTGTAGTAGAAGTCCTCCAGCCCTTTCTCAATGGAAGAGAGGGTGGTGCGGTCCAGAGCTTCGCCTACGCGTACGCCAGAGGCCTCAAGGTTTTGCTTGAGCTGATCCTCTTTCACCGCTTTGTTGCCGGTAAAGTTAATGCTGGCAATGGTAGGACGTTCTTTCACCTGAACAACCAGCGTAGTTCCGTCGCGCAGGACCTGAACATCCTCAAAGTTGCTGGTCGCAAAGAGTGAACGAATGGTATTTTTGACATCTTCGTCATTAACCGTATCGCCAACCCGTACCGGCATGCTCAGCAGAGCCGCGCCGACGGCGACTCGCTGCAGCCCTTCGAAATGAATATCCTTCACCACAAAATCGTCTGCGCACCAGGCGGCTGAGCTGTTCAGCATAATTAAGGCAACAATGGTTTTTTTCATTAATATCTTAAAGCCTGTTTTATTTTTCAAATAACGTAAAAGTTTTCTCAGGCGATAAGTAATAAATTATATTTACTAATCGCTGACGCGGCCCCGATTACTCACGCTAACAGACAGGTTTTACATACTAAGATTCAATGAAAGAAGAGGCATTTTCTGTTCTTTTACACAAAAATAGAAAATGATAACGAATTAATTAAATATGGCTTACATAAGCCTGATTCTTGTTTCCCCAGAGATGATGAAGCACTTTTAATTTTATAAAAAAACGAGTTTTCGATGCGCCTCCGAGGCGCTGCCTTCCTTTTAAAAAAGCAGCGCAGGACAGAGGTAAGATGATTTATTCAGAGCAGTAGAAAAGCCTTGAAAATTAAAGGGCCTGATTTATAGCAGGCGCGCTTTTCTGGCTTAATTTTTTTAGGGCATCTTGAGTCAGGTAGGACTGGCAGAAGCACCTGACATACCCCATTACCAGGCCGATAGCTCTATTTAACCTTCGTTATAGAAATTGTCTCTTGCGTTATAGCCTTCGTCCTTACCGTACAATCCGATGCCCTCTATAGCAGCAGAGAATAGCCCCGATTACCAATCACTGGGGCGGCGTGTTCCTGTAACTGAAGAAAAGGTCTATGCGCAAAAATCTGGATGCATCTGTATTTATTATTATGTTTTTTGTGTGCGCCGTATGGGGCTCTCAACAGGTCGCAATAAAGATGGTTGAACAATATGTTTCACCCATGTTGCAGCTATCTATTCGATCGGGTCTCTCTGCGCTGATTATTTTTATTCTGTTTAACCGTCGGGATGGGATCGCCACGCGCCTGAAAATCCCTGGCGTCGCTTTATCCGGATTATGCATTGGGCTGCTGTTTGCCCTGGAATTTTTAATGGTTGCGCTGGGAATACCTAAAACCTCTACCGGGCATATTACGCTGTTTCTCTACACTGCCCCGCTGTTCACCGCCGTTGGCCTGCATTTCCTGGTTCGCGATGAGAGAATGACGCGGCTGCAATGGTCAGGAACACTCGTTGCCTTTACAGGTATTGCCGTGGCCGTTCAGTTCTCCTTTGCCAATCGCTCTGCGATCGCTGGCGATCTCTTCGCACTGGCCGCCGGTCTCGCCTGGGGCATTGCCAGCATTGTTATTCGCGCCTCCCGGCTGTCTACCCTGCCCCCTTCATGCACGCTTTTTTATCAGCTGATCACCACCAGCCTTATGCTGGCCCTTGCTGCGTTTTTTACTCATGAAACGCGCTTTATTCTGAACGCGGCAGCGCTGCTTAGCCTGACGTACCAGACCATTGTCGTGTCCGTAGTGAGCTATCTGTGCTGGTTCACGTTATTACGCTATTATCACGTCTCATCGCTGGGCACGCTGATCCTCCTGACGCCGGTCATGGGCATCGCAGCCGGAACGGTATCCCTCGGAGAGACGCTGCAATCCAGTTTTATAGCAGGCTCGGTACTTATTCTAGCCGGTCTGATGCTAACGCGCCTTGGGCGAAACTCTCCCCGCCAGAGAGAGCACTCGGCGGCATACACAGGCAAATGAGCATGAGCAACATCCCGGCAAAAAAGAACCGCCAGCGCTCTCTATGCAGTGAGAAGCAGCCAGGGGTTTCTTATGATTTTATTTCAGATATAGACAATATTGCCGGTAAGAAAACTGCTGCGCAGCCTGAAATCAGCGTAGGGATCCTCCTCTGGCCGGAGTTTCCACTATTGGCGCTGGCAGGCCTTATCGATTCACTGCGTCATGCTGCGGATTTTGGCGATAATAGCCAGAAAACGCGATGCGCATGGTATGTGATGAGTCATAATCCAGCCGAACCGGTTCTGGCAAGCTCGGGGACCTCTGTTCAGCCTGATGGCCCTTTCCGGCCTCCCGCGGAGTTTACCTATATCGCAGTCATTGGCGGCCTGCTAAGAAGTCTTAAAAGCGGCAATTCTGCCGGTCGGGACTATTTACATCACGCCAGAGCGGAAGATGTTCCTGTCATTGGCATCTGCACCGGCAGCTTTATTCTTGCTGAGGAAGGATGGCTTGATTACCGCAGGGCTGCCGTTCACCCCTACCATATAGAAGATTTTCGTAGATTGTATCCGGCGGTTTATGCTGAAACCGGCCATGATTTCATAGATGAAGGTGACATTCTGACCTGCTCCGGCGGGATTTCAACAATCAGCCTCGCTACTGAACTTATCCGCCGACATTGCGGCCCGGACCGCGCGACAAAAGCTATTCATCAGATATCGATACCAAACAAAATTGATGACACGGCGATATCCGTAGCCAGAGCGATCGGCTTTACCAGAGTGAGTGACCCTCGCCTGCGCAGCGCGGTTTTTCTAATTGAAAAGTCGCTGGTTAAACAGATATCGACGGCATGGCTGGCCGCGGAAGTTCATATTAGCCCTCGTCATTTGACTCGCCTGTTTCATGAAGAATTTGATAAATCGCCGCAGGAGTTTATTCGCGCCACGCGTCTCAAATATGCCAGCTGGCTGTTGAAGAACTCGACTGAAACTATTACTAAAATTGCTCTCAGAACCGGGTTCAGTGACTGCGCGCATTTTATACGGAATTTTCAGAAAGAGTATGGTTGTACGCCTGGCCGCTATCGCGCTCTTTAAAATGACCTTTACGCTGGGAAGTAGAAAAGTTGCAACGCGGGAGGCTATTAAGCACCCCCTGAGCCTAAACAGGGAAATCCAGCCCGGCAGGCTTTCTGCCGGACCTTTTACGCAGGAATAAACAGGATTAGTGGCCTTCTTACTGTGCGGCTCGCTAGCAGTTGAATAACCCGTTCCGTCTGGCGTTTTACCACACCGCCAGTCACTTTAAGAAGTCACACCCTCAGACGGCTGCCAGAGATGGACGCCGTTGCGTCCGCCGCGCTTGACCTGGTAAAGCGCCTCATCGGCGTGACGCAGCCAGTTGTGGATCGAATCCGCCTTGCTGGCGGGCGCGATGCCAATACTGACAGTGCAGGAGAAATCAGCCGAGGCGGGCAGACGAAGCTGGGAGATGCGCGTCTGTAGAGTTTTTGCCAGCGCCAGGATCCCCGTCTCCTGCGCATCGCGCACGATAACGCACAGCTCATCACCGCCGAAGCGCGCCGGAATATCCTCAATGCCTACTCCGTCGCGCAGCAGTGCGGAGATCTCCGCCAGTAAAAAATCCCCCGCCTCATGGCCAAAGCTGTCATTTACCGCCTTGAAATGATCCACGTCGATCAGCATCAGCCAGGCGGCGCTTTCCCCGCGGCGGGTACGCAGGAACTCGCTCTCCAGGCGACGTTCAAACAGCCGTCGGTTAGGGATCTTCAGTCCGGGATCCATCAGCGCGATGCGCTCCAGCTCGCGATTTTTCAGGCGCAGGCTCAGCGTCAGGTTATAAGAAACCACGCTCAGCGCCAGCAGGTAGAAAGTGGCGAGCGGCAACGTCAGCCAGACCGTTCGCGTACTGAAAGTCATATTGACCGGCGCGCCTTGCAGCGCCCACACCAGCACAAAGGCGACCAGAAACGCCTGTAGCGCGGCGATCAGCTGCGCCCAGCCGCCCGCCGCATAGCGGTCCGCTACCAGAATCGCCATGATCACGAACGACGGCAGTGGACTAAGCGCCATGATCGCCACCCAGACGCCGCCAAAAGCAGCGTCGAGCGTCAGGTTAATGCGCTCGCGTCCGGTCGGATCGTCCGAGGCGAGCGCCAGCCGCCAGGCCATCCAGGGCCAGAAAAAGGCGTTGACGAATAGCAGCGCGCAGATACTAAGGCTCTTTCCCGACTCCATTAGCACCGAGAGGATGGGATAAAAGCAGAGAATGGTGCCCAACTGTCGCATAGCAAACATACGCCTGACGAAACGGGTCGAGCGTAACTTCAAATGCCTGTCATCAGGAGAGTAATAATTCATTAAATCAGTAAGAAGAGACGGGATGGATAGCGCAGTTTATCGGTAATTCATTTAAAGCGGTGAATTTTTTTAGGAATTTTCGTCTTGCACTTTATTTGAGATTAAAAGTTACTTTTGCAACTAATAATTACCCTTGTCGCTGGTTAAAGCCCAGCAGAGGCTGCCAGCTTATCAAGGATTTACATTAAAAAATTTCAGCGAAGCTGGTTTCGAGGGTGTTTTTGACCCTGCTGGTTTAGCGCCCCAGAAAAGCAAAGTGATTTTGCTATCATTTTCGCAAAAATGCCGGTTGTCGGTTCGGATTCATGACGCTGAAAACGGCGCCCCTTCGTCTTGCCAGGAATAACACCGCTGACGTTTCATTTCATTCGCAAAGCGTCCACGACCAGGGAAAATACCGCTGATGGCTGCTTTCTGCTGGGATAGTAAAGAAAATAACCGGGGAAAGGCGGACACCACTTATCCAGAACGCGAACCAGTTTTCCTTCCTCGATACTGTTGCCAAACTCCTCTTCAGGAAGAAAGGCTATTCCGTGTCCGGCGAGCGCAGCGTCCACCATATGGGCTGACGTGTTAAAGATAAGCTGGCCATCGACGCGCACGTTCAGCGCCTTATGGGCTTTTTCAAATTCCCAGACGTAAATGCCGCCGGATGTGGTCATACGCATATTGATGCAGCGGTGGCCGACAAGTTCTTTTGGCGACTCCGGCTTCCCCATTTCTGCAAAATACGCAGGTGAAGCGACGGCTGCCATGCGTAACGCCGGGCTAATTGGCATGGCTATCATGTCCTTGTCGATGGTATCGCCCAGCCTGACTCCGGCATCAAACCTGTCGTTTACGATGTTACGAAAGCCATGATTTGCATCGAACTCAATATTTAAATCCGGATAGGCGTGCAGCAGTGGAGACAGCTTTGGCAGCAGGATGGTATGCAGGACGTGCGGTCCGCATGTAATACGCACTGTGCCTGCAGGTTTATCCCTCAGCTCGGTTATCAGGTCCAGTTCAGCTTCTATTTCATCAAACCGGTGCCCGATGGCTTTTAACAGGCGCTCCCCCGCCGACGTGAGAGAAACGTTCCGGGTTGTGCGCGTCAGCAGCCTTATCTGCATTCGGGATTCAAGTCCGGTAATAGCCTGGCTGAGCGCAGGCTGCGTGACGCCCATCTGAGCGGCCGCCCGGGTAAAACTTCCTTCGCGGGCAACGACAACAAACGAAAGAAGATCATTAAGGTTTCTCTTCATGTACTGCTCCGAACTTACTGCTGCATAATCATGCTGACTGAACAGGGACGCATAACACGTCTGCCATAAATGACAGGCCGGCATCCTTTGGTCACCTGTGAAACCGGCGTGAGGAAGTATAGTGTCAGTCTATAACCACTCTGTGCTCAAACAGGGCAAAACAGCTTACCAGTAGTTACCACGAGATCAGACAGCCCGTTATTTAAGGCCGCCCTGTTATTTTATTTAAGATTAGCGTTAAAGAAATCCACCAGCCGGTTAAAAGGGATCTTGTTAAACTGGTCATAAAGGTCAACGTGATCAGCATCCGGCACGATAACCAGCTCTTTTGGATTATCAGCCGCTTTATAAACATCTTCAGAATAGTATCGCGAATGCGCTTTATCTCCGGCAACCAGCATAATGGGGCGCGGAGAAATCATTTTTATGTTTTCCATCAGCGGAAAGGCAAAAAACGTCATCGGAGTGGTAGCGTTCCACGCGGCTGCCGAGTTCACTGAGCGGGGATGATACCCTCGCCTGGTGCGGTAATAGTCGAAGAAGATACGGGTAACCGGGTCTGCGTTTGCGGGCAGCGTGTCAGGAAGTACGCGGGTACCTTTCACGATATTCCCCTCTGAATCAAATGGAACCTCATGGTATCCCGGAGCAAAAGTTCCGTTCTCCGCATCGACCCAGCGCTGCTGACTTAAATAATTGATCACCTTATGACGCTGCTCGAGCGTGTAACTGTCTTTGTAGCCACGGCTCATGCTCCGCGACATGTCATACATAGAAGCGGTAGCTACGGCCTTGATGCGTGAGTCACTGGAGGCCGCCGTGAGTGCCATGCCGCTCATGCCGCAGATAGCCATAAGGCCGATACGATTGCGATCGACGGAGGGCAGCAGGCCGATATAATCCACGCTGGCGCTAAAATCTTCGGTAAAAATATCGGGAGAGGCGGTATTGTGGACAGCGCCGCCGCTTTCACCGGTAAAGGAGGGGTCGAAAGCCAGCGTTACAAAGCCTCTTTCAGCAAAATGCTGAGCATACAGACCGGCACTTTGCTCTTTAACCGCACCGAAAGGCCCGCTGACAACAAGGGCGGGCAGTTTCCTGGTTCCCCGATCCTTAGGCTGATAAAGATCAGCAGAGAGCATGATGCCGTAGCGGTTTTTGTAAGAAACCTTCTGATGATCAACTTTACTGCTCCGCGGGAAGGTTTTGTCCCAGACCTGCGATGTCCGGCTTATATTTTCAGGCGTCTGTGCCGTTAAGCCTGCGGCCTTAGCCACCATCGTCTGCGATCCGATGACGGATGCCGCTCCAGCCGCCACCGCACCCTGAATAAATGTCCTGCGAGAACTTTTCATTTTAGACTCCTCGATATAACACCCAGATGTAACAGCGAATTTTGACTAACTGATATTTTGTGATCTGAATTTGGAGGTTAAGAGGGTAAACAGGGCTGAGGCGATAAGCAGAAACGCGCTGACGGTAAAGGTGGCGCGGTAACCACTGTGGTCAAAGGCGAGTCCCCCCACCACCGAGCCGAGCGCAATGCACATCTGAACCACGGCAACCATCAATCCGCCACCCGCTTCAGCATCGTCCGGCATGGTTCTGGCGACCCATGTCCACCAGCCCACCGGTGCAGCGGTGGCAACCAGCCCCCATAAAGCCAGCAGGATCGCAACGACCGATGCACTCTGTCCGTAAAGCATCAGTGCGCCCGCAACAGCCGCCATAAAAACGGGGATTGAATACAGCGTCTGGTAGAAGCCTTTTTTCAGGACGGTGCCGATAATTAATGTGCCCACAAAGCCGGCGACGCCTGTGGCCAGAAGAATAAGAGACAATGTGGATATCTGGACGCGGGTTACGCCTTCAAGGAAGGGTCTGACGTAGGTGAATAACGTAAACTGTCCCATAAAGAACAGGCCGCACCCCGTAATCCCGACAGCAACCAGCGGGCGTTTAAGAAGATACAGAACGTTTCCTGAGCGTGACTGCATATTTTTTTCCTGCATGGCAGGAAGGCTCAGGCTCTGCCAGAGAAATGCAACGGCCGCCAGAGGAGCCAGACTCAGGAAGGCACCCCGCCAGCCAATCACCGAACCAAGGTAACTTCCGAGCGGGGCGGCAACGACAGTCGCCAGCGCGTTACCGCCATTAAAGATAGCCAGCGCACGTGCAACCTGCTTTTCCGGTACCAGCCTGATAGCCGTAGCCGCTGACAGCGACCAGAAGCCACCGATGGCGACACCGATTAGGGCCCGTCCGAGCATATAGGTGAAATAACTCGATGAGAGTCCAATAATGAGCCCCGACAAAGCCATCAGTGCCGTCATGCCCAGTAAAACATGTTTGCGATTAAACTTTCCTGCCACGGTTAATATGAAAAGGCTTGTGAAAACCGCAAGAGCGCCAGAAATTGTAATTCCCTGACCAGCCATGCCTTCGCTGATACCCAAATCTTTTGATACAGGCGTCAGTAAACTGACTGGCATAAATTCAGACGCTATCAGTGCAAAAACACACAGCGTCATCGCCAGAACTCCGCTCCAGTGCGCATCAGCCTGGACGGTGCTGTCATTATTCTCATGCAGATCGGCTGACATATACCTTATCCTCGTGTCTCAATCTTTAAAATTTGTTGACAAGAAAACGCAATAATCAGAATGGCCATCCATTCTGACTGAATAAAAAACAAACCAGGCAGTTATAATGCTCAGGGGAATGGTTACATGTTTAACTGGCGAGAACCAGAAGCGAAAAATTAATACCTTTATAAGCTACACTTATTAATCATAATTCATTGTTATCATATGCTAACTTTCTAAACGTTAAAAAGCCTGAAGCCAGCTTCCGATGGCAAGTTTTTTAAAGAAAACTATGAGCGAGGCGCAGGGTAAAAAGATTGTATGGATGGAAAAGTCACTGTTTCCCAGCATAAAGCGTAAGGCAAGGCAATGCTAAATCTTACTCTGCTACCCATTACTTCAGTATTGCTGATTACAAGTAGTCACCAAAAAACCGGGTCGGAAAGAAACTATTCGCTTATACCAGAAAATATGGATGCCTCCACTTACCGCCATGTAAAAAACAAAAAGCCATATGATAATGGCTTTTTGTAACCTTGTAGATTCATTATTTATACAGTCTGGCGGTCATATGAACTTCATTGTTAGAAGAACTTTCAATGATTCTGTATTGATCGCCAGCCTGTTTCGCCTGCTGCGCAATTTGTGATTCCGCATCATCCAGCGTCAGCGCGGTGGCGCTAACGGTGCGGGCAAAAGCACCAAACGAAATAACTGACAGAGCGATAATAACAACAGCGGATTTCATGGCTTTCATTTTAACACCTCAGTAGTTAAGTTTATTTAAGCAGGGCTACTTCATTTATCATTACGACATGCCTGCAGTTTTTGAGAAAATAAGCCGCCTGCCCCGTTTATAAAAGGGTACCAAAACGTTTTTATTTTATTCTCTTGCAGCCACGTCAGATGCGAATACATCAGGACATCAACAAATATGCTTGCTACATCGTCAGGACAATTTTGCCGGCATTCAGCCCCTCTTCCATTCGCTGATGGGCAGCAGCGGCTTCAGACAGAGGGTAAACGCTGTCGATAACCGGCTTTAGCACGCCTTTTTCAAAGCTATCAAGCCAGTGTTCACGAAACCGGCGGGACATGGCATGCTTAACGTCCTGAGAGCGCGACTTCATTACCGTACCTGTGATTTGCAGATGCCGGTACAGTAACCGGTCGAGAGGTATTTTTGCGTTTTCAATTCCTCCCATAATGCCAATCTGAATAAGGCGCCCACCAAAATCGAGTGAGTTAATATTTCGTTCGAAATAAGGCGCACCGATAAAATCCAGGACAAGGTTGACGCCTTTACCGTTTGTTAATTTATTTACCACCGCTGAGAAATCTTCATTCTCATAGTCTATCAACCAGTCTGCGCCGAGCTGACGAGCCTGCGCCTGATTTTGCGCCTTTACCGTGGTAAAAACGGTGGCGCCGGTCGCCCTGGCCAGCTGCACTGCTGCGCCGCCAACGCCGCCAGCTCCTGCATGGATCAGCACGCTCTCTCCGGCTTTAAGCCTGCCCAGGTGGATTAACGCCTCATGTGCGGTGACAAACACCTCCGTTATCGCAGCAGCCTGGACGTAATCAAGACCGACCGGAACCGGCATTGCCATGCGGTAATCGATGCGCGATACCTCAGCATAGGCGCCTCCGCCCACGATACCCATGACGCGATCGCCTGGCTTAAAACCCTCCGTTGCCTCACCCACCGCGATGACTTCGCCAGCGATTTCCAGCCCCATCAAGCTAGAGTCCCCAAAATCAGGGCGGCCATACCCCCCTTTACGGTGCGTGAGGTCTGCGCGATTCACTCCGGCTGCGCGCGTGCGGACCAGCAGGTCATAGGGGCGAAGTTGAGGTTCAGCCACCTCGGCAAGTTTCAGCACGTCCGGGGCGCCAAATTCTTCAAATGCGATTGCTTTCATAATCATCTGTTCCATTAATTCAGAAAGTTTCGGCTGCCAGCCTGAACTGGCCGGCGGCGCGCCATTACTCAGAGTCTGCAAAGGTGGCATTCGCGTAAGCGGAGGCGGTAATCGCCGCCGGGAAACCGGCATAAAAGGCCAGGTGCGTAATGACCTCGCTCAGCTCCGCTTCGGTCAGGCCATTTTCAACCCCGCGACGCAGATGCGCGGGCAGCTCGTTCGCATGATTCAGCGCAATCAGACAGGCGATAGTAATCAGGCTGCGATCCCGCGGGGCCAGCGCCGTATCGGCCCAGACCTCGGAATAGAGCGGATACTCAACAAAATCCGCCAGCTTCGGGGTAAACGCACGCGCGGCGGCGCGCGGGCTGGTAAAGTCGATGGGTTTCATAATAGGGTCTCCGGTTAAGTGTTCAGATCTGGCTGATGAATTTATTGGTCAGGTAGGGGGCAATGCCCTCACGTCCGCCTTCAGAGCCGTGTCCGCTCTCTTTCATGCCGCCAAACGGCAGTTCGGTTGCGATGATGCGGTACTGGTTAATGCCGATCATGCCGGCCTCCAGCCCGTCGCCCACGTCCAGCGCGGTGCGCGCACTGGTGGTAAAGGCATAGGCAGACAGGGCATAGGGCAGCCGGTTTGCCTCAGCAAGGCCGTCCTCCAGCGTATCGAACGGACGCATGATGGCGATCGGGCCGAACGGCTCTTCATGCATGATACGGGCGCTCATCGGCACATTCGCCAGAACGGTGGGTTCGAAGAAGAAGCCAGGGCGATCAATACGTTTCCCGCCGGTCAACACGACTGCGCCCTGTGCCACCGCGTCTTCCACCAGCGCAGCCATTTTTTCCAGCTGCCTTTCGTTGGCCAGCGGCCCCACCTGGGTACCGGGCTGCATACCGTCACCAATAACCAAATTTCTGGTGGCCGCCACGAAGCGCTCAACAAAGCGATCGTAGGCCCCGCGCTGGATCAGGAAACGCGTCGAGGAGATACAGATCTGGCCGGTGCCGCGGAAGCGGTTCGCCGCTCCGTTATCGGCGGCGGCGTCAATATCCGCATCCTCAAACACCAGTACCGGGCCATGCCCGCCAAGCTCAAGTGAAATTGGCTTGACGCCCGCTGCTGCGCGTTCAGACAGTAAGCGGCCCACAGGCACCGAGCCGGTAAAGGCAACCTTGCGAATAACAGGTGAGGCGATGAGTTTGGCGGAAACCTTATCCGGCACGCCGAACACAATTTGCAGTACGCCTTTCGGCAGTCCCGCATCGTCAAGGCAGCGCGCCAGCGCCAGCGCCGTGGCAGGACTCTCTTCGCCTGGCTTCAGAATCACACTGCAGCCGGCTGCCAGCGCGGCCGAAAGTTTGCGGGCTGGCGTAATGGCCGGGAAGTTCCAGGGCGTGAACGCGGCCACCGGGCCAATTGCCTGCCTTTTTACCAGCTGCTGTACGCCGGGACGGTTAGCAGGAACAACGCGACCATCTATGCGACGCGCCTCTTCAGCGAACCATTCAAAGTAATCCGCTGCACGCTGTACTTCATCACGGCTTTCGGCGAGCGGTTTGCCCTCTTCCAGCGTCATCAGCGTGGCAATATGCTCAGCCCGATCGCGCATCAGGCCAGCCGCCTTTTTCATGATGCGGGCACGCTCATCAGGCACCGTGTGACGCCAGACGTCAAAGCTGTCATGCGCGATAATCAGCGCCTGGTTCAAATCTTCGTTTGTCGCTAAAGGCAGGCGACCCAGGGTAGCGCCGCTGGCCGGATTGATAACGGCTGAGGTATCGCGGTCTTCCGCTGTCAGCCACTGGCCGTTGATGAAAAGATAAAGCGGATCATACTGTTGAGTTTGCATCGGGTTCTTCCTCTCAGGAGTTGTTGTTATTGCTTAACTGGTGAGGAGAAGCTTAAGGGGGAACCGGATTGCTGATAAGATAGCCGCCACCCACAACAGCTATGCAAAGAATGCACAGATGCAGTCAGAAAAGTTTGCTGAGTTTTTGGGCGTGTTTGTTGATGTCGCGCGGGAGAACAGCTTCTCCGGCGCAGCCCGCCGGCGCGGGCGAACGCCCTCGTCAGTGGGGCGACAGATTGATGCGCTGGAAGCCTACCTTGAAACGCCGCTGTTCCTGCGTTCTACCCGCCACCTGACCCTGACCGATGCCGGGGAGGCGCTGCTGGTTCGTGCGCGCCAGATCCTGGATTCACTGGACGATGCCCGCCAGGAACTGGCCTCTATGAAAGGGGACGTCACGGGTATCCTGCGCGTGGCCTGTTATCCGACCTTCGGCAAGCGTTACGTCTTGCCGGTAATGGGGCAGCTTGCCCGCCAGTATCCGGATCTGAACGTCGAGTTGGATCTGACCGAGCGGATAGCCGATCCGGTGGCGGAGCGCCTTGACGTTGTTATACGCATCGGTGAGATGCCAGACAGTACGCTTATTGGCACGCGCATAGCGGTACAGACGCGCGTGCTGTGCGCCAGCCCGGCCTATCTCGCCCGGGCCGGAACGCCGCAGGTACCTGCGGAGATCGCGGCTCACCGGCTGATCGACAAACTGCATGGTGCCGATCTGCTGTGCTGGCGAGACGTGTTAGGACATCCGGCGCGCTGCAGTCATGCCCAGCCGGTGTTCGGGTGCGATGACTTTGAAGCCATGCGGCAGGCGGCTGTTGAGGGGCTGGGTATTGCCTATCTTCCCGACTGGGTGGCCGGGCCCGACATACAGGGCGGCCTGCTGACTCAGGTCTGTCCCGAATGGTCAGATGAGCCGGTAGCCTGTACGGGGATTTATGCGCTTCGTGCCTTACGAAACCCACCTGCGCGAGTAAGCATTTTTATGGATTCATTGCGGGCGTATATCGGACAGCCATTTATCTGGTCAACACGATAAAAGGAAGCCATTACGCTTGTGCTGGTGATGGCTCAAACCAGAGTAGCGACACTTTTTAGGCTGCTGATACTCCTTATGCCTTTATCATTAATTACTGACATGACGCTATTGAACAGGTTGTAAAACACGCCTATCGGTGTGATAGTTAGCACGATCACAATACCAGCATTTATTGTTAACTTGTAAATAGTCACCTTGGTTATCATTATCACATCGGAAGCAAACATGCTTTCACCCATACAAACCAAGGATTAAGACCATGAAAACTATCAAAGCAATGTCTATCGCAGCCGTCGCAGCCCTTTCACTTATGTCAGCAGCCAGCTTCGCGCAGAGTATCTCTGCTACTTCCAGTACGCTGGATGGCGCAGAAGCTAAAATCGCCGCTCAGGCTCAGCAAGAGGGTGCTCAGTACAAAATCACTGAGGCCAACACCAATAACCGTGTGCACATGACTGCTGAACTGTACAAATAAGAGACGGTCGCAACAAAAGAACCAGAAGAGGTCGCCCAGTGGGCGGCCTTTTTTTATATCAGGAAGAGAAAAGCTGTAAAGAGAGTGTTAGCTATGAGCGAACATAGCTATATCTTGTCTAAAAACTAATTGAGCCTATAGAGCAACTGGGTGAACTCAGATGTAATAGAGTCAGAAACTTCTATGTTCAATCCGCTCATGGTGACACGCCGTTTGCCGGTAAAATCATGTCATACCTTACGGAACATCAATCCCACTCGCCATATGTTTCATTGTGCAACGATAAGACAAATGACTTTTGATTGAATGAACCTGAATGCCGGTAGTATTCATATCAAAGCATAAGGCTCTGAACGTCACTTCTGGCACAAAGCGGACGCTAAAATCCAGCATGATTTCTGCTGCATTTTTCACGTTGAGCTAAGAACCCGCCTCGACTGTCATATCAGATAAGCCTGCTTCCTGATGCCATTTAGTCAGCATTGTCATGCTGTGCTCACGGGTGATAGCTTTCAACATCGTCAGACGCGCGTCATCAAACTGAGCCCATTTAAGCTGCGTCAGCATGGTGTTTTGCATGGCGTATGTCATTGCGACCTGGCCGATAAGGGAAACTGTCCGCAGGCGGGTGATTTCTGCGCTGGCAGGCTGTTGGGTAATGCGTCCGATAAGTTGAAAACCGGCCTGGAAGATTTTGTTCCCGATTACCTCCTCCATTAATGTGAAAGCCTGTTCTGGCCCATCGCCCATCTGTAAGCGGGCATGAAATAGCTGCTTAGCGGGCGTGTTTTCGCTGCCGGTAATGCGGTCAAACATGGTGTCGATGAAGGTGCAAAAAAGCATCTTACACTCATCGACATTGAGATTTTCGGCGGTGTTTTCTATGCGCTCAAGAAGCGGCTGGAAGAAGACATAATTTTCATTAGCCAGTGAATCGGCACAGGCGAGGTAGAGTCCTTCTTTGTTATCAAAGTAATAGCGTAACGCAGGTGTGTTCACCCCTGCTGCCGTCGCAATTATCCGGGTTGTTGCCGTCTTAAATCCCAGTTCGCCAAAAATTTCGATTGCGGCATCAATTATACGCTGGCGCGTCTCTTCTCCACGGTGGTATCCGTTTTCTGTTGAATGCCTTAAGGGCTTTACTTTTTTTTCCGACACGCCGCGCCTCCTGTTAATTGAAAGCACATTATAAGCATGTTGATTAGTACGTAACAATGGACTTCACTTTTCAGGTAACCGTGACGGATACAGTGAAGATTGCATTTAAATCTTTCCAGATAGATCTACAGATAAATCTCATTTTCATTTTAATCTAACTGTCAATTCTGATTCAGATGCCGCTTTTTTGCATAACGTGCGCTACATAGCTCTTAATCATTCATTCGGAATAAAAAGAAACTATGATTAATAAGTCGATGCCAAAACAACTTTTGCTTAAAAAAAGGATAGCCTTATGAAGAAAACCAAGCTGGGGGTATTTATTCTAGTCACAGCCATTGCATCTGCCATGGTTGGCTGCTCATCAAATCAAGCTATCAGAACAACTGACGGGCGCACCATTGTGACAAACGGGAAACCGCAGATTGATAGCGATACTGGCCTTGTATCTTACAAAGATGCCCAGACAGGCCGGACAGAACAGATTAATCGCGACAAAATTACAAACATGAGTGAGCTGGATAATTAATAAGGGGCTATTTATGAAAAAAATGATTTTTTCTGCAGTTGCAACAGTGATTGTTCTTTCAGCTCTGACGGGTTGCACACGGACAAGTTATGCTATCCATACTCTTGATGGTCGCACTATTATTAGTGACGGTAAGCCTGAAGAATCCAATACAGGAATGCTGGGCTACACCGATGCCAATGGTGTCAAACAGCAAATCAATAAGCAAGAAGTTAAGGTCGTATCTGAAATCCCACACTAAATATCAAAAGCCGCTAATGCGGCTTTTAATTTTTCAGGTGATCCAGTACAAGATTAAGTCATTCTAACTTAAGCAGAATAAAACCCTGATTCCTGTAACCAGTAGTAATTACAGGAAAGCCTGTCTGGCGCGCCAGACGTTGCAGGATAGACCCTAACATCAGCGTGCCGCCAGCGCCGGAAAATTTATGGGTGAAGTAGTTAAACTATAGAGGCAAAGAGGCGTTAAAAAAAGAACGATCGGCGTAGACAGATAAATATGTTACGTCTGGCTTCTCACTCCCCTTCAATAATATCAAAATTCAGGATAATTTAATCACCCTTTCATTCATCATTTTAAATCCTGACACAACAAGAACAATATTTAGCCTATAGCATCCTGCATTTCTTTGTTAACCATCAGAGGAAACAGAGGTGATAGAATAAAAACTTCAAGCTTAGAACTGGCGTAATTCAACTTATTTATCCGGCATAATACTTACAGCAAGAAGCACGAGCGCAATTTTAATTAAAGCGGTTATGTTTGATGACTGCATGACCACCCATTAATACTGGATTAATCTTTACAACAAACGTTAACATTTTCATGAAATTGATTTATTAGTTCTTTAAGTAAGCTAATTTTATAATCACCTTTAAATGGCGGCGTAAATCAGCATTCTGAAGAAGAAATAAGGTGCTCCAGATTAAATAAATTTACTGCTTCATGATTGCTTTTAACATACAAAGGGAACTGCATATTTGACATGTTCCACTCCCTGGCATTCCGCCACTGAACCGGGGGTTTGCCAAAATACTTTTTAAACGTTCGTGTAAAAGTCTGCTGTGAATCCCACCTGTAGGAAATGGCTATCTCAACGGGTGACTGCACAGTAGTTTTCAAGGCAATGGCGGCCATGGTAAGCCTGCGTCTACGGATGTAAGTCCCTAAAGTCATCCCGCTATAAAGACGGAACTGACGCTGCAAATACCACATACTGTAACCCGATTTATCGGCAACAGCTTTTAAACTCAGGTCTTTGTCCAGATTATTTTCGATCCAGCGGATAAGATCGTAAAAAAATAACCAGTTTCTGTTTACCTGCATGTGGTCCTCTTTCTCATCAGGCTGGTTTAATTTCATTAAATAATGGCGAGGTGTGCAAACCGTATAAATTTCAAGTAGGCAACACTGCTTCATACTGCGCTTACTTAAAAGTATACCAAGTGGGATAAAACGCAAACTTTTTTAACCTACACTCTGATTTTTTGTTGTTTAATAATTTTAAAACAACAAGTTATGCAATAACGAAACACAGACAATGTAAGTGCGAGCAGCCCTTAGATCATTTCTATCCGGTCTGTTAATAACCAAATAAATAGCAGGACGCACCTGTAAAATAATGCATTTAAAAGCGATTTATATGGAACTGAGAGGCTCATACGACTGAAGCCAAAAAGAACGATTTACAGACCAGTAATAATATCTGACCTGAAAGCGCCATTCCGCATTTATGGCTATGTCATAACACAGGTTTAAACCGGGAGGGCAACACCCGGACATCGAGCATAGCCGCAGTGTTATCCTTCAAAGAGCGGCGACCCCTAAGCATTAGGCTTCCGATGATTAGGCTGTATCTAAAAGAGAGACTCAAAGAATCACTGGCCCTGAAGGCATATTCGGGGGAATTTCTGGTTATTTAAGCAGCAGGCATCATATTCTAAAGGGACTAAAGCATAGCAGAGGGGAAATTATTAACCCATTGATTTATAATCAATAATAATTTCTCTTTATGCCCTCTTCTTTATTCTCTGCGCAGAAAACCTTTGCCGCATTTGTTATTACCTCTTTCACCAGAGAAAACTTAGTCTGATTTCTTTTTCACCGGGAAATCAGAGATGAAAATGCTAGCGTTAACGCTGTGCCTGGCCGCTTTTGCCAGCCAGGCGGCGGATACCGAACTGATAGTTGGCGATCAAAAGGGCAATGCGCGCGCCGTTATGGAAGCGGCGGGTGAACTCAGTAATCTGCCCTATAAAGTGAAATGGTATGAATTTCCTAACGCCGCGCCGCTGCTGGAGTCGCTCAATGCCAGCCATCTGGATGCCGGTCTGGTGGGCGACGGCCCGCTGTCGTTTGCCGTGGCGTCGGGCGCAACACTTAAAGCCATACAGGCATCGCAATATCTGGGCAATGCCATCATCGTAAAAAAAGGCAGCACCATTAAAAGTGCTGCCGATCTGAAAGGTAAAAAGATCGCCACGGTGAAAGGCTCCTCTGGACAAAACCTGGTTTTTAACGCCCTGAACAATGCGCACTTGCCTGCCGACAGCGTGCAGTTTGTCTTTACCACGCCTGCCGAAGCGACGCTGGCGCTGGATAGCGGCGCGGTAGACGCGGTCGCCACATGGGAGCCGTATGTCTCCTTTGCTGTCGCCCAGTCCGGGGCGGTCATTGCGGTAGATGGCGATGCCTTCCCGGTGTCCAATTACCTCGTAGCAACCGATCGTGCCATCGCGGATAAACGTACAGCGCTACAGGATTTTCGGCAACGGCTGATCCGCGCGCGCGAATGGGGCGTAGCCCATCCGCAGGCCTATGCAGAGGGCATCGCGAAGCTGCTGCGCCTGCCAGATACGGTAGCGCTGAACAAGGTGAAGCGCGAAAACAACGCGCCGCTAAGCGATGTGGCGACGGTGCAGCAGCGCCAGCAGGCCGCTATCGATACCTTTGCCCAAAGTGGCCTGATCAAGCCCGGACTAAGAGCCGATGCGATGATCGACGCCAGCTTTTTTCGCCAGCCTTAAGGAGTGAAAATAATGATGAACATCGCGCTCTATCTTGACGCAGGCATCCATCAGGGCGGCTGGCGTCACCCGGAGGCCGTCTCCAGCGGCGGCACGAACTGGCCGCTGTTTCGCCGCATCGCCCAGCAGGCTGAAGCGGCAAAGCTCGATATGATTTTTGTCGCCGACAAGCTGGCAATTGATGATATCTACGGCGGCGACCTCAGCGCCACGGTGCGCAGCCGCCCGCAGGGCTGGTCGGAACCGCTGACGCTGCTTGCCGCGCTCGCGGCGGTGACTGATCGCATCGGCCTGGGCGGCACCGTTTCGTCTTCCTATTCGCTGCCCTACACTACCGCGCGACAGCTGGCGAATATCGACCACCTCAGCGGCGGACGTGCGGCATGGAACCTGGTCACTTCGGTCAGCGACGCCGAAGCGCGCAATTTTGGCCGTGACAGTCACTATTCCCACGCCGAGCGCTACGCGCGCGCCGCTGAGTTTATTACGCTGATGAAAAAGCTGTGGGACAGCTTTGACGATGACGCCATCGTGATCGACAAAGCCAACGCGCTATTCGCCCGGCCCGATGGCTTTCGCTATCTCAACCACCATGAAACCTTCTTTGATGTGCGCGGGCCGCTCAATATTCCGCGTCCGCCTCAGGGCTATCCGGTCGTGATCCAGGCTGGCGTATCCGAAGCGTTTATCGATCTGGCGGCGCAGCACGCCGAGGTTCTTTTCGTGGTGCAGCCGGATCGGCAGCGCGCGCAACGTTTTTACCAGACGCTGAAAAGCAAAGCGCAGCAGCATGGCCGTACGCCGGATCGACTGCGCATTCTGCCTGGCATCGTGCCGGTGCTGGCGGAAACGCGCGCCGCTGCGCAGGAAAAAGATCGCTATCTTAAGTCGCTGATTACCGCCGAATCGGCGCTGAGCTTTATGTCCGCCAGCATGAATCACGATCTGGCGCAGTATCCGCTGGATAAGCCAGCGCCCGATTTGCGCGACATTATTACCGGCAGCAAGGGACGCTTTCAGTATGTGATTGCGCAGGCGCTTGAGGAGAAGCTGACGCTGGGCGAGATGGCGGTTCGCTATGCAGAAAGCCTCTCTTTTCCTTCACCGGTCGGCACGCCGGATGATGTGGCGGCGATGATGATCGAGTGGTATCACAGCGGCGCGTGCGACGGTTTTGTCGTACTGCCGACCTATCTGGAAGCGAGCGGCAATCTGTTTCTTGAGGAAGTGGTGCCGCGTTTACAGCGCGCCGGGGTGTTCCGCACCACCTATCCAGAAGGCACGCTGCGCGATACCCTTGGGCTGGCGCGTCCGGAAAATGGGCTGAGGTGAGTTTTTAACAGAAGTGTAAATCGGCTACCGCCGCTGCTGCTGGCATGTTAAATAAGGCTTTTTTATCGGGAGTCAGGCATGACAGCATACTTACTGGTTTCACTGATGGCGCTGTGCGTCGCGCTGGGTTTCTTAATCGCAGGGGTTAAGCGCCAGCAGAAAAATCTGCTGACGCGCGCGGGCGTCTATGCCGTTGTGGCCGTGGCGGTGCTTATTTATGGCGTGGCGATGGGCTAGTTAAGCAGGCCGGCATAAATCTCAAAATTTTCTTCATCGAAGCAGACAATTTTTACCTCTTCCAGCATCGGGTTATCCATCAGCGCGTCGCGAATCGCCTCAAGGGCGATTTCGGCCGCTCTTTTCTTCGGAAAACGGTAGATGCCGGTGCTAATGCTGGGAAAGGCAATCGTCTTGATACCCTGCTGCTGCGCCAGCCTGAAACAGCTCTGGTAGGCGCGCTTCAGCAGTTCAGCCTCGTTCTGACTGCCTCCATTCCATACCGGACCAACAGTGTGAATGACGTAGCGCGCAGGCAGTTTTCCTGCGGTGGTGATCACCGCGTCGCCGGTATGGCAGCCGCCCTGACGGTTACGGATAACTTTACACTCCTCTACGATTTCCGGCCCGCCGGCGCGATGAATCGCGCCATCCACACCCCCGCCGCCGAGCAGCGAACTGTTCGCTGCGTTAACGATGGCGTCCGCGTTAATTTTGGTGATATCGCCAGCCACCAGCGTGATCTTCTCTTGCATCTTTCGCTCCTTGTTCTTTTCCTTAAGTCTAGTCGCGTCAGATAAAAGAAGATGTGAACAAACGCCAGCGTTACTGCGTCGGCAACGAGTAGCGCGACAGGGGCGCGACTTGATCGATAAGTTTGTTGTCCAACATATAGTGGGCAAAAGCCTGATAGCGCGCCTCATCGAACCTGCCGGCGTCGCTGGCGAAAAGCGGCAGCGTCGCCTGCCAGGCCTGGTGATTAAGCGGCGTATTCAGCTCTGGATAAGCCTTAATAAAAGCCTGCCAGACCGCTTCAGGATGCGCGCGCAAATAAGCTACGCCCTCGTTCAGCCCATGCAGAAACTTGCCGATACGCGGGTCGGTCGCCGCCGTACCGGCGTTCGCCAGTACGATCAGTTCGTCATAGGCGGGAACGCCATGCTCTTCCGGTTTAAACGTCAGGGTCTCTGCGCCCTGCTGCCTGAGTTCCAGCAGCTCATAATTGCGATAGATGGTCATCGCGCCGTCGATTTTATGGCTGAGCAGCGCCGAGGCGGCATCCATATTCAGGTTAATCAGCTTAACCTTGTCGATATCTAGGCCTGCCGATTTGAGCATGGTCTGTATAGCGACATCTTCAAATCCCGGAATGGCGTAACCAAGCGTTTTCCCCTCAAAATCCCTGAGCGTCTTGATATTGCTGCTTTTGAGAGTGGTAAGCGTATTAAGCGGCTGGCCGATTAGCGTGCCGACGCGGATCACCGGTACCCCTTTATCCACCAGCGTATAGAGCTGCGGCTGGTAGCTTACGGCGAGATCGGCTTTGCCTGCCGCCAGCAGCAGCGGCACTGAGGCGGAGTCCGCTGGCGCGATCATCTCCACATCCAGTCCCTGACGCGCAAAGGCGCCGCTCTCTTTGGCGGCGAAGATCGCCGCATGATTAGGATTAACGAACCAGTCGAGCAGCAGGCGTACCTTCTGCGCCGCCTGTGCGGGCGCGGCCGCAGCCATCAGCAGCGCAACCAGCATCAGCATTACTTTTTTCACAATTATTCCTTATGCAGAGTAAAGAAAACGACGGCGCAGCAGCGCGACGCCGCCCGATAACAGCAGCGCCAGCAGCATTAACAGCGCCAGCGCGGCAAAACTGAGCGGCGTATCCAGACGCGCGCTGGCATGCATCATCAGGTAGCCGAGCCCTTCGCTCGCGCCGACCCATTCGCCAATCACCACGCCGACCGGCGCGAGAATGGCTGCCATTTGCAGACCGGAAAAAAAGTGCGGCAGCGCCGCGGGCCAGCGCACATGCAGAAACTGTCGCAGCCGCGAGCGGTTCATCGTCTGCGCCAGCTCCAGCCAGCCGGGCGGCGTGCGGCAAAGGCCGTCAAACAGCGACAGGCAGAGCGGGAAAAAGATAATCAGCGCGGCGACCACCACTTTCGACGCGACGCCAAAGCCAAGCCACAGCACCAGCAACGGCGCCAGCGCGAAGACGGGAATGGTCTGGCTGGCGGCGACCAGCGGAAACAGCAGACGGCGCAGCAGCGGACTGGCGGACATCAGAATTGCCAGCGCCACGCCAGCGCCGCCGCCCAGCAGCAGCGCCAGCGCGATCTCTCCGAGCGTATAGAGCGCGTGATGCATTAGCAGCGCATGCTGCTGAAGCAGCGCCTGCCCCACCGACTGAGGCGAAGGCAGAAGAAAAGCGGGTACGCCGCTGTGGCGTGCCAGTTGCCATACGCCGCCGATCACCGCCAGCAGGTAGGCCAGGCTTAAAATACGATGTTTAATCATGACTGAGCTGTTGTAAAAGCTGGCTCTGCGCCTGCAATACCGCGCCATCCTGCGCAGCGCGCGGTACATCACCGTCGGGCGCGGGAAAGGCGCGACAGCGCAGCGGCGCGTCATCCAGCAGGTAGATATCATGCGCAAGGCGGCACGCCTCAAGCGGATCGTGCGTGACTAACAGCAGCGTTTTGTCGCGTAACACGCGGGCGGTCAGGCTTTGCAGCCGCAGCTTGGTCATGACGTCGAGCGTGGCGAACGGCTCATCCATCAGCACCACCGGGCGATCCTGATAGAGCGTGCGCGCCAGCGCGACGCGCTGCCGCATCCCGCCGGAGAGCGAGTCAGGCCGCGCGTCGCCCAGACCGGCCAGCTCAACCTGCGCCAGCAGCGCCTCAGCGCGCTTGCGGTCGGGACGCTGGCCATTGAGCCGCGCGGAGAGCGTCACGTTGTCGCGTACCGACAGCCAGGGATAAAGCTCGTCGCGCTGCCCCATCCAGGCGATGTGCTGCGACAGATCGCCCGCCAGCGAGCTGCTTATCTGTCCTTGCTGGGGCGTTAAAAGCCCTGCCGCCAGCCGCAGCAGGGTACTTTTGCCTGCGCCGCTGCGCCCCAGCAGCGCGCTGGTTTTTCCGCCGCGCAGCGCCAGGCTAAAACGTTCGCAGATCGGCTTGCTGTTCCAGCCAAACGTCACCTCTTCAAAAGCAATGTCGGGGCCATACAGCATCAGGCTCATCCCTGATTCGCCGCGATAATCGCCAGCGGCATGACGCCGCGCTGCGCCAGCAACGACGCCGCTTTCGCCGCGCGAATGCCGCTGGCGCACACCAGCACCACGCGCCGACCGGCGGGCGGCTGCCACGCATCGATCGCCTCCGGCAGCACTCGCTCAACCTGCGCCGCCACGCTGTGCGGCGCTTCCTCCCGGCTGCGCAGCTCGACGATACAGTCGTCCGCCTGCAACAGGTCGCGGTCGATAAAAGGAATGGCGGGCTGCGTCGGCTCCTCCGCGTCGTCAAAGCGAAAGGCGCGGAAATGCCACTGGCTAAAGTCGCAGTTCACCAGGCTGCCGAGCGGCGACGGCGTTAATCCCAGCAGCACGCTGAGCGCCATCTGCGCCTGCATCGCGCCCAGCGTCGCCACCGCAGGCCCCATTACGCCAGCGGTGTTGCAGTTAGCGGCAGACGAGGGCAGCTGTGGAAACAGAGCGCGATAGCCAGGCGCGCTGCCGCAAAAACCGCCGACATAACCCTGCCGACCCAGCACCGAGGCGCTGATCAGCGGGATATGTCGCGGCTGACAGGCGTCGGACAGGGTGTAGGTTACGGCGAAGCTGTCCGCCGCGTCGATCGCCAGGTCGATCCCCTCCAGCGCCTTGTCGACCGTACTGGCGCGCAGCGCCTGCTGTCGCGCCTCCGTTACGCAGTCGCGGTTGCGCTCGTTCAGCGCGCGCGCGGCGCACAGCGCTTTTGGCTGGCCGAGGTCGGCGGTGGTAAAGAGCGTCTGACGATGCAAATTGTGCAGTTCTACTGTGTCGTCGTCCCAGATGCGCAGATAGCCGACGCCCGCGCCCGCCAGCAGCGGCAGCAGCGTCGATCCCAGCCCGCCTGCGCCCACCACCAGCACGCGCGCGGCGCGGAGCCGCTGCTGCCCCGCTTCGCCGATTTCCGGCAGCATCTGCTGCCGCTGATAACGATTCATTCTCTTGCCCCGTTAGCTAAACTGCGCCAGGCCAAACACCGGCGTTGAGGCAGCGGCCATCTCGCGCCGCTCCATCAGTCCTGCCTGGTGCGCCGCATGTCCCGCGCGGATAGCGCCCGCAAAGGCGCCCGCCATCGCCACCGGATCCTGTGCTTTCGCGACGGCGGTGTTGAGCAGGATGGCGTCAAATCCCAGCTCCATCGCCTGTGCCGCCTGGCTCGGTGCGCCAATACCCGCGTCGATCACCAGCGGCACGTCTTTAAACCAGGCGCGGAAGCTGCGTAACCCCTCGATATTGCGCAGGCCCTGACCGGAACCGATAGGCGCCCCCCAGGGCATCAGCACCTCGCATCCCGCTTCCAGCAGCTTTTCGCCGACGATGAGATCTTCAGTGGTATAGGGAAAGACCTGAAAACCGTCCGCGCAGAGAATGCGCGCCGCCTCTACCAGCGCAAAGGGATCGGGTTGCAGCGTGTCGGCGTTGCCGATCACCTCCAGCTTTATCCAGGGTGTGTCGAAGAGTTCACGCGCCATATAAGCGGTTGTCACCGCCTCTTTGACGCTGTGGCAGCCAGCGGTGTTGGGCAGCACGCGGCGGTTGAGCTGGCTGAGCAGATCGCGAAACGCGCCGCCCTGACTCCCTTCTCGCCGCAGGCTGACGGTAATAATTTCGGCATCAGCGGCGCAGATCGCCTGCTGCAGAATATCGGGCGACGGATAGCCAGCGGTGCCGAGCAGAAAGCGCGAGCGGGGAACAAATCCGTAGAACATGGTTCAGCCTCCCTGCATCGGCGATAGCACTTCCAGCCGACATCCCGCTTCCAGCCGCTGGCTCTCATACTGCGAGCGCGGTAAAAACTGACCGTTAAAGGCGCTGGCAACGCAGGCGGCGTCAATTTTTCGCTCCTGAAGCAGCGCTGCGACATTCGCCGCCTCGGTTTCTACTAGCTGACCGTTGAGTTCAATTTGCATGATTCGACTCCTGACTAAGCAGTTGCATTAGCTGCTGCGCCATGGCGGGCGCAAGCAAAAAACCGTGGCGGTACATACCGTTAAGCGAGAAAACGCCGTCGCGGTAGCGCACTTCTGGCACATTATGGCGGTAGGCGGGACGTCGGCCCGTACCGCTCTCGACAATGCGCGCCTCCGCCAGCGCCGGGTGAATCGCCCAGGCGGCGCCGAGCAGCTCCATCATGGCGCGGACGCTGATCGGGCTGGCGTCGTCGCTCTCAACCATGGTCGCGCCGAGCATAAAATGCCCGTCGGCGCGCGGCACCAGATAGCAGGGAAAGCGCGGATGCAGCAGCCGGATCGGCCGGGAAAAATGGAGTTCTTCACATTGCAGGATCAGCATCTCGCCGCGCACCGCGCGCAGTTCCGGCTGGCGATCGGCGGCGTGAATGCCGCGACAGTCGATAAGGGTTCCGGCTGGTTTGCCGGCGTGAAAGGCGACGCCGCGCGCCTCAAGGCTGGCGCGCAGCTGGCGCAGCGCGTCGCGCGGATTAAGATGCGCTTCATCAGGGAAAAACAGGCCGCGCGCAAAGCGTCCCGCCAGCTCAGGCTCAAGCTGCGCGGGATCGGCCCACTGGTGCTGACGCGTCATGCGGGCGAAGCGCGTCAGCTCCGCCGTATCGCGCGGCGAGGCCACCACCAGCGTGCCCTGATGCGCAACACCATCGACCCGTTGCGACCACCACTCCGCGGCGCGCTGTCCCAGTTCGACAACCTGTTCAGGGGCGCTCTCCCCTTCGCAAAAAGGTGCCAGCATCCCGCCCGCCCAGTGCGACGCGGGCGTCTCGTCGCTGACGATCACCTCAACCGTTTCGCCCTGCTCAGTCAGCAGCGTGGCGACGCATAATCCGGCGACGCCGCTGCCGATCACAGACCAGCGGCTCATGGCGCACACCTGACAAAGAAAGCTGTTTGAAAAAGATAACGATTCACGCAGGCCTCGATGTTGACGACCCGTGATACGTGAAGGGAAAAAGCGTGAGCAAAGGGGTAAGCTCGCGCGGCAGGCATCTCAAAGGGGAAAGCATCAGTGAGATACGAGTCTTCCTACGCCAGTATCAACTGGGTCAGGTTCAAAGGGTCGCTAAACCGCGCGCTGCGCTATTAGCCTCTCAGTCTCTCTGGCGAGACTCCCCCGACGGCCATTAGTTGTAGGGCAACTGACTGTCCGGCGTCAAGTGCGATGTGTCAGTCAGTCGTTAAATCGGCGGTTTCACTGCGGGTAGTTAAGGCCAGCGAAGCGGCCCGACGCCGATGGCGTCGTTCACTCAGGACAGAGTAGATGCCGGCGAGCGCCACCATACTGGCACCGATCAGAGTGATATTTTCGGGCAAGGTATGCAGAAAGATCACGCCAATGATTACCGACCAGAGCAGCGAGCTGTAATCGAAAGGCGCCAGCAGCGAGGCGTCGGCGTAGCGCATGCTCAGCGTCAGCAAAATTTGCGTCAGGCCGCCGAAAAAGCCGCAGCCCAGCAGCAGAAGGAGCTGTTCGCCCTGTGGTAAACGCCAGCCGAACGGCAGCGTCAGCAGTGAGGTTGCGCCTGTCATTGCGGTAAACCAGAAGGCGATCGCGCCCGGCTTCTCCTTACCGCTCAGGTAGCGGATTTGAATCAGCGCGCCGGCCGTACAGATAGCCGAGAGCAGTGCCAGCAATGCGCCGACGGATGAGGCCAGGCTGGCTACGGTGAGAGGTGACGGGCCGCTTAACGAGAGGTGCCCAGAAAGCATGATCAGGATGCCGACAAAACCGGCCAGTACTGACAGCCAGCGGTTAAGACGCACTTTTTCGCGCAGCACCACGGCCGCGAGCAGTACGGTGAACAGCGGCGCAGCATAGTTAATGGCCGTGGCGTCGGTCAGCGTAATATACATCAGCGACAGATAGCTGAAGTACATGCTGCATGTACCCGCCAGGCCGCGGCCAATATGCCCTTTAACATTGCGGGTTTTAATCCCCTCCAGGATGCCGCCCTGATATTGCAGCCAGACCAGCAGCGGCATTATGCCCACCAGCGAGCGAAAAAAGATCACCTCGCCGACCGGCAACGCGCCCTCCAGACCTTTTACGCAGGCTAGCATCAGCGTGGAGCTGAGCGTCGCCATAATTTTAAGTGAAATTCCCGTCGACGCGCTCACGCCGCGCTCCTTATTCCGCCGTTTCAGAATGTGAGCGCTCAGGTTAACGCAGACGCGCTGCGCAGGCGGCGGGAAACCGCAGTAAATACAGCGTATTCTGCCTTTATGGGTCAGGTGTACAGCATAATTACGCGCCCCGCCTCTCTCTGTATCGATTGAGAATGAGCTGAAAGTTTATGTTCCATTTTGTTAACACAGAAAAATTTATTTCCCACTCCTGCCGCTTTACCTGACGTGCCATATAGCACACGGACCCCACACTAAAAACAGGTCAATGCTTACCTTTATTAAGACGCAGAGACAAAAAATGAAATATACTTAACACATTGTTTGGGATAGAGTTATTTTGGACGCATCGTTTTAAGCCGATGAAAAACTCAAGTAAAAAAAGGTTATATAAAAGTTTTATCATGTCGCCTGATAAATAGGCGGTTCGAAAAAATCTCTCCGCTCGAAGTTAAACATCAAAAGCCGTCTTATTATTAATAACCATCCCGCAAATGGTGGGTTTAATAACCGTCTGGTTAATTTGAATGTGACAAACTTCACATATGTGCCAGGCTTATTATCATCCGAAAACGATGTGCAAGGAGCTAAGCATGACTACCCAAAACGACAAAACACTCGTCCCGGTTGAATTTCCAAAACCGTCATTTCCGGAACAGAAACAACCTGTGCCCGGTCTCGCCAGCAAGATGGATCCGGTTCCGGATCATGGGGAAACCACCTATCGCGGCACCGGCCGTCTGACCGGACGCAAAGCGCTGATTACCGGCGGCGATTCCGGTATCGGCCGCGCTGTTGCTATCGCCTATGCCCGTGAAGGCGCAGACGTTGCGATTAACTATCTGCCAGAAGAAGAGTCGGACGCAGCTGAAGTTATCGAGCTGATTAAAGCCGAAGGCCGTAAAGCCATCGCTATTCCTGGCGATATCCGTGATGAAGCCTTTTGCCAGTCGCTGGTGAAGCAGGCTGTCGAGCAGCTGGGCGGACTCGATATCCTGGTAAATAACGCTGGCCGTCAGCAGTTCAACGAATCGATCCGTACCCTCTCTACCGAAGACTTCGACGCGACTTTTAAAACCAACGTCTACGCCATGTTCTGGATCACCAAAGCGGCGGTTGACCACCTGCCCCGCGGCGCATCCATTATCAATACCTCGTCGGTACAGGCCTATAAGCCAAGCGATATCTTGCTGGATTACGCGCAGACTAAAGCGGCCATCGTCGCCTTTACCAAAGCGCTGGCTCAGCAGCTGGGCGAGGAAGGCATTCGCGTAAATGCGGTCGCGCCGGGCCCTTACTGGACTCCGCTGCAGGTATGCGGCGGCCAGCCGCAGGAAAAAGTTAAAGAGTTCGGTGCCAGCGCGCCGCTGGGCCGTCCGGGCCAGCCGGTTGAAATCGCGCCGCTTTATGTCACGCTCGCCTCGGCCGAAAGCAGCTACACCTCTGGTCAGGTCTGGTGCTCGGACGGCGGTACCGGCACGCTGTAACACCCTCTGTTCCTCCCAACTGGTCGCCCTGTGCGGCCAGTTTTTCGTCTGTAGATAACGCGTTTCAGACAAGGATGCTTCTGATGAAAAACGGTGATTACGCCTCGCCTGTACGCGAGGAAGGATTTGCAGGTCTTGGCGACTACGCAGCAATTGGCGAAGGACGCTCTGTCGCGCTGATTGCCCCTGACGGTGCTATCGACTGGTGGTGCGCGCCGAATCTTGATTCGCCGCCGCTGTTCGATCGCCTGCTCGATCCAGAGATTGGTGGCTTTTTTGCGCTGACGCCTGTTCAGCCCTATCGCATGCAGCGACGCTACCGCGATGAAAGTAATGTGCTGGAAACCTGCTTTACCACTGATGAAGGCGAAGTCCGACTGACGGAATCCCTGAACAGCACCCTGGCGGGCCGTTTGCCCTGGAGCGAACTGGCGCGCCGCATAGAAGGCGTACGCGGCAGCATGACGCTCAGGCTGCATTTGCGCTTCGGCACCGTTGCCGAGACGCGTTCGCCGTGGATGGGCAATACCACCCAGGGCAATGTATTTCATATCGGCGACATCATGGCGATGCTGCGCACCAGCGACGACGTCAAGATTACCCATATGGATGACGAACAGGTGATTGCTGAGATTACCACGCAGCAGGATTCTCGCTCGCTGGTGGCGCTGCTGATTACCCAGCGCGAGCCGCTCGCGGTGCCAGACCTTGAGGCTATTGATACCCGTATCGAAACCAGCCATATCGCCTGGCAGGACTGGTGTAAGAGCCTGAGCTATGAGGGTGAATACAAGGTCCATGTTAAACGCTCGGCCCTGTCGCTGAAATTTCTCTGGTACTCCCCTACCGGCGCGCTGGCTGCGGCGGCCACCACTTCGCTGCCCGAAGGCATCGGCGGCGAGAAAAATTACGACTACCGTTATGCCTGGGTGCGGGACGCCTGCCTGATTATTAAATCTTTCGTCTATCTCGGCGCGCTGGAAGATTGTAAAGCGGCTTTCTCCTGGCTGTCGCAGACCATTATGCGCCACGGCGTCGAGATACGTACCTGCTATACGCTGGAGGGCGATATCGTGCCGCCGGAGCGCTATCCGGCGCTGCGTGGCTATAAAGATTCACTGCCGGTGCGCGTCGGTAATAACGCGCGCGACCAGCGTCAGCTGAGCATGTATGGCGATATGCTCGCCACGGCGCAGCTGTTTATCGAAGCGGGCCACGTACTGGACTTAGGCACGTCACGCCTGCTGGGCCAGTTAGCCAATCACTGCGCCGATCGCTGGCGGCTAAAAGATTCCGGTATCTGGGAGCTGCCTGAAGAACAGCACTATACCCATTCGAAAATGGCGTGCTGGCTGGCGCTGGATCGCGCGGTTGCCATGGCGAAAGAGCGCCATATCGAACCGACCTGGATGGAGCGCTGGGAGCGCGAGCGTGACCGCATCAGCGACTGGGTTGAGAAGCACTGCTGGTCGGAGAGCAAGCAGGCTTATCTGTTCTACGTTGGCAGCGAAGAGAGGCTGGACGCCTCGCTGGCGCTGGTGCATCACTACGGTAACGCGGTAAATCCGGCGCGTATGCGTTCGACCTATGCGGCGATTCAGCGCGAGCTGGGCCAGGGTCGCGCCATGCTCTATCGCTACAGCGGCGTGGAGAAGGAGGAAAGCACCTTTATCGCCTGCTCGTTCTGGCTGGCGGAAGCCTGGGCCTCTCTTGGCGAGATTACCAAAGCGCGCGCCTGCATGGATGAGATCCTGGAGACGCTGTGCGACAGCGGCAACGTAGAGATCTTTAACGAAATGTTTGACGTTCGCAGCAACGAATGGCGCGGGAATCTGCCGCAGGGTCTCAGTCACCTTGCTTTGATTTGCGCCGCGCAGGCACTGACCTGTCATCAACATAATCAAAAAACTCAAGGAGAACTATGATGGCGACAAGAGGCATTGAGCATATCGGTATCACCGTCAGCAATATTGAGCAGGCGGAAAACTTTTTTATTAAGGCGCTCGATGCGTCGATACTCTACCGCGTCGTCCCCTGGCAGAAGAGCGAACAGCGTATCGGCGGCGATAAAATGCGTCCGGTGAACGGCTTCCCGCCGCAGTTGAGCGTGGTTGGCCTGTCGATGCTGCGTCTGGGAAATGGCTGTAACGTAGAGCTGTTCCAGCTGGAGCCTGGCATCGCCGACGATCTGGCGAATATTGGCCAGCCGGGCGTGAATCACTTCTCCATCTATGTTGATGATATCAACGAGACGGCGGAAAAGCTGAAGGCGCATGGCGCGCGCTTTTATGACGGCCCGAATGACTGTTTCGCTCAGGAAGAAGGCCCAGGGAATCAGACATGGTTTTGCCTGACGCCGTTTGGCGTGCTGATTGAGCTTATTACCCTGCCCTCGGCGCTACAGTATGATAGCGAAGCGACTCAGCCGCGCTGGTTGCCTGCTGAATAAGCGTTTTGTCAGACCGCGCTTCGGCGCGGCTGTTTTATTGCCAGGAATAATCTCAATCACTCGCAGTGGCAATAAGTCCTCTTTTTATTTTTCTGCGACAACCTGTACAAAGTTATTATTCCGATACAGCTTTAACAATATTCTCTTTTATTTCCAGCGGTTTCTGCTCGCCTGAATAATTGATTTTCCTTTATCCGCCACAGCCAGCCCATTTACCGCATCGCTTGCGGAATATAACAAGGGTTCTAATCTTTAAAGTGTAAGACGCACGCAGCCTTCAGATCGGCTGTGTTATATTCAACTGATGAAGAGGACCCATTATGGCTCAACATCGAGGCGGATCAGGTAACTTTGCTGAAGATCGTGAAAGAGCGTCAGAAGCTGGCCGTAAAGGCGGACAGCACAGCGGCGGTAACTTCAAAAATGACCGTGAGAAAGCGTCCGAAGCGGGCAAAAAAGGCGGACAGAACAGCCGCCGTGGCTCATAACCCTCTTACCTTACTACAGGTTCCCTGAGGGAGAGTCATTGCATAGCGTTAATAAAACCGCTATCGACTGCGCCGGGTTGTAAAGCCTGGCGCATATTTTTTGTCTTTCTGTTTTCTGTTAATTCTGCCTGTTCGATACAGATTACGCGTCTCAGACGATTACTCTTCCGCTATAAAAACAATTCCCAGCTATATCAATATTTAAATACTTAACGTCCTCTGGCATTTGCCGCCTGCTAAATCTGCAAATGATAATGCTGTCGCTGGTTTATATCAGGGCCAGCACTATGGCTGGCCCTGCGCAAGTTAAAAGGTCGCGTTCACCCCGATATTCCAGCTGACTTGATGTGCGTCGCGGTTACCACCGATGGCCGACACGCCAGCAAAAGCATTTACCGTTTCGCCCAGCGGCACGTTGGCGCCTACGGCGGCGTCCAGCCAGTTACTGTCGCGCGCGCCAGTGGTGCGACTGAAAGCGGTGCGGGTCGATTTCAGGCCTGCGGTGACCGTCGAGTCGGTGTCGCCAAACTGATGGTTGTAGCTCACCTGCGCCCAGGGATTGACCGGCCACTGTTGCGTATCAACACGCCAGCCGATAGCGCCGATTTGCGAATGGCTGGTCTGGTCGCTGTAACGCATTGAAGTACTGGTGTTACCCTGCTCGCGGTAGCCGCCGACGCGACCATAATCGAGCGCGTAGCTGGCAACCGGGCCGGTAGTGATATGCGCGCTGAGCGGCAGATCCCATCCGGTTTGTACCCGCATGCCGAGCAGCTTGCCGCCGGTGTTGCCCTGCTCGGTACGGGTTGCCGGGCCAATCTTCACGTCGCGCTGAATGTCGTCAAAATCGAGATCGGCATAGTGAAGATCCGCATTGATCCACGCCTGATCGCCCAGCTCAAGCTGGCTGTAAAGCGCCACAATATTGCCGCGCAGCCGGTAATCGTAGCGTGAGGAAGGCTCCTGCCGCTGGTTGGTATTGGAGAAAAGCACGCCGGTCTGCCAGTTATCCGTCAGCTGATACCCCAGACCCAGCGTAAAGCTGGCGGTAGTAGCATCGCCGTTGTAGTAAGCGTCGCCCTTATAATCCACGTGCTGACCGGCATAGCCGCCAAATACGGCAAACTGACCTGCGCTGCTGTTCTGGTGCCGCTGCTGTTGCAGATGGCCGTCGAGCGTGTTTTGCATATCGCGCGCCATCATCTGCGGCGCCTGCGACAGGGCGGCAACCTGGAGGGGCGCATCCAGAATCGACTGGATGTAGTCCGCTATCATGACGTGTACCGCGGGGCTGGGATGGAGTCGGTCGGCAAACAAATAAGCCTGTTCGCTGGAGAAGCCAGCCGCAGTAGAAACACAGTCATCCGCAGCTGTGCCAACCGGACAGGCCATGCCGATAGTATTGGTCAGTCCATAACGGGTCGGATCGGCAATCACCTCATTAAATAGGCCGGCGATATCGACGCGCACGATATTGCCGTTGAGCGCCGCCAGCCCCTCCTCTTCCTGCTGATTGTAGCCAGCCGTCAGCGAAGAAACTTCCGTACTCAGTGCCTGCCAGGCGCGATAAAGCTGCTCTGCAAGGGCGTCGCGTATGGCGGGGACTGATGAAACCTGCGCCGCTGCCTGAGTGAACGCGTTTCGCACCGCCTGCTGGCGTGATGCAGCATCGGGCGTCGCGGCGCTGTCGAGCGACTGAAAGGCGGCGGCCGTTGCCGCGCTGGAGGCTGACCCGAGCACTCTCAGCACCGTTAAAATCATATAGGGCGTTTCGCCCAGCTGCGGCGTGGTCGGCACGATTACCGCGCCTGCGCCCGCGTCCAGCAGCGTTTTGACCTGCGCCGTCGATGCCGCCGCGCTGGTAGCCAGCGTATCGGCTGCGGTGAACGGGTTGGTGACGGCAACGGCGACATCGTTCGCACCCACCCAGTGAATATAAAGCCCATTGCTGTCGGCGCGTCCGCCGGTCGAATTCAGATAGCCCGTGAGCTGATCTTCAGTGTTTAGAGTGGGAGCGAGACGGTGCTGTGATGTCGCGCCGCCCTGCGCATAATTGCTGCCGCCCAGCGTCGAACGCTGTAAATCCAGACCCAGTTGCGAAGCCAGAATCTCGTCGTAGAGCTGATGCTGCCCGCCATCCCAGGTAAAGCGGCCAATATTGCCGCTGTCGCTGAGGCTGTCGCCAAACACGGTAAGACTGTCCCACGCCAGCGCTGGCAGCGGCGCCAGTAATGCGCCGAGGGCAGTGAGGGCAGCGAGAGAACGCGCGTCTTTAGGGATTTTCATTATCGACTCCGGAAATCGCCAGGCTTTACTCGCCCGGCCGCAGTGTTTAACGACAGATGCGCTCACTAAAAGGCGCGCAGCTAAAAAGCGCCGCACCAGTGATGCGAACGTAAATAAAGTGTTAACAGAACGATTAAAAAATTAGTCAGAGAAAGAAGCTATTGCCACTATTTCGTAAATATTTTGTCAGGCGGGAGTTTAGGCGGAGCGGTAGATAAGTTGCTGTTGTGCCAGCAATCCCCGCTGGCACCTTTTTCTCAGGCGGGCTGAATCTGGTAAATCCAGGCAGTAACCCACTCGCCATTGTCAGTGTTCACTGTAACAGGCACGCGGTCGTAACCTGCTTCAAATTCATCCAGCATTGGCCAGTGCTGCGACAGGTCAGCAGACTGAAAGAGATAGCCACGTACAGGCGATCCCTGCGCATCCAGCTGGATCGCCGGGAATCCCTGCGCCGCGCCCCACCCCGATTCATGCAGAACGCCCTTCACCGTTCCCGCCAGCCATTCGCCGCCTATGTTTTCCAGAATATGCGCGTTTGAACGGCCCGGACATAAAGTGCCATAAACAAACAGCTTTTCCATTTGCTCCTCCCTTTAAAAATCAAAAGCCTGACTTTACCGATGCCGCCAGGCGATGTCATTCTCTGCTGTCCGTATGCACCTGCATTATTTAATGCAGGGTTCGATACCTCTCTGTTGAGACTGCTGCGGGGCAAAGCGGAAAACAAAATCCAGCGCGCTCTGACTGGCCTGCTGACTACAGTGAACGTTTCTCTCTTTAGTGGGCATTGCTGATTACAGTGAATGTTTGCGGGTTTCTCTTTTACGACGCCGTACAGGCTTGCTGATTACAGTCAATCTTGCTCTCGCCTCTGTGATATGCGCTTTGTGAGCCTGATTGTTTATGCGTCGAACGATTCCCGTATGAAATATGATCAAATCAGCCAGAGGTGAAACATTCACTGTAATCAGCCAGAATGTATCAGTGCAGAGGGGTAAGAAAGGGATTAGCGCCAGGCTTACCTGGCGATTTCAGGCTGAAATGCTTGAAAATCAAGGGGCTTATCATTAAGCCCCTTTTTGCTGTTACCAGTGCGTTTTTTTCACGTCGATAACGAAGCGATACTTCACATCGCCTTTTAACATCCGGGCGAAAGCCGTTTCAATCTCTTCGCCTGCAATCATTTCAACATCGGCAGTGATATTGTGCTGACCGCAGAAATCGAGCATTTCCTGCGTTTCGCGGATACTGCCGATGGAAGTACCGCTAATGCTCAGGCGACGAAATACCATCGGCGTAACGTTTGGCGCGGGATGCGGCTGGTCGGGAATGCCCACCAGCACCAGCTGGCCATTGGTTTTCAGCGTCGCCAGGTAAGGATCGAGATCGTGCGGCGCGGCAACACAGTCGAGGATAATATCCAGCGAGGTCTGGCAGGCCGCCATCTGTTGCGCATCGCGAGAGACGACTACCCGGCTGGCACCCAGACGACGCGCGTCTTCGCCTTTTTCTGGTGAAGTGGTAAACAGCGTCACCTCCGCCCCCAGCGCGCTGGCCAGCTTAACCGCCATATGCCCCAGCCCGCCCAGACCAATAACGCCCACTTTATCGCCCGGCTTTACGTTGTAGTGACGCAGCGGCGACCAGACGGTTACGCCCGCGCACAGCAATGGCGCAACGGCTTTCAGATCGAGGTTCTGCGGGACAGAAACCACAAAATGCTGATCGGTAATCACATGCTGAGCGTAGCCGCCAAAGGTCGTGCCGCCGGTATATTTATCTGTTCCGTTATAGGTTGGCGTGAAGCCCGCCTCACAGTACTGCTCTTCCTGCTGCTGGCAAAAATGGCAGTGACCGCAGGAGTCCACCATTACGCCAACGCCGACAATATCGCCCGTATTAAACTTCGTTACCTTCGCGCCGGTGGCTTCAACGCGCCCGACAATTTCATGGCCCGGCACCAGTGGGTAACGACTGACGCCCCACTCATTGCGCGCCATATGCAGATCGGAATGGCAGACGCCGCAGTAAATGATGGCGATCTTAACGTCGTCCGGTTGCAGCTCGCGCAGCTCAACCTGGCTCGCCGCCAGCGGTTGCGTCGCCTGTTGTGCGACCAGTGCGTTAATTTTCATATGTTCCTCCTGATGGCTGCCTGAAGCGGCAAAGAAAGCGGCCCACTATAGACAGCAGAGAACCTTATTGGTAGTAGTTACCTTTTGGTTACCATCGGGATAAGTCGCTATGCCAGCCTGGATTGACGGAAAGCTGATGTTCTTTGCGGATTCGCCGCCGCGTCGGCTACTGGATCTGTTTGCCGTAAAGTGGAGCACCATGGTGCTTCATGCCCTCTATCACTGGCCAGCGCATCGCGCACGCACCGGTGAGCTGCAGCGTAGCCTGCAAGGCATTTCAAAAAAAATGCTGGTGCAGACGCTGCGAGAGCTGGAACAGCGCGGACTGGTGTCGCGCCACGTATTTGAGGTCGTGCCGCCTAAGGTTGAATATGCGCTGACGCCGCTGGGTAAAATCTTTGCCGAGCCGATCGAGCAGATGTATCAGTGGGGGCTGGAGAATCAGGCCGCGCTGGATGAGATGGAACAGCGTCTTCAACTGGCGAAACAGCAGGAGAGTTAACAGATGACCCCGGATGGCTACATCCGGGGCGGCAGTGGTTTAGCCGAACGGGAATTCACGCGCCAGTACGCGGGCGATAACGTTTAACGCGCCGTCGTCGTTGTTGCTCTCCGTTTTATAGCGCGCTACGGCGCGTACCGGCTCTACGGCGTTCGCCATGGCAAAGCTGAAGCAGGCCTGGCGCAGCATTTCAAGATCATTGGCGCTGTCGCCAATAGCGACCACTTCGCAATCGCTGATGCCCCATTTTTCCTGAAGCAAGGCGATGCCGTGTGCTTTATGACAGCCAGGGATAATCAGATCGATAAAGCCATAGCCGCTCGAGACCGGATGCATAATGTTTTCGATTTCGCCCAGCTGATTATGCAGTCGTTCCAGCAGCGCATCGACGCCTTCGTGTGCCAGGTTCAGAGAGAACTTAAAGATGGTGTCATCGATAGTGTAGAGATCGTCGCGTTTTTCCAGGCGGGCGTAGTGGTTAGACAACAGGCTGACAACCTCATCGGGGGCAGAAGAGTGGATATAAGCGCCATTACGTCCGCAGACGACAGTGCTGATATCGGGTTCTTTGGCAAGAATATCCAGCACCTGATGCACGCGAGACTGCGCCAGCTCTCCACAGAAAATCTCTTCATTGCTGTCCGAAACCCAGGCGCCGTTTTCCGCTACAAAAGCGATTTCGTCCTTGATTTCAGGAAAATAACGCTGCAGCTGGTAATACTGATTGCCGCTGGCGACCACGAAACGAATGCCTCTCTCTTTTAACAGCGCGTACTGCCGCAAAAATCGCTGAGCATTGTACTCCTTGTTATCGTCGAGAAAGGTGCCATCCATATCCACCGCGATCATCTTTACCGCCATTGTCATCTCCTTGCTGAGGCTGTTGTTTCAGTGATGCCCACTTAATAGCTAAAGCTTACCCCCAGTGTGGATTAATGAAAATTCGAATAACAAGAATGTTCAGGGCTTTCGGAGCTTTCCTGACAAAGTGTGTTCGCGATCACGCACCAGGGCGTTGCTTAAAGGCCACTGCTACGCCTAAACTTACGAACGAAGCACATTATATTTACAAATGAAAAACACTTACCCGCTCGCGGAGGCCATAATGACCCTACATACACAGGCTACGCCGTTGCCCAAAGATATCAGCGCAGCCATTCGCACCTTTAAACAGCAGGTTCGTCAGCAAATCGGCGATGTTGAAGGGCTTTTCGACCGGATTAGCCAGCGTATCGCCAGCGCAATTGCGGAAGCCAAAGCTGAGGAGCAGCGTTACGGCACCGCATGGCCGGTTATTACGCAGGAGGCTATCGCAAAAGGCGAAGTTTCAAATGAAACCCTGGCGCGGATAAAGCGACGCGGCTGCGTAGTCGTTAAGCAGCAATTTCCGCGCGAGCAGGCGCTGGCATGGGACAGATCGCTGCTGGACTACCTCGATCTAAATGATTTCGACGCGCAGTATCGCGGCCCAGGCGATAATTTCTTTGGCAGCCTGGAGGCGTCGCGCCCGGAGATTTTCCCGATCTACTGGTCGCAGGCGCAAATGCAGGCGCGTCAAAGCGACGCCACCGCGCAGGTTCAGTCTTTTCTCAACCGCCTGTGGCGTTTCTCCTCACAGGGTAACCAGTGGTTCGATCCTGACGTCAGCATTATCTATCCCGATCGTATCCGCCGTCGCCCGCCGGGCACAACCTCTAAAGGACTGGGCGCGCATACCGACTCCGGCGCGCTGGAGCGCTGGCTGCTGCCCGCTTATCAGCAGGTATTTGCCGCCATTTTTCATGGTGATATAGATGCCTACGATCCCTGGGATGCGGCGTGGCGCACTGAAGTGAACGAGTATGACGTGCCGGATATCACCAAATGCTCGGCGTTTCGCACGTTTCAGGGCTGGACAGCGCTGTCAGATATGCTTGCCGGACAGGGGCTGCTGCATGTAGTGCCGGTACCGGAAGCGATGGCTTATATTCTGCTGCGCCCGCTGCTCGACGACGTGCCCGACGACGAGCTGTGCGGCGTTGCGCCAGGTAAAGTCCTGCCCGTCAGTGAGAAATGGCATCCGCACCTGATCGACGGTCTCTGCTCAATCCCGCCGCTGGAGGCGGGCGACTCGGTGTGGTGGCACTGCGATGTGATCCACTCCGTCGCGCCGGTGGAAAATCAGCAAGGCTGGGGAAATGTCATGTACATTCCCGCCGCGCCAATGTGCGCGAAAAATCGCGCCTGCGCGCAGCAGGTGGCAGAGGCGCTGTCGCTGGGACGTTCGCCCGCCGATTTTCCGCCAGAGGATTATGAAACAGGCTGGCGCGATCGCTTTACCTTTGACGATCTGAACGACAACGGCCGCCGCGCACTCGGTTTAGCCTGAACATTGCCGCGCAGCGTCCCCTGCGCGGCCCCTCTCTGCTACACTGGCGCCACACTTTTCTGATAAACGGCACGCATGAACGCTCGTCATCAACAGATTATTCAGCTCGTTAATACGCGCGGCAGCGTTACGGTCAGCGAACTGGCCCAGCTGACCGGCGTCTCCGAAGTCACCATCCGGCAGGATCTAAACCTGCTGGAACGCGACTTTTTTCTGCGTCGCGTCCACGGTTCCGCAATGGCGCTGGACAGCGATAACGTAGGCATGCGTATGCATACGCATTATGAACTCAAACAGGCGCTCGCCAGCCATGCTGCAGGTCTGATTGAAAGCGGCGAGGCGGTTTTTATCGAGGGCGGCAGCAGTAACGCGCTGCTGGCGCGTCTGCTGGCCGATCGTGGCGACCTCACGGTGATTACCGTCAGCCATTTTATCGCTCATCTGCTGAAAGACGCGGCGTGCGAAGTCATTGTGCCAGGCGGGCTATTGCAGAAAAGCAGTCAGTCGATGGTTGGTCCGCTGACGCGCTACTTCATTCAGCAAATCCATTTCCATAAGGCCTTTATCGGCGTTGATGGCTGGCAGGCAGAAACCGGCTTTACCGGCCGCAACATGTTGCGCTGCGATGTAGTGGACGCGGTGCTGGCGAAGCGCGTGCCCACCTGGGCGCTGACCGACTCGTCGAAATTCGGCCAGATCCATCCTTATCCCCTCTCGTCGGGGTATCAGGTAGCGCAGGTCATTACCGATAGCGGGCTGAGCGCGGAATCGCTGACGCAGTTAGAGGAACAGGGCGTCGCGGTGACGCGTGTTGCCCTGCCCTGAGACTCAAATCTTCATATGATCGATCAGCGCCCGTAGCTTGGGCGCCAGATTTTTCCGGCTAGGGAAATAGAGATAGAATCCGGCGAACTCCGGCAGATACTCTGTCAGCAGCGGTATCAGTTCGCCGCGCGTGATATAGGGCCGGTATGTCTCTTCCAGACCGAAGGCGATGCCGCCGCCCGCGCAGGCAGTACGGATCATAATGCCCATATCATTGGTATTCAGCCGCGCATTGACCGCGACATCAAATTCTCTGCCCTCTTCCGCAAACTCCCAGCGATAAGGCGCGACGCCCGGCTCGCGTCGCCAGCCGATACAGCAGTGCTGCAACAGTTCGTGAGGATGGCGCGGCGTACCATAACGCGCCAGATAAGCGGGCGAGGCTACGGCTATCTGTCGCTGACGCAGAGAGACCGGCACCGCAATCATATCCTGGGCGATAATTTCTCCCAGCCTGACGCCAGCATCATAGCCCTGCGCCACGATATCGAACTCTTCATCGGTAACCGAAATATCCAGCTCAATATGCGGATAGCGGATGAGAAACGCCGCCAGCAGCTCGCCGTTAATAAAACGTTCGGCAATAGAAGAGACCGCCAGACGCAGCAGCCCGCGTGGCTCGCCCGCCAGCGCGCTGATATCTACCACCGCCTGATTAAGCTGCGATATGGCTGGCGCCGCCTCGGCATAGAGCCTTTCACCCGCTTCGGTGAGGCTAAGGCTGCGCGTGGTGCGGTGAATCAGCGAAATCTGTAGCCGATCTTCCAGGCGTCTTAAGGACTGGCTAATTGCCGGTCGGGTCACACCCAGCTTTTCTGCCGCCACGCGGAAGTTACGCGTTTGCGCCAGCGTGACGAAAACCTCCAGCGCGTTTTTATCCAGCATCATTGGTTAGCCTCTGTTACCAGCTACGTAAGGAATGGGTGGATTCTCTTTATAAAGCAGCAGGCATAAGATCGCCAGAGACTTAACGACAGGAGCGAAACCATGAGTAAGAAAGTGATTTTAATCACCGGCGCATCCAGTGGTATTGGCGCGGGTATCGCACGCGAGCTGGCGACGAGCGGCGCGATTTTGCTGCTGGGCGCGCGCCGCGTCGATCGTTTACAGGCGCTGGCGGCTGAACTTGAGCAGCAAGGCGCTGAAGTGGCGGTTGCCGCGCTTGATGTGACTTCGCGCGTCTCTGTGCAGCAATTTGCCGAGGTCGCGCTGCAAAAATGGGGGCAGATAGACGTGATGATCAATAACGCAGGCGTCATGCCGCTGTCGCCGCTGGCGTCCCTGAAGGTGGACGAGTGGGATCAGATGATTGACGTCAATATTAAAGGCGTACTGTATGGCATCGCCGCGGTGCTGCCACCGATGCTGGCGCGTGAAGCGGGCCATATCATTAATATCGCCTCTATTGGCGCGCTGAGCGTCTCCCCTACCGCAGCGGTTTACTGCGCCACCAAGTTTGCCGTACGGGCGATCTCAGACGGTTTGCGGCAGGAGAATACCCAACTGCGCGTGACCTGTATCCATCCTGGCGTGGTGGAAAGCGAGCTGGCCACGACCATTACTGACCCAGCCGCCGCAGCGCTGATGAACGATTACCGCGCTATCGCTTTACAGCCGGCCGCCATTGGTCGCGCAGTACGCTTCGCCATAGAGCAGCCTGATGATGTCGATGTCAGCGAAATTGTGATGCGCCCTACCCGCTCACCCTATTAACCCTGACGCAACCGCTAAATGGAGATAACAAAAAAGGCTGCCTTGCGGCAGCCTTTTCTGGCACATCCCTGTACGACCATCCATTATTTATAGAGTTCTGCGGTCATATAAACGCCGTCTTCGGCGCGCGCACTGGTAATTTTGTAGCCTGATGCGCCTTCAGCCTGCGCTTTCGCCGCGATATGAGCTTCTGCGCTGTCCAGCGTGCTGCCGTGTGCAGAAATGCTTTCTGCGGCGAAGCTGCCAAACGAAATCATAGAGAGTGCGGCGACGGTAGCAAGAGCGAGAGTTTTTACGTTTTTCATGGTCAAAATCCTTCTTTTGTTAGTGCGAGGCAACATGCCTTCGATGAAAGTTATAATAACCATTGTTACTATTATCATCCTAACAAAAAGTGCGATCTGGATCACATCCCACTTTCCCTGAGGGCATGTTGAACAGCACTCTGCGCATGAATTAGCGTGGTATCAAACAGCGGCACGCTGGCATCCTCGGCTGTAACCAGCATGGTTATTTCTGTGCAGCCAAGGATGATGCCTTCGGCACCCTTTGCAGCGAGGCCAGTCATTATCTCGCGAAAGCGCATCCGGGATTCAGGATTGATAATACCCAGACATAGCTCCTGATAAATTACCCGATGAATAAAGGCGCGATCTTCGCTGTCGGGCGTTATGACCTCCAGACCGTATGCATCTGTCAGCCGCCCCTGATAAAACGCCTCTTCCATGGTAAAGCGAGTGGCAATCAGACCGACCTTTTTTAGATGATGCTCCTGAATGCGCTCCGCCGTCGCGTCGGCAATATGCAGTAAAGGAACAGCGACCGCCTGCTGAATATGCGGCGCGACTTTATGCATGGTGTTAGTTGCCAGCACCAGTAATTCTGCGCCTGCACGCGCCAGAGCCTGTGCAGCCTGTGCCAGTTGATGTCCCGCTTCGTCCCAGCGCCCGGAGCTTTGCAGCTTCTCTATTTCATCGAAATCTACGCTGTAAAGCACAACGCGCGCCGAATGCAGACCGCCAAGCGCGCGTTTAACTTCTTCATTTAAAATCCGGTAGTAGAGGGCGGTCGATTCCCAGGACATGCCCCCGATTAAGCCTATCGTCTTCATGATTGCCTCCTTTGTCACTGTTCACAGTATGCCTGTTATCAGACCAGCTCAGCCTTTTTTATGTCAGGCCACAGCTTTAACGCAAAAAAAACAGCCACCGGAGTGACTGTTTTGAATGAGCTAAAGCGCTTGTTACGCCTGCTGCGGCCAGCGGGCCTGTGGAAACAGCGAGAGCCGCACGTTGAACAGGTACAGCAGGGGCGCGAAAAAGCTACTGTCGCGCTGCGCCAGCGCTTCCAGCGCCACCAGCAGGCTGTTCAACTCCTCAAGCAGCGCATGATGCGGCTGAGCCTGTAATAGTCTGATGCGGTTTTTAAGGAACAGGCGCAGCTCACCAAAAAACCTGTCGCTGCTGATGCCTTGTTCTGCCAGTAGCTGCTGATGGCGCACATAAAAGTCATAGCAGTTAGCGCCCAGCCAGGCTTCGGTAATCAAATTGCCGCCTGCCGCAAGCTCGGCATCATTATCGATACGCTTACGCGGCAGGATAATATTGACCTTATCCAGCGTCCGCGCCACAAACTGCTGGCGCATCAGCAGCGAGGCACTGTTGAGTTCAACGGCGGTGATGAACTGCAGCAACTCCTTTAACCCTTTGCGCAGCGCACGTTTGGCCGTCCAGGCGGGACGTTTATTGCGGATCACTGCTGTCACAATAACAGCTGCGGTGATCCCGGCGAGCGTCGAGAGTGAAGCATTCACTATAAGCAGCAGGTTAGGCTTAAAATGGTGGCTCATGCCAATCAGGCCTGGGATCTGCGTTGCCACGATTAAGCCAATCAAATTGGTTGAAGGGTTAGCAATCACCAGTCCAAGTGCCATTAGCCCAGGCGCCAGACAGAGTACCAGCGCTTCGAAAGAGGTCGCTTCCGGTATCAGTAACGTGGTGTAAAGCATGCTGGCACCAATCGCTACCACTACCCCCTTGAGAAAAATCTTCATTGGCGCAAGCGGACTGTCCATCGCGGCGAAGAAGGAGCAGAGAACGGCCGCCATCATCGGAGCGGTTGCCCCGTCTACCCAGCCGCTGCCAATCCAGAAAAGGCAGGTCAGAAAGGTGGCAAGAAAGGCCGTCAGACAGGAGAGCAGCAGCATGCCTTTATCGACGTGTTTATGGCTGCGCGCCATTTTGCCGGGTTTAGCGCTGGGGGTCAGATCGCTAACGCGCTCGCCTACCGTCTGGTAAGCCTCCGAGATGCGGACAAAATTCAGCAGCCGCTCCAGCAGACCGGTGAGCAGAATGCTCTCTTCAACAGGTAGCTCGCATTTTTCCCAGTCCGCTTTCAATTGCTGCTGCGCGGCAATCAATGATGCGTTAATCGCCAGCGTCTCACCGCTATGGTCTGTGCTGTTCAGCCATTGCAAAAAGTGCTGAAACGACTGCGCGACATATTCAGGAAAGCGGATATGCTGTTCCGCCAGCAAGCTGAGCCGGGCTTCGATAGCCGTAAGCGTAGGAATAAGGTAGGAGAGATGCTGATACTGAACGCTGACAAGCCTGATAAGGCGTCGCGCCGCTTCCCCTTCATAGACGCAGTGGGTAATCATCGTTTCAACGTTCAGCGGATAATTCGCCATCTGGATCAGGATATCTTCACGCTCCAGCGATTTCTCTCTGGGCATCACTGTAATCAGCTCGGCACAAAGTTTCCTGGCGTTCTGATACCAGATGCTAACGCTTTGCTCCAGCATGCTGCTCATCGAAACCGGCATAATCAGCCGATGCACCAGACTGCTACAGAGGATAGCAACACTGATTTCTTCAATACGCGATATAACCGTATAGGTGATCTCAGCCGGTGCCGTCACGTCAGGGAAACCCATAATCGCTGCGCTGTATCCCGCCAGCATGAATATGTAGCTTTTGGGCGTCCGATCGTGCAGTGACAGATAAAGACAGAGCGCGACCCACAGCGAGATGCAGAGGCTAAACAGCATTGGATCCTGTACCGTGGCCGGGTAGATGAGCAAGACAAAAAGCCCGCCCAGCAGCGTCCCCAGGAAACGAAAAATAGATTTGGAGATAGTCGCAGCGGAATAGAGCTGTGATGCGACATAGACCGTAGTCAGCGACCAGGCTGGCTTATCAAGGTTGAGTTCTAAAGCGATATAGAGCGCTAAAAACGCGGCCAGACAAGTTTTGCCAGAAAACAGGAGCGCGCTTTTTGAAAACCACTTCATACAGTGAATGAACCTCAGACAGGCATTTTTGGGCGGTATCCTGACAGAAGGCAATGAGGAATGCTCTTTGATTATTACTACAAATTATTAACGTGCTAACTAATCTTGAATCCGCTTTTCTCGCTTTACGAGGCCGCGATATTCACTTGCTGTCACTCCCTTATTTCTGTCTTTCCGACCTGTCTGACTACTATGCCCCTTAAGAATAAGCCAAAGTAATTCGTTATTTATTGGTTATATAAGCTCTTTGTTAAGGTGGGCTAAAAAGGAGACAGAGAAATGAAAATAAACAGATTAACGTCAGGCATACTATTTTTTGCGCTCGGCTCGCTGGCCGCCACGAGTCAGGCAGCACCTCAACAGGTGACTATCGGTTATCAGAAAGCGAATATTTTTGCACTGCTTAAATATCGCGGCACGCTGGAAACAGCGTTTAAAAAAGAGGGTATTAGCCTTCGCTGGGTTGAGTTTCCTGCCGGGCCTCAGATGCTGGAAGGGCTGAATGTTGGCAGTATTGATCTGGCCGCTACTGGCGATGCGCCGCCCGCCTTTGCTCAGGCGGCAAAAGCCGATCTCGTTTATCTGGGCCATTCACCCGCCAACCCCAAAACTGAAGCCATTGTGGTGCCTTCTGCTTCCACTATTCATAGCGTTAAAGATCTTAAGGGTAAACGCGTAGCCCTGAACAAAGGCTCGGACGTTAACTATCTGCTGATTGCCGCCCTCAAAGAAGCGGGGCTGACTTATAAAGATATTACGCCGGTTTACCTACCGCCTGCCGATGCACGCGCCGCTTTTCAAAAAGGCGCGGTAGATGCCTGGGTTATCTGGGATCCCTATCTGGCAGAGGTGGAAGCCAGCACCGGCGCTCGCCAGGTGCGTAATGCAGAGGGACTCGTTCCTCATTACACTTTTTATCTCGCCAGCCGCAAGTTTGCAGACAGCGAACCTGAAACGGCAAAAAAAGTGCTGGACGAACTTAGTACGCTGAGCGACTGGGCGAACCAGCATCAGGATGAAGCGGCGGCGATACTGGCGCAGTCTACTGGCCTGGACAAGGCCATCTGGCGAACTACGCTGACGCGTCTGCCCTACGGAGCGGAACGCATGACAGACAACGTTTTTTCAGAGCAGCAAAAGCTGGCAGACGCGTTTACACAAGCGAAGCTCTTGCCCGTTAAAGTTGAAGTACGCTCTGCAACATGGTCTGCCGATAAAAAATAATCCTTTGCCCTGTAACAAGGGCAATCTTTCATTCTAAACCAGCACTCCCTGGCGATTTCACCCTGAAATTCTTTTCAATTTCCTTTTAAATTCAATTAAATACATATGAAATCTCACTGGAGAGCCATATCAGGGTACGCAAGAAAATATCATGGAATGAGAGGGAACCAGACAGGGTACGCTTAAATCGATTTACTTTTTAGAGGTGAAATAGCTGGCGATTTCAGCCTGAAATTTTGGCAGAAAAAGCTTTAAAACAGGCAGTTAGCGCCGAAAAACTGATGGCGAAGAAACGAGGAAGGGAAAGGGGAGAGAGGAAATCCGGGCAGGGGCTTACCCGGATCGCAGGCTTACTGATCGCCAAGATATTTGCGCAAGGTATCAGCGATTACTTTGTCGAGCTCTTCCTGAAGTTCTTTAGACTGACGGTTAAATTCGTAGCTAAACATACGGCCCCGAATTTTTTTGCGGGCAAAACGGTCTTTATCCGCAAAGGTCCAGAGATTTTCCGAAACAGGTTTCTCTTTTGCAGGCGACGCAATAAGCGTCTGACTGCCATTGCGAACCAGTCGAAGGATATGGTTTTTGACCTCATCCGCCGCCAGTCCGTCACGCGCACAAATGCTATCCACATCCATTGAAACGGTTTCGATTAAACGCTCAATCGGCTGACCTGTCTCAGAGAGTTTATCAGCGGCCATAAGCAGCGCCTTATAATCGGGATAGGTCAGTTCCGAATGGTTGGGAAAAAGTGAAATCAGCTCTGCGGGCACGCTGGCCGCCTGCAAAGCTCGCGTCACTTTCGCCTGCGACAGGCCCTGACTTTCCGCAATCTCTTTTTGTGACAGGCCGCCATTTTTCAGCGACAGCAAACGCAGGCCAACCTCACGCAGGTTATGTTCGCGTGCGGTTTGAATATCCTGCGCCAGCTTACGCGCTTCTTCAGTGGTAATCGCCGTTTCAGAAACCAGAATATCCAGTCCGGTCTTACAGTAGAGCGCGGCAGCGCGGCGGCGTGAACCGTCCAGGATTTCAATACGTTCACCCCGCTTTACGCCGATAGCGGGAAAAAACTGCTGGAGTTTGATGGTGCGAATAATATCGCGCAACGAATCCGGCGTCAGGCCAGCCTGGTCGCGTCCGTTGGTTTCCAGCACTACAAAAGTTTTATCTTCAATGTCGCGGGCTTCAATCCGCTCAAGACGAAACACGGCGCGTTTGCCGGTAGAGAGAACGAAAGTTTGCGTCGGCGCGTCTGATGACACGTCAGTCTGGACAGGCGTCTGGCTAAAGGTTCTGCCGATAGTAATTCTTTTTGCACTCATAGCGACCTCAGTTCAGGCGAATAAATTCAATACGGTCAAAAACCGCTTTCGCAAAATCTTCAGCAGCGGAACGCGCATTCTTTAACGCTTCGCTACTGCCGACGTAGGTGGAAGGGTTTGCCGAGATAACGGTGTCAAAAGATTCGCCACAGCGCTCGAAACCATCAAGACGCGGCAGAGCGGCGTCCAGCATATCGCCGCCAAATATCTCTTTCGCCAGGCTATGGCAGAGCTTGTGGTCTGCTTTATTAGACAGCTTGGACATAAAGCCGATATTGCCCTGCAAACGACAGGGGGCGCCGGACTGCTCGATAATGTCGATCAGTTCAGGAAGACGCGTCAGATATTTAAGCGTGGAGTGGAAGTCAACCTGCGCCGGCGGAACGGGCGTCATGAGCAGATCGGATGCCGCAATAGCGTTTTTCAAAAAAGCATCCAGATGTGGGCCGCTGTCGATAAAGATAAAGTCATAATCTTTTTTCAGTTTAGCAATGACATTTTCATACAGCACCGCATGCACATTCTGACCAGCCAGATGCTCAGCACAAAGCTCATCCCAGCGCGAAGCGATAAACGCATCATCAATTGAAGCAGGCAGCACATCAACGCCAGGAATAATCGATGGCACGATAAACTCTTTTATCAGCTCTTCGCGACTTACATTTTGCAGCATCGCCTGCGCGGCTGTGGCTTCGACAATCCCTACTGAACGTTCATGATTAAGGAACATGGTCGCCGAGGACTGCGGATCCAGGTCAATAACCAGAATACGTAGATCTTCATAAAGCAGATGAGGGTGCGCCCGCAGCGCATGAGCGAGAGAAACGGTGGAAACCGTTTTGGAAACGCCGCCCTTAAGGTTGCCGACAAAAATCGTATAGGCTTCCGGATGGCGATCACGGTATTTAGGAACACCGCGGTGGTGATAGATATCGATGATATTTTCTATCGACATCGCGTATTTGGTTGAGCTGCCTGCGGCGCGTTTGTCGAACTGATAGCCGCTTTCTTCCATCTCATTAACAGCATAATCGACGCTGGCACGCGTCAGCTTGGGCAGCTTCGCCAGCGCAGCTTTGGCATAAACCTGGTAAAACGTATTCTCATGCAGCTCTTCTTTTTGCGCCTGAATCTGTTCGGTCAGGCTCAGCAGCATTCTCTCAGACCGTTGTGCGACCTTCAGCACCTGCTTTTCGTCGTTAGCCATACTTGCTCCACACATGTAGGATTTGTGACTTTATACATAAATCCTGCATAACGGGCAAGAAAATATCTTACATTACGAAATAGATGTTTAGTCCAAAATGGACCGCATGATAATGAGTTGCTGCAAATATTCACTGTAATCAGCAATAGCAAAAGGAAGAGCCGGGGCAGGGCAGTAAAAAGGATTCACTGTAGTCAGCAATTCATTCACTGTAATCAGTAAGCAAGACGCTATTAGCCAATATGTCGATGGAACCCGACATAACATTTTCTCTGGATTCAGGCTATACGTTCACTGTAATCAGTAAAAAGTCTCTCAAAACATTCACTGTAATCAGTAACGGAGAGTCCGTGACAAACAACGAGGCATAACATTCACTGTAATCAGTAGCAGGCTCTCTGTAAGAACAAAACGTTCACTGTATTCAGCAGAAGATTCACTGTAATCAGCATTGCCCGCTAATGTTCACTGTAATCAGTAAGCCCACAGGGTTTTAAAACGGCAGGGAAGCTGCTCAGATGGCTGCACGCGGCAAACATTCACTGTAATCAGCAAAGCAGAAGATATTTACTGCGAAGAGAGAGAGAACATTCACTGTATTCTGTAGTTCAGCCTCACCGTCGCTATGCCGGTACGCGAGTCCGCAGCTCCCTGCAGGGCGTTAGACAGTGAGGTTGAGAGGGCGGGAAAGAGACGCCAATGATTCACTATAGAGAGTAAAAAGGGGGGTAAACGGTAGCGCGTTAACGATGGCCCACCATTCACTGTAATCAGTACGGGCAGATAACGATCATCAGAAAGCCATCAAACGTTAACAGAACGCCGTCAGGATTCACTGCATTCAGTAAACAGGCTAAATGTGCAGCACATTTGGGCTGAAATAGCTGGAACGTTCACTGTAATCAGTGGCTGCAACGAACCCTGTCACGTTTTACAGGACTTGCGACTCAAACATTCACTGTAATCAGCAAGATGAAGTTCAGCCTTAGCCACTTCCCGAAAAACTCATTTTAATTCAACAGGTTAAACGGTGATATTACCAGCCATCAGTGAAAGAGCCATAAAATGCCAGCCTTAACAGATTCACTGTAATCAGCAAAACCACAGCGTAGAGCTGCGGCGCATCATATTCACTGTAATCAGTGTAGACCGCATTTATAAGAACGCAAGAAAGAGGCCAAGAATGTAAGCAAGCGCTAACTATCTTATAAGTGCATGTATTATATAGAACAAAACACGGGAAACCAGGCTGAGAGAATTGCTGTCGGGTTGATGCTGTACTGATTACAGTGAATGTTGCTCATTACAGTGAATGGTGCCTGCTGCTGATTACAGTGAACATAATCAGGAAGAGGCCACTGTCACGTTTTGGCTAAAAAGTGACAGTGCCACCTACCGCCCACTGATTACAGTGGGCGTTGCTTATGACTCATCGAAATCGATCTCGTCGAGAGCGTCGATACTCTCCAGCGTACTGATTCCATCCAGTTTTGGCGTGCGGCTGTGGATGATAAAAAAGACTGAGCGACCGCGTTTTACCTCGGAATAGTCGAGATAGCCGATCTCCTTCAGCTGTTCCATCGCGCGGCGTACTACGTGGTTCTGCGTCGTGGTTTTAGAACCAAGATTCAGGCGCATACGCAGGCGCGCCAGCGAAATAGGGGCTGGGTTGGTTGGCAGGCTTTCAAGAAAGGTATAGAGCGCCTGCGCAGATTCTTTGCGCTTCAGCCGTGATATAGCCCTGAGCTGCAGCAGAACTTTGTGGTCGAAATTGTAGAGCTCAAACAGCTTGGGATCGGCCTGAATGCGGACCACATCCTTTTCCCGGTCATAGTAGGCCGACTGCACGAGGTGCGTATGGTAAGCCTTACCGTTGCCTTCGAAAGATAGCGTGTTGGTAGCAATTCGGCGCAGAGAAGCATCCAGCCTTTTACGCAACGCCGCTGACGAGTTGGCAGAAGGAATGCCGCACATCTTGACGAAATCAATAAAGGGCAGGGTTACGGTATCGCCTTTGGTGGGATAACGGGAGAAGGACTGAATAATGCCTGCCCAGGTCTTGAAATCGTTATCCATATCCAGCCTTGCGCCTGTAATGGTAATCTTTTCGTAGCCTTCGGCTTTCACTAATGACAGATTCTTCAGCTCTTTTGTCGCGTCAGTAGAGGCCATTGCGCCTGACTTACCGCGCGCCGTTGATTTCAGTGTCGGGACAAACAGTCCCAGACGCATCAATGCGACGGGCTGAACAGTATTATTCTTGTTTGGATGAAGCTGAATAACTTCACCGCTGTTTTTGGTCACCGACAGAAAAGGTTCAAGTAACGCTTTGTTTTCACTCTCTTTATCTGCCATAGCATGAGATCTTCATTCTGTAGATGAAAGGGATCGTATTCTGATTACAGTGAACACTATCACTGTTTATAGTGAACATTCTACAGTGTGTAGTGAATAAAGTACTGATTACAGTGAACTCTTTACTGATTATAGTGAACGGGATCACCTTCTCAGCCCTTGCGGGGTGCGGCCTGCGACGATCGGGGATCTCTTAGGATCTCTTTTAGATCTCTTTATGATCGTTTATTAGGATCTTCTCTCTGTATATGTGGATAACCGATCTTCAGATCAGCGCTCGATCTGCACAGGCTGAAATCGGCATAGCGGTTATGTTCAGAATATGAAAAGAAGTTGCTCACTATTATTCATTTTTCATCATCACCTTAGAGGCGTAGTTTAAATCCCATAGTCCAAACGCATTCTGAGAGGCACCCATGACCGATTACGCTGTTTCAAAAAACCCTGCCAACGGTGAAATTCTGGCTCGCTATCCTATGCAGTCTCTGGCTGAGCTGGACAGCACGCTTGCTGCCAGCACTGCTGCCTTTAAGCAGTGGCGCAATACAGATATCGCATCGCGCGTTAAGGTACTGCGTCAGCTGGCGGAACAGCTGCGTCAGCGCGAACCTGAGCTGTCGCGCATGATCACCCTTGAAATGGGCAAGCCTGTTGCTCAGGCACGCGCCGAGATCCTTAAATGCGCAAACCTCAGTGACTGGTATGCAGAACATGGCCCCGCGATGCTGGAAGATCAGCCGACGCAGGTGCCAGATGCCTGGCAGCGCTTTAAGCCTGTCGGTACCATCCTGGCCGTTATGCCGTGGAATTTCCCGTTCTGGCAGGTACTGCGCGGCGCTGTGGGTATGCTACTCGCCGGGAACACCTATGTGCTGAAGCATGCCCCGAATGTGATGGGATGCGCAACGCTGATGGCGGAGCTGTTCAGCGCAACGGATCTGCCGAAAGGCGCTTTCGCTTCAGTCAATATCGATAACGATGGCGTCTCGGCTGCTATCAAAGATCCTCGCATTGCCGCTGTCGCCGTTACCGGCAGCGTACGCGCTGGCTCCGCTATTGCCGCACAGGCTGGCGCTGCCCTGAAAAAAACCGTTCTGGAACTGGGCGGCGCGGATCCTTTTATCGTGCTTGCCGATGCCGATCTTGATGAAGCAGTAAAATCAGCCGTCACGGGCCGCTTCCAGAACACCGGACAGGTGTGTATGGCCGCCAAACGCTTTATCATTGAAGCCGCTATTGCAGATGAGTTTGAAGCACGCTTCAGCGCTGCGGTACAGGCGTTAACCATGGGCGATCCGCTGGATGAGAAAAATTATCTCGGCCCTATGGCGCGTTTCGATCTGCGCGATGAGCTGCATAGCCAGGTTGAACGATCTCTGCGCGAAGGGGCGCGTCTGGTACTGGGCGGCGAGAAGATCGCAGGGGAAGGCAACTACTACGCGCCCACTATCCTGTCAGACGTCACAACAGACATGACGGCGTTTCGTGAAGAGCTGTTTGGACCGGTAGCGGCGATCGCTATCGCCCGTGATGCCGATCATGCGCTGGCTATCGCCAACGACAGTGAATTTGGTCTCAGCGCTACGGTCTGGACAGGAAACAGCGCTACAGCGGATCGTCTGGCCGATCAGATCGAGACCGGTGCCGTGTTTATTAACGGCAACGGCGCATCGGATCCTCGTGTCACCATTGGCGGGGTCAAAAAGAGCGGCTACGGTCGTGAATTGTCCCACTTTGGCGTACATGAGTTCTGCAACATTCAGACCGTCTGGAAAAACCGCCGCTAAGGCTCACTGCGCAGCGGGAAGGTAAGCGGGGGCCAGGCCCTCGCTTTTACCGATAAAAGGCGTCATAAGGCGCTGAGGCGCGAAATCAGCCAGCATTTGAGAGCGATTGCCCGTTATTATCTCGTTCGCCACCAGTTCGCCTAACAGCGGCGCCAGCGTCATGCCGCTGTGGCAAGCCATCAGATAAACCCGCTGGTGGTGAGTCGCATAGCCTACAGCAGGCAGTCCATCCGCAGGACGCGAACGCTGTCCTACCTCGATCTTCGCAATACGCGCGCCTTCGGTCTGGATAAACATCCGGCGCAGACGGCGCAAAAATTCCTGACCAATTAATCCGTCTGTGCTTGCCGGACGGGCCGGATCCGCATAGTCATCCAGATCCAGTGCTTGCAGGATCAGCCTGCCTCCACCGTCTGGCCTGACGTTAAGCTCAGGTGAAATGATATTGCTGTTGATCTGGATCGGCAAAGGATCGGTATAGGCGAGGAAACTACAGGCCATTTTGTCTGGCCGGTTAGCATCCGTCATTGCCAGATCGAGACCCAGCTGCCTCAACAGCTCCGCTGACCAGCGACCAGTAGCTAAAATCACGCGATCGCCCGTCCACCGCTCACCGTTCGACAGCTCAAGCGCTGCGCCGTCAGGCTGCTCTGAAAGCGTCACCACCTCTGTCTGACTGATAACGGTGCCGCCGAGGCGGCGCACCTGGGCGAGCAGCCAGCCAATAAGCAGACTGGGATAGAGCAGGCATTCTGAAGGAAAAAACCAGCCCTGCTGAATACGCGAATCGAGCCGCAGCTCAGGAAAATGCGCCAACAGCGCTTCACGCGTCACCCTTTGCCAGGGATAACCCAGCGCCGTAAGTGAAGCCAGCCTCTTTTCCAGCTGCGCCTTGATGACAGGTTCAGCCGCCCATTCCCAGGTGCCGGTTTCCAGCAGCCAGGGCGCGGGCGCGCTGGATATCTGTTGCAGGCGCTTATGCGCCTCAATACCGGCTGCATTAAGATGGTGATAACTTTCCGGGCTTTTACCGTTGGCGTTAACCCATGCAAAGCTGATCTGACTGGTGCCTGCGCCAGGCGCGCTTTTATCGAACAGCGTCACCTGCGCGCCCTGCAAAGCCAGCATTCGCGCCACAGACAAGCCCAGTACACCTGCGCCGATAACGGCAATACGCTGCGTCATTAGGGTATGCCTCTGATGAGTTGATAACGCGTTATAGCAAACAGAGCAGAGGGCGACTAATCACTTTTCGTTCTGACCTTGTGGGCTGACGCAGCGTTTCAGGTCATTACCCGGTGACTTCCTCAAACCATGATGGGAGAGGGTCAGGTAGAGTTAGCCACCCGCCGGGGCCGCGCGCCATCTCCTGCGCCGTCAGTAGCGCATCATCCAGCGCCGAGCGCACCTGCTGTTCATCCATATCGATACCGATGAATACCAGCTCCTGACGCGCGTCGCCGACACCTTCCTGCCACTGGCTGGCGATAAACTCAAGAGAGTCGGCATCTTCCGGCCAGTGCTCGCGAGGAACGCTTGCCCACCAGCGCCCCGCGTAGCCGTGGCGCGCCACGGCGCCAGCCTGCGACCACATCCCAGCATAATCCGGACGCGTTGCCAGCCAGAAGTAGCCTTTCGAGCGCACTACGCCCGTCAGCTGGTGGTTTACCACTTCCCAGAAACGCTGCGGATGAAAAGGACGGCGCGCGCGATAAACGAAACTGCGAATGCCATACTCTTCCGTCTCTGGACTGTGTTCGCCGCGTAGCTCCTTCAGCCAGCCCGGCGACTGCGCGGCCTGGTCGAAATCGAACAGACCGGTATTCAGCACCTGATCCAGCGGCACCTGGCCGAAACGGGCGGTCAGGATGCGCGCGCGTGGATTAAGTGAGCGCAGCGTGGCAAAGAGTGTTTGACGATCTTCCTCACTGATAAGATCAGTTTTATTCACCACCAGCACATCGCAAAACTCAATTTGATCAACCAGCAAATCCACCACCGAACGGGCATCCTGCTCGCCCAGCGATTCGCCACGCTGGTTCAGAGAGTCGACAGAGTGGTAATCGCGCAGAAAATTAAAACCATCTACCACGGTCACCATGGTATCGAGACGCGCGATGCTGGAAAGCGATGCGCCATCTTCATCTTCAAAAGTAAAGGTTTCCGCGACGGGCAGCGGCTCGGCGATGCCGGTCGATTCGATTACCAGATGATCGAAGCGGCCCGCCTCCGCCAGTTTTTTCACTTCAAGCAGCAGATCTTCGCGCAGCGTACAGCAGATGCAGCCGTTGCTCATTTCAACCAGTTTTTCATCGGTACGCGACAGCGATGCGCCGCCGTTGCGAACCAGCGCGGCGTCGATATTCACTTCTGACATATCATTCACGATAACCGCGATGCGACGCCCTTCGCGATTATTCAGAATATGGTTAAGCAGCGTCGTTTTTCCGGCTCCCAGAAAACCTGAGAGCACGCAAACTGGCAGACGCCGATCGGCCTGTGAAGTGAGGGAGAAGGGAGTAGACATAGTAACCTCTGTTAAATCATTATTGATATGTTATAACATAACAATAAAAGGTTTTTGTTCGCAATGTCTCTTTTCAGTTGGACTACGAGTCGTGCTGGTTTTGGACTGACAGGAGGATTGGTTGCGCTTCATCAGGTGAAGAGAGGTGAGCTTCGGAGAGGGTATGGCTCCCTGGTTCACTCAGTGCCAAAAGCGTTCCTTCGCAATATTTGCATCCTGCAGCCTGTTGAACGGCGGCTTTGGGTCAATGCCAGTCGTCAACAGGTAGAGTGAGTGTCAGCTTGCAACTACACATCGGCAAGCATCGATCGGCACACTGACAGTACCGGTCATCCTCCGTTCTTCAACACGTTGAACAATGAGGAGCCTGAATCACAGAACCGTGTGCCTACCGAACGACCTGTTTACTTACCTGCTGCCATTGGCATCTGCTGCGCAGATTTGAGATGCTGCTCAACGACCGGCATGTGCGCATCGGCCACGGCCTTCACATCCGGATCCTTGATCATTTTGGCGTCACTTTGCAGCTTCGACAGCACCATTTTGTGGTCCATAGTGCCGGCGTTTTTCATATACATCTTGTCAAATGCGGCGCCGCTCTGCTTTTCAAGTTTTGCGGCCATGGTCTTGTGTTTGGCATCTGGCTCAGTCGGCAGTGTTACGCCCTTTTGCTGGGCGACCGTCTGTACTTTGGTCAAGGCACCGCCGTGGTCGTCGACCATCTGCTGAGCGTATGCTTTGACTTCGCTGCTTTGGGCCTTGCTCAGCGCGATTTTGGCGGCGGCGACTTCATTGATATCAGCCTGCGCCATATCCTTTAACGCTTTTTCGTCGCCGGCGCTGAGGCTGGTGCTCGATTTGGTCTGGCCTGCGGCGCTGGTCTGCGTGGCGCTCGCTGGCGTCTGGGCTTGCACGCCGACAGTGCTGAACATCGCTGCTACTGCTGTTACGGCTAGCAGTCCTTTCAAGGTTTTACTCTTTTGCATTTTGTTCTCCTGCGGGTCATAGGTAAGGCTGTTATCAGGCAATTCACCCTGTTCAACCTTGTATGTAAATTACAACTGCAATGGTCAGTATAGTTGCAACGGTTTGATCCAGCAGGTTAAGTAATCATTCTCAGCAGAGGAGGGCAGGAGAGGACAGAGCAAAAAGCGAAAATGGTACTGCGTGGCGTTTAAGAAAAGGCCGGACAGGATGCTTCAGCTTTTATAGAAGGGATGCTGTATAACCCCGGTGCGGTTATAGTGATCTGCCTGCTGTTGCTGATGCTGGAAAAGCGCAGCGAACAATAAGCTGAGTGGAATTTATCAGTTCGCCTCGTGAATCTGGCCGATGGGGATTAATCGTTCAACTATTCGTCTCTGAGGATCTCAACATGACCACCTTTCATCAACTGACTGCCACCAGTCTGCGTGGCCAGCCCATCTCTATGGCCGACTATGCTGGCAAGCTGGTTATCGTGGTTAATACCGCCAGCCATTGTGGATTCACGCCACAATACGCAGGTCTTGAATCGCTCTACAAGAAGTACGCCGCCCAGGGGCTGGTGGTGCTTGGTTTTCCCTGCAACCAGTTTGGTAAACAGGAACCCGGCGGCGCTGACGAAATCGCGCAGACTTGTCACATCAACTACGGTGTGAGTTTCCCGATGTTCGAGAAAGTGGAGGTCAACGGCACCGCAACGCACCCGGTGTTTCGCTACCTGAAAAACGAATTGCCCGGCGTGCTGGGCGAGCGGATCAAATGGAACTTTACTAAGTTCCTGATCGGACGTGACGGCAAACCGCTCAGGCGTTTTGCACCCATTACCACTCCAGAGAAAATGGAAGCTGCCATCCGTACTGCACTTGAAGCCTGAGCGCTTCTGTAACCATTTCTGTTTAAAGCTATTCCAACAAGGTGTTTATATTTGCGTGAGCGTAACGTCCGCTGCTCACTCAAAGCGAACTGGGCTTTATTCACCTTAATTTCGTTATGATTCTTCTGTCAGGCTTGATTATCATCGCATCCAGCATACATATCGACTGGTCATTTTTCCGGGAACAAGACAGGATCGTCACAGGATGTATTTCATTAGTGATTCGCACATGGATGAAGAAATCCTTATCCAGTCTTTCGCAGAACGCTTGCAACCCTGGCATAAAGGCAGCGAATACTGGCTATGTCTGGTTATGACTTTAAAAGACACATGTTTATCTCAATAGAAGCAAACCAACGCCGCAGCAAAGGCATCAACAGCAGTGATGTCAGCGCTGTTGCTCTCAACATCCGCCATAAGCTCTGGCATCAACCGCCATTTACTGTTAATTATCATGTCCTGGAAATGCGCAGGTACAAAGAGACCACTGACTTAAGGTTGAAGCAATAATGAACACACATGGAAGCAAACCACCTACAATAAATGACGTGGCGGAAGTGGCTGGAGTGAGCAGTATTACCGTATCGCGCGTTTTCACTTCACCTGAAAAGGTCAAGGCTGAGACGCGTGAAAGGATCATAAAAGTTGCAGATGAGATGGGTTATATACCTAATGTATTTGCGCAAAATATTAAAACCGTCCAGAGCCCTATTATTGGTATTATTGCTGATGATACCTTTAATCAGAGTTACTCTTATGTCATTCAGGAACTCTGCAAATTATCTGAAACCCGTGGCTATTCAGTGATGATATTCACTACTCAGGGCGAACGCGCATCAGAAGCAAAAGCTATCAACACGCTGGTCGGTTATAAAGCAGCAGGGATCGTGCTGTCGGTGATCAGTGACAGCGCTGATTATGACACCAGTCATCTTAAAGTTTTAAAGGGTTCGCATACTCGCCTCATTCAGTTTGACCGTCAGTTTGATGAGCAACTGCCCGCAGTGTATGTCAATGATCGACGTGCGGGGGAGCTAATTGCCTCCGTTGTGAATGACAAGGCATATAAAAAAGTACTGGTTATTGGCGGGCCTAAAGACTCACGCATTACCCAGAAGCGTTTGTCGAGCATTTGTGAAAATCTCGCAGATGATATTGAGATTACCCGTCTTTATGCTGATTACCGTTACGATCATGCTAAAGAAATTATTACGTCACACTTTTCTTCCAACGAAATTGATTATGACGCCATTATTGGTATTAACGGTGCTATCTCACTTGCTGCTAAAAATGTGGCCACGCGATGGATGTTAAAGGGGGTCGAGTTTCTCTCAATCGATGAAATTCCCAATGCAGAAGATTATGGTTTTTACTTTTGCTGTGTGGTTCATGATTATAAGCAATGGGCTACCATCGTTGCAGAGAATTTGATCGCCGCAATTGAAGACAGGCCCTGGCAGGAGCGCACTATGATTAATGGATTTCTTAAGAATAATCAATAATTCCAGTTACTGAAGGCAGGCATTGCACTCATAACCCTTTCTGGGTCAGGTTTATAACGTTTACGCAGCCAGTATCTGTTTCTACAAAAAAGCAAGAGCCTGGCTACATCAGGAAATCTGGATGCCCGCGCCTACAGGTATTACTCGCCCCCACGTCTGCCATTCCTCATAAGCTTTTAGGGGGCTTTACGCCTGAAGGATTCCCATTTTTGTAAATGTTAACGATAACATTTTAACTCAGGGGATTTATGGTCTCATTGAGGAGGGAGGGTGTTATTCTTCAGAGTGATTCATAATCATATGATTTTAAGTGCTTTATTTGATTTGATGTTAACTGCATCACAAAGACGGATGGCTATGTGGAAATGTTTACGAAAACATTTTATGGTTTTCGCATCCTTTTGTCGCTTGTGGGTTATGCCAAAATGCAAATCAAAAAGCTGGTTAATTACGGTCCTGAAGACTACCGACTCGAAACAGGTGATATGCCAACACCAGGCCATAACGAGTTGCTGGTAAAAATAGGTGCGTGCGGTATCTGTGCCTCAGATTTTCACTGTTTTCACGGAGCTCCGATGTTCTGGGGGAATGGAACCTTCCCTCGTTATGTCAAAACACCGGTGGTGGCCGGTCACGAATTTTTCGGTACGGTATACGCTGCTGGCCCCGGCGCGCTGGAGCACTTTGGCGTTGAGTTAAATGACCGTGTAATAGCAGAGCAAATTGTTCCTTGTGACAAGTGTCGCTTCTGCCGCAACGGCCAGTACTGGATGTGCGAAAAACATGACATTTATGGATTTCAGGCTGAAGACGCCGATGGAGGCATGACGGATTTTATGCTCTTCAAACCCACCAGCCGCGTGCACAAAATTCCTGATTCATTGACCCTGGAAGAATGCGCGTTGATAGAACCATTTTCGTGTGCGGTACATGCGGTAAATCGCGCTGATATTCAGTTCAATGACGTGGTGGTACTGGCTGGTGCAGGCACCCTCGGTCTGGGTATGATCCAGGCGATTAAGCTCAAGACACCCAAAAAGCTAATTGTTATTGATGCGATGCCGTTTCGTCTGGCGCTGGCGCAAACCCTTGGGGCAGACATTGTTATCAATCCGCTGGAAGAGGACGCGGTGGCTGTGGTGAAGTCCCTGACGGACGGCTACGGCTGCGATGTTTACATTGAGGCCACTGGCAATCCTGTGGGTGTGACCCAGGGATTGCAAATGATCCGCAAATTAGGCCGGTTTGTTGAGTTCAGCGTCTTCAGCCGGGAAACGTCTGTGGACTGGTCGATTATTGGCGATCGAAAAGAGCTAGACATCCGCGGCGCCCATCTCAGCCCCGGGACTTATGAAACCGTTATCGATTTATTCCACCGAAAGCTGATGACCGCTGAAGGTATTGTGACCCACCGTTTCCCTCTTGAAGAATGGCAGCATGCTTTTGCAGCCTTTGGCTCGAAAGAAGCCATCAAGATCCTTCTAATCCCCGAACAACAGGCTGGGTAAGTTTATGACTATTTTTGCCGTAAAACATAGCGCGCTGCTGCGTCAGGCGGAACATGTTATTGCGCGTGATGACGTGCACTCGCTCATACACAAGTTAACCGATAAGTTGATTCATATTGAAGATACTACCGGCGAGTTCGCCCTTCACCTGGACGATGGTCGCATTATTGACGCCAAAGGGTGGGCTGCGGGATGGGAATGGACGCATGGAATCGGACTGTATGCTATTTATCACTATTACAGGCAGACGGGTGATAAAAAGATGCTGTCGGTTATAGACCACTGGTTCAGCGAGCAGCTCCAGCGGGGCCTGCCAACCAAGAACGTCAATACTGTCTGTCCATTACTGACGCTGGCATATCGTTACGAAGAGGCTAAAAATCCTGCCTGGAGACCACTACTGGAGCGCTGGGGTGAGTGGGTAATGTATGAGATGCCGCGAACCGAGCAGGGTGGGTTACAGCATGTGGTGATCCATAAGGAAAATCATCAGCAACTCTGGGATGATACCTTAATGATGACGGTCATGCCGCTGGCAAAAATAGGGTTACTGCTGGGGCGGCGAGAGTTCGTTGAAGAGGCTAAGTATCAATTCCTGCTCCATATACAGTACCTGATGGACAGGGAAACCGGGTTATGGTTTCACGGCTGGACCTTTGAAGGTAATCACAATTTCTCCCGAGCGCGTTGGGCTCGCGGAAACAGCTGGATTACCGTCGCTATCCCCGATTTTATTGAACTTCTTCAGCTTCCTGAACAGGATGCGACACGGCGTTATCTGTTGCAGGTATTAGAACATCAGGTCCGTACATTATCCAGGCTGCAGGATTCGAGCGGGCTCTGGCATACCCTGCTGGACGATGAGCAGTCCTATTTAGAGAGTTCTGCCACAGCCGGTTTTGCGTACGGCATTCTTAAGGCGGTGCGTAAGCGTTATATTGCGAGAGAATATGCTGTGGTTGGGCAAAAAGCTATCCTTGGCGTAGCGGCAAACATCAGTGAAGACGGCGAGCTAAAACAAGCCTCATTCGGTACTGAAATGGGCAGCGATCTGGAGTACTACCGTCAAATCCCGTTAACACCGATGCCTTATGGACAGGCGATGGCTATTCTGTGTCTGAGTGAATATTTGCATGATTATCTCTAGCGTTTCATCAATACGATGAATTGTCGTATCCCTTATAGCTACTGCCACATCTAAAAAAATGTGGCACGTTTCTTTATTCCCTCATGATTTCATTGACTCCGCTCTGCTCATTAAGTCGGGTGCAAAGAATGTCACCACTATTAATTGCTTCGGGATTACCTTAAACGCGCTCCTCCTTCATTATTTTTCCCTGCTCGATAACTCACTGGGTATGTGGAATTATTATCTTGGATCCGATCCCTATTGTTAACGTAAACATTTAGTGAGATTAAAATCAAAGTATGAGATAAATCACATCCTATGTAATTTAGGTCAGACCAATTGGGTTTTTATTAAGCAATTGTTATAAAAGGAGATTAAAAGAAAAAATCTTCACAGCTCACAAAATTATATTTGTTTTCTTAAATGTTTACGAAATCATTTTATTGTCTTGGTATGCCGGATACATGCTTCATGCAGATTTCAAAATGAGCACTTGTCAGATTGATTACTGATGTACAGAAGCAGGGCAACGAAGCTGAATACTTCCTTTAGCGGGCGCATCGGCTTTGACGGGACACCAGGGAGCTTTGAAAGAAATAATCAGCACTGGCTCAAGCTGGCTCAGGATCGGACAGGGGGCAAAGCCCCGGGAAACTCATCTGATGCTGTTTCATTCTCATAACGAAAATGGTTCTGTTCAGAGGTGAATGTGAATTATAAAACGCCTGGATTTAAACATTATCTTGCATACGGGTCTGGAGATTTTCTGGGCGCTGGCACGGCCGTGCTGACAGCAGCATGGCTGCTTTATTTCTACACCACTTTTTGCGGCCTTACCCCTGTGGAAGCCACATTGATATTTGCAACGGCCCGTGTGCTGGATGCTTTTATCAGCCCGTTGATGGGGTATCTCAGCGATAATTTCGGCAACAACTGGTTTGGTAAGCGGTTTGGTCGTCGTAAGTTTTTTATCCTGCTGGGCATTCCTTGCATTTTTAGTTATGCCCTAATGTGGGTGAGCGGGATGGATTTTTGGTACTACCTGCTGACTTATTTACTGTTCGATATCGTTTATTCAATGATTCTGGTGCCATATGAAACTCTGGTACCCGAGATGACTGATGACTTTACGCATAAATCCAAATTCTCCGGTGCCCGGATCGCGATGGGGCAGCTGTCGGCCATCCTCGCTTCGTTTTTACCCAGCATTCTTTTGACCTGGCTGGGTAAAGACAATGCCGTTTCCTTCTTTTACGCCGGAATGATTTTATCTGTGATCTGCTGCGTCGTCCTGATACTGGTGTACAGCTTTACCTGGGAGCGCCCTGCTGAACTTAAGTCTGAGAGTGAATTACGGGCCGAGAGAGAAAAGCAGAATCTGACGCTCGCGCAAAGCATGCGTCGTTTAATGACGGAGCTCGCTTCAACCTTACGTATAAAAATTTTTCGTCAACATCTGGGGCTGTATCTTGGTAGCTACATTGCACAGGACGTTTTTAATGCCGTGTTTACCTACTTTGTCGTGTTTGTACTGATGCAGGGGGCCGGCAGAGCCTCTGATCTGATGGGTGTGATGGCCATCTTCCAGTTTATTGCCGTTGTATTAATGGTGCCGGTTTGTATCAAATTTGGCCCGGCGCCGTCATACCGTCTGGTAGTGGTACTGTTTGCACTGGCCTCCCTATCCTTTGCGGGCGTTTACTATGTTGGCATGGCCGATAATTATGCTTTATTGCTTTTTATTGCCGCCGTGGCTGGCATCGGCAGAGGCGGTATTAATTATATCCCCTGGAACACTTATACTTATATCGCTGATGTTGATGAGGCTATTACGGCACAGAGGCGAGAAGGTATATTTGCCGGCGTGATGACTATGACACGCAAGGCATCACAGGCCGGAGCCGTTATGTTTGTCGGCATCATTCTTCAGTTATCCGGTTTTGTTTCAGGTAAATCGACACAGGATCCTCAGGTCGGACATACTATCCTGCTTATTCTCAGCGTAGGTACAATCAGCATTCTTTGCATCGGTTTTATCATCTCGCTGAACTTTCGTCTGAACCGTCAAACACATCAGATCCTTCAGCAGGAAATCAACAGAATGAGAGCAGCGGATCGCATTTTACCCGAGACAGTTTCATGTGACACCCGCACAACCGTTGAGCAGTTGACCGGCCTAAAGTATGAAAACTTATGGGGTAACAATAATATTGGTTATAACAACCGTCACCGTTCTCCACCTGCCAGACAGGACCTTATTGAGATGGAGTCAGAGGCGGTTAAACAGCAAAAATTGGCGGATAAATATTAGCCCTCAGACAGCACACTGCAGCAATCGGCACCAGATTAGAGGTAAGGCCCGTTTTATATCGGAGGCGGACGCTGCTGTGCTCATGCTATGTTTATCCCTAAAAAAGCTCGCAGTTTTTTATTAAGCTTTCACAAAAGAGCGAGGCTGTGGTGATATAAGGATTCACCCATTCCCAGGGCGAAATAATACTTAACCTCCTGCCGACCATCATGCTGCGCGCGCGTTTGAAGTTGCTGCGCGACACACAACCTTTACCGCCACCGCTGAGGATCTGTCAAAGCGCCGCCAGGCCTCAGTTAAAAAATTTTGAGTAAATCTGGAGACTGCCACTTTTTCAGCGTGGTAAAACGCTAAGCCGGAAGCCCGCCTGAGCAGCACTTGCGCATAAATTTTTCAGCAAACCCGATACCACTCTTTCTGACTGGAGAGTACTGTTTAGCATCGGCAGATATTCGGAAGCCGGAGTGCTCCTTTGCCCCGCTGGGTCAGGGGATGGCGGTGAAGCGTTGCCGTTTCAAAAGGTACTGGCGTGTCCGGTGGCTGTCACCGGCATATGATGACGGGATAAGCGAATCAGGAGTAATCACTATGTCCGACCATCCGACAATAGCGCTGATCGGTCCAGGCGCGATTGGTACAACCATCGCTGCGGTTCTGCATGAAGTTGGCCGTACGCCGCTGCTTTGCGGGCGTACCGCGCATCCACAGTTGCTTTTACGTCACGAGCAGGGCGACATTGCTGTGCCTGGCCCGGTATTAAGCGATCCGCAGGTGATTGAGCATGCCGTCGATCTCGTTTTTGTTGCGGTGAAAACCACCCAAAATGCCGACAGCGCCAGTTGGCTAAACGCTTTATGCGATGAAAACACCCTGGTGTGTGCGCTACAAAACGGCGTCGAACAGAAAGAGCAGCTTAAACCCTGGGTCAATGGCGCAACCGTGTTGCCTTCGGTGGTCTGGTTTCCAGCTCAGCGCGAGCCAGATGCCTCGGTCTGGCTACGCGCTCAACCGCATCTGACGCTGCCAGATGTTCCGCAGGCGAAACGGGTCGCCGATGCGCTGAGCGGCACGCGTTGCGCAGTTGAGCTGTCAGCGGATTTTCTCTCCGTTGCATGGCGCAAGCTGCTGCAAAATGCTGTCGCGGGTCTGATGGTGCTTGCGAATCGCCGCGCCGGTATGTTCTCCCGTGAAGATATTAGCGAGCTGGCGCTGGCATACCTGCGCGAATGCCTTGCCGTTGCCCGTGCCGAGGGCGCAGTGCTGAACGATAGCGTTGCGCAGGAGATCGTTGATAATTTCCGGCGTTCACCCGCGGATTTAGGCACCTCTATTCTCGCGGATCGTCAGGCCAATCGCCCGATGGAGTGGGAGATTCGCAACGGCGTGATACAGCGCTATGGTCACGCTCACGGCATTCCCGTTCCCATCAGCGATGTGGTTGTGCCCCTGCTGGCAGCGGGCAGTGAAGGGCCAGGGTAATGCTTTGTACGTCCGGCTTTTGATCTGGGGTTAATCGCCCCTTTTCATCAAAGGCAACGTAATAATTTGATAAGAAAAATATAAACTGATGTCATATTAAGCGAAACGCAGCGGCGCTACCTTGCTCAGATACACTAACCCGCAAGTAAAGCGAGGCCGGACATTGTGTTATTACTGCCATTTAATCTGACGTCACGCAGGTTCGCTTTTTTATTACCCGCATACTTTGCTGGATCTACACTTGTTGCCGTTGCCGCTCCCTCTGATGAAAACCAGCAGTTTAAGGGATTAATCAGGGAGCCGCTGATGCTGCGCGTCACACTGGCAAACGGTCAGCCTGCTTTACTGGATGCTTTCGTCACCCGGCCCGTCGGGGCAAAACGGTGGCCTGTCGCGCTTCTTACTAATGGCACAACGGGCACCGCTGAATTTGATCGCTGGGTGATGAATCCCAACCGCGAGTCGGGAACAGCGCTTGCGTTCGCGCGTCACGGCTATGCAGCAGTAGTGGTACTGAGAGAAGGATATGGATATTCCAGTGGTGGCGCTGAATATACAGGCGGAACATGTGCTCATCCCCAGCACGATCTGGCCGGGAAGCGGGATGCAATGGATTTGCTCGGCGCGCTTAAGGCTATCAGGCACCAGGCATGGGCATCCCGGCACGAAGCGATCCTTGCAGGTATGTCAGCAGGCGGATTTGGCGTACTGGCCGCAGGAGCCAGAAATCCACCAGGCGTTCAGGCCATCATTAATTTTGACGGTGGGCGGGGAGGCGTTGAAGGAAAAGCGTTGTGTGACGCACCCGGTCTGATGAAAGCCTTCGCGGCATATGGCGCAACGTCGCGCCTTCCCACCCTCTGGCTCTACTCGCAAAATGATAAATTGTTTTCGCCGCAAACAGGCAACTCTTTTTATAACACCTATACGTCAGCAGGAGGCATAGCCAGCTTTGTAATGATGCCGCCTTATGGCGAAAATGGTCACGTATTTATGGATTCAGCGCCGGAGAGTTTCTGGTGGCAACAGGTTGCAGATTTTCTTAGCAAACACGATTTACCTTACAAACAAAAAATAGCTGTCAGCGTGAAAAATATGAAAGTACCCAATGCACTAAATAACGCGGCGGGGATAGCGGCATTCAGCAAGTATGAATCCGCTCAGCTTTACGAAAAGGCGTTTGCCATCGATCCAAAAGGTGACTGGGGCGTATCGTATTGGGCGCGCACAAGAAATGAAGCGGCGGCTGCTGCGCTCAAGAGCTGCCGAAAGCATGAACAGGACGCTAAAGATAAATGCGCCGTTTACGCTATAAACAATACGGTTATGTCCAGGTAAGCGCCTGCTTTATAAGAGCGTCAGCGAGATATCACCGCAGGTTAATCTGTTTGAGCGACGCTCATACTGGCCTGTAAGTCTGTTACAGATAAGGCTGTGTGATGGTAGCTAATAACTACATAATAGTAATGCTTTCTGCCTCCATAGAGCCTGGAGACCGCTCTGCCAGACTTAACACCCGCTGACATAGAAGCGGTCATGAGCGGCTTCTGACCCCATACACCATAGAGCCTGCCGCTCGCTCGTCCCGTTCGCTTTTGCGAAAGAATTAATGCTGTTTAAAATCTGCTCTGCGGCAGGAACAGGGCCTGACACAATAAAAAGCCGAAGCGGTGAACAGAAGAAAGGTGCTTTTACTAAAAGTTACCAGATATTTTATGCCCCTGTAAGGCCAGTTTATTAGATGTTTCATATACTAAAGAGCGTTAATCACGTAATCATCAGATAGCCTGAAAAGAAAGGTTACTGAATTTTTGATTTGCCTGACAACTTATGGTTGTTGGCTGAATATAAGGGGAAATAATGCCTTTGTTATTTGGTGAGTTATCTGGCGTTCCATCATGGGTGCCTGCTGTATTGCTCGTCACTCTCTCACTCGCAGTGGGTTTTCTGACGCGATTTATTCTTCTCAGTTTCATCCGTTACTGGCAAAGTCATGACAGAAAGCTATTCAAATCACTTGAAAAGAACCTTCGTGGATCAATGTTTCTTTTCATTCCCTTACTGCTAATCAGGTTTGGGGTTAATTATGTCAACATCGAGCCGCAATCTCTTAGTTTTATTACGACGACAGTTAATATATTTATTATTTTATCATTCTGCTCAGTCCTGATCAGGTTAATTAATGTTGCTCAGGATATGCTTTTCATACGCTATGACATTAATATTTCGAATAATCTTCGTGCCCGCAAAATTCGCACTCAGATAATGTATGTTAAAAAGGTCGCGATTGTCGTACTCGTGACGCTCTGTCTTTCTCTGATTCTACTCAGCTTTCCTGGCGTTCGTAAATTTGGCACAACCATCCTGGCAGGTGCAGGGGTTGCAGGAATAATAATTGGCTTTGCTTTACAGAAGTCGCTTGTCAATTTGTTTGCCGGTATTCAGATAGCCTTCACGCAGCCGATAAAAATTGATGATGCTGTCGTGGTTGAAAAAGAGTGGGGCTGGATTGAGGAGATCAACCTGACGTATGTTGTGGTACGTCTCTGGGACCTACGCCGACTGGTGTTGCCTATTACTTACTTTACCGAAAATCCTTTCCAGAACTGGACGCGTAATAATGCACAAATTTTAGGCTCTGTTTTTCTTTACGTTGATTATTCCATGCCATTAGAGCCTCTCCGCAAGCATTTTGAAAAAATACTCAGCGAAACAAGACTCTGGGACAAAGAAACTCAGGTGCTTCAGGTTACCGATACTACGGAAAAAACCATGACTATAAGGTTATTGATGACAGCCCAGAATTCTCCCACCGCCTGGGATTTGCGCTGTTATGTCAGGGAAAAAATGATTGAGTTTATTCAGCAAAATTATCCTCAGGGCCTCCCTCATGTGAGGGCGACACTGACTGATCCCGATGCCTGATAGTGCGAGAATTCACTAATCTAAGCGGAACATACAGAGCCTGTGTGCATGCTTCACAAGCGCCAGGAGAGCTGTAGTTCCGCTCTACATTCAGCGCTGACCCTGTAAAATCCTGTACCAGATCAGTTATACCGGCCTGCCAGTGCGGCACTCAGGGAAAGACGAGGCGAAGGGCACATAGAGCTTGTTTGCCTTTTTACTGTTTATGGAACTTCTTTACTTACAACACGGCTGATGGACGGGCTGATGCCCGCGGTTGTGAGCCAAACGCCTTGCACATCATCATAAAACACACAGGTATGGATTAAGGTCAGCGGATGCTGCGCTAAGAAGAAAGCGGGTGCTTACCGGCGCTGGTTTCTGCTGTCTCGCGCGGGTGGATTACCGAACATCCGCGCATATTCACGGGTAAACTGCGTCAGGCTTTCGTAACCAACAGTGGCGGCAACATCAGCAACGTTCCCCTCTCTGAGAAAAAGCAGTTTACGCGCCGCATAGAGCCTCAGGTGCTTCTGATACTGAAGCGGAGTCAAACCGGTGCCGGCCTTGAACCGCCGGTGGAACACCGAAAGGCTCATGTTCGCCATGCCTGCCAGGTCGTTTACCCTGACAGGCTGCGCGTAATGCGTTCTGAGCCAGCTTACCGGCCTACGCAGCACAGAAAAGTGGCTGCTGACATCGGTCGCCTGGCGAAGCATGCTGCCCTGCGGCCCGCGCAGCAGGCGATACAGAACCTCACGCTCAGCCAGAGGAGCCATCACCGCAACATCCTCAGGATGATCCATCAGGCGCAGCAGACGCAGCCAGGCATCAAGTAACGCCTCACCGGCTAAATCGACAGAGATGCTTTCCTCCAAAGGGATATCGGATACGGCAGGCATCGCATGAATAAGTTCGCTGATCAGAGCGAAATCAAGGGTCAGACGTACGGCCAGGTAGGGAGCAGCTTCACTTGCAGCCGCTATTTTCCCCATGGCCGGCATATCTAAGGCGGCTATAAACACCTGCCCGGCTGAATAGCTGACAATCCGCGCGCCGGTCTGAAGATGCTTCTCACCCTGAAGAATCAGGCTGACAAAGGGCGGATAAATTTCAGGCGGCAGATCCATGGGGTATGTGACCCGGTAGATGTCCGTTCGCGGAATGAGCGTTTGTGTAAGCTCGCCGGCATGACGATTCAGCACGAATTCTCTCATCGCTCCGAGCGTATCTTTCATATCAGCCTGCTCCATTGACGCCCACCGGTGGGAAAATAATAAAAGCATAATCAGGCAAATTTTAGGCAGGATCGTGGCCGCGCCGCAAGGCAGGGCGGTTTAGGCTTTAAACAGCTGCCTGCAAAGCAGAACAACATACCGCTCATATAGCCAGAGGAGAAGATCGCTTGAACATCAAAGATGCAGTGGTAGTGATAACCGGCGCGTCCTCAGGTATTGGTGAGGCGACTGCCCGGGCTGCCGTACGGGAAGGCGCGCGGGTAGTGCTGGTGGCGCGTCGTAAAGCGCGTATTGAGGCGCTGGCCCATTCACTGGGGAATGCGCTGGCGGTGGAGTGCGATGTCACACAGTCAGATCAGATTAATCAGGCGATCAGCGCTGCGCTTGGCCACTTCGGACGGATTGACGTGTTAATCAACAATGCGGGGCAGGGGCTGCACGCGGCGATAGAAGATATTGATGCCGATGATTTCAGGGCGCTGCTTGACCTAAACCTGGTTGCGCCACTGGCCATGATGCAGGCCGTTATTCCCTGTATGCGCAAGCAAGGGGCGGGCAGCATTATTAATGTCAGTTCAGGTGCAACCCTTGCAACTTATCCGGGGTCAGCCGCCTACACCAGCGCCAAGGCGGGGCTGAATATGCTCTCTGCCGTCGCACGTCTTGAGCTGGCTCCGGCAGGTATTACCGTATCGACCTTCTATCCTTTTATGACGGCCACTGAATTCTATCAGGCAGTAAAAGCAGGGCAGGATCAGGCAATAAAACAGGAGCATCAGAGCACTGCATTTATGCATTCCCCTGAGCAGGTCGCCGGGATGATCCTCCGACTCATCAACAGCGGCGAGGCGCAAAGCGATCTGGTGCCGGAAGCCTATGGCGGCAGCTACCTCAAATGACGTGCGGTTATTTTTTGCGGTGTTGCTCCAAAAAATTAACCAATTTAATGCGCGTCATGATAAAGGAGAGCACTTGTTGCGAGTTAAGCAGTAAGTGAGAAGTAAATTTCTGAAGTGCCAAAGCCTGTCAGAAATCTCTGATATGACAGGCGTGGCAGAAACACCATACATATACGGGGCGGGCGTAATAGAAAAGTGGATATTCGAACAATTTCCAATAATCGTACTCAGTGATTATTTCTTTCTTGTGCCCTGAGAAAGGCCGGACTGCTCATCGCTCTGATGGTATAACTTTCAATTTCATTATTTATTTCTATTCCGCATAATTTAGCCCACAGCAGAGTATGAGAAATGAAAATATCTGCCAGCGTAAACTATATAAAGCATCCTTTCTTATCCTGTATCTTTTAAAGAAAGAATATAAAAGGGTTCAACATATACATATCTGATTTTTTCGAATCAATTTGAGATAAGCTTTACGCCTCATATTCTGTTTCCTCACGTAACGGACTAAATACGTCAGGCTGCTTTGTACCAAAAGATGTTAGGGTAAACGACACCATAATAAACCACCTACAACAGCAGAATGCCCCTAATCACGTAACGGCAGCGTTGTGTTATCAAAAAACTGATAGGACCCATCACGTCGTGCTTTCGCCTGATACATGGCGATATCAGCATTTTCAAATAACATCCTGGCCGACGCCGTCCCGAACCGCGCAAGGCTGATGCCAATAGCCGCGCCGAGCCGTACTTCCATATTATTCAGGGTAAAGGGCTCTTTAAGGCTGTCCATAATACGCTGGGCGATGGCGGACGCCGCTTCGCGATTGCTGCACTTCGCGGCTACTACAAACTCGTCGCCACCCAAGCGTGCCACCGAGTCGCCCGGGCGCATACAGCGTTGTAGCCGTTCGCTTACCTGCTGTAGTAAGAGATCTCCTGCTGCGTGCCCCATCGAATCATTAACTGCCTTGAACCCATTAAGGTCGATAAACAGCACTGCCGTATAGGCCAGGTCTTCGCCCTGGGCGAGCATGTAACCCACCTGGTCATTGATCCACGCTCGATTAGGCAACCCGGTCAAGGTGTCGCGAGTTGCCAGTTTTTCGAGCCTCTGCATCCTCTCCTTGTCACGCGTAATATCGCGCGAAACCAGCACTGCACCAATATTATTGCCTGTAGAAGGGTCGCTGACGCCGCAGGCTTTGGTGCCCAGCGTAATGTAGTGGCCGTCACGATGCTGCTTGCGCACCTCAACCACGTCCGGCAACTCGCCGCCGTTGAAGATGTGTAACAGCGCCTCCGTGGCGGGCGCGCGGTCGTCGGGATGCAGGAAATCCACCACCAGCTGTCCTATCATCTCATCGGCTGACCAGCCGATCATTTCGCTATAAGAAGGGGAGATCGACACGTACCTGCCGTCCGCGTCGCAATGGGCGATCAGATCGGTGCTGTTTTCTATCAACAGACGGTATTCCGCTGCCGTACGTAGCGCATCTTCAAGCGCTTTGCGCTGACCGGTTATATCAAGAATAAAGCCGTTATATTGCAGGTGAGAAGCACTGGGCTGGCAATCCGGCAGGCCAGAAACAATCACACGCCGCGTTGTCCCGTCCAGACAATGGATCGGCACTTCAATATGAAAAGGCGTCACGCATTCAAGTGCCGTAGTAAGTTGCAGCGCGATCTTTGCATCATCATCAGCCTGGGCGAATTTAAGCCATGCACTTAGCGTCACGCCTTTCAGCGCGGGCAACAGGCCAGCCGGACTTTCCTGACTGGCGATGCAAATACCCTGAGCGTCCGTTGACCAAACAGCGGAAAAGGTAGGTGTGATCGCTGTGTTCATGGTGGTCGGCTCCGATGTTTGCTGACGATACTCAACGCGCTCAATACTCGTCATTACAGAACTCCACGCGCCGTAATTGCCGTTCCCGTAAACCTGGCTGATGCTTCGGCAGGAGATGTTCCATTACGCGAAGGTCAGTAATAAGCGGGAAATTATCTTTGAGCATTCAAGGTCAGGAGTATTAATGTAAGTTTATCGGCTGATTAGCTCGCGATCTTTAATAAAGGCTGCATTATAAAACGGCTGTGAAATCTGCAACTGCCTCTTTATTCCTGAGTTATGCGATACATCACATTGTCCCGTTGTCTGACAACGGTGATGAACCGAATTTTTCTATAGAGCCGCCGTATGAGAACGAAGTTAAAGCCTGCCGCGCTGGTGTCATGTCGGTGTCTGGTTGCTGTCGGGTTTTGATCGTGGTGAGGCGGGCTGGCCTCGGTAGCATTGTTCACTGACAACTTACTACTCGGAGATGAGAAAATGAGTGATATTAATAAAGTCAGGGCGCTGCGCCTTCAACGGGCCTGGTCGCAGGAACAGCTTGCCGAAGTGTCAGGCCTGAGTACACGTACTGTGCAGCGTATCGAGAGCGGCGAGCGACCCGGTCTGGAAACGCTGAGCGCCTTAGCTGCGGTGTTTGACGTAACCGTTGCGGAGCTTTCCAGCCCGGAAAATGTTGGGGATAAAGCGCTCGATCAGCGAATTATCGAAATGAAAAGCAGAGTCGCTGAGGAGGGCCGGTTTTACCGCTCGGTGATGACGGCGCTTGTCGTCTGCCTGCTGCTGTTCATGCTTAACCGCTTTACGTCTCCCGCCAGCGACTGGTCGTTATGGGTGGCTGCTGTCTGGTTTGCATTGATTATGGTGCGCGGCATAAGGACATTTTTGTTTAGAGGACTGATTAGCAAGTGGCAGCAAAAGAGGCTGCAACGTCTGCTGCGCAGATAGCAAATAATAGCGTCCTGCTGAAGGTCGAATTTTGCAACTAACGGCAGGATCCTTTCAGGGCAGGCAGTGTTAATGACAGCCTGATGTTTTTCATGGAACTGAGGCAAAAAAACAGGAATATCCTGCCATTGAGCAAGCGCTTTTCGGGTGACAAATCCAGGATTCAGCATGTTACCTCCCTGTTATCCTTTAAGCCCATCAAGAGTAACGGATGTCTGACTGCAAAACTTTTCAGCGCACTATTCAGAGAGTTGAGTCGCTTGGGATCAGTGATGATGGGCGGAAATATAATTCTTGCTCGGTTATTTAGAGCCTGAAAAATCCTGATTCCACCTTAAGCAAAAAGCGCTTTCAGCCGCTTCGTGACCACACAGGTCATTAAGAGCATTACAGAGTATCAAATATCGAGAGGGGACGGTAATTCACCTGCAAGAATGTCGATGATCAAATCATGTGGAAAGATAGTTTCGTTAGTATGCCTGAGTTCTTCCAGTGTCCACCAATGATAACTCTGGATGACTGCCTTTTCATTCTCACTCCACCCGGAGCGATTAATGTCTGTTTTATTTGCGTGAACGATAAAAAAACGCTCTTCAGCAAGAACAGTGTCCCCATCAGGCAGCATCATGGTGAAAGTACGGGATGCTACTGACATTCCAGCTGCATGCCTTTGCAGTCCGGTTTCTTCCAGCAGTTCGCGTAAAGCAGCCTGCTCAAAAGTCTCATGGGATTCAAGCCCGCCACCAGGGGTTGCCCAGTATGACTTGCCGCTTAAGGCATCATTTTTATGACAGAACCTAAAGAGCAAGACGTGATTTTCAGGTGAAAGAATGATCAATCGAGATGATGGGCGAGTACGCACAAAGTCCCCTTTATTCAGCATTAACGGGTTTACTCGCTATTATATAAAAATATGTCTGGTCCGCCATTAGCAATATCACTTCTTGTAGTTTATGTTGGATACGGAATCGGATTGTTACGGTCGAATTTTTGGCGTCAGATTAACTTGTACCAGAAGCGGGAATGATCTTTTCAGCTATCTTCAAAAGATACTTATATTCATTTAACCGAGCTATGTCAGTATAAATTTTATTACTGTCCTCAGGAGGTAGACCCCTGTTATAATCTGCACAACTCTTACATCCCACCAGATATAACGCCACGTATGACGTTCGGTGGCGTCCGCTGCTGCTATAGCCAGGTTTGTATTATCTTTTCTTTGGCCTGAATTCCAGCCAGAGCAAAAAAATTGCAGCTAATGCGAGGCAAATTTTAAGATAAATATGGCCGTCGATGATTAAATCTCTGACTTTCATACTAATCAGCATATCTGACCCGGCATAATTTTGTATAGCGAATTTTTAGCCGCAAACCCTGGTATCGGAAAGCTAAATGTAAATAGAAGCCTGCCAACAAAGCGGGCAGAGGTGCTGAGCTAATATTTCATTCTCTCATTCAGCAGGCACATCCTTTATGCTCTGATAAGCAACATTCTGGCCTGCTAAAGGAATGAAACTTGCCGTTTGCCATCAGACGCTCGCCTGCCGCTTTGCCCGGAACAGCCCGCTGGTTTCAAGCAGCCTCACACCCCAAGAAAATTTCTTCAATACATTCATCCTGCTTAATCTTCACTTAAGAATATTCCGATAATGTGAGTTCTGCGTTAGCCCATTTCGGGCTTTTCCGGAGCCTACCCCTATGCAAAATAACAACACATACTCTTTGTCCATGAGTAAAGTCCCGGCTGTTACCCTTACTTTCTGGTTAATCAAAATCGCTGCGACTACGCTGGGTGAAACCGGCGGCGATGCGGTGACCATGTCGATGAATCTGGGTTACCTTACCGGCACCCTGATTTTCGCCATCATCTTTTTAGTCGCTGTCGTGGTGCAGATTAAAAGCCACACGTTTAATAAATGGATCTACTGGTTTACTGTGGTTGCCACTACCACCGTTGGTACCACGCTGGCGGATTTCGCCGATCGCTCATTAGGGATAGGTTATCTTGGCGGTACGCTGCTGTTGAGTACGCTACTGGTGCTCTCTCTGTTTATCTGGCGCATTGCCTGCGGCACCATCGCGGTGAGTTCCGTGAACAATGGCGTAACGGAAATCTTTTACTGGGTCACCATTATGTTCTCACAAACGCTGGGTACTGCATTAGGTGACTGGACCGCAGACAGCGAAGGCCTGGGCTATGACGGCGGTATCCTGCTGTTTGTTGGCGCGCTGGCCATTATCTGGGCCGCCAGCCGCTTTACTTCACTTTCACGTACTGCACTCTTCTGGGCCGCCTTTATTTTGACCCGTCCACTGGGCGCGGTGGTGGGCGATTTTCTGGATAAGCCCATCGCATCGGGTGGACTTGCGCTGAGCCGCTATAGCGCCTCACTGACTTTGACGCTGGTTATCATTGCTTTTCTCTGGCTGTTGCCACAGCGTCCGGCAATGAAAGCCGTAACGGCGAATTCATAAAAAAGCGCCAGCGCAGATTTGCAGTAATAAAAGAATTTAAAGGCCGCCAGCAATGGCGGCCTTTATTTTATTCAGGGCAGGATTATTCCGGCGAAGTATTGCTGCCTTCACCAAGTTCACGCTGCATAAAGTGAGTATCCAGCCAGCGGCCATGCTTGAATCCTACCGCTTTTAGCACGCCGGTTTCGCGAAAACCAAGCGCGCGATGCAGCCCAATCGACGCCTGGTTGCTGTTACCGGCGATAACGGCAACGATCTGACGAAACCCGCGCGCTTCGGCGAGACGGATCGCCTCCGTCAGAAGCGCGCGGCCTGCGCCGCGACCGGTGCATTCAGGATCGAGATAAATAGAATCTTCCAGCGTAAAACGGTAGGCGTAACGCGGCCGATAGGGCGCAAGATAGCAGTACCCAATCACCTGATGCTTTTCCAGCGCCACCAGCCAGATCCCGCCTTTTTCCAGCAGCGCGCTTAACCGGTTTTGCATCTCTTCAACGTCTGGCGGTTCGGTTTCAAAGGTGGCGCTGCCGTGAAGAACATGCCAGGCATAAATACGCTGAATAGCGGGAACATGGTGGGCTGTGGCGGGAATGATGTGCATAGCACCCTCGAAATCGACCTTGATTACGCCATATTACACCTGCAACAGCCTACCGGCAGCAGCGCGGGTCAGAGGAAAAAGTGATGGCTCAGCTATGCTCCATTACCAGCACCGCCAGCGTATCCGGCTCCAGCGCGCGAAAGATATGTTCTTCATCGCCGGCGTAACAGATGTAATCGCCCGGGTGCAGCTCGACGGGCGACGTTTTTGGCCCGACCAGCGCGCGACCCTGCGTAACGATCAGATGTTCGATAGTGCCTGGCGAGTGCGGCTGTGAGCTACGCTCGCTGCCAGGCTGCGTGTTTAACAGATAGATATCGCGCCGCGCGCCGGGTGGGCAGGTCGCCAGCAGTACGGCCTGGTAGTCCGCCAGCTCCGCCGTAACAGTCGGCCCTTCGCCGCGGCGAATAACCTGCATTCGCTTCTCTTCCGGCTCCATCAGGCGCGCAAACGGAATATTCAGCGCGACGCACAGCGCCCAGAGCGTTTCTATGCCGGGATTGCCATTGCCTGCTTCCAGCTGGGAAAGCGTAGATTTTGCAATACCGGCGCGCCGGGCGACTTCAGCCAGGGAAAGTCCGGCGCGCTGACGCTCACGCACCAGGCTATTGGCGATAATTGTGATCGGGGTCACGCTCACTCCTGTTTTCTTAATCGAACGAATCGTTCGCATTGTAAAACGATTCTGTAGCGTTCATTATAATGGAAAATTCGTTCGTTATAAGAAGGATTTGTTATGCAGATGCGTCGCATCCCCTTAAGCCGGGAAGTGATTAAAGCCATTATTCTGGTCTGCCTGGCCGATGGCATTGTCGGCTTATCCTACGGCTCGCTGGCCAGCGCTGACGGGTTTCCGCTCTGGGTGCCTGTGGCGCTGTCAACGCTGGTAATGGCGGGCGCTTCGGAATTTCTCTTTATCGGCATTGTGGCGGGGGGCGGCAGTCCCATCACCGCAGCGCTGGCGGGGCTGCTGGTGAATGCGCGCCACCTGCCGTTCGGCATAGCGGTCAAAGATCTGGTGGGGTCAGGCGCGCGCGGTCTGTTCGGCTGCCACATTATGAATGACGAAAGCGTGGTGTTTGGCATTTCTCAGTCAACGCTGGCGCAGCGCCGGGCTGCATTCTGGCTGTGCGGTCTCGGTATTGCATTGATCTGGCCGTTCACGGTTATTACCGGGGCCGCCATCGGTCAGTTTATCCCCGATGTTTCCGCCATCGGCCTTGACGCCGTTTTTCCGGCTATTTTGATTGCGCTGATCTTCCCGGCGCTGCGTCAACGCCGGACGCTGATCCCGGCGACAGGCGGCGCGCTGCTGTCGATAGCGGCAACGCCTTTCGTTCCGGCGGGTATGCCGGTGCTCTTTTCGCTGCTGGGATTACTGACGTGGAGGATGCGCAAATGAGTCATCAGGCGATGATTATTGCGGGTATCGCGCTGCTGGCGTCGGGGACTTATCTGATCCGTCTGGCAGGCGTTAAGCTCGGCAACCGGCTGCCGATCGCCGAACGGACGCAAACCATGCTGTCGGATGCGGCGACGATACTGTTGCTGGCGGTGGCGTCGACCAGCACGCTGTTTGAAGGCCAGCATTTTGCCGGCATGGCGCGCGTGCTGGGCGTCGCTTTTGCTGTTTTTCTCGCCTGGCGTAAGGCGCCGCTTATCGCCGTTATTATCGGCGCGGCCCTGATGACAGCGGCGTTACGCTACTTCGGCGTGCCCTGAGCGGCGCGCCACTCTGCCAGCGTGATTTGGAAGGTCAGGCTGGCGGGCGCATCGGGCACATCATAAACGTGTCCGTTCACCGCAAATCCCGCTTTTTCCAGTACGCGCTGTGAGGCGAGATGGTCTGGCCGCACCGCGGCGTCTATCACTTCTAAACCGCACTCTTCAAAGCCATAACGCACCATGGTGCGCGTAAACTCCGTTGCCAGGCCTTGCCCCCAGGCGTGCGTCGCCAGCCGATAACCCAGATTGTTAACCGGCTTGCCGCCAAATTCACGCAAGCTAAAACCGCCAAAGCCGATAATCTCGTGCGGCGCATGCCGCCGCGTAAGCGCCATATTGCCAAAACCGTGTTGCTGCCAGTGAATTATCCAGCGATCCAGCAGCAGCTGCGCCTCGTCCAGGTTAGCCAGCGGCCCGGCGGGATTAAAGGTATTAGTGGCCGGATCGCCATAAATACGCATCAGCGTATCCCTGTCCTGCACGCTAACCGGGCGCAGGATTAATCGTTCAGAAATTAACTGCATTTTTAATCCCTGTGGCGACGATGACCCGCTGTCATCCGCACATCATCATAGCCTGTTATCACGCGCTGCGTTGCAGGAGCAGTTTGCCCATCACGCTGTCGCGCTCAAGAATATTCAGCCTGCGCGCCAGGGGCAAAAAGCGACGATCGTCGTTGGTGAGTTTAATCAGTCTGGGATGCGTAGCCGGTTCGCGAACGCAAAGTAAAAACAGCGACATCTTCAGGCTGTCCCAGTGGAAAACGTCCTGATAGAAGAAGGCGGAACTTTCGCACTTTTTCAGGTAGCAGCTGAAGCCGGGCTGCTCGCGCATCACAATCTGACAGAGAAAATTGATAATGATATAGCTGCCGCGATTGATACCTTGGCGGATTTGCGCAAAATCGTTGCGCCGGGTGATTTGCGCATAGTACTCATCGATGCCAATCTGCGTAAGCGGCATAATCAGCTCCAGCCAGCGGGTGATAAAAGCATTGCCGGGTGGGGAGGCAAGGAACCAGGCCTCAACCACGGGAAAGGCTTTATCCACCGTGGTGCCGTCGCTGTAATAGCCGACAATATCGTAACCGCTGCGCTGATGCACCCATGAGAAATCCTGATAAACCAGCGTCGAGCTGTCGACCCAGATGCCGCCATACTCTTTCAGCAGGGCGAGGCGGATAACATCGCCTTTATGCGACATGCCGATCTGCGCGTAATCAAAGCGCAGCCACGGCAGAAACTCTTTGACGGATTCACGGTTCAGCAGATGGATCTGGTGGTCAGGGTTCATCTGCGCCATTCTGGCGTGAAACGCCTGGATAAAGTCGGGCGGGGTTATGTCGTCCCAGTACATCCAGATCACTTTCGGAACAGAGGGAGCATCTACGCTGTTCTGGCGGCCAATATCCTTCACGTCGTTTTCGTGCGCCTCTGAATAGGCGAGATCGGGAAAGCGAAAGAGGTGAAGCTTATATAAAACATAAAGCAGAAGAAATTTCGCCGTCCTGAGATGTCGTTTCAGCTTTTCCATTTTTATTACCCTGCTTATGGATTAATGATTCTGCTGTTCCAGCATTAATTTCCCCAGAATGCTTTCCGCATCGAGGATACGCAGTTTACGAGCCAGCGGTAAAAACTGGCGATCGCTGTTGGTCAGCTTAATGAGTTTTGGATGCGTTGTCGGCTGGCGCGTACAGAGTAAAAACAACGACATTTTCAGGCAGTTCCACTTAAAGACGTTCTGATAATAGAAGGCCGAGGTTTCACACTTTCTCAGATAAAGGTTAACGCTTTCCGTTTCACGCATGGCTATCTGACAAAGATAGTTTGTCGTCAAATAGCTGCCGCGCGGAATGCCCTGTTTAATGCGCTCGAAGTCCGGGCGATCTTTAATACGATTGTAATAGTCATCGACGCTGATTTTCGTCAGCGGCATGATCAGCTCCAGCCAGCGGCTGACAAATTCGTTTTCAGGCGGGGCGCACATAAACCAGGTTTCAATCACCGGGAAACGCGCATCCTGCGTATTCGCCTCGCTGTAGTAGCCCACCATATCGTAGCCGCTGCGTTCATGCACCCAGCTAAAGTCCTGATAGACCAGCGTCGAGCAGTCGACCCAGATGCCGCCGTAGCGTTTAAGCAAAGCAAGACGAATAACGTCGCTTTTATGCGCCAGCCCGATACCCTGAAAATCGAAGTGCAGCGCAGGAAGATATTTACTCAGGCTGTGGCGGTCGAGCAGAATTATTTCATGCGCCTGATTTATCGCCTTCATTTTTTTATGGAAGGCCATGATATGGTCAGGCGGGTTAGGCGTGTCCCAGTACATCCAGATTACTTTTGGGATAGTGGCTTTATCGCTGTCATATCTGGTGAGAATATCTAATGCCTCATTCTCATCCCTGTCTGAATAGGCAAGGTCGCTAAATTTGAATATTCCCAGACGAAACAGGGCGTAAAGACATAAAAAGCGCACAACCCTTATCTGGTATTTAAGGCGATCCATTTCACAACCTCTGATTAATGGTCTTGCTGGTGTCGATTGAAAGGAACGTCGGCGCACTCGTACTGACAAACGTCCGGCATCAAAATAAATAAAAGTCTGGTCGAATGCTGAAATTTAACGATCTGTGAAGTCGATTCGCAATCCCCGGCCCGGTAAATCAGAGTTTAGCTATCGGCTCTTATAAGCAGGGATAAAGCAATGTCGCGCGGATTGTTGAGAAAAATTCTCATTAGCATCGCTGATTTGTTAGTATGGCGAATCATTATTAACAGCTCAGGAAGGCGTTTACTTGAATATCCCCTCGAAGTTTTTCTCCGCTGCGCTGCTGGCGATCGGCGTCAGCTTAATCCCGGCGACGCAGGCGAACGGCAGACCCCTGATGGAACCTCTGGGCGACAATATTGCCGATCGCGGCTCGGCGTTTTACCGGTTCAGCATAAAGACCTTTAGCTCTGCCGACGGTCTGCGTCACTATAAAGTGTGGCTCGGCGTGCCAACACAGACGCCGCCGCCGCAAGGCTTTCCGGTGCTGTTTATGCTGGATGGCAACGCGGCGATGGCGCGTCTGAGTGAGGATCGCCTGAAGCAGTTAGCGGGCAACAGGCCGCCAATGCTGGTCGCAGTAGGATATGACACCAGGCTGCCGTTCGACGTACGGGCGCGGGCGCTGGACTACACGCCGCCCGGCGGGCAGCCAGGCGATCCACAGCAGGAACGCTATCCCGGCGGCGGCAGTCATGCTTTTCGCAAGCTGCTGCTGAACCAGATTATCCCCTGGACAGAGAAACAAGGGCCTGGCGATCCGCAGCGACGCGCGCTTTGGGGCCACTCTTATGGCGGCCTGTTCGTACTGGATACGCTTTATCACGGCAGCGGGTTTACCCACTATTTCAGCGCCGCGCCGTCGCTCGGCTGGCGGCATCAGCGCATTGTCGAACTGGCGCAGCAGGTTCCGCCTGGCGCTTTAAGCGGCAAAACCCTCTACCTGATTACAGGCGACGGGCAGAGCGACCGCGGCAAAGAGCGTAACGCTGCGCAGGCTGACGAGGCTCACCGCACGCTTATCGCCACGCTGCAAAAGAGCGGCGTCAGGCTGCATCAAATAGGTTATCCTGGTCAGACGCATGGCGAGCTGCTGCCGTCATCGCTTGAAGCGGCGCTGAATATTATCTCCGGCGCGGAATAAATCGCGCCTCGTTCTTATCACCTGCTCTCTGCTAAGGATCGCTATTATGACAACGCCTCTGCATATCGGTTTACTGCTTTTCCCTGACGTGACGCAGCTTGATCTTACCGGCCCTTTCGAAGTTTTTGCCCGCACGCCTGGCGTGGTCTGTCATCTGGTCTGGAAAGAGATAAAGCCGGTGCGCTCCGATCGCGGCCTGACGCTGTTGCCTGACTGCACGTTTAACGACTGTCCGCCTCTTGATGTGATCTGCGTACCGGGCGGCCCGGGTCAAATCGCGCTGATGTCTGATGAGGAAACGCTGAGCTTTTTGCGGCAGCAGGCACAGCATGCGCAGTTTATTACTTCTGTTTGCACAGGATCGCTTGTACTGGGGGCTGCCGGTTTACTGCGTGGTTATCGCGCGACTTCGCACTGGAGTTCACGCGATCAGCTGGCGCTGTTAGGCGCCGAACCGGTCGATGCGCGCGTCGTGCGCGATCGCAACCGGCTGACCGGCGCGGGCGTCACCTCCGGCATCGATTTTGCCCTGACGCTGGTGGCAGAGATACGCGGAAACGACGTCGCTCAGGCGATTCAGCTACAAATGGAGTACGACCCTGAGCCGCCGTTTCATGCGGGATCGCCGCAGTCAGCCACGCCTGAGCAGCTCACGACTGCCCGTTCGCAGATGGCGGCTTTTATCGCCACCCGACGTCGCGCAACCGAACAGGCGGCACAAAATCTCGCTCAGGATTAGCGAATAAAAGAGGAGGGTCGGGCAGCTGTCTGGCCCTCTTGTAAATAAAACGCTGAGTTTTAAATATGTTTATCTGCCGTTTAAAAGGCAATGCCTGGTTATATACGCAAAATTAATAAGGTTATTTTCGCCATGGCTTTTGCGCCGTTAAAATAAATTCCGAACAAAAATAAAATATCTGGCTCACAAAAAATTATCAACGACGCAATATCTCAATCAGCCTGTGGCGCTGCTAGCTGCAACTAAATCAGTCCTTTGATTTTTAGTATTTTCTAAGGTTATGCTCATCTTGTTTTGAATGAGGCGCAGGTAGCGTGAAAATTAATTCGGCAACAGCGCCACGGAATTAAAACCACAAAAATATGACCTGAATCAGTAACCGCTTATTTAACTTATCGCACTATGCTGGCCCATTAATTTAACTGCGCCCAAATTGCCGGTTTCCTGTATGGAGTGAAAATGAATAACGACCGCAAGACATTGCAAAATGCCGCTGCTAAAGCGCGGCCGTGGTATCAGCATCAAAGCGAAGACGTTTTTGCCGGGCTACAGAGTTCTCCGCAGGGGCTGACCACTGACGAGGCGCAGGCGCGGCTGGCGGCACACGGCCATAACACGCTGCCGCAAAAGAAAACGCAGCCTGCCTGGCTGAAGTTTCTGGCTCACTTCAACGACATGCTGATCTATATTCTGCTCGCCGCGGCGGTAATTACGGCGGTGATGGGTCACTGGGTCGATACCTTTGTCATTCTCGGCGTTGCTGTCATTAATGCTTTTATTGGTTTTATCCAGGAAAGCAACGCCGAGAAGTCATTGAAAGGCATCCAGAATATGCTCTCGAACGATGCCGTGGTAATGCGAAGCGGCGAGATTATGCGGGTGCAGGGCGAGGCAATCGTCCCTGGCGATGTGGTTATGCTGCGGCCCGGCGATCGCATTCCTGCGGATCTCCGGCTGTTTGAGGTGCATAACCTGCGCGTGGAAGAGGCGATTCTGACCGGGGAATCCACCGTGGTGGCGAAAAACAGCGATGCGCTTGAGGGTGAAAAAGCGCTGGGCGATCGCCTGAACCTGGCTTTTTCCGGCACTACCGTCAGCTCGGGCACCGCCTCCGGCGTGGTTATTGCCACCGGCCGCGACACCGAGTTGGGGCACATTAACGATATGATGAGTCATATCGAAACGGCAAAAACGCCGCTACTGCAGCAGATCGATAAGCTGGGCAAAGCGATTTTTGCGGTAATTCTGCTGATGATGGCCGGACTCTTTATCTTCGGCTATCTGCTGCGCGATATTCCGCTGGCCTCGCTGGCACTGTCTGTTATCAGCCTTGCGGTCGCGGCGGTGCCGGAAGGGCTGCCCGCCATCATCTCCATTATCCTTTCGCTGGGCGTGCAGTCGATGGCGCGTAAGCAGGCGATCATTCGCAAGCTACCGACGGTCGAAACCCTGGGCGCCATGTCGGTGATCTGCTCTGATAAAACCGGCACGCTCACCATGAATGAGATGACGGTGAAAGCGGTCGTGCTGGCGGAGAGCCACTGGCGGGTCAGCGGCGACAGCTATGAGCCTGTCGGGGAGATCCTGGCCGAAGCGCCGCACAGCACGCTTTCCGCAGCGCAGCATCCGGTTATGACACGCTTTCTCTCTACGATCGATATCTGCAACGAAAGCCAGACCCAGCAGGATGCGGCGGGACGCTGGCACATCGTCGGCGGGCCGACCGAGGGAGCACTAAAGGTGCTGGCGGCGAAAGGGGGCATGGCGGCGCAGGAACAACGGCTCGTCAGCAAGCTACCCTTCGACTCGCTCTATAAATATATGGCGGTAAGCGGCGAAGCGGACGGGGAGGCCTGGGTGTTGATGACGGGCGCGCCGGACGTGCTGCTGTCGCTCTGCGCGCATCAGCAGACTTTACGCGGCCCCGAGCCGCTGGATCGTTGTTACTGGGATGCCGTCATAACGCGCTACGCCAGCGAAGGGCTGCGCACCGTGGCGGCGGCATGGAAGCGCGTACCAAAAGCGATCGCCTCGCTGGATCACAACGATCTGCGTCAGGACATGGTGCTGCTGGGCCTCGCCTGCATGATGGATCCACCGCGCCCGGAAGCCGTTGCGGCAATTGATGAATGCCAGCAGGCGGGCATCCGCGTCAAGATGATCACTGGCGATCATCAGGAAACCGCGATGGCGATAGGGAAGATGCTGGGCATCAGCAACAGCGATAAAGCCCTGACGGGCCACGATCTGGAGCATATGAATGAGAGCGAGCTTTCCGAGGCGGCGCGCCAGTATGACATTTTCGCGCGTACCAGCCCGGAACATAAGCTGCGCCTGGTGAGGGCGCTGGCCGCCAGCGGCGAAGTGGTCGGCATGACCGGCGATGGCGTGAACGATGCGCCTGCGCTGAAACAGGCCAGCGTCGGCATCGCGATGGGTATTAAAGGGACCGAGGTGACCAAAGAGGCCGCCGATATGATCCTCGCCGATGATAACTTCGCGACTATCGCGGCCGCGGTAAAAGAGGGACGCCGGGTCTACGATAACCTGATCAAAACGATCTTGTTTATTATGCCGACCTGCCTGGCACAGGGACTGCTCATTATTATCGCTATCCTGATGGGGAATTTGCTGCCGCTTACGCCGGTCCAGATCCTGTGGATGAATATGGCGACCTCCGCCACGCTCTCTTTCGGCCTGGCGTTCGAAGCGGCAGAAGCAAATGTTATGCGACGACCACCACGCGACGTTAGCGCGCCGGTAATGGACGGGTATGCCATCTGGCGCATGGTCTTTGTCGGGCTGCTGATTTCCGTTAGCGCTTTTCTTCTCGAAGCCTGGCTGCAAACGCGCGGCTATGAGCCGGAATTTATCCGTACCGTGTTATTACAGACGATGGTAACCGCACAGTGGGTCTATATGCTGAACTGCCGCAGCAACGACAGCTTCTCGCTCGATCGCGGCGTGCTTAAAAACCGCGGCATCTGGCTGGTAAGCGGCGTGCTGGTGGCGTTACAGGCGCTGATTATCTATCTGCCGCTGATGAATACGCTGTTCGGCACGCGTCCGCTGCCGTTTAAATACTGGCTAATCGCCTTTATCGTCGGCGCAGCGATCTTCACCGTCGTCGAAACCGAAAAGCAGCTTACCCGCAGCTGGCGGCGCGGCTGAATGCCGCTGGAAACGCCCTGTCAGCAGGGCGTTTTACCGACTGGCCGGAGCGGGTTACCGCAGTTATGCTTGTTTCAGCGCACTTTCACTACTTTAGGGTGATCTTATGCAAGAACAGATATTTCGTGACCAGCTTAAAGCGGAGGGCTTTAGCGAGCTGGTCATCGTGACGCGCGAACCACACGGCGTGCTGGAACGTCACTGCCATCCGTTTGAAGCCAAAGCGCTGGTGCTTGACGGCGAACTGACCATCCATACTGACGCTGGCGAGCAGCGTTATCAGCGGGGCGATGTCTTTCATCTTGCGCTGAATCAGCCCCATTCGGAGATTTTTGGCGCACAAGGCGTGCGTTATCTGGTAGGCCGCAAACCGGTCATTCTCTGAAGCTACACTGCTGTCGCGCTGTGCCATTGCCTGAAAATCAGCGGCTTTGTGCAGTAACAACATCAGGCATTGTGATGACCAGTGAGGGATTATTAATAATCTTTCTGATGCGCTGCATTCACATTCAGATTTGCCGCTGTTTGATTTAATTGATTGAAAATTAATGCTTTTCTGTAAAAAGTCGCGCGTTGCTTTCTGCTTTCTGCTGTGAATAAATAAAGCCAGCAAACACAACAACATAGCCAGCGGCCCGATCCGCTGCGCCCACAGCCCGCCAAAAGGGCACTCCGCAGGCGAATCATGACTGATAAAAAAGCAATGCTGGCCAGGGAAATTAGCGCCAGAGCGGCAGAGATTGAGCCGCAACTGATCGCCATACGGCGCGATATTCATGCCCATCCAGAGCTCGGCTTCGACACGGTGCGTACCGCTGACATCGTTGCGGCCTGGCTACGCGAGTATGGATTAGCGCCGCAAACGGGTATCGGCCGAACCGGCGTCATGGCCGATATTATCGGTGCGCAGCCGGGTAAAACGCTGCTGTTGCGTGCCGATATGGATGCGCTGCCGATCCAGGAGCAGACCGGCCTGCCTTTCAGCAGCACTATCCCAGGCAAAATGCACGCCTGCGGACACGATCTGCATACCGCGACGCTGCTTGGCGTCGCCGCCATCCTGCCGCGTTACCGCCAGCAGTTAGCAGGCAGGGTGCGGCTGATCTTCCAGCCAGCGGAGGAAACGCCGGAAAGCGGCGCGGAAGCGATGATCGCCGACGGCGCTGCCGAGGGCGTCGACTGGGCCGTCACGTTGCATAACAAGCCGGAGCTGATGGCCGGGGAAGTGGCCCTGACGCGCGGCGGCAGTACCGCGTCGAGCGACGAGTTCGACGTGCGTGTGTATGGCATCTCTACCCATGCCGCGCGGCCCCATATGGGCGTCGATCCTATCGTTGCTACGGCGTATCTGATTGGCCAGCTGCAAACGCTGATCTCGCGCGAACGCGATCCGGCTCACTCCGCTGTGCTGACTATCGGCCATATTCAGGGCGGCACCACCCATAACATTATTCCTGACAGCTGCCTGCTTCAGGGCACCATCCGCACCAAATCGCCACAGGTACGCGCCGATATGGAGGCCTCCTTCCGACGCGTATGTGAAGGGGTCGCGCTGGCGATGAACGTGCGCATTGAGGTTGACTATCTGCGCGGCGTGCCGCCGCTGATGAATGACGATCGACTGATTGATGCGCTGGAAAGCATCCTTTCCCATCAGTTTGGCAAACCCGTTGTCGCGAAACCGAGCGACAGCTTCGGCGCGGAAGACTTTTCACTCTTTACCGCGCGCGCGCCGGGCTGCCAGATCCATATCGGTTCCGCCACGCCGGGCCGCAACGATCATCTGCATAACTCCGACTATCAGCCGGATGAGCGCAGCATTGCCGTCGGTACGCAGGCGCTGGTGCGCCTGGCCGTCGATCTGCTTACTAACAATAACAACTGAGGATCTCACTATGATGATGCGCAAAGGTCTGTTCACGGCCACGCTGGCACTGGGTTTACTGGCTGCGCCGGCGCTCAGCCAGGCAAAAGATTTCGGCACCCTGAAGTTTGCCACCGAAGGCAGCTATCCTCCGTTTAACCAGACCACGCCGAACGGCAAGATCGTCGGCTATGAACCTGACATCGTGGCTGAGCTGGCGAAGCGCGTCGGCTTTAAATATGAAATCAGCGCCCAGAAGTGGTCAGGCTTAATCCCAGGCCTTATCGACGGCAAATATGACGCCGTTATCGACGCGGTGACGGTCACGCCGAAACGCGCCGAAGCCATCGACTTTACGCAGCAATACACCGTCAGCATCTCCAGCTTTGTTACTTCCAAAAGCTCGCCTCTGGCGACCCTGCCCGGCAGCGGCGTCGTGGTGAAGGCTGATGACGCGGCGGGAATGCAGAAAGCGATCGATGAACTGAAAACCACGTTTAAAGGCAAGACCATTGCGGTGCAGGTCGCCACTATTCAGGCGGATTTCCTGCAGAAGTATCTGGGCGACGTCGCCACTATTCGCACTTACCAGGCGGGGCCAGAAACCTTTGCCGACCTGATGAATGGCCGCGTAGACGCGGTAATGGCGTCACGTACCAACCTCAACGCCTTTGTGAAGAAGCATACGGATGCCATCAGCAGCAGCGGCTATGGTTTTAGCGGCGGTCTGCTGGGTGCGGGATCGGCAATTGGTCTGCGCAAAGGTAACGCTGAGCTGAAGGGGGCGCTGGATGAAGCGCTCTCCGCGATGATTAAAGATGGCACGCTGAGCAAGCTCTCCGTGAAGTGGTTCGGCGAAGACGTCGCGCCGAAAGCCTGATAGCCCATGTTTATGCAAATTGACTGGCAGCTGATTGGCTTCGGCGACGAGGGGTGGGGCGGCGTGCTGTTGAGCGCCGCCACGGTGACGGTGACCGTTTCACTCTGCGCCTGGCTACTGGGCGCGGTACTGGGCAGCCTGCTGTGCTGGATGCAGATTGCCGGTTCGCGCTGGCAGCAGCGTCTTGCGGCGGGCTATATCACGGTGTTTCGCGGCGTACCTGAGTTGCTGGTGATCTACCTGTTTTACTTCGGCGGTCGCCAGGTCATCTCCTCGGTCGGTACGGCGCTGGGCATGCAGGGGCCTTTCGATATCAACGGCTTTATCGCCGGCGCTATCGCCATAGGCCTGATCTCTGGTGCCTATCAGAGCAGCGTATTTCGCGGCGCGTTTTACGCTATTCCAGGCGGCACGCTGGTAGCGGCGACGGTGACGGGCATGGGGCGGCTAATGCTGTTCCGCCGCATGATCGTGCCGCAGGCGCTGCGCACCGCGCTGCCGGGTATGGGCAATCAGTGGCAGTCGGTGATCAAGGAGTCGGCGCTGGTTTCAGTGACCGGGCTGGTAGAAACCATGAACCAGATCACCACGGCCGCCAACTCCACGCAGATGTCTTTTTTCTTCTACAGCGTCGGCGCCGTGATCTATCTGATTATTACAACCTGTTCCGACTGGGTCTTCCGCGCCGTCGAGAAGTTTGCGATGCGCGGCCAGCAGCGCGCCAACGTGTAAGGAAAGCCAATGGATATCCCTTTTTTGCAGGAAACCCTGCTTGCGCTGCTCAAAGGCTTGCCGCTGACCATTAACCTGGCGGTGCTGTCGCTGCTTGGCGGTGGCCTGCTGGCGCTGGGGCTGAACCTGCTGCGTCAGACGCGCGTCGGCAGCTATTTCGCCCGGCTTTACGTCTGGCAGTTTCGCGGCACGCCGCTGCTGATTCAGATTTTTATGATTTATTACGGGCTGGGCAGCCTGTCGGCGGTGCGGGAAAGCGTGCTGTGGCCGTTGCTGCGCGATCCTTACTGGTGCGGGTTGCTGGCCCTTATCCTTAACGATGCGGCCTATACCTCGGAGATCCTGCGTGGCGGGCTGAATGCGGTCAGTCGCCAGTCGCTGGAAGCGGCCAGAGTATGCGGCATGCCTTCGCATAAGGTATTTACCCGCATTACGCTGCCCATTGCCATTCGTCAGGCGCTGCCCGCTTACAGTAATGAAATCATCTCTATGCTTAAATCCACCTCGCTGGTCAGCACCATCAGCCTGATGGAGATGACCGGCATCGCCGACTCTATTGTCTCCTCTACCTTTCGCGCGCTGGAAGTCTTCCTCAGCGCTGCGGCGATCTATCTGCTGCTCAGCATGCTGGTGAGCAAAGGCGTCTCGGTGCTGGAGCGACGCCTCTCCCCCTATTATTTTGGAGCACGTTCATGACCCAACCAACCATCATGCTGAGCCATCTCAGAAAAAGCTATGCGGGACATGAAGTGCTGCACGACATCAGCCTGACGGCACAGGATGGCGATGTTATCTCTCTGATCGGCGCCAGCGGCTCGGGCAAAAGCACGCTGCTGCGCTGTATTCCTTTTCTTGAGGTGCCACAGGCGGGCGTTATCGCCGTGGGCGAGAACAGCGTAACGCTGGATAATCCCGACGAAAAACTTAATCGCGCGCAGCGCCAGCGTATCAAGCTGATGCGCATGCAGCTCGGCTTTGTGTTTCAGAGCTTTAACCTCTGGCCGCATAAGACGGTGATGCAGAACATTGTTGAAGCGCCGGTGCATGTACAGAAGCTAAACCTGAAAGAGGCGACGGAAGAGGCGGAGACGCTGCTGCACAAGGTAGGGCTTTATGCGAAACGCGACGCCTGGCCATCGCAGCTGTCGGGCGGCCAGCAGCAGCGTGTGGCGATTGCGCGCGCGCTGGCGCAGCAGCCGAAGGCAATTCTGTTTGATGAGCCAACCTCGGCGCTCGATCCGGAGCTGGTGGGTGAAGTGCTGCGCGTGATCCGCGGGCTGGCGGAGGAGGGCCGCACCATGATTATCGTGACCCATGAAATGGGCTTTGCGCGCGACGTATCGAACAAAGCGGTATTTCTGCATCAGGGAATGATTGAAGAAGAGGGCGCGCCAGAGCAGGTTTTCCTTGATCCCATTTCGCCGCGCTGCCGCGCCTTTGTTAACAGCCATTTCCAGCGTAATGCAGGTTAACAGACCTAAAGGCTAATCAATATCTTGCGATGGAAAGTCAGAAGCCATAATTTTTAAAATTAAGGCTTCTGACAGGCCGCTGTCTGAAAGCAGCGGCAATAATAATTTGTTTTTCAGAACTTGCTCACCTGACGCAGCCTGAGCTTAATGATTAAACGGGTTTCCGTATCTCTGTAAATATATGTCTCCAAAACGATATGAAGCGTAATCTGTCAGATGTCCTACATCACGATATAAAGGTATGCCGTCAATCTGACTGATACACTGGCCATTCGGGCACTGAATAGCCTTAGGATCAATAATCATTAAAGAGGGGTATTCTTTTTTTAGTTGAGTAAATAGCGACGCTATATATGGCTCCTCATCAGGCAGCGCTCTTGGTTCATTACACGTTTCGCGAACAAAATCTGCACGTTTCACTGCCTGGCGGCTGATGCATTCCTGATACCCGGACGGCATAGGATAAATAGTCTTGATGAAGACAGGACGTGCGCCAGAGGCAATAATGATATCAAGTGCTTCTCTCACAGCCTGATTCATCCTCGATTTAGACAAGGCCTCCGAGCGGTTATCATTGATATTATTAATCAGGTAAGGGCCATTGGCGTACTGTTCCCATATCTCGCCTATTATTACATAGTTATAATGATTTTGTTTAATCAGCTGGAAATAATGCTGAGTCCGATCGTGACATTCTGAGTAAGGCTGATTTTTATAAATCCACCAGTCAAATTGCCAGATTCCAGGAAGCGTAAGGCATGATGAAGCGCTTAAAGCGCTTACCCTGATATTTGCCGCTTTGGCTAATACGTCAAAGAAACCCCAAAAATGATTGGAGTTTGAATCACCAATCATCAGTGCGGTGCGTGCGCTTTGAGTATTACCCAGCTGACAACTACCTGGGTCATTACTATTATTGAGGCAACTCTCTCTGCGACCGGCTTTAGCCAGGTATTGGTCAAGAACATGTTGCTGACGGGCGTAACTTGCGCCAAGGCGTGCAGGAAAGCCTCCATGTTTCACGGCAAGAGTGTAGAGTCCGTTAAAAATTAATAAAGGAACCAGGAACAAAATTAAAAACGTCCATTTGAAGGATAAACGTTTCTTTCTGAGTGGAGCCTCAATAAGATAATAGCTGCCAGCTGAAAGAGCGATAATGCCTGTTAACGAGAGAATCAGAGAATAACCAGCAAGGTTAATACCAAGATAGCGACAAAATGCAAAAACGGGCCAGTGCCACAGATAAAGAGAGTAGGATAAACGACCGATCAGAACGAGCGGATATAACCCCAGCAGCCCCGATATGATTTTCTCCTGGTAATTGCCTGAAAAAAGCAGCACAGCAGAAGCCAGCACAACGGCCAGTGTCCAGAAGCCAGGGTAACTGTTAAGAACGCCCTTCTGAAGGGCGATGAGCAGAAGCGTAATAAGTGAAAGACCACCGAGCACAGACAAAATGCAAGGACGCGCAGAGGAAATGAGTCTGCTAAGAAGGAAAACCGAACCTCCAGCAGTAAATTCGAAAGCCCTCGTCGTGAGAAAATAATAGACTCCGCCGAGTGATTTATGACTAATGACCATAGATAAGCCACTCAAAATAACAGTGACAGCTAACCAGGTTAAGGTTGTATAAAGCCCCTTTTTTTGCGGGCCTTCCACCACCCAATGACTACGCTTCGCCAGGTAAAAGCTGGTTAACAGAACCGGTGGAAGGAAAAGGTACCACTGCCATTCTACCGATAAAGACCATGTATGAAGCAGCGGGAAATATTGGCTTTCTGGGGAGGAGTAAGCAACAGACTGCTTTGCGAAGTACTGATTTGAGAGAAAAAGGCTGGTGTATTTTGCGCTTTTAAGAAAATTAAGATAATCAGGAACGACATATAAAATTGATGCAGCAAGAAGTGTCGCTATTGATACCAGAATCAGAGCTGGCTGGATACGCCACATGCGGCTAACAAAAAAGCGGCTCAATGAAAAGCGCTTTTCTTGTATCTGCGTAAGAATAATGCCGCTAATCAGGTAACCCGATATGACGAAAAAAATATCTACGCCAATAAACCCTGAGTTCAACCAGTCTGGATTTGCATGAAAGACAATAACAAAAATAACAGCGACGGCGCGTAACCCATCGATATCAAGACGATAACGAGAGTTGGTCTGGCTTGCGTTCATAAAAGCTCAAGTCATAGTTTATAAAAAGTAAAGGCGGATTATATTTGAATCCAGCACTGATGCCACTCTTTATTGCCTGAGCTTTAAGTTAGCGAGCCAGCTCTTCATAGTAGTATTAAGATGCAAGTTCTTTATTGGCCCTTCGCCCGGTTAACAATAGAAGCGCAGTCTGGCAGACAGATTTACCGTTTGCGATGTGAAAGTTACCAACTTAATCCAGTTACTGTAATGTCGGCAACTTTGCAAAATCACACTACTCTGCTGACTCTGGCCTGTCGAAAAAGGCTCACTGTTATCGCCCGGGCTACACCACCTCGATCAGCTGAAAAGTTTCAAACACCAGCTCCATCTCTTGATGAAAGGTTCCTTCACTTTGGAAAAAGCGCTGATGCTCGCGACGCCAGCTTTCCAGGCTGAGATCGTCTTCGCCTTCCAGCATCGCCATTTCCGGCGTCAAGCGGTCAAAGCGAGTTAAGAACAGGCCCGTTGTGCGGATGACGCAGCGCGGCTGACCCGCGCCATCCAGCACAATGCTGTAGCCGCCAGGCTGCGGCTTCGCCTCGTCCTCACTCCACGACTGCAGCGAGCCACAGCTCGCCACTTTTTTACCGGCAATCACCAGCGTAACCAGACGATCGGCCAGTTCGGCTGAGTCGCCGAACGCCCATACGTGCGCCTCAGGATATTTATCGGTTAACTGCTCCAGCGAAACGGACATCAGATCACTCCCGATCGGGTGCGCGCGGCTGCCTGTCGCGCGCGTAGCGACGTACAAGCGCAAAGCAGGCCAGCGGCAAAGGTAAGGTAAACAACAACAGCAGCCACAGCAGCACGTACACCGCATCGACGCCATCATTCTGCAAATTGTTGTAGAGCTTAACCGGAATGCCCTGCGGGAAATAGGCAAAGATCATCACAATGCCGAATTCGCCGATAGCCCGAACCCAGGCCAGCGCTACCGCCGAGGCCAGGCCTGGCGCGGCGAGGGGCAGAGAAAGCCGAAGAAAACGCTGCCACGGTGACGCGCCCAGCGTGCGGCCCGCTTCCAGAATAGCAACAGGTACGGCGGCAAAAGCGGATCGCGCCGCCGTAATAAAGTAGGGCAGTGCGCCATACCACTGCGCCAGCACAAAGGCGGCAGGATTATTGACCAGCGCGATGCCCAGCCGCGCCAGCAGCGAGCCGGCCGGCCCGTATGGGCCATAAGCGCGAACCAGAAGAATGCCCATCGCCAGCGGCGGCGTCAGCAGCGGGATCAGCACCAGAAGTTCTACCACCGCCCGCGCTTTACCTCGCGCCTGCGACAGCCACCAGGCGACGGGCAGGCCGCTCACGATAATCAGCAGCAGGGCAATAAGTCCCAGCCCGGTCGACGTCGCGATAGCGTCGCCGTCGCCCCAGGCCAGATGGAAATTCCGCCAGTGCGTAATGGCAATCAGCGTCAGAAAAGGCACTGCCAGCATCAGCAGTGCTGGCAGCGATAACCATAACGCGGTAGAAGGAGAGCGCTTCATTACGGGTAAATCGCATCACCTTTAGGCGCGGCGTAGCCATTCTGCTGGAAAAGCGCCTGTCCCGATTTGCTCAGCATAAAATCCACAAAGGCTTTACCCGCTGCTTCCCCGTGAGGCGCGTTTTTCAGCACCGCCGCATAGTAAACCAGCGGCTGAGTATGCAGCGTTTTCTCCTCACCTTTGCTGTCTTTAAGGGTAAAGCTCACGGTGTCGTACCATTTTTTGGCCTGCGCCGGATTGCTCAGATTGATTTCGTCCGGCAGCGCGACATAAGGCAGATGCGCAGAGATCACTTCGCTTTCGTAACCCGCTGCGGCGTCTACCTGACCGCTCTCCAGCCGCGCCAGCAGGCCGCCTTCCAGATGCGTTTGCGCTGGATTCTGTACGCCACCCATAATTTTGTCGGCAGCGCCCGGCTTGTGGTAATACTTCTCCGCCAGCAGCAGGGTGAAGACGATATTCTGACCTTTAGGATCGTTGACCGGATCGGTGCGGCCGAACTTCAGGCCCGGCGTCGCCAGCACTTCAAGCCAGCCTGCATCGTTCGCTTTCGCCGCGGCGGCAAATTTTTGCGCATACGGGCCTTTCGGACTGTAGGCGATCACCATACTGGTGCTGGCGACCGGCACCGCGTTATCGATCAGGCCTGCGTCCTTCAGGATCTGCATTGGCCCTGGCGTGATTGAGACAAAGACGTCGGCGGTGATTTTTTTGCTCGCCAGCAGGCGCGCCATGCCGTAGGCGCCCTGGCCTTGTCCCTGATAGCTGCCGTGGTTCGCTTTGGCGAACGCCGGGCCTAAGCTCTCATCCATCACCTTACCCATAGAGCCTGCGTAGGTAACGCGGATATCAGTCGCCATCGCCGAGGCGCTGCAAATAGCGCCGCTAACCAGCGCTAAAAGCACTAACTTTTTCATTTGGTTACTCGTTATAAAGAAAAATAGATAACGATTATGGTAAGCCTGCCGCTGTCAGGCAAGCATCTGCTGTGCGGAAAGAAGGAAAAGAGAGAGGCTCTGAGGAAAAAGCCGCGCTGCGTTGAAGGAAGGTTTAGCCTTTTTGCCTTTCTGAGTTCGCCCTGACGTTCATGCAAGTGGTGAATAGCTGATCCTCATCAATAATAAGTGAGCCGGTTAAAGATTAGCATCCACTGCTTCACGAAAACGCAGCTCTGCGCGCCGGGCCAGCGTTCTTCTTACTGCTAACATGAGGTAAGCCATGTCTATTGCTTCGATTAACGAGTCATCCCGCGATCTTTCGCAGTTTGTCGGGACGCATTTTGTCTATACCTACGATAACGGCTGGAAATATGAGTGGTATGCACGCAATGAAACAACCTGCGATTACCGCATCCATAAGGGCCTGGTAGGCGGGCGCTGGGTAACGCATCAGAAGATGAATGCCGTACAGTTTGCGCCTGGCATCTTTAAGGTTGACTGGCATGAACCAACCGGCACCTGCGTCAGCCTGCTCTTTGATTTAAACCGCAAGCTGCTACACGGCACGATTTTCTTTCCGCAGTGGATTGCCGGTGAGGGCCAGCACCCTGAAAAGACCATCTGCTATCAAAATGAATTTATAGAGGATATGCATCGCTTCAGAGATGAAGGGCCTGCCTATCCCTACGTCATCATTCCTGAGTTTGCAGAAGTAACCTATATGAAAAATGAAGGCCCGGACAATGACAGCGTAATTGACCGCGCGCCAGGACAATTGCCAGAGAGTTTTTTTGACGATAAATAATTAATCCGCTCTGCCGCAATGCGCCATATACAGCGCCCCGGCGGCAGGGCGCTCTGCTTTTCATTAAGCTAAGTTGTCCTGCTAAACAAAAGACCTCCACCGCAACCTGTTCCACATTTTACTCATGGATTTTAGCCTTTTTCTGGACGGTTAATATCAGCCAGTAATTATTAAAGTCATTCGATCAAGGCTAATTTCTGGTTACAGACGTAATTACTAACGCGCTGACATATTTTTACATATTCTTTATGCTGATTATTTTTCTCTATATATAAAGTTATTGTAAATCATCAGGTTGGGTGGGTTGTTTGGGTGGCGTAGCTAAATTAAAAATTTTATGTGGTAGGAATTTTCCTGAATTAGCACCGCGCGTCAGGAGGGCTTAATCAGGCAATAAGTCGTTGGCTGGGCTGAATAATTTATCATTCGCAATATTTTTGCTTTTATATCCCCTGGTTCGGATTTTTAATTATTCTAGTTTTTTTTGCCGTCTGGCTTGCAACGGCTGGGTTTTGATTCACACTTAAATTTCTTTAGTTGTAAATGCTTTTGATTTGATTATATCAGGGTGTTTATTTCAACCGGGCATTTCATTAAGGGTCAAATATGGCTTCTTCTTCAAACAAAGACAAACATCCACATGCAAAAGAGGAAGTTTTGCATCTGGCTGAAGAAAAGCTGACCGTATCGCGGGAAGAGGTTCTGGATAGCTATGTCACTGTTAAACGCCAGACTTCTACCCATCACGAGCCAGTAAGTCTGATGTTACGCCGGGAAAATGTTGAGGTCACGCATGTGCCGAAAAACGAGCGCATTGCGTCTATGCCGGATATCAGGGAAGAAGATGGCGTCCTTATCGTTCCAGTGGTGGAAGAAGAGGTTGAAGTGATTCGCAGGCTGGTTTTGAAAGAGGAGTTGCATATCCGGCGAACGCAGGAAGAGGTTCCCTGGGAGGAGACCGTTTCATTACGTAAACAGCATGTCGAAATTGACCGGAAAAAAGACGACACCTAAAGCCATCATCACGCAGGAGGAAATCATGGCACACGAAAAGATCGTAACGATGTTCAGTACCCTGGCACAGGCAGAAGGCGCAAAGCGTAGCCTGATTAAAGCGGGTTTTGCAGAGCACGATATTGATGTGATTTCTGGCGAACGTCTGAAATCGGAAGGACACGAGGCCCGTCATCCTGGCTTCTGGCAGCGTCTGTTCGGCAACTCAGTAGATGAAGAGCAAAGCGGCGTGTATGAAGATGCGATGAACTCAGGCAGCGTGGTACTGACGCTGCGCGCCAATGAAGATCAGCTGCCGCGTGCCTACAGCGTGCTCGATGCGCATGATACCGGTGAACTGCCGCCAGGAAATGGACTGGGGCAGGATGACGGTTACACCGTTTCAGCCGCGCAGACTACTTCGGGTGTAAACAGCGGTGTGACTGAGCCGGTTCGTACCTCTCTGACCGGCGATGAAAGTGAAGAAGAAGTGCTGCGCCTTGCCGAGGAGCGTCTGGAAGTCGGTAAGCGTCTGGTCAGCGAAGGGACCACGCGCGTGCGCCGCTATACCGTTACCGATCAGGTATCGGAAGACATTTCTCTGCAGGAACAGCATGCCGATATTTTCCGCCGTTCAACAGGCAATCTGGCTGCAACGGGTGACGTTGACTGGGAAGAGAAAACCATTGAAGTGGCGGAAACGCATGAGCAGCCGGTAATAAACAAAACGGCGCATATCAAAGAAGAAGTGGTGGTTCGCAAAGATCAGAGCGAGCGCGTTGAAAACATCACTGATTCTGTCCGCCGCCAGGAAGTGGATATCGACCACGCGGATAACACGCTCGCAGCAGACGCGCCTTTAACAGGCGGCACCACTGCGAAAACCGCTGGTACCACCGGCGCTCTGAACCCAACTACGGGTACCACTGGCGCTCTGAACGAAACCGATGCTGATGGTCGCATCGTCGAAAGAAGCGGTGTGGCAGGGGTTGAGGACAAGGATAAAGTCGATCCGCTGCTGAAACGTCCGTAACGTGCGCTTATTCAGCCTGCCGGGAGACCGGCAGGCCTGAATTAGAACAGCTGCAGCGGGGAAGTCGACGCATTTGCCCTGGTGTTGGCTCGCTGTCGACCTCCCCGTCTGCACATATCAATTTATCGGCATCGCAGCTAGTTTCAGTAGTTTATTATATTGCCAGATGTAACCGAAACCTGTCGCGCGCTTCGTTGTTTATTTAACCTGCGTAATTGCCTGATCGAACAACCATTTCAGTGGGCAGGCGAAACGGTATAACAGCGAATTTTTACTCTCTGACGCGTTTTGTCCAAAAGGCGTCTGAAAGAAGCAGTGATGTAGCGATATGTTAAGTTTTTCAGCGGTGATATGAGGAGGTAAAAGATGTCAGAACGTCCCGATACAGAACCCTTACCGGACGATGTAGAAATACCTGCTTACGAAGATAACGACACCGATCAAACCTTTAATTTGCCTGCGGAATAAGCAGGTGAAACCCCATCATGCCATTAAGCGTTTAGCCCACTCGCTAACCTCATCACCGCTGCCCATATCAGGCTGAATAAGCCCGTTAATCATAAAACCAGGCGAGACGTGCACGCCGTTTTGTCGCGCATATTTACAGTGCCATTTAATCTCATTTTGCAGTTCTGCTCGGTCGAAAGGCGCGCGAGCGTCAATGCCGCTGTACTGCTTTAAGCGCTCAACAATCTCTTCAGGCGTGGTTTGCATATTCGGCCCGCGGCAGTGGTCAGTAAATTCAAACTCTTCACGGTGATCGGCCACCGCTTTCAGCACCGCTCTGGCAGCTTGTTTCCCTTGCGGCAGCGTCGAAGCGGCCAGAATATATCGCACAATTACGCCTGAATAGAGATGCCACGGCTGCGAATGCAGACGAATTTTTAGCGTCATTTCATTTTCGCCAACGTATTCAAGCAGCACATCAAGCTTATTAAACGCGCGGACGGAAAACGGGCAGGTAGGCTCCAGAAAAACTTCGAAAACGCGCGGTCCATCTCCCCAGATCAGCGGATCGGCATGCAAACGTTCTGTACTCATCATGACTCCTGTTCCCTCTCGAATAATGGCTTCTGCGAAAGCTGGTCACTCACTTTCGGCTGGCGCGACGCCGGTGCTAAAGCAGTGGGCCAGACCGCGGTTTACCACGAAATCCTCTTCATTTCTGAAAACGCTTTCACTGTGATAATCCCACTATGTAAAAGTCGCCGAAAGCCCGGCGATACGACTATAGTTAATGCCAGATTAACATTAACTCATCCGCAGACGTTTTGTCTGCGCAGTAAAAGTTATAACAGCTCCCGAGCCGGAAAGGGCTAGAAGAGGTTGATTTTGCTTACTAATCTTTCCTGGAAGATAATCCACGATGTCATAAACAAGACTATCGAAGAGATGCTGGACGAGCAGCAAACGCTGAACGTACTCTCGCTGCGCGCGCGGCTGAGAGAGCTGGCAGAAAGCGAAACGGACGAAATTATGGTGTTGTGTTACTGGCAGGCCAGCAAAGTCCTGATGCGGCTGCCCCCCACAGTGACGGCCGATCAGCTGATGACCGCAGCGCGCCACGCTTTTCGCACGCCGTTGAACCACGATCTCTTATAAAAATGGCCCGGCACGCAGCGGTAAACCTCAAATAGCGAAAACGCGTAAAGTAAAACGTTTACAGCAATTTATGATGTGCAAAGCAGTGTGCGTCAATTTCAGTAAGGAATCGATATGTCGCATTTCCAACCGGTGGCGCTTCAGCACGCCAGCCGCCTGCTTAACCATGGTCCTACCATTCTGATTACCAGCCAGCATCCGCAAACGCAACGCCGCAATGTGATGGCCGCCGCCTGGTCTACACCGGTAGAGTTCACTCCGCCGCGCGTGGCTATTGTGGTGGATAAAGCAACCTGGTCGCGCGAGCTGATCGAGTCGAGCGGTGCATTTGGCGTCTGCGTCCCGGCTGCTGCCTTTGCCGATCTGACCTATGCGGTCGGCAATACCTCAGGACGCGATCACGATAAATTCGCCGCCTATAACATTCAGGCCATCAATGGCCCCGAGCTGGGCGTGCCGCTGCTGGAAGAGAGCTGCGTCGCCTGGCTGGAGTGCCGGCTGCTGCCGGCAACAGAAGCGCAGCAAAACTACGACACGCTGTTCGGCGAAGTTGTCGCGGCGGCGGCTGACAGCCGCGTCTTTTATGAGGGGCGCTGGCATTTCAGCGCCGAAAACCGCGCGCTGCACACTCTGCATCATCTTGGCGGCGGGCAGTTCGTGACGGTCGCGGACAGCTTTAGCGCCAAAATGCCCTGAGCGCATTCACTATATCAGCGAGGAAAGCATGAAATTTAAAAGTTACGCAGTGATGAAGGCTGGAGAAGCGCTTCAACCTTATGAGTACGATCCCGGCCCGCTGGCGGCGGAAGATGTCGAAGTTGAAGTCGATTACTGCGGCGTGTGCCACTCCGATCTGTCCATGATCGATAACGAGTGGGGCGGCTCGACCTATCCGCTGATCGCAGGCCATGAGGTGATTGGCCGCGTGGTCGCGCTGGGCGACAGCGCCAAAAATAAAGGGTTGAACATTGGCCAGCGCGTGGGCATCGGCTGGACGGCCAAGAGCTGTCAGCACTGCGACGCCTGCATCAACGGCGAGCAGGTAAACTGCGTAAACAACAAAGTCTCTACCATCAACAATCATGGCGGTTTCGCCAGTCATCTACGCGCTAACTGGCAATGGGCGATCCCGCTGCCGGAAAACCTGGATCCCGCCACCGCAGGCCCGCTGCTGTGCGGCGGCATCACCGTCTTTAAACCGCTGCTGATGCACAACATTACCGCTACCAGCCGTGTTGGCGTAATCGGCATTGGCGGACTCGGCCATATGGCGATTAAACTGCTGCGCGCGCTCGGCGCGGAAGTGACGGCGTTCAGCTCGTCGCCCGCTAAAACCGAAACCATTAAGCAGATGGGTGCGGATTACGTCGTTAACAGCCGCGATCCGGAAGCGCTGAAAAAGCTGGCGGGCCAGTTTGACCTGATTATCAGCACCGTCGCGGTCGATCTCGACTGGCAGCCCTATTTCCAGGCGCTGGCGGCGAAAGGCAAGTTCCATACCGTCGGCGCAGTGATGAAGCCGTTTGAGGTGCCTGCGTTTACGCTTATCACGGGCGATCGCGCGGTTACTGGCTCATCTACCGGCTCGCCGGGTCAGCTGCGTTCGCTGCTTCGTCTGGCGTCGCGCGCAGATATCGCGCCAACCGTGGAATACTTCCCGATGTCGAAAATCAACGACGCGCTCGATCACCTGCGCGCCGGTAAGGCGCACTATCGCATCGTGCTGAAAGCGGATTTCTGATTGAAGAGCGCGCCCGTCGGGCGCGCTGTTTTATTACAGCAGACCTTCCGACTTCATGGCGGCGATCACAGACGGGCGCTGCGCATGGGTCGCAGCAAAACGTTGCAGCGCCGGCCAGCGATCCAGGCTGAAGTCAACCACGCGGAACCAGCTCAGCACGTTGAAGAGATACGCATCGGCAATGGTGAAATGGTTAGCGTAAAGGAAGCTGTTATCGCCCAGCGCTTCCGCCAGCCAGTCAAGGCGTTTGGTCAGCGTGGCGGTTGCCGCCGCCTTCCACTCTGGCGTTATGGCCGGATTAAAGAAAGCGCCGATACCCTTGTGCAGTTCGGTTGAAATAAAGTTCATCCACTCCAGCACCGCATAGCGCGCTTCGCCGCTTGCCGCCAGCAAATTACTTTCCGGCTTCAGGTCTGCCAGGTACTGCGCGATTACGGCGCCTTCGGTCAGTACGTGACCATTATCCAGCTGCAGCGCCGGCACATAGCCCTTGCTGTTGATCGCCAGAAAATCTTCGCCTTCTGCGGTACGTTTGGTTTTCAAATCCACCGCGACGGAGGTATGCGGCAAACCGGCTTCGTGCAGAATGATATGGGTAGTCAGCGAACAGGCGCCCGCTTTGTAGAAAAGTTTCATCTTGTTGTAATCCCTGTTTTGTTTTTTTGCCGCCGCAGTCTACGGCAGCGCAGGCCGCTCGCGCCATTGCCTTTTGTGCTAATGCCGGAAATTCACCGATTTTGCATCGCGCGGCGGCGCGGATAATGCGGTTAAACCCTGCGGCGAATTACAGGCCATAGCCTAGACTTAAGGTTCGCCTGCGGGATGCCGCAGCTGATGAGGGCCAGCTGGCGCTGGCTTGCAGGATGCACTGACGGGAGAGATTATGCTGTGGTTGTGGAATACTTTGATCGTGTTGCTGACCGTCGTCGCGATGGAAATTACTGCCGCGCTGTCGCACAAATATATTATGCATGGATGGGGATGGGGCTGGCATCGGTCGCATCATGAGCCGCATTCCGGCTGGTTTGAAATCAACGATCTTTACGCGGTGGTATTCGCCTTACTGGCGATTGCGTTGATCTACCTGGGCAGCCGCGGCGTCTGGCCGTTACAGTGGATAGGGGCAGGCATGACGCTCTATGGGCTGCTCTATTTTATCGTGCATGACGGCCTGGTCCATCAGCGCTGGCCCTTTAAGTACATTCCGCGCCGCGGCTACTTTAAACGGCTCTATATGGCGCATCGTATGCATCATGCGGTGCGCGGTCGGGAAGACTGCGTTTCATTCGGCTTCCTCTATGCGCCGCCGCTGTCAAAATTACAGGCGACGCTGCGTCAGCGACACGGGCGTCAGGCTAACGCGGACGCTGCCAAAGCTCAGCCGGACGCGGCGGCGAAACGGCCGCCCGAGATTTGACCGCCTGCGCCGCGCCAGCCGCCAGCAGCAGGAGCTTCTCCTGTTTGCTGGTGGACTGGCGGCAATCCCAGGCGGTTTCCCCCGCGCGATACACCTTTACCCCGATGCGCCGATAGACCTCTTTCGCCGTAGCAATCGCCCAGGCGGAGCGCAGCGGCAATCCGGCGAGTCCGGCCGAGGCGGAAGCGTAGTAAGGCTCCGCCTCGCTCACCAGACGGCGCGCCAGCCTCGCCAGCGCTGGGCGATGATGGCGATCGGCGAAGTGAAGCCGATCCAGTCCGGCCTCCTCCAGCCAGCTTTCCGGCAGGTAACAGCGCCCGACCCGGGCATCTTCGACAATATCGCGCGCAATGTTGGTCAGCTGAAAGGCGATGCCGAGATCGCAGGCGCGATCCAGTACGGCCGCGTCGCGTACGCCCATAATCTGCGCCATCATCAGTCCTACCACCCCTGCGACGTGGTAGCAGTAGCGCAGCGTATCCTGAAAGGTTTCATAACGCGCGCCACGCACGTCCATGGCGAACCCCTCCAGATGATCGAAGGCGTAAGCCGGAGAGATATCATGGGCGAGCGCCACCTCCTGAAAGGCGGCGAAAGCCGGTTCATGCATTTGCGCGCCCGCATAAGCCTGGCGGGTTTTAAGTTCCAGATGAGCCAGCCGCTGCTGCGGCGTTTGCGTCGAGGGGAGGTCGCCAGGAAAGCCCAGCTGCTGATCGTCAATCACGTCGTCGCAGTGGCGGCACCAGGCGTAGAGCATCAGCACGCTGCGGCGCGTTTTCGCATCAAACAGCTTAGACGCGGTGGCGAAACTCTTTGAGCCTACTTCCATCGTCTCTACCGCATGGTGCAACAGCGTCGGATTATTCATGCAGATCCTCCAGCATCAGGCTTGCGGTCGCTTTGGCTGAGCCGATCACGCCAGGAATGCCTGCTCCCGGATGCGTGCCCGCGCCAACCAGATAGAGATTGCGAATGTGGCTGTCGCGGTTATGCGGCCGGAACCAGGCGCTCTGCCGCAAAATCGGTTCAACGGAAAAGGCGGAGCCCTGATAGGCATTAAGCTCGTCGCGAAAATCGAACGGCGTAAACATGCGGTGCGTTACCAGCTGGCTGCGCAAGCCGGGCATATAGTGCTCTTCCAGATAGGCGAAAATGCGATCGCGCAGGCGCGGCCCCTCTACGCTCCAGTCAAGGTCGGCGGTGCCAAGATGAGGAACCGGTGCCAGTACGTAATAGCTACCGCAGCCTGGCGGCGCAAGCGAAGGGTCAGTGACGCAGGGCGCATGCAGATAGAGGGAAAAATCCTCCGCCAGTCCGTCGTGGTTAAAGATTTCATCAATCAGCTCGCGGTAGCGCGGGCCGAAGCAGACAGTGTGGTGCGCCAACTGATCGTGATGATGATTCAGGCCGAAATAGAGCACGAACAGCGAGTTGCTCATGCGCTTGCCTTTCAGTTTTCTGCCCTGAGCCGCAGCGGCGGGGTGCTGGCCAAGCAGGTCGCTGTAGGTATGCACCACATCGGCATTGGAGGCGACCGCGCGTGTCTCAAACACCCGGCCATCTTGCAGATGCACAGCGGAAATCGCGGCATCCTTCGCTTCGATATGGCTGACGCGCGCATTCAACTCCAGCGTGCCGCCTAAATCCTGAAACAGTCGCAGCATGCCCTGTACCAGCGCGCCGGTGCCGCCGCGCGGAAACCAGACGCCCCATTCCCGCTCCAGCGCATGGATCAGGGTATAGATGGAGGAGGTAGCGAAAGGGTTGCCGCCAACCAGCAGAGAGTGAAAAGAGAAAGCCTGGCGCAGCTTATCATCCTCAATAAAGCTCGCCACCTTGCTGTAGACGCTGCGCCACGCCTGTAGACGCGCCAGCTGAGGGGCGGCACGCAGCATATCGCGAAACGACAGAAAGGGAACGGTGCCGAGCTTAAGATAGCCTTCGGCGAACACCGCGCGCGAGTAGTCGAGAAAGCGCTGATAGCCTGCTACGTCGCGCGGATTGAATTTATGGATCTCCGCCTCCAGCCGCGCCTGATCGTTGTCATAGCTAAACACCTCGCCCGACTCCCAACAGAGCCGGTAGAAAGGCGTGACCGGCAGCAGCTCAACGTAGTCGCGCATCGATTTGCCCGCCAGCGTGAACAGCTCCTCGATGGCGCTGGGGTCGGTAATAACCGTTGGGCCAGCATCAAAGGTAAAGCCCTGATCCTGATAAACGTAAGCGCGGCCGCCCGGCTTGTCGCGCTGCTCCAGCAGTCGCGTTGGAATGCCTGCCGCCTGCAGGCGAATCGCCAGCGCCAGTCCGCCAAATCCTGCGCCAATTACCGTGGTCTGCTTCATCGTAATGTTCTTCGTCCAGAAGGTTGAGTGAGAATAGCCTGTATCGCCGCCAGCACCGGCACCGGCGGCTTGCCGCTAAGAATGCGCGCCCGGTCGGCCAGGGTAAGCCGCCCGGCGTAAAATCGGGCGATCAGTCCCTCCGACAGACCGTAAAAACGCTGCATAACGCGCCAGCGTTGATCCGCATCGGCGGCCAGAAACAGCATGCGGTTAAGCATGCGAAAGAAGCCCTGTTCCCGCCACGCCGCCTGGGCGAAGCGGTGAATACGCGGGGCAAGCGCGTCAGGGGAAAAATCCTGTTCCGTCGCCAGCGCGTCCGCCAGCGACGCCGCCAGCGGTAACGAATAGCCGGTAGTGGGATGGAAAAGCCCGGCGCGCAGGCCAACGCAGGGCTGACGATGATGCCAGAAACGTTCGAAGTCGCCCGCCAGCGTAATCGGCAGCGCGCCGCGTTCTTCGCGTACTAGCGTCGCCAGCTGCCAGCCCTGACGTGCGGCGTAATCGCAGATATTCTGACGCGCCTGCGCCGCCGCCAGCGAGGCGTCATCGATGTAGTGCGTATCTTCGATCAGCAGCCGCGTCGGCGAGAGCGGAAGCGTATAGACGAAACGATAGCCGCCCTGCTGGTCGACGGTAGCGTCCATCAGAATCGGCCCTTCAAGCTGATGAGGCTGGCTAAGCGTCCACTCCTGCCCAACAAAGGCCTGAAAGCCGATTTGCAGAGCGGCGTCAGGCTGATAGCCGCGACCGTCAATCACGGCGCGGGCGCGCAGCACTTCGCCGCTGGCGAGCTGAACATGGTCAGGCCCGCAGCAGGCGACGGTCTGGTTAAGCCGCAGCGCGTCGCCGAGCGCTGCGCGCAGCACCTCGTCAAAGCGCGATGAGGTTACGCAAAAATAGCCGCTGTCGAGCTGGCGCGTCAGCTGAGGAAAACGCACTTCGTAGTGCGGCCAGTGGTGCGCCACCAGCGGCGCGATCCACTGATGCTGCTGGTCGCTGAGATCGTCGGCGTGAAAGCACCAGGTGTGATTCCCACCCGCTCTGGCGTCGGCATCCAGTACCAGCACGCGCAGGTCTGGCTGCTGCTGCTTAAGACGCAGCGCCAGCAGACCGTTCGCCAGCCCCGCCCCCAGCAACAGCAGATCATACTGCGATGTCATAATTTTTCTCCGCGCGAACTGGCTGGCGCGTCAGCAGCGCGCGTTCGGTGATATCGGCCGCGCGCTCAACGCCGCCGAGGGCTGCCAGCTGCGGTTGCAGCAGTGACATACGCTGTTTAATCGCCCGATCCTGCAGCAAGCGACCCAGACGGCGCGCAATCTGATGGCTGGTGGCGAAGCGTGAGGCGCGAATGCCCAGCCCATGGTGCGTCAGACGCGCGGCGATGCCGGGCTGGTCAAAGGCCAGCGGGATCGCCAGCAGCGGCGTTCCCTGCGCCACCGCGTCCAGCACCGTATTCAGGCCGCCGTGAGTGATCGCTACGTCCGCCTGCGCCAGCGCGGCGCGCTGATCGACAAAAGAGGCGACCTGCGCCGCGCCAGCGCGCATTAACTTTCGCGCCTGAAAATCGCTCAGGCCGCCGCAGTGGGCAATCAACAGCTCTGCATTCAGTTCGCGGCAGGCTTTCGCCAGGGTTTTAAACAGCCCGTAGCGGCCGCCCTGCAGCGTGCCGAGAGAGGCGAAAATACGCGGCTGTTTGCCGTCGCTAAACAGCGGCATCGCGGTTGATGGCGCAGGCTCGCGCAGCGGGCCGGTGGCGTGAAAATGCGCGGGCAGCTCGCGGCGCGGAAAGTCGAGCGCGTGCGGCAGCTGGCTAATCTGCGCCAGCGGCGATAAGCACTGATGCGGCTGGCGGCCGCCAGCGAGGCCAAAGGCGCGGGCATAATGTGCCAGCACGCGATCGTGGCCGCGCATCAGCCAGTCATAGATTTTTTCGCTGGAGGCGAATCGCTCCCGCGCGGCGCTGCTGGTTCCCCAGAGAAAAGGCATCACCGGCAACGGGAAATGCGCTTCGCGGTTAACGGGCAGGGCGCAGGCGACAGACACGAAGGGCATCTGCATCGCCTCCGCCACCAGCCCGCCGGCGGGCGCCATCTGGTCGACAATCAGGCCATCTACCGCCAGCGACCGCAGCGCGTCGGGCAGTTCGCGGCACAGCATATCGGTGCTGCTGGCCATATCGCCGATCAGACGCAGAATGCCTAAACCGCCAGGGTGCGCCGCCAGCTGCAGCGTGCGGTCGAGCGTGCCGACAGGATGCGTTTCCAGCCCGACGGCATGAAAACCGACGGCCGCATCGTTCAGCAGCGCGGCGGCATCCGCCTGTTGAATAAAGGTGACGCGATGGCCCCGCGCGATCAGCGTCTGCGCCAGCGCCTGCAGCGCGCGCATATGGCTGTAAAAGGGCGGCGCGATTGCCGCGAAATGGCTCATCGCGTCTCTCCGCTGCGCTGCAGCGGCGCGAGACGCAGCTCACGCAGGTTTGCGCTGCCGGTACAGAAGCAGACGACCCGCAGCTGTTCAATCAGCGTCTGAAAATGCGCAATAACCGCGTCGGCGGAGTGCAGGGCGCTGCTGAGCACCGCCGCAGCCTGGCCGACGATATCCGCGCCCAGCCGCAGCGCTTTCGCCGCATCGATGCCGTCGCGGATGCCGCCGGAGGCGATAAGCGGCATAGCGGGCAGCCTGTCGCGCACTGCGCGCAGCGCTTCGTCGGTCGGGATGCCCCAGTCGGCGAAGGCCATCGCCACCGCGCGCTGCTGCGGATTGCTGGCGCGTTCACCCTCAACCGCCGCCCAGCTGGTGCCGCCTGCGCCCGCGATATCGATCATGCTGACGCCCGCTTCAGCGAGCCGCTGCGCAACCTGCGGCGAAATACCCGCGCCCACTTCCTTCACCACCACCGGCACAGGCAGCGACTTCACCAGCTGCGCAATCGCCTCCAGCACGCCGCGCCAGTCGCGATCGCCGCCGCGCTGCAAGGCCTCCTGCAGAGGATTCAGATGGACGATCAGCGCATCCGCTTCAATCATATTTACCGCGTTTAGCGCCAGCCTGCGGCCCTGTTCGCCCAGGATTTGCGCCGCGCCAAGGTTCGCCAGTAGCGGAATATCAGGAGCGATACGGCGCAGGTCGCGCGTCAGACCAAAGTTGTTCTCGCTTTCCAGCGCCACGCGCTGCGAGCCTACCCCAAGCGCCAGGCCAAGCGTCTGCGCCGCCTCGGCGAGATGGTGATTGATGGCGCGCGCGCGCGTTGCGCCGCCGGTCATCGAACTGATAAGAAAAGGGGCCTGCATGCTGCGGTTGAACAGCCGGGTGCGCAGATCGATCTGGTCCAGATGCAGCTCTGGCAGGGCGCAGTGGGTGAATTGCCAACGGGCGAAGCTGCCTGGCGCTGGCGTGGTGTTACGCAGAACAATATCCAGATGATCGTTTTTGCGTTTCGTCAGGTCCGTGTCCTTCATTGCTGCTCCATATACTCAGACGGGAAACGCGCGGTCAGCCGACCATAGCGAGTTTTTTTTCGAACCAGGCCTGCACAAAATGCCGGGTGGAGTAGCCGTTGCTGCAGGCGGAGGCGAGATGGCGATCGGCGCGTCGCAGATGGTCGCGCAGGCGTTTCTCCACCACTTTGCTGCCCAGCATATTGACCAGCGTTGATTTCCCTACGTCCTGATGCGCATCTTTTCCAGTGTCGCTCTGCCCGTCGCTCAGATCGTCCAGCAGCTGAAACGCCTGGCCGAGATCCCGCGCGAAGCGGTGCAGTTTTTCACGCGACTCCAGCGGCGCGCCAGCGACCACGGAGGCCATCTGCATTGCCGCGCTAAACAGCGCGCTGGTTTTAAAATGATTGGTGAGCTGAATAGCATCAGCGCTGCGCGGCTGTGCGCCTTCGGTCAGATCGCGAAACTGTCCCTGCACCAGACCCTGAATGCCAACGGAGTGGGAGAGTTCAGCCACGGCCTGCGTCTTCGCCTGGCTGCTGATGCCGTCGGCCAGCGCAATCACGCCAAAGGCGCGGCTCAGCAGGGCGACGGCCGCCAGAATAGCGACCGGTTCGCCGAACTGGCGATGAATGGTTGGACGACCGCGCCGCAGTTCGGCATCGTCCATACAGGGGATATCGTCGAGTATCAGTGAGGCGGCATGCACCATCTCAATGGCGCAGGCGAGGTCCAGCAGACCGCTGAGTTCATCGCGGTAGCCAAGGTCGTGAGCAGCCAGCATCAGCAGCACCGGCCGAATGCGTTTACCCGGCGCCAGCGCGCCTTCGCGCATGGCGAGGCCCACGCAGTCGCGTTCGCTTTCAACCGGCAGCAGCCGATCGAGACGTTGCTCGATGCTGGCCAGTAACATCAGGGGGTCGCTGGGGATGAGGGTGAGATCTCTTTCAGCAAAAATGGTCATGATGGCAGTCCTTACTTGCAGGTGAGCGTCGGCCTGTCGTGATTGCAATGAATGAACAAAGTGGCGCTTAAGGAGCCATCATTAAAAAATCAGTGCCTGTTATTTTTAGATCCGCCGCGCGCTAAGCGTGGTTGTTTTGTTTTGACGCGGCGGTGAAATAAAGCGTAGTCGAGAATTGTCAGGCTGAGGAGCAAAACGGGAATAAGTGGCAATAAAACAATAATTTTACTCACGAACTAAGTGCGGCCTCGGGCGGCGCTGGCTCATCGTTAAGCATCTGATTAAGCAAAACGACGGCCTGCTTAACCTCCTGCGGCGTCAGGGCGCCGTCTTTGGCAAAGCGAACCCTGCCTTGCCTGTCCAGCAGAACCACGGCGGAGCCGTGTGGCGTCAGTTGCCAGCTGTTCTGCGCCACACCGCTGCTGTCGATAACAAAATCCTGCCAGGGCGCGTCGTGCTTACTCGACCTGATGCTGCGCTCGACGAAAATGGCGCTGCCTGGAATAGCGTCGTCGGTATTAACGATGGTGGTGGTCTGAAAGCGGCTGCGCGGAAAGTTCGCCTGCTGGATAGCAGCGATCAGCGGCGCATTTTGCTCTTTGGCCGAAAGCCGTCCGGCGACGTGAATGACCATGCGCACTTTGCCAGTCAGCGACTGGCTGCTCCAGCGCTGATAGCCCAGCATCTCATGCTGCATTACCAGTTCGCCTTCGTTAGCGATAAAAACCGGGGGAAGAGGTTTTCCCGTTTCAAAGGTATGCGCGCCAGCAAGGCCGGGCAACAGTAAAGGGATAAGCAGCAGGAAGGGTTTCACGTATCCTCGCACGCAGAAGAGAAGAGCCTCAAGCCTGGGTGAAAAAGCGCCGCTTCGCCAGTTAAGGAAATATGAATTTTTACGCCTGGGTCAAAAATTAATCACTTTTTCACTGCGCCAGATCAAACAACTCGCCCTGAAAGGAATCGAAGATGCAGATATACATTCGCAAAAGGAGACGGATATGAAAAGTGAGTTAATGACGCTTTCAGAATTTGCACGTTACCTTGGCGTATCACCGCTGAGGCTGGTTCGTGCCTACTGTAATCGGGGATCGCTGGAGGGTGTGCCGCTGCCGGAACCCGTGAAAAACGTGGCGTTCAGGGAGCGCTGCTGGTCGCGTGAAGAGGTGCGCCAGTTCAGGCACCGGCTACAGCGCATTCAGCACCATACGTAATAAAAAACGTCTGGTGCTGAGGTTGATCGCCGCCGTTACACGAGCAGCGTAGCTGGTTGCCAAAAGGCTTACGGCCTTTCGGCACCTTTGGCTATGCTGCTCCCCGTCTTAACAAAGCGCCACCGGCTGTAATCAACTGCCGCTGATGGTGCCGCTCATCACCCCGGTCGCTTGCGCATCCACCAGGAAACAGATCAGCGTGGCGTCGCGCTCGGCGGTCACGGCGGGCAGCGCTTCAGTATCGCCAGCCACATCCCCTTTATGCAGACGCTGACCATCCAGATTCACCACGCCGTCCAGCACCGCCAGCCAGGGCGCGAAGCCTGGAATAGCGGGCACATCAAGGGATTTACCCCGTTCCAGACGAATATCGTAAATATGAATCGCCTGGCGCAGCGTCAGCGGCGCGGCACTGCCTTCCGGGCCTGCCAGCCATGTCCAGGCATTGTGGGCGATGCCCTCAGCGCGTTCCAGCAGCTGAGTTTTCGCTGCGCCGCCGGCGCGGGCCGGACGGATAAATGCCTGCAACACTTCCGCTTCAATCAGCGGCGCAGACTCCTCGTGTCGCAGACCTTCGCCCGCATTCACCACCATGACGCGTTTCGCCGACAGCGGCGTACGTTCACCGCTGGGATCGGTATGCTGCACCGATCCGCGCCAGACGTAGCTCAGGATGTCGTCATTAACGTGCTCATGCATCGGGATGCGTGCGCCGAGCTTTAGCGTCGTCATATCGACAATCGCCAGCGGCCCGAAGCGTTCACCCGGACGCAGACGGCGAATGGTAAAGGGACCATATTCAAACAGCTGGCCGCGATGGGCACGTACGACGTTCATCATCTTCTCCCGTTATAAGGTCACAGAGGGATAATAAACCTGCTGGAAAAGATGAGAAGGGGGGAGATTTGCCGAGAGAGTTCAACTTTTTTGAACAAGCTGCCCGCCCTTGTGGACGAGCAGCATGAGGCTTTATTTGCCCTGTTCGTCGCTTTCGCCGAGGAAGAAATACCACAGCGGAATCGACATCAGACCGGTAAAGACCGAGGTATAGAGGAGTACCATCAGCGCCTGAGTAACGTACATCATCAGCGACCAGTCGCTAAAGGCGATATGGTACTGATCGATCACCCCGCTGATAATGGCTTTACCCATCACTGTGCCGACAACCAGCCACAAAATCACCACGCTGCGCAGGAAATAACGCATCTCTTTCTGTTTGGCGGCGAAGCGACCGCGCACGATACCCAGCGGCGACTGCTGATCCAGCGGCGTTTCCGGCTGCGGCAAAGCGGCGCGCTGCGCGCGTCGCCAGCGCAGCAGATCGAGCGCGATAAAGATCAGCAGGCTGGCGCCCATCACCGGCAGCGCCCAGCCCAGCGCCAGAGCCAGGATCAGCGATGCGCCCTGCGCATAGCGCGGCAACGCCTGCCAGGCGGTGAGAAGCGTCTGCGCCGGATTCTGCGCAGGCAGCGCCGGACGGCGGATCCACCACATGCGATAGCCCAGCGCGATCATGGCGCACAGCCCAAAACCGAACAAGGCCAGCAGCAGCTGATTCGGTAGGCCGAACAGCACGCCCATATGCGCATCGACGCCCCAGCGCGTCAGCTTCGCCACCAGCGGAAAATGGGCGAACTCAACGCGATCGACGATAGCGAAACTGGCGGGGTCGACGGAAACGGCATCAACCTGACTCGGCCAGCTGCGATCGATCTCGCTGACCGTCCAGGCCTGGCCGCTCTCTTTCGGCTGGCGCAGTTCGACTCTGGCGGCATGAATACCATTGCGGCGCGCGGCGTTAAGCACGCTGTCCCAGTCGGCGTCCGGGGCGTTCGCCGCTTTGGCCGGCATGGCGGGCATTGCCATATTGCTCATATCCATACCGTCCATTTGCGGCATCGCGCGATGGTCGGCATGCGGATCGGCGGTCGCAGCAGGCGCGCTATCGTCCAGCGCGGTGCGTACCTGCGGCGTCAGCCAGCCGAAATCGCTGCGCATTTTATCAATATTGCCGCCCGCCCACTGCGACCAGGTGAGGCCGGTGACGGAGAAGAACACCAGACCCAGCGCCAGCACGAGGCCGAGCGTGATATGCCAGTGGCGAGCAAAGGCAAAGCTGGAGGAGCGCTTTTTCGCCTGCCGGCGCGGTCGCGTCCCGAGCCACAGCACCAGACCGCCCAGCGCGGCGACCCAGAGCCAGGACGCGGCCAGCTCGCTGTAGAGACGGCCGAAGTCGCCCAGCAGCAGACCGCGATGCAGCTGATCCAGCCACATCCGCAGCGGCAGCACGCCGCTGGTGCCATAAACCGTCATATCGCCCTTAACCTGTAAGGTATAGGGATCGATAAACACCGAGCGCGACTCTGACGGGCCGAGATCGCTCTGGCTGAACTGCACGCGCGTGGTGTCCTGCGCGCCAGGGGCCGGACGCACCGCATAAATACGCGCCCCTTCGCCAGTATGACGACGCGCCGCCGTAATCTGCGCCGAAAGCGGCTTCGCCACGCCCTGCGCCTCGGTGGTCAGCGCGGAAGAGTAAAGGACATTCTCAATCTGCGGCGTCAGCACGTACAGGGTGCCGGTTAGCGCCGCGATAAAGATAAAGGGGGCGATAAACAGCCCGATGTAAAAGTGCAGGCGGCGCAGCAAATTAAACAGCGAGCCGTGTGGCCGTACCGTTTCCCGAATTGATGACATAGCTCATCCATTTTTATTCAGTTAAAGATGAACCCGTTTCCGCCGCATCACACAGCAGAAAAGCAGGCTTTCTGATTAAAAAAAAGCGCAGCGGGAAGGCGGAGCGCGAGGCCGGTAAACGCGGCGCTCACGTCGGCGCGGTGGGGGATCTGCGCGCCGCGTCGGCGGCGGCGCGCGCGAGATCAGCATCATCAGCCAGAGCAGGGGAACCGCAGCCCAGATCATCAGCGGCACATGCACCAGCAGATCGCAGTAGCCGCAGGCGAAACCCTCGTCGGTGGACATCATATGTCCTGAGGGCATCATCATGTCGCCGTCCATATGATGCATCATGGGCATGGCATCGTCGCCAGACGACATCACTATCTGGGCGGGCATCGCGCTGTTGTGGCGCGCCATCAGATCCTTAGACACCACAGGCGCGACGAACAGCAGCAGCACCGCCAGGATAGCCAGGCAGGCGCTGAGTCGCTGTTGCAACGGGGTGAAAAAGGTCATGAAAACATCACTGGCTGGTAAACGTCAGGCGCTATTTTACCGCGTTACGGCCCTGAACGGGGCTAAATCTGTAAAAAATCTTACGTCTGGCGTTTATACCTGTAACATCCGCTGGGTGCGTCAGAAAACCGAGCTGCCGAGACGCTCGCTGAGCAGTTCCAGCGCGGCCGTTCCCGTCAGGGAGTTGCCGATGGCATCCAGCCCTGGCGACCAGACCGCAATGCTCATTTTGTGAGGAATAATCGCGATAATGCCGCCGCCGACGCCCGATTTGGCTGGCATACCGACGCGCCAGGCGAATTCGCCCGCGCCGTCATACATACCGCTGGTGATCATCAGCGCGTTAATCTGTCTCGCCTGCCGCGGGGTAATAAACGGCGAGCCATCCGCTGCTTTACCCTGATTCGCCAGATAAACAAAGCTGCGTGCCAGCTCGACGCAGCTCATAGAGAGCGAGCAGTAGTGGAAATAGGTCTGCATCACCTCGCTGACATCGTTATGAAAGTTGCCGAACGACTTCATCAGCCAGGAGATAGCGGCGTTGCGCGCCGAGTGTTCATACTCGGAGCGGGCCACCTGTCGGTCATAGTTAATATCGGGCTGACCGCTCAGCCGACGCACAATCTCCAGCATTCGCTGGCGCGGCGCGGTCAGGCGCGTTTCCAGCATATCGCACACCACCAGCGCGCCCGCATTGATAAAAGGATTACGCGGCTTGCCCTGCTCCAGCTCCAGCTGCACCAGCGAGTTAAACGGCTGGCCGGAAGGCTCCTTGCCGACGCGCTGCCAGATTTCGTCGTCGCTATAGCGCGTCAGCGCGACGCTTAGCGACAACACTTTAGAGATGGACTGGATAGAGAAGCGGGTCTGCGCATCGCCCGCCTGCCAGGTCTGACCGTCGGGGGTGGCGATGGCGATCCCCAGCGCGTGCGCAGGCACTTCGGCCAGCGCAGGGATATAGCTGGCGACCTTGCCGCGCGCGGTAAGCGGACGAACCTGCTCCAGAATCTCTTCCAGTAGCGCATTGCTGAGTTCAGGCACGAGTGAATCTCCTTTTCTGAGGCGTCTGGCGCCGGATAATGAACGTGTGCCGACGCCGAATCAATGCAGCGGATGCAAATTTTGTGAATTCTTCCACGCAACCCTGCCGCCGCTACGTTAACTCAGCTGCTCAACGCCTGTTTACAAGCCATTGCGCGCAGCAACTCACCTCATTTGCCTGGCGCTGCCAGCCAGCGGCGCGAGCAGCATTTGCATAAAACTCAGGGCCGCCAGCAGCGAGAGCGGCAGCGTCCAGTCGCCGCTCTGCTCATGCACAATGCCAAAGAACAGCGGGCCGAGCGCCGCCAGCGCATAGCCTACGCACTGCGCCATACCAGAAAGCTGCGACGCCTGGCGATGATCGCGCGCGCGCAGGTTAAACAGCGACAGGCAGAGCACCAGCGAGGCGCCAGCGCCCAGACCGGCGATAATCAGCCACAGCGCGGCTAAACGCGGCAGCAGCAGCAGCCCCAGCACGCCGCAAAAAATGGCGGCGGAGGCGACGAACGCGGTAAGACGCGCATCGCGCAGTCGCTTCAGCGCCACCATACAGCCGAGGTTGGCAAGGATCGCAATCGCCTGATAGAGAAACAGCAGCCAGCCAGCTTCCCCCTGGCTGTAACCCTTCGCCTGTGCGTAGGGGGTAAACCAGTCGATCAGGGTATAAAACGCCAGCGACTGAAGCGCCATAAACAGCGATACCTGCCAGCCGATGGCTGAGCGCCAGGGCGTAGCGCCAACAGCGGAGAGGGCGGGCGTCGCGCCTGACCGACGCGCCGCGCGCGGCGTCAGCAGCGGCAGCCAGGCGAACAGCGCCACCAGGCCAGGCACCGCCCAGACGCCGAGCGAAAGCCGCCAGCCCGCTTCGGACGTCGCGAGCGGTACGGCAACGCCCGACGCCAGGCTGGCGGTCAGCGACATGGTGGCGGCATAAAGCCCGATATATTTCGCGGTATGGTGGGTAAAGTCGCGTTTGATCAGCGGCGGCAACAGCACGTTAGCGGCAGCGATGCCGGCGCTGAGCATAAAGGTGCCGCCCCAGAGCGCGGCCTCATCAGGAAGCCAGCGCACTAGCGAACCCAGCGTAACCAGCAGCAGCGCCGCCCACAGGCTACGCTCCAGGCCGTAGCGATTGCCCAGCGCGGCGGCAACCGGGGCCAGCGCGGCGAACATCATTAAAGGAATAAAATTGAAAAAACCTGCCGCCGCGGCGCTCAGGCCAAAGGCGGTGCGAATGTTTTCCAGCACCGGGCCGACGGCGGTAATCGGCGCGCGCAGGTTTGCCGCGGTCAGTAGTATAACCAGCAGGAAAAAGCCAGGTTGGGTAAAACGCGAAGCGCATACAGCAGAGATTTGTCGCAGGGTCATAAGATCCGCATCACAAAAGGCGGCCAGGCCGCTGTGGTGCGTTGGTTGACGTTAACGCTTACGCACCGGCCAGAGGGGGCCGATGTCTGCGCGCTACTCTAATCACTGATGTTGCGCCTGTAAAGCCGCTCTCGCGTGGCTATTTAACCCTGACTGCCGCTGTATAGCGCAACGGCGGCAGGCGCGTCAGATAATTTGCTTACCACGCACGCCGCGCGTCGTAATAAGCGAGCCGATAATCCATTCGTGTTTTTTATAACCTTTAGGCTGCCCGAACGCTATTTAGCAGAGGCGGCCGTTTCGCCAAAATTAAGAATATTCCTTATTAATCAAACCATTTTTGCTCCGCGCTTCGTTTTTATTAAATTTGCGCAATTGTACTTAGCAACTATTATTAATTTCTGTAGCGTCCTGGCCAGGAAAACAAACATCTGATTTGACAAGAGGAACCTGTAATGGCGATTAAAACACTGGTAGATCTTTTTATTCACGATCTTTCCGATGTCTATAGTGCAGAAAAACAGATCACTCGTGCCCTGCCAAAAATGGCGCGCGCTGCATCAGACGAATCATTGAAAGCGGCGTTTGAAGCGCACCTGGAAGAGACGCGCGGACAAATTGAGCGCCTGGACCAAATTGTTGAAAAAACTGAAGAACTGCGCATCCGCCGTATGAAATGCCATGCGCTGGAAGGCCTTGTAGAAGAGGCTCAGGAGATCATCGATTCCGTTGAAGCTGGCCCGGTTCGCGATGCCGGCCTGATTGGTGCCGCGCAGAAAGTCGAGCACTACGAAATTGCTACCTACGGCACCCTGGCCGCAATGGCGAAAAGACTGGGCTTTGACGAAGCGGCTAAATTACTGGCCGAAACGCTGCAAGAAGAAAAAGCCACGGATGAAAAACTGAATATGATCGCTGAGAAAACCAGCTAATTATTTGATCCGATGACATCCGTCTTTTGCAGCATTCTCATTTTTCAAAGAGGTGAATCATGACACACGAAGAGAATTATCTGGCCTGGCTGAAAGATGCTCACGCTATGGAAAAGCAAGCTGAAAGCATGCTGGAAAAAATGGCGTCTCGTCTTGAACACTATCCCGATTTAAAAGCGCGTATTCAGCAGCATATTGAAGAAACGCGCCAGCAGCAGACCTTATTACAGTCTGTTATTGACCGTAATGATACTTCGCACTCCGCTTTTAAAGACGCCATGGGCAAACTTTCTGCAATGGGTCAGGCGATGGGCGGCATGCTGGCCGACGACGAAGTCGTGAAAGGCGCTATCAGCGGTTATGTCTTCGAGCAGTTTGAAATTGCAAACTACACCTCGCTGATCGCAGCGGCGCAGCTGGTAGGCGACCACGAAGGCGCTCGTATTTTTGAACAGATCCGTGAACAAGAAATTGCAATGGCGGAATGGTGCCTGACGCATCTGCCAGACGTGACGCAGCAGTTTATGACGCGTGACGCGGCTGAAGGCGTTGAAGCAAAAAAATAACGCTAAAGCCTGGCCCTCTCCAGCCAGAGAGGGCTAAATCCAACTGGAAAGGAATGAGCAATGTTCAGACACGTAAAGAAACTGCAATATACAGTCCGTGTTGAAAAGCCCAATCCCGGACTCGCCAATTTGCTGCTGGAGCAGTTTGGCGGACCGCAGGGCGAACTCGCTGCGGCATGTCGCTACTTTACTCAGGGTCTTGGCGATGACGATCCAGGCCGTAAAGATATGCTGATGGATATCGCAACGGAAGAGTTAAGCCACCTGGAGATCATTGGATCGCTGGTGGGTATGCTGAACAAAGGCGCGAAAGGTCAGCTGGCTGAAGGCACAGAGGAAGAGGGCGAAATTTATCGCAACATCACCGGTGCCGGCAACGACAGCCATTTGACCTCGCTGCTTTACGGCGGTGGGCCGCCGCTGACCAACTCTGGCGGTGTGCCGTGGACTGCGGCCTATATCGATACCATCGGCGAGGTGACCGCTGACCTGCGTTCGAACATTGCCGCTGAAGCGCGCGCAAAAATCCTTTACGAGCGTCTTATCAACATGACGGATGACGTTGGCGTAAAAGATGCGCTGGGCTTTTTGATGACGCGTGAAGTCGCGCACCAGATCTCGTTTGAAAAAGCGCTCTACTCAATTCGCAACAATTTCCCGCCGGGTAAATTGCCGCCAATCGAACAGTATTCCAACGTCTACTACAACATGTCGGCGGGTGAAGGCGATATTCGCGGTAGCTGGAATTCTGACGAAAACTTTGAGTATGTAGCCGATCCGGCACCGGCGGTTGACGGCGGCGATGGTGAGGCAACAGTCGCCACTTTGCCAGCCGATCAGAAGACCGATCTGCTGAATATGGCTAGCCGCACCGCCTCCGATCGCAGCCTGAACCCGACTACGGGTGCTGAACTGGGTTCGACGCTGGGCGAAGCTAACCAGCTCAACGCAGATAAACCGCGTTCATAATCCCCTCGCGTCAGTCAAGCCATTGACTGACGCGATTTCCCTCTCTTTATTGACTCTTCCAGACGGGCGTTACGCCGCCTCCACTATTTTGTTTCAATGAAATTCCGGCTCAGGAAAATGACCACAGTCGTTCTGGCTAATAGTTGTGCCAGGCTGGCAGGTTTGCTGTCGCGTTTCTGCGGAGGGTACCGGTTTTTCCGGTGCCATGGGGCCTGACTGACAGGCGCTAAGCAGGGTGACAAACAGGGCTAAAGCAACAAAACGCATATCCGCTCCTTGTGATGGCATGAAGTAAGCAAACAAACGTCGGTGGTCAGCTACGGGACCAGAGGCGTACAGATAAGTGTAGCTGGCGGCAGGAAAAGGTCTATAAATCAGCATGAAGCCGCACAGCGGCTTGCAGGATCAAAACAGGGCGAACATCAGCGCGACGGGAAAGCTCATCGGCCAGGTCGCGCCGACCAGAAAAGCGCTCAGCGCCCGAATCGACAGCTTATCCTTTGCGATAAAAAAGGTGATTAGCGTAGCAATCGTTGCCATAACCGCATAGAACACCAGCATATGTTGATAGAGGCTCATAAATACTCCGCATCGTTATAGTGGTTTTGCTGCGCACTATGCGGAAAATAGTGATCGAGATCAAGCAAAAAGCCGTGACTTTTTAAAGAAATTGATGGGGTTGCTGACAGCGGCTAAGCGCGAGCGATTTCAGGCTGAAATTTGGCAGGAAAAACGCGCCGGTTCCTTCAGGCGCGGGGGTTATACGCGCGAACGCGCGTGGCGAATTTAGCTTAAATCAGAGAAAGCGTTGCTCAATATCACGCCAGCTATCGACGCGCGCGTAGCCAGTCTCCTGCTGGTTTTGCGCAGTGGTGAACAGCACGCCTTCGCCCGTGAACTGCGCGAAGTGTTGCGGGTCAGCATCAATCAAATAATCCGCATTCAGAATGCCTTTGCTGCTGCAACAAACGATATTCATCGGGTTAATAAAGGGAAAGTTCGCTTTAAGCCACTCCAGCTTTGCGGCCAGCGAGCGCGGAAACTCCATCGCCGCGGTGGTGATAAAAATTTCATACTCCTGCGACAGGCGTTCGATTACCCGCTGCGCGTCAGGCAGGGCGGGCAGTCCGGCGTAAAAACTCTCTTCGCCGATCAGTTCTTCAATCTCCTGAAACAGCGCAGGGCGCGACTGTTGTGGTTTTGCTGCGTCCAGTGAGTCTACCTGAGCCTCTTGTGAAGCGGCGTCAGGCGTAAATTTGTGGTTCAAGTCGATAATGACTTCATCCATCTCGATGGCGATACGTTTCATGGTTTCCTCTGGTCAATCGTCAAGCCAAGGCGGCTAGAATAACAGCAGCGCGGCTCCGCTTGTAGTCTCAGCAGAAATGCGGCTCAGGCAGGTGGTTTAATCATCAATTGAAGCCTGGTAAATCGCCAATTACTGTGAGATGGGCCAGAAGCAGCAAAAAGAACGGGAAAAATGCCGCCCGGACAGGCGGCATTGCGGCTTAACTTTGCAGATAAAGGGCTTTGATCTCCTCCAGGGTCGCTTCACGCGGGTTGCCACCGGTACAGACATCCTCCAGCGCCGCCTGCGCCAGCGCCGGTACGTCCTCCGGCTTGAGGCCGACGTCGCGCAGCGAAGCTGGAATGCCTACGTCGCGGCAGAGCTGCCTCACCGCCGCGACCGCCGCCTCACGCGCCTGCGCCAGCGACAGCTTCTCTACCTCTGGTACGCCCATTGCGCGCGCGATATGACGATATTTTTCCCCGGTATAGTCTGCGTTCCACGCCATTACCTGAGGCAGCAGGATGGCGTTAGCGACGCCGTGTGGCACGTTATAAAACGCGCCTAGCGGGTGTGCCATGCCGTGTACCAGCCCCAGCCCGACATTGGAAAAGCCCATGCCTGCCACGTACTGACCCAGCGCCATCTGCTCTACCGCTGCTATATTGCCTTTCACAGAGTCGCGCAGCGACTGGCTGATAATTTCAATGGCGTTGAGATGCAGCATATCGGTTAGCTTCCATGCGCCGCGCGTAATATAGCCTCCAATGGCGTGCGTTAGCGCATCAATGCCGGTTGCCGCTTTGAGCGCGGGCGGCATGCTGGCCATCATTTCCGCGTCGATGATCGCCACCACGGGAATATCGTGCGGATCGATGCAGACAAATTTACGGCGCTTTTCTTCATCAGTAATGACGTAGTTAATGGTGACTTCCGCTGCGGTGCCGGCGGTGGTTGGAATAGCGATCAGCGGAACGCTGGGATTACGCGTCGGCGCGAAACCTTCCAGGCTGCGCACATCCGCGAACTCAGGGTTATTGATGATAATACCGATTGCTTTGCTGGTATCCTGCGGTGAGCCGCCGCCAATGGCGATGAGATAGTCCGCCTCGGCGCGTTTAAACACCTCAACGCCGCGCTGCACGACGGCGATGGTGGGGTTAGGCACCACCTCGTCATAGAGCGCCCAGTGAAGCTGGTGCGCATCCATCAGATCGGTTACGCGCTTCACGGCGCCAGCGGCGACCAGCGCCTTATCGGTCACGATCAGCGCCTTCGTCAGGCCGCGTCGTTTGACCTCCTCCGGCAGATGACGGATCGCGCCCGCGCCAAAAAAGGCAGTCTCATTCAGAATCATACGTTGTGTCATAGTCACATCCTTGATTAGCAAAATTCCCATTACCTTCCCGCTTAATCGCGCCTTAATTCTGCGATGAAGGTCACATTTCTTCTGAGGCGTAATTGACAAAAATCAATAAATTAGCGATTGGCAGCCAGCGTCAGAGAGGCGGTCGTGCTTCTACGATGCGGTGCAAAGCCATTCCTGCCAGGCAACTTTCTCATCCTCTGTTAGCCTCAATGGGAGCATTAAGGATTTAACCAACGGAGGAAATGATGGCGAAACCGCAAAATCACGGCTGGAGACTGGCCTCGCGCCCACACGGTAAACCTGTTCTGGAGAACTTCGAGTTCGGCGAATTACCTTTGCCGTCGCTGGAGGAGGGCGATCTGCTGCTGCGTACCATCTATCTGTCGCTCGATCCCTATATGCGCGGCCGGATGAGCGATGCGAAGTCCTATGCCGAACCGGTGAAGCTGGGCGATGTAATGGTCGGCGGTACGGTCAGCCGCGTAGTAGAGTCGCGCCATGCAGATTTCCAGCCCGGCGACTGGGTGCTTTCCAGCGGTGGCTGGCAGGCCTATTCCGTCTCGCCTGCCTCAGCGGTAAGAAAGCTGGGCAACGATCTGGCGAATCCTTCCTGGGCGCTTGGCGTGCTGGGCATGCCAGGTTTTACCGCCTATATGGGCCTGCTGGACATTGGCGAACCGCAGCCGGGCGAAACCCTGGTGGTGGCCGCAGCGACCGGGCCGGTAGGCGCTACGGTAGGGCAGATCGGCAAGAAAAAAGGATGTCGCGTGGTGGGCATCGCCGGCGGCGAAGAGAAGTGCCGACATGCAGTCGAGGTGCTGGGCTTCGATCTCTGCCTGGATCACCATCAGGCGGATCTGGCAGCGCAGCTGGAGCAGGCCTGCCCGGACGGCATTGACATCTATTATGAAAACGTCGGCGGCAAAGTGTTCGATGCGGTGTTGCCGCTGCTCAACACCAAAGCGCGTATCCCGGTTTGCGGTCTGGTGTCGGGCTACAGCGCGACCGATCTGCCTGACGGCCCGGATCGCCTGTCGCTGCTGATGGGCGATATCCTGAAAAAACGTCTGCGCGTGCAGGGCTTTATCATTTTCGATGATTACGGCCATCGCTATGGCGAGTTCCTGGAGGCGATGGAGCCCTGGGTAGAGCAGGGAGAGATTCGCTATCGCGAACATATTATCGACGGGTTGCAGAACGCGCCGGAAGCCTTCTTTGACATGCTTGAGGGAAAAAACTTCGGCAAAACCGTGGTGCGCGTGGCGCAGGACGACGAGTAACAGGATCAGGTCCCGCCCGCAGGCGGGACCGCAGTTTAGGCCGGGATCAGCTTCTCCTGCTTCAGGCGGTCAAACAGCGCGAAAAGGTCGTCGCGCGTGCAGTGATAGCCGGTAAAGCCCGCTTTGCGGCTCTTGCTCATATCCGTAAATACTTCCATCGGACGCCCCAGGTCGGCGTCGGTGTGCCACCAGGAGACCAGACGGTTAATATCCGCCTCGCGCAGCTGATAGTGCTGCGCTAACGCTTTCCACTGTGCTTCCGCATCCACCATGCGCTGTTCCAGCGGCTGGGTTTCTTCCGGCAGCGGCTGTGCGTCAATACCGAAGTAATCAGCGATCTCGCCCCACATCCATTTCCAGCGGAACACGTCACCGTTCACGGTGTTGAAGTCTTCATTCTGCGCGCCCGGCGCGCTGGTGGCCCATTCCAGCTGCTCCGCCACCAGCGTCGCGCTGCTCATATCGGTCACGCCGTGCCACTGCGCCGCCGAGCCGGGGAAGATAAACGGCAGGTTATGGAATTTGCACAGCGAGGCGTAAACCGCCAGCGTCTGCCCCATATTCATCGCGTTGCCCAGCGCATAGCCGATAACGGTATGGGGGCGATGCACGCTCCAGCGATAGCCGTATTTTTCCGCGCCGGCGAACAGCGCATCTTCCTGGGCGTAATAGAAGTTATCGACCGGCTGACGACCCTGCTCTTCGCGAAACGGCGTCATCGGCACCGCACCTTTGCCATAGGCGTCGAAGGGGCCAAGATAGTGCTTGAGGCCCGTGACCAGCGCGACATGGCTGCCGTTAAGCCGATCTCCCAGCGCATCCGTCACGTTGCGCACCATCGCGCCGTTAACGCGGATATTCTCTTTTTCCGTTTCCTGACGCGCCCAGACGCTGAAGAAAAGAGCATCTGGCCGCAAATCTTTCAGCGCTTCCTTTACCGATTCCGGCGCGGTCAAATCGGCGGTGAGGGCGTGGCAGCCTTGCGGCACCGGCGTGCGTCCTCGCGACAGGCCATAAACTTCCCAGCCGTTCGCCAGCAGGCGCTCTGCCGTCGCGCTGCCGATCACGCCGCTAATCCCGGCAATAAGAGTTTTCTTCGACATGCTTTTCTCCCTTGAGCCTTACAACAATGCAAAAGGGGAGTGTAGCCCGTGATCGGCAGTTAAGCGCAGCGCCAGGCCGTTCAGCCATACCAGCTATACCCTTTCGGCTCGCGGGAAAACCCGTCACGGCGCAGCGCGTCGATAAGCGGCGACTGGCCTGCGGGCTTGCCGTCGATGGTTTCCAGCGTAAAGCCAGAGGCTCTTTCGCGGCGCAGCGCGACGGCCAGCGCAGCGACCGCGGCGTCGCGCCAGCTCTCCTCACCATAGCTCAGCAGCTCTTTGCCGCCCTGCGCCAGATAGAGCGCCAGCTGCCCGTGGCAGATCACTACCCGCGCGCCGCTGCGGCGCACCGGACGCGTGGCAACGGCGTGCGCAGGCCAGCGCAGCGTGACGCCGAAGGGAGAGGCGGGATCGACGGCGGAAAGCGCCACCGCCAGCGGTTCGCCAGCCGTTCTCTCGGCAATCACCCGCAGCCGCTCAATGGTGGCATTCTCTGCAAACTGCGCGCCGCCCAGCCCGGCGACAAAGCGGCCGCGCAGCACGCGACCGGCATCTTCCAGCCCGCGCATTACTGGCTGCAGCGCCGGAAACCCGCCCGGCACCTGTTCCGCTATCGCCGCGCCGCGCGTTACTACGCCCCAGCGGTCCAGCATATTCTCCGCAATCGCCAGCGCCAGCTGGGCAGGCGGCGTGGCCGGGCGACAGAGGCGTGACCAGCGTCCGGGCAGGGCGGGCGTAGCTGGACGGCCCGTCGGAAGGCTAATCCGTCCGCGTCGCGTGCGCAACGAACGCGTCGCTTTTGCGCGCGCGCTGCTCGCCATGCCGGTTAGCTGGCGCAGCGCCGCCCAGGTATCGGAAGTGATATAGCCAGCCCACGCCAGCTCCCACAGGGCGCTGTGGATCGCGGCGTCATCGACCGGTTGCGCTGCTGCGACAGCGGCGGCGATCTGCTGCGCAAACCATGCGCCACCTTCATCCAGCAGCGCCAGAATAGCGCTATGCAGCGGCGACAGGCGCAGCGCATCGCTGCCCTGGGCCAGCGGCAGCAAGGTTTCGGCGGCAAACTCGCGCAGATGCAGCGACACCAGACCGTCGTTATGCCCCAGCGAACGCTCGCCAACCCAAATCACCTCGCCTGCGGAAAGCAGCTCATCCAGCATAGCGGGCTGATAGTCATGCACGCGCGGCGGCAGAATTTGCGTCTGCCAGAGCGAGGCCGGAAGCGCCAGCCCGGCGAGCTGCTCCACTACGCGCGCCACGCCGTTGACGCCTTCGTAGCTTCCCTGCGCCACCGGCGACGACGGCGCCTCGCCGGTTAAGCCTTGCCGCTCCAGCAGCAGCGAGACCCAGGCTTCCGGCGGTACGGGACGCGTCGCCTCACGCGCGGCCTGCAATGAGCGAATGCGCAGGCGCTTAAAGACCTCTTCGGCGACCCACTGGTCGCGCCAGGCGGCAGCGTCATCTTCTTCAGCCAGGCCAAAATCACCCTTGAGCAGTTTGCCCTGCGCGCGCATACGCTCCAGCGTTTCGCTGACGACCGCCGGGCCAAGGCCGAAATGACGCGCCAGCTGGCCGGTGGTAAAAGGGGTGTGAGTGCGGGCGTAGCGGCTGAGCAGATCGCGCAGCGGATCGGCGACCGGCTGTAAAAAAGCGGCGGGAATAGCCTGCGGCAGCGCGACGCCGAGCGCATCGCGCAGGCGCGCGGCATCCTCGATCGCCGCCCAGCGCCGCTCGCCGGCAATGGTCACCTCAATGGCGCGATGCGCTTCCGTCAGCTCAGCGACCGCGCGCGCTGGCGCATCGCCGTGAAATCGCGCTGCCAGCGCCTCTGCACTTAGCGGCCCCAGTTCGCGCAGCAGATCGGCAACGCCCTCCTTATCAGTAACCTTGTAGCGCGTGGTGAGGCGCTGCAGTTCTCTACCCACGGTTGCCACCACTCCGGCGTCGAGCAGCTCGTGCATATCAACCTGGCCAAGCAGTTCGCTCAGCAGGCCGCTGTCGAGCGCCAACACCGATGCGCGGCGCTCAGCCAGCGGCGCATCAGTGGCGTAGATAAATTCCGCCACGTAACCAAAGAGCAAAGGCGCGGCGAAAGGCGACGGCACTTCGGTCGTGACCTCGGCAAACTGCACGCTGCCGTTCTGTATGCGCGTCATCAGCTGGTGCAGCGCAGGCAGATCGTAAACATCCTGCAGACACTCGCGCGCGGTCTCAATCAGCACAGGAAAATCGGCATATTCGCGCGCTACCGCCAGCAGCTCTCCGGCGCGTAGCCGCTGCTGCCAGAGCGGCGAGCGCTTGCCGGGGTTACGGCGCGGAAGCAGCAGGGCGCGCGCCGCGCATTCGCGAAAGCGGGCAGCAAACAGCGCCGAGTGGCCGATAGCGTCAGCGACCGCGCGTTGCAGGGTATCGGCATCGAACTGAAACAGCTCGGCGCCCGGCACGCGGCCTTCCATATCGGGAAAGCGCGCGACAATACCGTCATCGCTTGCCACGATAGCGGGATCCAGTCCCATCCGGTGGCGGATGCGGTCCGCCACCGCCAGCGCCCAGGGCGCATTCACCCGCTGGCCCCACGGCGAATGCAGGATCACGCGCCAGTCGCCGGTCTCATCGCGGCAGCGTTCAATCAGAAGCGTACGATCGGTCGGCAGCAGCCCTGTCGCCTCGCGCTGTTCCGCTATCAGCGCCTGAATATTATGCTGTGCGCTGGCATCAAGCCCTGTCGCCTGGCTCGCCGCGCCGGAACGCTGTGCCGCTTCCGTTTCGCGCAGAAAGCGGCCAATGCGTTCGCCCAACAGCCCCGAACGCCCCAGCCCGTCGCCACGCCAGAAGGGCAGTCGGGCCGAGCGGCCTGGCGCGGGCACCACCACCACCTGATCGTGGGTAATCTGCTGGATGCGCCAGGAGGTCGCGCCGAGCGTGATAATGTCGTTTACCCGTGATTCATACACCATCTCTTCATCCAGCTCGCCAACCCGGCGCGATCCCGCCTGCTCTTCGCCTTCCGGCAGCATCACGCTGAAAGCGCCGCGATCGGGAATGGTGCCGCCGCTGGTGACGGCGAGATGCTGCGCGCCAGGGCGCGGGCTTAACAGGTTCGTTTCGCGATCCCATATCAGGCGCGGGCGAAACTGGGCGAACGCATCGGAGGGATATTTACCCGACAGCATATCCAGCGTGGCGTCAAACAGGCTGCGCGGCAGGGTACGAAAGGGATCGGCGCGGCGTACGGTGGCGAACCACGCATCCGCAGGGAGGGTATCCATCGCCACGGCGGCGACCGTCTGCTGCGCCAGCACGTCAAGCGGATTGTGCGGCGGCGCGACCGGTTCCAGTTCGCCGTTCAGCATGCACTGCACAATAACGGCGGCGTCAACCAGGTCGCGCCGCGTGCGCGGAAAGACGATACCGCTTGAAACGCCGCCTACCTGATGGCTGGCGCGGCCGACGCGCTGCAGCGCGCTGGCGACCGAAGGCGGCGCGCCGATCTGGATCACCAGATCGACCGTTCCCATATCAATACCCAGCTCCAGACTTGAGGTGGCGACGACGCAGCGCAACTCGCCCGCTTTTAACGCATCTTCGATTTCCCGCCGCTGCTCTTTAGAGACCGAACCGTGATGGGAGCGGGCGAGGGTGACCGGCGCGCCGTCGCTGCGTTTCTCCGTACCGCCGCTGAAAGAACCCCAGGCATGAGCCGGTTCCTCAGCGGCTTCCTTCGCGCTGAGAGCTGCGGCGTAACGTTCGTTGAGCCTGGCGGTCAGCTTCTCCGCCAGGCCGCGCGAGTTGGCGAACACAATAGTAGTGCGCCGCGCCAGCACCAGCTCAAGGACGCGCTGTTCGATATGCGGCCAGAGCGATCCCGCCGCGCCGCCCGTTTCCGGCGCGCCGCTGGCGTCCGGGCGTCCCGGTATATCGGTCATATCCTCGACCGGAACGGCGATGCGCATCTCCAGCGCGCGCGCGGCGGGCGGATTGACGACGATCGTCTCCTGTACCCCGCCGAGGAACTGCGCGACGCGCTCGACCGGCTGTACCGTGGCGGAAAGGCCGATGCGCTGCGCCGGTTGCGGCAACAGCGCATCGAGGCGTTCCAGGCTGACCGCCAGCTGCGAGCCGCGCTTGCTGCCCGCTACCGCGTGCACCTCATCCAGTATCAGGGTGGTGACGCCGCGCAGCGCCTCGCGGGCGCGAGAGGTCAGCATCAGAAAAAGCGATTCCGGCGTCGTGATCAGGATATCGGGTGGTGTGCGCTGCAGCTTCGCCCGTTCACCGCTGGGGGTATCGCCTGAACGCATGCCGACCGTTAGCGCGATGGTTTTTTCGCCATGCAGGCGGCGCTGCTGGTAAACCCCCTCCAGCGGGAGCTGCAAATTGCGCTGTACGTCCGCAGCCAGGGCTTTAACCGGCGAGATATAGAGGATACGCGTGCGGGTGGCTTTATCCGGCGTCTCCTGCTGCTCACGTTCGCGAAACAGCGCGTCGATGGCGTGCAAAAATGCCGCCAGCGTTTTGCCCGATCCGGTTGGGGCAATCACTAAAGCATGTTTACCGCTGGCGATGGCGTCCCAGGCCGCCGACTGCACCGGCGTAGGCGCAGCGAAGGTAGACTGGAACCAGCGTTGGGTAGCGGGAGAAAAGCGTGCAAGCGCAGCAGCCTTGGCGGACATAAGAGATTGAAATCACCGTATTTGCAGGGAATGCCTAAGCGTAGACCTTTGCGCTAAGCGCTGCGCGGTAAAAAAAGGGATGCGCGGCGCAGAAACTCGCAGGTTTCGATCGCTTTCCATTCAGCGATGCCGTGGCGGGCCAGCTTCGTCGGCGCAACGCTGTCTGCCTGCTGATGCAAAAAGTTCTTACGCCCTGGGCATAAACTTACGCACTGTTTTCATGCTTATTTTCGCTCCGCCTTCCATACTCAGGTTTCAGCAACCTGAACGGAGAGAGAGGGTATGAGATTAGCAAGCGCCATTCTGCTGGCGGCACTGCCCGCAGCCAGTTTTGCAGCCGCGCCGATTTTTACGCTGCAGTCGCAGGATTTTACCGATAACGCTTTTTTAGCGAAAGCGTTCGCCGGCAACAATAAAAACAGCCCCGCCTGTACCGGCGATAACGTTTCCCCGGCGCTAAGCTGGTCGAACGCGCCGCAGGGAACAAAGAGCTTCGCGCTGCTGGTCACCGATCCTGTGGGCGGCAAAGGGCTTGGCGTCACCCATATGGTCGCCTATAACATTCCCGCCGCGACGACCGCTTTCGCCCAGGGCGATTTAACGAAAGGCAAAGGCTATACCGGCGGCAAAAACTCTCCCGGCACCACCGCCTGGTATGGGCCGTGTCCGCCGGTCGGCAGCGGAATACATCACTACAACTTCGTCATGATCGCCACCGATCTGCCGCCTGAACAGCTTAAAGCGGGGTTAACGCATGATGAGCTGCTGAAGCAGCTTAAAGGCCATGCGCTGGGCGCCGCCTCGCTGATAGGGCGGTTCAGCAACGATCCGCAGCAGTAAAGCAAAAAGGCGCAGGCCTGACACGGCCTGCGCAACGGTCATTGCAGCGCAGACGATAAAAGCAGGCTCAATAAAACCCATTAACAGCAGGTCCCGCTCGATGAAAAGCGGAACCGGGTGGGGTAGGGTAAAAATGACGCAGGCGATATAAGGAAGCCGTTATTGTTGGCCAAAGAGCATACGAAAAAGCCGGTAATAGATCCGTTCTTCTTCTTTATTTTGCGCCTGTTCAAGCCGCTTCAGTAATTTGCAGCAGATCGATTTGCGGCTGACCGCTTTTTCAGCGCGTATTAATTCACACACGATCATTCCGATGGTGAGGTAGCGGATCGCGGCTTCATCGCTGAGCGCTTTCTCTTTCAGGGTGCAGAGGAGCATTTCGCTACTTTTATCTGACATTGGACCTCCCGGGACATAATGGCAATAAATAGCGTTGCTGCATAAAATTTCCGCTTACGATCCGGCGATAAAGGAGAGAGCCAGATAAAGCTGGCGGTACAGTATATAAAAGCACGTATGGAAATTGACGGTTGCTGTTCCAGCTTCCCTGGATAAGGGGTCAGGGCCGATTATCACTCGTACCGCCTGTTTCAGCTTGTTCACGCTTTTTCTGACCAGCACTCACCTGAGCACATTTACGTTTCTTTTTCCGCGCCTTCAGCACCACTACCCGAAACGCCGCGTGATCCCGTTCAGAGAGAGAAATCTTCAGAGACGACTGAACTATGAAATCAGAACGGCAATATATCAATAATAAATTTCATCACCTGCTTTTAATTCCTGTTGCGAATTAAGCGTAAACAAGAAAGCTGCTCGCCTAATATATTCATATTAAATAGATAAAACATATTTTTTATACAATTTTCAACCCTTTGTACTGATTTGCCAAAAGTGCTGATTCGTGAAAGAAGTCACATTATATTCCCCAGCATATCCAGCGGCTTACGCTTAAGACCCTGTCTCGTTCTGCTGAGACGTCTGAATAAATGCGCCAGTAAAAAGCTCCCTTTCTTTAAGGCGGGTGATAGTGGGTAGCGAAGCGCAACAGGCGGTTTTAGACGTCTATACTTAGCGTTAACCGAAGCGTGAAAGAGAGACGAGAAAATCAGAAATGAATGAAGAGATTGAGCGCCAGCTGTTTGAACGCTGGATCCGCAGTGATGAATTTTTTGAGGAACGCTGGCTGAGACGCGACAGTTTCAGAGGTTACCGTTACCATCTGGTGGAGAATCGCTGGAAGGCGTGGCTGGCCCGCAGCAAACTGAGTCTTTAGCACTTATCCTGCGCTTTTTAAGCCTGATTAATAGCCTGCGCTGATGCAAAAACTGTGCGTCCGGGCAGATTATTATCGCTTTTATCTGTTTTAGATGAGTTCTGCGCTTCTCAGTTAGTCTACGTATTAAACAAACGCATTATAACGCAGCAAAATTTATCAGTTAAAACTGAATTAATTAACTCCTCACTAAGCAGATAAAATGCACCTGGTGACGTCGATTATTTTTGCAGCTTATCTTGGGCTAAATAAATTGTGGCGGCGGTGTATCGGCATCTACTCGCTAAACTTTAGTTTATGATACTAATAAAATTCAATCATCCAGACAGGCTTACCGACTGGCTGGCGTGGCTCGGTATGTGTAGACTTAACCTATTGTATTATTGGATTATTTTTGCGTTTGCCTTAATGCTAACCTCCAGTAAATATCGTCTGTACACTCGGTGGTAAATCACCGTTAGCAACCTATAATCCTTTTCTGTTGAATATTAGTTGCGGTGCGTTTGGTAAAAAACGCGCATCCAACTATTTGCCTTAAAGCCCAACTATTTATTGAAAAATTAGCCCGGCTTAATTTTTACATTTATTGCCCATTGTCATCAGACAGACTAACCAGGAAGGAAAGTGATGAAGAACCTGCTCGATAAAATAAACCTGCCCGCTAAATTTCTTATTCTGGGCTTATTTGCCCTGATTTTGTTTGTTTTGCCAACAACACTATTTATCCATACGGGAAACCAGCTTATTGATGCTAAGCATCGCGAGCTTAGCGGCATCCCCGTCGAGAAACAGATGCTCAGGCTGCTGAACCTGCTGCAGCGTCATCGTGCTGAAACCGCCATCGCTATCGCGTTAAAGAAGCCAGACAACCCGCCGCGCGTGGCGCTGATGACTGAAATCAACGGCCTCTCTGAGGATATCCAGTCAACGCTGCGCCAGCAGGATATGCGCGCCCAGCCTTTACAGCGCCTCGATCAGATGAACCAGGCGTGGGCGCAGCTGCAAAACGATATTAACAGCGGCACGCTCTCTTTTGCCGACAGTCTGACTGCGCACGCGCGTCTTATTGAGCTTATGCTGAGCGCTAATCGCGACATTCTGGACTATTACGGTATGTCGCTCGACAGCGACCTCAACACCTATCAGCTGATTACCAGCATTTTTAACCGGCTGCCGCAGCTAACCGAAACGCTGGGACAAATCCGCGCGGCTGGCGCCTCCCTGATCGCGTCCGGTGCAATTTCAGAACGCGATTTTAGCCGCATGGCTTTCCAGGTCGAAGCGGGCAAAACGGCGCTGGAGCAGTTCAATAGCAACCTGGAGAAGGTGTATGCCATCGAACCCGCGCTGGCTGCGGATTTCAGCGCGGCCGCGCAGGAGGCGAACCGACAGGCCCTTAGCGCGCTACAGCTTGCTGAACGCGTGTTTGTCAGCAGAAGCGCCAGCGTTGCACCGGTGGAATATGTCCAGACTTTTACCCAGGCCATCAATCAGTTCAGCACGCTGGGCGCGCAAAATGGCGATCGGCTGGCGCAGATGCTGCAGACGCAAATTGACATGCATCGTCATCAACAATATATGTTGCTGGCCGGTTTGCTGGCGGTAGCGCTGGTGGCGATTTTTATGGCGCTGATGATCAGCCGCTCGGTTACGCGTCCTCTACAGGATGCGGTACGTCTTGCCAGCAGTGTCGCGGCAGGGGATCTGACCTCCACGCTTCACATCGGCGGCAGCAACGAAATGGCCGAACTGCTGCATGCGCTAATGAAGATGCAGCAGCACCTTGCCCGACTGGTTTCCGATATTAAAAACCACGCCGCCACCATCGCAACGTCTTCAGAAGAGATTGCGCAGGGCAACGGGGATCTCTCTTCCCGCACCGAAGAACAGGCCGCTTCTCTGGCGCAAACCGCCGCCAGCATGGAGCAGCTGGCGTCGATTATTCAGCAGAACGCCGACAACACCCGTTTTGCATCTGATAAAGCGGTTTCTGCCACTCAGGCGGCGTTGAAGAGCGGCGAGGCGATGGATTCGGTAATGGATTCCATGCGCAAGATCCACGGCAGCTCAGGCCAGATAGCAGAGATCACTTCTGTGATCGACAGTATTGCGTTTCAGACCAATATCCTGGCGCTGAACGCCGCCGTAGAAGCCGCCAGGGCCGGCGAGTCGGGCAAAGGGTTTGCGGTCGTGGCGACGGAAGTGCGCGCGCTGGCGCAACGCTCTGCCAGCGCCGCGAAGGAGATAAAAAGCCTGATCGAACACTCGGTCAGCCAGGCGCAGGAAGGAATAAACATGGCGCAAAGCGCAGGCGATAAGGTGAAGCAGAGCCTGAGCGCTATTGAACAGACCTCACAGCTTATCCGCGATATCTCCTCCTCTTCGGCGGAGCAGAGCAGTGGTATTTCGCAGGTCAATATCGCGGTCAATCAGATGGATCAGGTAACGCAGCAGAACGCGGTGCTGGTGGAGCAGTCAGCGGCGTCAGCGGACGATCTGGCTGGACGCGCCGGGCAGCTGCGTCATATGGTGGCGGTGTTCCGTACGGTCTGAGCCGGTAACTGAATGCTCCTTTATCCTGGGGGGCAGACGCTGCTGTTGAAACGACGCGCTTAGCACATTGTGACATCTCTGAAGCAGCAGTTTGTTTACTGCTGCTTTTGCGCAACGCATGCGTTTTTAAACGCTATGCTTATGGGTCAGGCCAGAAAGAGCAGAGGTAGGTTTGTACATAACAGAGATCGATATTGATCATTACGCGCTTGAGTTAAGACGTATTGCAGCAGGGTATCAGACAGGCGAAAAACTACAGGATGTTAAAAAGCGGGTCGACGGGCTTATCGAGACGCTTAAAATGACGCTGGCCAACGATGCGCAGCTACAGGTGCAAAAATGGAGCGAACTGGCGGAGGCGTTGAGCCACTATATGAAAAATACCGCCGATCCCGACTGGACCACCATTATGGCCTATGCCAAAAGAAAGGTGAACCGGAGTAAACAGAACGCCATGTTCCGGCGAAAACGCTTTAAGAATTAAACCGCCGACGGCGGTTTTTTTCTGCCTGTCGCTTACCTCGCGCGCCACTCTTACGGATAAGTTTAGCCAGGCCGCAAAGGCTATACTCTCCCACTTCACCGCAGTGCAACGTTGTTATGCAGTAATGGTTCCATGCGCAGATTCACCCGTCATTAACCCTCAACACACAGTGTTACCGGATTTGGGAGATCACCATGAAGAAAATTGGCATCAACGGTTTTGGACGCATTGGCCGTCTGGTTTTACGACGCATTCTGGAACAGCAGGAGGCGGTGGAGGTGGTCGCGATTAACGATCTCACCTCGCCAGAAATGCTGGCCTATCTGCTGAAATATGACTCCAACTACGGCGCCTTCCATGGCGACGTCAGCGTGGACGGCAATGCGCTGCTGGTCAACGGCAAGAAAATTACCGTCTTTGCGGAGAAAGAGGCGAAGAACATTCCGTGGGGATCGCTGGGCGTTGACGTTGTTATTGAATGTACCGGTTTCTACACCTCAGCGGAAAAAGCGCAGGCGCATCTGGACGCTGGCGCAGGCAAGGTGTTGATCTCTGCGCCGGCAGGCGATATGAAAACCATCGTGTATAACGTCAACCACGACACCATCAGCGCGGAGGACAAGATCATTTCCGTTGCCTCCTGCACCACCAACTGCCTTGCGCCGATGGCGAAAGCCCTGCACGACAGCTTTGGCATTAAAGTCGGCACCATGACCACAATCCATGCCTATACCGGCACCCAGGCGCTGGTGGATGGGCCGCGCGGCAAAGATTTCCGCTCATCGCGCGCGGCGGCGGAAAATATTATCCCGCACAGCACCGGCGCGGCGAAGGCGATTGGGCTGGTGATCCCGGCGCTGACCGGCAAGCTGAAAGGCCACGCGCAGCGCGTGCCGACCAAAACGGGTTCGGTCACCGAGCTGGTGTCGATTCTGGAGAAAAAAGTCACGGTCGACGAGGTTAACGCGGCGCTGAAGCGCGCCTGCGAGAACAATGAGTCGTTTAAATATACGGAAGACCAGATTGTCTCCACCGACGTAATCGGCGTGCCTTACGGCTCTGTCTTTGATGCAACCCAGACGGAAATCAGCGAAGCGGGCGACCTCCAGCTGGTTAAAACCGTTTCCTGGTATGACAACGAATATGGTTTTGTCACCCAGCTGGTGCGCGTGCTGCATCTCTACGTCACCCTCTGAACGCGAGCGGGCTGTTCAGCCCGCTCTGTTTCCCAGCTGTTCCTGCAAAAAATTCAGCAGCACGCGGTTCACTTCGCTGCGCTGGCGATGCTGCGGATAGACCGCATTCAGGCAGAGCGGCGCAGGCTGGAATGGCTCCAGCACGCTGACCAGTTCGCCGCGCTTCAGCGCCGGCCCGACAATAAATTCCGGCAGCAACACCAGCCCCAGCCCGGCAATTGCCGCATCGCGCAGCACTTCGCCGTTGTTGCTCAGCATCGGGCCCTGTACGGTCACGCTTCGGCGTTTGCCCGACTGCTGCAGTTCCCAGCCGCTTAAGGCTTCCCGTCCGTAGCGCAGACAGGCGTGCTGTGCCAGATCGTCCGGCGTGTCGGGTTCGCCCGCCCGCGCCAGATAAGCCGGGCTGGCGCAGATCAGACGCCGCTGTTCGCCGAGACGGCGCGCAATGAGCGTCGAATCAGCCAGCGCGCCGATGCGTATAGCCATATCGAACCCTTCACCGATCATATCGACGTAACGATCCGCCAGTTCAATATGAAACTGCAGCGCAGGATGCTGCGCCAGGAACTGCGCGATAAGCGGTGAAAGATGGCTCATGCCGAACGACATCGGCATGCTGATCCGGAAGGTGCCGTGAAGCTCCTGCCGACGCGTCGACATCGCCTGCTCCGCTTCGCGGATATCGTCGAGAATGCGCTGCGCGTGCGGCAGGAAAAGCATACCCGCCTCCGTTACCGAGAGTTTGCGCGTATTGCGGCTCAGCAGCTGCGACCCCAGCGACGCCTCCAGCGCGGCCATGCGGCGGCTGACGTACTGCTTGGAGAGCATGAGCTGCTCCGCTGCGGCGGTGAAGTTGCCTGCATGAATAACGGCGACATAGATACGAAGGTCTTCTATCAGCATATTGTCCACTTATTTGTGACAGTGATTGCCATTACAGCCTGTTTTTATGGAAATTAGTTTACGGTATTGTCTGTTCCATCGGAAGGGCAAAGGCGCTTCCCCTTTTACATAACAGGAGCAGACCATGATTGAGCAACGACTGTCAGAGCAACGCGGCCTCGGCGACCACGGCTGGCTGCATTCACGCCACACCTTCTCGTTCGCGAATTACTGGGATCCAAAACAGAGCGGCTTTTCCGACCTGCTGGTGATCAATGACGATCGGGTTGCTGCTGCACGCGGTTTCGGCGCGCATCCGCACTCTAATATGGAGATCCTCTCTTACGTGCTGGAGGGCGCGCTGGAGCATAAAGACTCCATGGGCACCGGTTCGGTTATCGTCCCTGGCGACGTGCAGCTGATGAGCGCAGGCAGCGGCGTGACGCACAGCGAATTCAACCATTCGAAAAGCGATGGCGTGCATTTCCTACAGATCTGGATTGTGCCGGCGGAAAAAGGAACGCAGCCTGGCTATCAGCAAATTTCAGTGCCGGAAAGCGAAAAACGCGGTCAGCTGCGCCTGATTGTCTCGCCGGAAGGCGAAGATAATGCGCTGTCGGTGCGTCAGGATATGCGTCTCTATGCCGGTTTGTTCGATGGCGATGAGCAGCAGACTTTTACGCTAAACGAGGAGCGCTACGCCTATATTCATGTCGCACGCGGCAGCGTGACGGTGAACGGCATCAGCTTTAAGGCGGGCGACGGGGCGCGGGTGCGCAACGAGAAAAGCCTGACCTTTAGCGGGGGCGACAATGCTGAAGTGCTGTTGTTTGATCTGCGCCCGGTTGAAGTAAACCATCCGAGCCGTTAATGGCTGATAAAAGCCCGACGCCAGCGCGTCGGGCTTTTCATTTATGTATTGCCGCTAAAGAGAGAGGCCGCGCGCCAGGCCTCGCTACTCTCTATAGCCGAGCACTTACCTGTTCGGTTTTTCCTCTGACGATTCTTTATCGTCCTGCTTTTCCTCTTTTTCCAGCCCGACCGGTTCCTCATGGTCCAGCCGGTGCGGCTTCAGCAGCTGAATATCCAGGATCACATAGGTCATGGTGGTAATAAACAGCGAGATAACGCTGCCGATTACGCCGCTGGTGGTAAAGGTAAAGAAGTTATACATCACTACCCATGTGACGCAGATAAACAGCGCCAGCGCGACATTGATGGCGGAAAACGAGTAGTGAGTGGTGCGCGCGCCCAGATCCATAATCTGCTTATACACGCTGCCGCCGGTATATTTCTCCAGCAGCACAATTGCGCGCTCCCAGTTTTGCAGACGGCGGGCGCTGCTGCGGGTAACAAACAGAAACAGCAGCGAGATAAAAAAGCCGGAGAAGGCGATCAGTACCGGCACTGCCTGCAACGCATAGTCGAGGCTTTTATGGCCGGTGCCGCGCGACAGATCCAGCGTCAGGGATGCGCCGAGCGCGGCATAGAGAAACACAAACAGCGCGAGGAACAGCGCGTTGCGTTTCCAGTCGCTTTCTACTTCAACATTGCGCTGAGCACGGGCGCTCTGCAACGTCTGGCGTATCGTTTCTGCCTGCGCAGAACCGGGTTCAATAGACACGACCGGCTCGCCTAAAAAAGTGTGCAGAAACTGTTCATCCGCCTTTTCAATCATCATCTTTATTATCCATAAACGTTATACGCGATGGGCACAGTGTAATAGAGGCGTCGTACGTGGCAAAGCGCAGGCCTGAAACAGCGGCGCGCAGTACGCATAATGGAGAAAAAAGAGGAGGGTATTGTTCTGAAAAAAGAGGCGAAGGTGACGGCTTAATAACAAAAACGCAAAAAGAAATCCGATATTTATTTACAACCTCATCATTAACGTTTGCTGCTTTCCTTTGCTGGCAAGGCCTGAGGCCGTTTTACCGCTTTCGACGGCCTGGCGGCGAGCATCCGGCTTTTGCCAGATGGTTATAACCTGCCGCTATAAGATATGTTTTTCCATTATCAGTAAGGCGGTTTGAAGGTGTTATTTTAGGGCTTCGTAAAACAACACAAGTGACATAGATATGTCGTCACATATTATTGATTTTCTTTTAATTGGCAATAATTTTGGTACACCAGAAATGCGCGCTGTCTGGTCGGAGCAGAACCGGCTGAAACAGCAGGTACAGGTCGAGGTCGCGCTGGCTCAGGCAGAAGGCGAACTTGGCGTAATCCCGGCGCAGGCGGCAAAGATCATTGTTGAACGCGCCGATCCGTCACAGCTGAATATCGACGATATCGCTCAGCAGGGCGCGCAGATGAAACACTCGCTGATGCCGACGCTGGTAGCCTTGCAAAAACAGTGCGGCGAGGCGGGCGAGTTTATTCACTATGGCGCAACCACGCAGGATATCGTTGATACCGCTACCGTACTGCAACTGCGCGACGCTTTCGCCATTATCCAGCGCGACGCAACTGTGCTGGCCAATGAGCTTTCTGCCGTCGCCAGACGCTATCAGCATACCCCGATGGTGGGCCGTACTCACGGCATGCAGGCGCTGCCCACCACCTTCGGTTTTAAAGTCGCCGTCTGGCTGGATGAATTCCTGCGCCATCTGACGCGCCTTAACGAAATCAAACCCCGTACGCTTACCGGCAATATCAACGGCGCCATCTCTACTTACGCTTCCTTCGGCCCGCAAGGCCCGGAAGTGGAAAAGCGCACGCTGGATATTCTGGGGCTGGCAACGCCGAATATCGGCTGGCAGTCGGCGCGCGACCGCTTCTCGGAGTTCGCCTCCGTTGCGGTGCTGATCAGCGGCACGCTGGGCAAGATCGGCAACGAGCTTTATAACCTGATGCGCACTGAAATCAACGAGATTGAAGAGCCATTCTCCGCCGGAAAGATCGGCTCCACCACCATGCCGCACAAGCGCAATCCCGCTGCGCTGGAGGGGCTGGCCAGCCTGACCGCGCCGGTGCTGAAAAGCGCTGCGCTGATCTATGAATCGATGCACGTCGAACACGAGCGCGACGCCATGAGCTGGCGCGCCGAATGGATCGCCCTGCCGGAGATCTGCATTTACCTTTCGGCGCAGCTGCAAAACGGCATCGCTATATTGCGTGGCATGACGGTGAATGAAGCGCGCATGCGCCGCAACCTGGATATGCAGGGCGGTCTGCTGCTGTCAGAAAAGGTGATGTTCGAACTGGGCAAAAAGCTGGGCAAGCAGACCGCGCACCATGTGGTGTACGAGTGCGCCATGCAGGCCTACGAACAGCAGCGCGACTTCAAAGAGACGCTGCGCGCCCATCCGCAGATGGATAACAGCATCAGCGACGACGAACTCAACGGCTGGCTCGATCCGGTGAACTATCTCGGCTCGGCGCCGCGCAAGGTGGATGAGGTTATCGCCGCCGCGCAGGCGTCAGGACTGCTGGAGATACGGGCATGAGCGATAGCTTCCGCCAGCTGACCGAGGCTGATACCGCGGCCTATTACACGCTGGTGCACGCGGCCTACGCTTCCGCGCGCGATCTGGGCATTAAATTCGATGCGGCCACGGCCGACGCCGCGCAGATGCAGCGTCATATCGCCGCTCACGGGGTTTACGGCATGTTCCGCGAGGATGAACTGGTTGCCTCGGTGACGCTGCGTTATCCCTGGGGCCCGCTGCCGGGTCCCTTCGGTCTGCCGCATATCGGCTGGTTCGCCACCGCGCCGCACTATCGTGGTCAGCGGCTGGGAGCGAAGATGCTCGACTGGCTGGAGCAGGCGGTGCTGCACGATCAGCTGCGCGCGCCAGCCTATTCGCTCGGCACCGCCGAAAACCATCCGTGGCTGATTCAGCTTTATGAGGCGATGGGCTTTGAGAAGGTCAGCAAAAAAGACCTCGGTAAAGGCCATATCACCGTTTATATGAAAAAAACAATTCATACACAGCACGCCCGCTAAGCGCGGCTGCACAGAAGAGACGAGGGAAATCACCATGAAAAAAGGGTTAATCGCACTGTCCGTCGTGATGGCGGCCTCACTGCTTAGCGCCTGTGACAACAATGATAAAACCGCGCAGGGCGGCTCCGACGCTACGACCATTCGTGTCGGCGCAACCGGCCTGAGCTTTCCCGGCGCCTTTAAGAAAGATGGCAAGCTGACCGGATTCGACGTTGAGGTTACCGAAGCGATCGCCAAAGACCTGAACTACAAAATCGACTGGGTCACCTCAGATTTCAGCGGCCTGATGGGCCAGCTGGAAGGCGGCAAGCTGGATACCGTGGCGAACGTGGTTGCTATCACGCCAGCGCGTCAGGAGAAATATAACTTCTCTACCCCTTACAGCTACTACGGCAGCCAGATTGTTACCAATAAAGGCAACGCTGATATCAATACGCTGGACGATCTGCGCGGCAAGACGATTGCCGGCGTGCTCGGCTCCAACCACCTGGCTAACCTGAAAAAAGCCTTTGGCGATAACGGCGTGACGATCCGCACTTACGAGAGCCGCGACGGCGCGATGAACGACGCCATCAACAATCGCGTGCAGGGCTACGTCAACTCTGGGCCGATTTTGATGGCCGAGATTAACCAGAAAGGTCTGCCGCTGAAGTTTGTCGGCCAGCCGCTGGTCATCGAGTCTGTCGGTTTTCCGTTCCACAAAGATGAGAAGGGCGACAAGCTGCGCGCTGCGTTTGACAAAGAGATCGACGCAATGCGTAAGGATGGTCGCCTGAAAGCGATTTCGGAAAAATACTTTGGCGAAGATATTACCGTACAGCCGTCTCACTAAACCCTGCATTTACTTGTCAACGTTTGCCACCGCCGGGTGGCAAACGTCGTTAAGGGCTTTTTATGAATTTTGATTTTAATTATCTGCTGAAAATTTCGCCGCAAATTCTCAGCTATCTGCCGGTCACGCTGATGCTGGCCGTGGTGTCGATGGCGTGCGCCATGGTGATTGGCCTTGGGCTGTCGCTGCTGCGCAACAGCAAATCGATGGTGGTGAGCAAGCTGGTCGAGCTTTATATCTCGCTGTTCCGCGGCATGCCGTCGCTGGTACAGCTTTTTATCATCTACTTCGGCCTGCCGCAGCTGTTCCCGGCGCTGACCGGCATGTCCGCCACCACCGCCGCGATTATCGGCTTCAGCCTGAAGACGTCAGCCTATATGGCGGAGATCTACCGCGCCGGTCTGGCGTCAGTCGATCCCACACAGATGGAAGCGGGGCTCTCTATCGGCATGCGTCGGGCGCAGATCTACCGCCGTATCATTCTGCCGCAGGCGCTGCTGAATGCGCTGCCCGCTACCGGCAACACCTTTATTTCGCTGATCAAAGACACCTCCGTGGCTTTTGCGCTGGGCGTCTCTGAAATGTTTGCCGAAGGCAAAATGATTGCGGCGGAGTCGCTGCGCTACTTCGAAACTTTCCTCGTAGTAGGCCTGATTTACTGGCTGGTGATTATCGGTTACGCCCGCCTGCAGGCGCTGCTGGAGAAAAAACTCAGTCACTCACTGCAACGCTAAGGCTCTTATGATCAGTGTAAAACAGCTTAATAAACGTTTCGGCGATAAGGTCGTGCTGAACGACATCAGTCTGACGATCGGCGAAGGCGAAGTGGTGGCGATTATCGGTCCATCCGGTTCCGGCAAATCGACCCTGCTGCGCTGCCTTAACCTGCTGGAAAAGCCGGAGTCCGGCGTTATCCAGATCGGCGAGGTTTCGCTCGATACCGCGAACTACAGCGCCAAAGAAGAGCATGCGCTGCGCGGTCAGACGGCGATGGTGTTCCAGAACTACAGCCTGTTTCGCAACAAAACCGCGCTGGAGAACATCACCGAAGGTCTAATCATGGTGAAAAAGATGCCGAAAGCGCAGGCCAGCGAGACCGGGATGAAACTGCTGGAGCTGGTCGGCATGGCGCCGCAGGCGCATCAGTATCCGGTCACGCTCTCCGGCGGACAGCAGCAGCGCGTCAGCATTGCGCGCGCGCTGGCGGTTAAACCGCGCGCCATTCTGTTCGATGAGCCAACCTCCGCGCTCGATCCCGAACGCGTGCATGAAGTGCTACAGGTAATGAAGAGCCTGGCGCAGCAGAAGACCACCATGGTGATCGTCACGCATGAGATGCAGTTCGCGAAAGAGGTGGCCGATCGCGTCATCTTTATGGCAGACGGCCATATTGTCGAGCAGGGGCCGGCGGAGCAGGTGATCAGCTTTTCCGACAATCCGGTGACGCGTCGCTTTTTGCGCCAGATGACTAACATCGAAACCAATGATGATTTCAATATTTAAGCGTGCCGCCGCATACTTTGCCGCAGGCCATCGCATGGGAAGAAGATAAGATGAAAGAGATCCGCGAACAGGACAGGGCGCTTGCCAGCCAGATCCAGGCGTTTCGCCACGATATGCACCGTTTTCCTGAACTGTCGAACCAGGAGTTCGAAACCACGGAAAAAATTCGCACCGCGCTCACCGAAGCGGGCATCCGCATTCTCGATCTGCCGCTGAAGACCGGCCTGGTCGCCGAGGTGGGCGAGGCGTCAGGCCCGCTGGTGGTGGTGCGTTCCGATATCGACGCCCTGCCAATCGAAGAGGAGTCCGGCGTAGAGTTTACCTCTGAGCGCGCAGGCGTTATGCACGCCTGCGGCCACGACTTCCACACCTCTGCCGCGCTGGGCGCAGCCATCTTGCTGCAACAGCAGGCGGCATCGCTGAAAGGCCGCGTGCGCATTCTGTTTCAGGCCGCCGAAGAGACCGGTCTGGGCGCGCCCGATCTGATCGCCACCGGCGCGCTGGATGAGGCCGCCGTGATTTTCGGCATCCATAACGATCCGACCCTGCCGGTTGGCGTGGTGGGCGGTAAAGAGGGCGCGCTGACGGCGGGCGTGGATCGCTTTGAAATCAAGGTAGCCGCTAAGGGCGCGCACGCGGCGAAACCGCATGAAGGCAACGATCCCATTATTATTGTGGGCCAGATTATCAGCGCGGTGCAGACGTTGATCAGCCGCAACGTGCCGTCGGATCAGAACGCTGTGGTTTCCATCACGCAGATCCACAGCGGCAGCACCTGGAACGTCATCCCGGATACCGCCTATATGGAAGGTACGGTGCGTACCTTTAGCGCCGAGGCGCGCGCGCTGATCGAGCAGCGTTTTCGGGCGCTGCTCGACGGGCTTGCCGCCGCGTTCGGCGCGAATATTGAGTTCCTGTGGCATGCTGGCCCGCCATCGGTGGTGAATACGCCGGAGTGGGTGGATTTCGCGCTGGAGCAGGCGAGCGACGTCGGCTTTGAGGCGCGCCGCATCGAGGCCAGCCCGATCGGTGAAGACTTCGCTTTCTATCAGCAGAAGATCCCCGGCACCTTTATGATGGTGGGTTCAGGTGGCCCCTGGGCGCTGCACCATCCGAAATTCCGTGTCGACGATAAAGCGCTTTTTCCAACCGCGCAGTATCTGGCGCAGCTGGCGGTTAACGCCTTGAATAAACTAGCCTGATAGCGGTGTTTTCGGAGCGAACGGCTGCACGTTCGCTCCTTTTCTCTCTTTTCCTTCCTGATCCTTACTTAAGTTTCAAAACCCCACGCCGATAAGCTCTGTAACAGCTTTGCTGTTTTATTCACCAGCGCCAGAAAATGAAAGAGTGGGGAAAACCAATAATGAAAGCCGATCGCGCCACAAAAAAAAGAATAAGCACCCGCGCCATGATGCTGCTGACCGGCGCGTTAACTATTACTACCGGCTTCGCCGTCACCATCGGCGTGCTGAGCTGGCAGTCAGGTCAGGCGCAGCACAGGCTAGCGGAAGAGTATCTGCAGCAGATTGCGCGCAGCAAGGCGATGGAGGTGGAAAAGAGCCTTAACCATGCGCGTGATGTGGCGCAGAGCCTGGGGCAGAGCCTGATAGCGATGCCGGATGCCGGCATTCATGACCGCCACGCCCTGGATAAGCTGACCGAATATACGCTCCGCAGCAATCCCGATTACCTCTCCATTTCGGTGATCCTGGAGAAAGATGTCTTCGACGGGCGCGACGCAGAGTTCGCCACGCAGAGCGGACAGCCGCCGGAAGGGCGCTACGCCTGGTTTGTCGATAGCGATAAGGCGGGTCATTACATGATGCATCCGCTGACCTCCTTTCTGACGCCGGGCCAGGGCGACTACTATCTGGTGGCGCAGCGCACGCGGAAAGATTTTCCTACTGAACCTTACAGCTACGCCTATAACGGCGTGCCGACGCTGCTTACCTCTATCGCTACGCCGATTATCGATCGCGGCAAGCTCTGGGGCGTCGTCACCTCCGACATTTCGCTGGCGGCGCTGCAGCAGCGGGTCAATGAGATCAAACCCTGGCAGGGAACAGGCTACGCAATGCTGCTCTCCAGCGGTGGAAAGATCGTCTCCTCGCCTGACAAAGAGCAAAATAACCAGATGTGGAAAGGCGACAAGAGCCGCCTGAAACCTGACGTGACGGAGCAGGATGACGCTATTCTCGGTGAAAAATCCCTGATCACCTGGCAGCCGGTTGTTATCGGCAACAGCAGCAACGTCTGGTATCTGGGCGTCGCCGCGCCGGTGAGCGTCGTCATGAGCGCCGCGCGTCAGCAGCTGCACAACGCGATCTGGATGATGCTGGCGAGCATTGTGCTGGTGAGCCTGCTGCTTGGCGTCGTATTCAGCCGTATCGTGCTGCGTCCGCTGGGTGGCGAACCTGCCGACGCGGCGGCCTTTGCGCTGGCGGTGGCGGATGGGCAGCTGCATACCCGTATTCCATTGAAAGCGGGCGACCAGAGCAGCCTGTTCTATGCGCTGCATACCATGCAGGCGCGGCTTATTGCCATGGTGAGCCATATCAAAGAGACCAGCGCATCGGTACGCGACGGCGCGGAGGAGATCGCTAAAGGCAATATCAATCTGGCGTCGCGCACCGAACAGCAGGCCGCCGCGCTGGAGGAGACCGCAGCCAGCATGGAGCAGCTTACGGCGACGGTGAAACACAACGCCGCCAATGCGCATCAGGCGACGACGCTGACGGAAAATGCCTCACTGACCGCGCGTAAAGGCGAGGCGCTGGTAGGCGAGGTGGTGCAGACAATGGCGCAAATCAACGACAGCGCGCGCAAGATTGGGGATATCACCGCCATCATTAACAGCATTGCGTTCCAGACCAATATCCTGGCGCTTAACGCAGCGGTAGAAGCGGCGCGCGCAGGCGAGCAGGGTCGCGGTTTCGCCGTGGTCGCTTCTGAGGTGCGGAATCTGGCGCAGCGCAGCGCCTCGGCGGTGAAAGATATCGCCTCGCTGATTGAAGAATCAACGCAGCGCGTCGACAGCGGCGTCAGCCTGGTTCGCACTGCGGGCGATACCATGCAGGAGATTACCCAGGCGGTGACCTCGGTGCAGGCGATTATCGACGAGATTGCTACCGCATCGGACGAGCAGAGCCGCGGCATCAGCCAGGTCTCTATAGCGGTCAACGAGATGGACAGCGTCACGCAGCAGAACGCCGCGCTGGTGCAGGAGATCTCCACCGCCGCCAGCGCTATGGAGGATCACTCCGCCATGCTGGCGCAGTCGGTCGAGCAGTTCCGGCTGGAGGGGCAGCCAGCGTAACGCGGTACGAAAGAAAGCAGCCTTACGGCTGCTTTCTTTACCTTTGCCCGCTTAACCTTTCCAGCGCGACTGCCGAATGATGCTGCAGAAATTGAGCGGCGCGAAGTCAGGCTGTTTATCCGCAATCACATCAGCTTTTACATTCCCGAAGGTGGTCTGCGGCTTGTGCCGGATACCCTCGTAGAAAGCCTGGATAATCTCCTCTTTAAAGGAGGCGCTGCGCGGATGCTGCTGTACCACCGCCTCGCGCTCTTCATCGCTGAAGCCATCGTAACGGATACCCAGCACGTCCATTTCAACGCCTGCGGTCACCAGCGCAATTTCCGCCGCCATAAACTCAGGAATGCCGGGCGTAGTGTGCAGCGCAATTGCCGTCCAGACCTTGTCGATATCGCTTTGCGCAATGCCGTAGCTGGTCAGAAAGGCCTGCGCCGCGTTCGCGCCATCCACTTCAAAACGTTTGTCGCAGCTACAGTGCTCGTGCGTCAGGCCAATATCGTGAAACATGCAGCCAATGTACAACAGTTCGCGATCGACCTTCAGCCCGCGCTGCTGGCCTGCTAAGGCACCCCAGTAGTAGACGCGGCTGGAGTGGTGAAACAGCAAATCGGATTCGCGGTCGCGAATAAACGCAGTAGCGTCGCGGGCGAGTTGTGTATCAGGAATAGCGACGCCGTTTATATGAAAGCTCATCAGGATTCTCCAGTGGGTTAACTGACTGTGAGCATAAAACGCATGACGCTTGTCTTAAATTGTCTTATAACGACGTTTAAGGTCATAACGACAGTTCAGGACGCCCATATCGCATGTCTCACTCAGTTACCCTGTTCGCGCTGCCCGGCGTGCAGCTGCTCGACGTTTCCGGCCCGCTTGATGTCTTTGCCGAGGCGAACCGCGCGCTGCGTCGTCAGTTCTATACCCTGCGCGTTATGGCGTCGGGTTCCAGCGCTATAACCGCTTCGTCCGGCGTCCGGCTTAGCGCCGACTTCTTGCTGGAGGAGGCAGCCCGCCACCCGATCGACACGCTGCTGGTGGCGGGCGCGCCGGATGCGGAACAGCAGACGCTGAGCCAGGCGCAGTGCGCGCAGCTGCGGGCGATCTGCGCGCGCAGCCAGCGCTATGGCTCCGTCTGCAGCGGCGCGCTGCTGCTGGCACAAACCGGGCTGCTGCATCAGCGGCGCGTCACGACGCACTGGGCCTGCGCCGATCTGCTGGCGCTGCGCTGTCCGCAGGCGCTGCTGGAGCCGGACGCTCTCTATGTCGCCGACGGGCCGCTGCGCACCTCCGCAGGCGTGACTGCCGGGCTGGATCTGGCGCTGCGGCTGGTAGAGGAAGATTTAGGACGCGAGGTGGCCCAGGAGGTTGCGGCGAGCCTGGTGATGTTTTTTCGACGCCCGGTCAGTCAGGGACATTTTGCCCGGCGCGACAGCGTGTCGCTGACGGGCCGCGCCGCGCTGCAGGACTTGCAGCGCTGGGCGCTGGCGCATCTGCAGGAGATTGGCGGCGTGCAGGATCTGGCGGCGCATATCGACCTTAGCGTGCGTCATCTGGGCCGTCTGTTCCGTCAGGAGCTGGATATGCAGCCGGGAAGCTGGCTGGAAAATGCGCGCATAGAGAAAGTGCGCGCGCTGCTGGAGGAGGGACAACTGCCGCTGAAGGCGATCCCTGCCGCCAGCGGTTATCGCAGCGGCGATGTAATGCGCCGCGCCTTTGTAAAACACACCGGCATGACGCCGGCGGTTTATCGCAGGGTATTTTTACAGAGGGAGCGGGAGTAGCTGCGCTGCTCAGGTCTCCAGTTCCACTTTTACCCAGCCCGGCTCGCGCTTGTCGAAAGCCTTGTAGGCCTCAATGACATTCTCAATCGGTTCCTCGTTGGTCAGCACTTTGGTGGGATCGATTGCGCCGGTACGCGTCAGTTCCAGCAGATAAGGGATATGGGTGTGGTGGTTGCAGTTGCCCATTTTGATGGTGAGATTTTTGTTCATCGCCTTGCCGATGGGGAAGGTCTCAGCGGTCGGCGGATAGACGCCGATGATGCTCAGACGACCCGCTTTTTTCAATCCGGCGATCGCCCACTCCAGCGCCTGCGTCGGCGCATCGCCGGGGATCCAGTTGTCGTGTTGCGGATGAGTTTCAGGCGCGACCTGCGCAACCTCCTGCGCGAATTTATCCGCTTTCTCCTCCGCCTCGGCGCTGGCCGGGCCGTGATGGGCATGCTGGCTGTCAACGCCAACAGCGTCAATGGCGCAGTCCGCGCCGGTGCCGCCGGTCAGCTTTTTAATCACCTCCACCGGATCTTCACGCTCGAAGTTTACCGGGAAAGCGCCCTGGCGGCGCGCCATCGCCAGCCGGTCTTCATGGCTGTCTACCGCAATCACCCGCGCCGCGCCCATCAGCAGCGCACTGGCGATGGCGAACTGGCCGACCGGCCCGCAGCCGAACACCACTACAATATCGCCGCGGGTGATATCAGCCAGTTCGGCGCCAAACCAGGCGGTAGGGAAAATATCGCTGATTAAAATGGCCTGCTCATCCGTTACGCCGTCGGGGATTTTAACCAGCGTATTAGCGGCGAAGGGGATACGCGCCTTTTCAGCCTGAAGCCCGTTTACCGGGCCGGTCGCTTTGGGGCCGCCAAAAAAGCAGGTCCCTGCCTCTGGGCCATTAGGGTTGGCGTTATCACACTGGGCGGTATGGCCAGCGCGGCAGGGCGGGCAAACGCCGCAGGATACGGTGGAGCAGACCACCACCCGATCCCCCTGGCTGAAGTTACGCACCTCGTCGCCAACCTGCTCCACGATGCCGACCGCCTCATGCCCCAGAATGGTGCCGGGCTGCATATCGCTAAAGGTGCCACGAATAAAATGCAAATCCGTTCCGCAAATCGCCGAGGCGGTAATTCGAATAACGGCATCGCCCGGTTGTTCAATTTGCGGATCGGGAACGTTATCTAACTGGATATTTCCCACGCCATGCCAGACTAATGCTTTCATTATTTACCTCTGCCTCTTGAGTGTCGTTTGCTGGAAACCTGTCGGACTAAAAAGTATAGAAAGCGTCAGAAATCCTGCCTGCTGGAAAATAAACGCAGCGGTTAGCAATGATTAACACTTTTTGGGATCTCTCTCTTAAATAATTTTATCTGGTTGAAAGTTAATATCTTTTTATGGGTTGGCTTCAGCGCAACGCTAAGGTTTTAATCATGCGGAACCTTATAAACGAAGCCGTTTTATTGCAGGCCATATAATTGCCGCTAAGCTGAAGACATAACTTTACATAACAATCAAAGCACGCTGGCAAGATGCCAATTGCAATGTCGATAACGAGGCGTTAAATGTCAGAGAAAACCTGTACCATTATTTATAATGGCGAACCCCTGGTAGGCGCCGTTAATCAGCCCTTAATCGACTTTCTCACCGAGCGGGGAAAAAAACTGCCTCACGTCTGTTACCACCCGGCGCTGCAGCCGCTGGAAAGCTGCGATGTCTGCTGGGTGGAGGCCAACGGCGAAAAGGTACGCGGCTGTACGCTGCGCACTTTTCAGGGGCTGGAAATCAACAGTGAAGGGGAATGGCCGCGCGCCGCGCAGCAGGAAGGGATGGATCGCATCCTTAACCGGCATGAGCTTTACTGCACAGTTTGCGAACACAACACCGGCGACTGTACGCTGCATAACACCGTCGCGGATATGCATATCCCAATCCAGTACTACCCCTACCAGCGCAAACCCACCAGCAAAGACCACTCCAATCCGTTCTATACCTACGATCCCGACCAGTGCATTCTGTGCGGGCGTTGCGTAGAGGCCTGTCAGAACGTTGAAGTCAATGAAACGCTCAGCATCGATTACACCCAGGAGCATCCCCGCGTGCTGTGGGACGGCGGCACGCAGATTGCGGGATCGAGCTGCGTCAGCTGCGGTCACTGCGTCACGGTCTGCCCCTGTAACGCGCTGCTGGAGAAAACCATGCAGCCCGACGCTGGCCCTTTTACCTCGATGGATGAGGATCTGAAGCGTCCGATGATCGATTTCGTCAAGTCGCTGGAGAACAGCATCGGCATGGAGCCGATTACCGGCATTTCGCTGATCGACGACGCGCTGCGCCAGGCGGAGATTAAACGCACCAAAACGGTTTGCACCTATTGCGGCGTGGGTTGCAGTTTCGAAATCTGGACGCGCGATCGCCATATCCTGAAGGTGCAGCCGGTAGCAGAAGCGCCCGCCAATGGCATTTCCACCTGCGTGAAAGGCAAGTTCGGCTGGGATTTCGTCAACAGCCCGGAGCGCCTGACCACGCCGCTGATCCGTGAAAACGGCCGTTTCCGCCCAGCCAGCTGGGACGAAGCGCTGGATCGCGTGGCGCAGGGGCTGCGCGACGTGGCGCGCCAGTATGGCGGTGACGCCATCGGTTTTATCGGCTCCAGCAAGGCCAGCAACGAAGAAGCCTATCTTTCTCAAAAAATTGCTCGCCTGATCTTTGGCACTAACAACGTCGATAACTCATCGCGCTACTGCCAGAACCCGGCAACCGAAGGGCTGTTCCGCACCGTAGGCTACGGCGGCGATGCAGGCACCATTCGCGATTTGCAAAAAACCGATCTGATTATCACCGTCGGCAGCAACCTGGCGGAGAACCATCCGGTTATCGCCTCGCATATTAAGCAGAGCCATAAGCATCGCGGGCAGAAGCTGCTGGTGGTGGATCCACGCCGACACGAAATGGCGGAGCGCGCCGACCAGTTCCTGCGCATCAAGCCCGGCACCGATATGGTGTGGGCGTCCGCCATGGCAAAATATATGTTCGACCACGGCTACGCTGACGAGGCGTTTCTGGCGGAACGTGTCAACCAGGTGGAGGAGTACCGCGCCTCGCTGGAACCCTTTACCCTGGCGTTTGCCAGCGAGATGACCGGCCTGAGCGTAGAAGAGCTTACCGCTGCGGCGGAGATGATCGGTCAGGCGGAGAGCGTTTGCCTGCTGTGGGCGATGGGCATTACCCAGCACAGCCACGGCGCGGACGCCAGTACGGCGCTCTCTAACCTGCTGCTGGTGACCGGCAACTACGGGCGTCCGGGCACCGGCGGCTATCCGATGCGCGGCCATAACAACGTGCAGGGCGCAAGCGACTTCGGCTGCCTCAGCAACGTCTATCCCGGCTATGAAAAAGTCTCCGATCCCGCGATACGCGAAAAATGGGCGCGTGCCTGGGGCGTCGCGCCGGAGGCGCTCTCTGACCAGCCCGGTGCCGATAACTTTATGATGGTGCAGCATGCGCATGAGGGAAAACTGCGCGCTATGTATATCACCGGCGAAGAGACGGCCTTTTCCGACGCGGACTCCACAAAAGTGCATGAAGCCTTCAGCCGCCTCGACTTTATGGTGGTGCAGGATATTTTTATGAGCCGCACCGCCGAGTTCGCCGATGTGGTGTTGCCGGGTTGTCCGAGCGTGGAGAAAGAGGGCACCTTCGTCAATACTGAACGCCGCATCCAGCACTTCTCGCCGGCGATGCCACCGCTGGGCGACAGCCGCCCGGACTGGCAGATCTTCACCGATCTGGCCGCGCGTCTGGGCCATCACTGGAACTATCCCAACCCTGGCGCGATCATGGCGGAAGCGGCAGGCATCGCGGAAATTTTCGCGGGCGTCAGCTATGAACGGCTGGTGGGCTGGCAGTCGCAAATCTGGCCGGTCAAGCCTGATGGCGAGAGCACGCCGCTGCTCTACACCGACAAATTCAAGTTCCCGGACGGCAAGGCACGCCTCTACCCGCTGAGCTGGCAGCCGCCGATGGAAGAGGCGGACGCGGAATACGATCTGATGCTGGATAACGGCCGCATGCTGGAGCACTTCCAGTCTACCAATCAGACCGGCAGAGGCGGCCGCATGATGTCGCTGTCGCCTAACTGGTTTGTGGAGATTTCGCCGCAGCTGGCGCAGGCGCGCGGCCTGAAAGAGGGTGAATGGGTCGCGCTTAAGTCCAGACGCGGAACGGTAGAGGTGCCGGTTGTGGTCACCGATCGCGTAGCGGGTAACGTGCTGTTTATTCCTATTCACCACGGCAAACCTGGCGTCAACGGCCTGACCGGTGAACATCACGATCCCGACGTCAACACCCCGGCTTATAAAGAGATCGCCGTCAGCATGACGAAGCTGACGCGTACCCCGCAGCCGAATCCTATTCCACGACATAATTTCCGCCACGGCCAGCGCACGCCACTGGATCATCTGCCCGTTGAGCAGAAGTGGCAGCAGGAAGGCTATCTTCAGCCGCCTGAACATGTAGAACACCCGGAGAAATTCTGATGGCCGAACGACTTTCCTATTCCGTACCGCCGACGCGCACCGAGAAAACGGCTCAGGAAGCGATGGATGAGCTGGTGGAAAACCTGCATAAGCATGGTTTTCTGCGCCTGGCTAACGACGCGATCAAAGCCAATAACGATATCGGCAAAATTCTGGTTTCCGGGCTAAACCGGCCGGGCACGCAGAGCGCGATTCAAAACCTTTCGCTGATAATGATGACGCTGAGCACCATTCCGCCGGAGCGGCTTAACCATATTCTGCTGGCGGTACGCGACGCGGCGATGGCGATGAAGCCCGCCAGCGACGAGACGCAGCAGCAGTCCCACGCCGCGCCGGGCATTCGCGGCGTGCTGCATCTGCTGAATGATGAAAAATTGTGGCAGGGATTGCGGCCGTTGTTCGCTGCGCTGGAGGCGTTCTCAGCAGGTATGCAGCGCGAGGAGGAGAAGCCGATCACCCGCTATAGCGGAAAGCCGAGCAATGAGTAACGCCGAGTGGGTGCTGCTGCTGTCGCGCGGCCAGTTCGCGCTCACAATGGGAATGCACATTACCCTGGCTGCGCTGACGCTCGGGCTGTCGCCCTTTTTGCTCTGGTTTGAGGCGCGCTGGCTGTGGGGAAAGCAGCCGGGCGCGCGTGAGGCGCTGCACTTCTGGCTAAAGGTCTTTGCGCTGACGGTAGCGGTCGGCGCGGTGTCCGGCGTGGTGATGGAGGTGCAGTTCGGCACCCACTGGTCAGGACTGTCGCAAAAAGTCGGCGGCGTGATTGGCCCACTGCTGTTCTATGAAGTACTGGTGGCGTTTTTCCTCGAATCGGGACTGACTGGCGTAATGCTGTTCGGCATGGGAAAAATCAGGCCGGGCCTGCACTTTATCGTTACCTGCTTTGTGACCCTCGGCGCGCTGCTGAGCGCCTTCTGGATCCTGGCCGCCAACTCCTGGCTACAGACGCCGACCGGCTTTACGCGCGACGAGAGCGGGCGGTTTTTGCCAGATAGCTGGGCGATGGTGCTCTCTGCGCCTTCGTTCCCTTTTCGCTTCAGCCATATGCTGCTGGCATCCCTGATCGCGGTAGCCTTTATGATAGCGGGCGTCGCCGCGCGCCGTTTGTTGCTTAACGTGCAGGAGCAGGCGGCGCGCCGGATGCTGACTGCCGCGCTGTCCTTTACGCTGGTCGCGGTGCCATTACAAATTGTCGTCGGCGATCTTCACGGCGAGAATACGCTGGCGCATCAGCCTGCCAAGCTGGCGGCGATCGAAGGCAGCTGGCATCAGCCTGCGGCTAACGACGGTGAGCCGCTGCGGCTGTTCGCCTGGCCCGATCAGCAGGCGCAGCGCAACCGGCTGGAGCTGGCGATCCCTGATATCGCTTCGCTCTATCTGCGGCATAACCTCTCCGGCCATATCAAAAGCCTGAGCGAATTCGATCCCCAGACGATACCGCCGGTTGTGCCGGTCTTTTTCGCCTTTCGCCTGATGGTAGGGCTGGGCGTGGTGATGCTGCTCGCCAGCATTGTGGCAAACGTACAGCACTGGCGCGGTCGGCTGACCCGTTCGCGTCGCTTGTTGAACATGCTGGTATGGCTGTCGCCAGCGGGCTTTATCGCTATGCTGGCCGGCTGGCTGGTGACGGAAATCGGCCGTCAGCCCTGGACGGTCTATGGCATGTTGCGCACCGCGGACAGTATTTCACCGCTGTCGCTCTCGACGACCGTAGTGATACTCGCCGCTATTATCGTGATTTACGCTCTCAGTTTTGCGCTGGGGCTACGCTATCTGCTGCGGCTGATCTCTTCACCGCTGCAGCCGAAGGGTGACGTTGTCACGCAGGAGATCAGGACTTCGCCATGACTATCGCTGACTTCGCTGCGCTGGCGCTGCTGCTTTCCATGCTGATCTATGTGCTGCTCGACGGCACCGATCTCGGCGTTGGCATACTCTTTCTCTGGTTTCGCGAAGAGTCGCAGCGTAAGCGCATGGTGGACAGCATTCTGCCCATCTGGGACGCCAACGAGACCTGGCTGGTGCTGCTGGCGGGCGGCATGTTTGCGCTCTTTCCGGCGGTTTACAGCCTGCTGTTCAACACGCTGTGCGGGCCGGTTTTCGCAATGGTGCTGGCGCTGTTTCTGCGCGGGCTGGCGCTGGAGTATCGGGCGCAGGCGCAGGAAGCCTTTCGCCACTGGCTGGATCGGCTGATGTGCGCCAGTTCGGCGCTGGCGGCCTTTCTTCAGGGCTGGTGTGCAGGCGTGGTGTTTGGCGCAGAGCCGCACAGCGGGCTGGAGATCGGCTTTTCGCTGACGCCGCTGCTGTGCGGCCTGGGGCTGGTGGTGATCTATGTATTGCTCGGCTGCTGCTGGATCCGCTGGCGCATCGGCGAGGATGTCGAGGAGAAGGCCAGCCCGCTGGCCTGGCTGTGCTGGGTGCTTTCGCTGGTGCTGTTTTTGTCGGTGATGCTGCTTAACCATGATATCTGGATAACGGCCTGGCAGCGCTGGCCCGGCAAGATCGCCGTCGCGCTGATTTTACTTTTATGGCTGGCCCAGCTGGGAGCGCTGTGGCGCGGGCGGGCGACCTGGCAACTGGCGCTGACGCTGGGCCTGATTGCCGCGGTGTTCGCAGGCGTCGCCTGCGGTTTTTATCCCTGGCTCATCCCCTGGCAGCATGATCTGCACCACAGCGCCGCTCCGGCGGCAACGCAACTTTTTGTGCTGGTCGGTACCGCCATTATCATGCCGCTGACGCTGCTCTATCACAGCTGGGCTTTTTGGGTGTTTCGCGGCAGGGTGCGCTAGGCCTTGCCGCTCTCCGCCTGCTGGCGCGCCAGGGTTCGCGCCAGGATAGAGGAGTAGAGCGGTTTGCCGCCAAGAAACTGCGCCAGCAGCGTCGCGCCCAGTCCGGTAACGATCATTGGCAGGATCAGCTGATAGTTATCGGTCATCTCCAGCACCAGCACGATGCCGGTCAGCGGCGCGCGCACCGAGGCGGCGAGCAGCGCGCCCATGCCGGCAATAGCAAAGGTGGCGGGTTGCAGATGGTAGAGCGGAAAGATGTCCGCCATCAGCACGCCGAAGGCGGTGCCCAGTACGGTGCCGAGCGCCAGCATCGGCGCGAAAATACCGCCCGGCGCGCCAGAGCTGAAGCAGAGCAGCGTAGTTAACAGTCTCACCGCAAAAATGACCAGCAGCACGCCGAGCGTATAGTGTCCGCCCGTCGCCAGCGGAATAAGTTCGAATCCACCGCCGGTGCCTGGCGCGAACCACAGCGCCAGCAGACCACAGCCGCCGCCCAGCAGGCCGCCCGTCGCGACCGCGCGCCAGATGCGTCCGGCATAGAGGCGCGTAAAGGTATCCTGAAAGAAAAAAATCAGCCGGTTAAGCAGTACGCCCACCATGCCGAACAGCATACCCAGCACCAGATAAAGCCAGAGCGTCTCAACCGGCGCGTCCGCCAGTTTCCCTACGGAGATAACCGGATGCGCGCCGTTGAACAGGCGAAACACAATGCTCGCCATAATCACGCCGGTAAAGACCGCTTTGATTGAGATAAGGTTGTAGCGAAACTGCGGACGCATCTCTTCAATAATAAAGAGTATGCCCGCCAGCGGCGCGTTAAACGCCGCCGCCAGCCCGGCCGCCGCGCCGGTCGCCAGCAGGGAGTGGCGTGCTTCGTCGCTGCGAATGCGCAGCATATCGAGCACCATGCGGCCGATATTGCCGCCAAGCTGCACCGTCGGCCCTTCGCGCCCCAGCACCATACCCGCGCCGAGCGTCCCCATCCCGCCGAAAAACTTCACCGGGATGACGCGCCACCAGCGCACCGGACGCAGCTCTTCCAGCGCGCCTTCGATTTCGGGAATACCGGAGCCTGCGGCTTCCGGAGCGAAACGGCGGACGAGAAAATAGCCCACCATTGCCAGCAGCGCGGAGAGCGAGAACGCCAGCACCCAGAGCGTCCAGCCGGAGTGCAGCGCCGGAGCGGCCAGCGACATACGCCAGTGCTGCACCCAGCTGACCGCTTTGGCGAACGCGCTGCCGACCAGACCGACGATAACGCCGACCAGCGCGGCGGAAATAAGCACCGCGACAGGGGTTTTATCGCGATTGAGCAACGCCCGGAACATGCGATTGCGTGCCGGGATCGACTGGGGAACATTAACTGAGGAGTGTGCTTCGTTGTTCACAATCATTCACTGCTGCGAAAAAAAGGGGGCTTAAGTGTACTGCAATCCCCTTTTTCCGTCCCGCGTTGAGATCATCAGATTCTTAACGAAGCGTGACAAGGGACTATTCCGCTTCCGCCGTCTCCTCAATCATCTCCTCGCCCTGATTATGGATATTCCCCACCTTTTTCGTCACCGGATGCCAGCGAAACGCCTTCTCCGGCAGCGCCGCTTCTTCAGCGAGCTGCTGCGCACGCTCCGGAGAGGTTTCCTCGCTCAGCCACTCTTCTACCGCATCGGGGCGCAGCACCAGCGGGCGGCGGTCGTGAATATCCACCATGCCTTTGTTGCTGGCGGCGGTTATGATGACAAAGCCTTCATGGCCGTGATCTTTATCGAAGGGCGCTTTGCCAATGGCGGCAAAGAAGAGCGGCTCTTGCTGCTGGTGATAGATAAAATAGGGCTGCTTACGGTCACCCTCTTTTTTCCATTCAAACCAGCCGTCGGCCGGCACCACCGCGCGACCATGGTTCCACAGCGGTTTGAACATGCGCCCGGTCGGCGCGGTTTCGCTGCGCGCATTGATCAGCGGCTGCTTATGCCACCATTCCGGGCCATAGCCCCAGAAAACCGGATCGAGATGGAGATGCTCGTCGCGCATATTAAGCAACAGCACGCGGGTGCCTGGCGCGACGTTATAGCGTGCAACAGGTTCGGGATCGTAAATCAGTTCGTCGTCCTCAATGCCGAGCGCGTCAAAATAGTCGTTCCGGCTGCGATACTGCGCAAAGCGTCCACACATAGTCCTTACCTCCGCTGTTAAGCATAGCTGTAACTCCGGCCGCGTTTTAATTCCTGATGAAAAGTATCAGGTTTAGCCGTGATGGATAAAAGCCTGGTCGTAAACTTCATTAATGGCGACAAGTTAAAACATTCAGTAAAACGATGTCGTAAAAATAAGCTGTTTCACGATTTACCCTTTATTTGTGATGCGATCGGCTGTTAAGCGAAGCGCAGGGGAAGCGTCTGAAATCTATTTATCTTCTTTACCAGGAATTACCCCTGAAAAGTGACTATCCTTCTATTAAATAAATGACTTTCAGGAGGGAAGATGAAGTTTTTCTATTTCGTTTCGCTAATCGCCGCTGCGGGTTATCTGCTGGCTTTTCTGCCCAAACTTCGTACCAAACGTGAACCTGTCGCTTATTGGGGATGCTGGGCTTACCTGGCCGCGAACGGCATTTACTGGGCGATCTATGCGCTGCGTTATTATTTCCATTTTTAACAGCAGAAATAGTCTGCCGCAGGAGAAGAGATGTCTGAAAATAAACGTGACCTGATGCCTTACTTACTTTATTACTGCCAGTCTCGCCTGCTGGTGGAAAATATTGACGGCCATGTGGTCGATATCGGCGGCGCGGAGCAGGTTGGCGGTAAGCTTCGCTGGCAGCTTGACGGTAAGGATGCGAAGGGCACCACAGAGAATGAGGCTGAAGAAATGCTGGAAGATGTTGCGCAGCATCTGAGCTTCCTGTTTGTTGACGGGCAGTTCACCAGCCTGCCGGATGTGCGCGGCGAGTATGGCGACCGTCTGGATAATGCGCCGTCGCGCGAGATTTCGCTGTCGGAGCTAAACGACAGCGATGAAGGTATCGTGCGTTAAGTGCCGCCAGGCTGCCAGTGGCAGCCTGGACGACCTGCTTAGCTGGCGGCGCGCTGCGACGCCATGCCCGGCACCAGAATGACCTTGCGGCAATCATCCTTACGCTTTTCAAAGATCTCATAACCGTGTGCCGCGTCTTCAAGCGGCATATGGTGCGTAACAATCTCTTCCGGCGTCAGCAGACCCTGTTCAATCAGCGACAGCAGGCGCGGCAGATAGGCCTGCACGTGCGTTTGCCCCATCTTGAAGGTCAGCCCTTTGTCAAAGGCGTCGCCAAACATAAAGCCATGGATAAAGCCGGCGTAGACGCCCGGCACGCTTACCACGCCGCCGCGCCTGACCGCAGCGATACACTGGCGCAAGGCTTTGCCGCTGCTGCCTTCCAGCTTCAGATTGCTTAGCACCGTTTCGGTCAGGCTGCCTTTGGCTTCAAAGCCGACCGCATCGATCACCGCATCAACGCCGCGATGATTTTTGGTGTGCTCAATAATCCACGCTGCCGGATCGTCGATATCGTCAAAGTTGATGGGCGTGACGCCGTAACGCTGACGGGCAAACTCCAGCCGGTAATTGTTATGGTCGATCATAAAAATTTCTTCCGCGCCGACCAGACGCGCGCAGGCCGCGCTCAGCAGCCCGACCGGGCCGGCGCCGAAAATCGCGACGCTGGAGCCTTTGTCCAGTCCGGCGTTCTGCACCGCCTGCCAGGCGGTCGGCAAAATGTCGGAAAGAAACAGCACTTTGTCATCCGGCAGCGCCAGCGGCACTTTAAACGGGCCAACGTTGGCTTTCGGCACCCGCACATACTCCGCCTGACCACCAGGCACGCCGCCGTAAAGATTGCTGAAGCCGAACAGCGCCGCTGGCGGCGTAATGTTCTTTTTATTCAGGATGGCGCCGCGACCGCTGTTGGTGGTTTCGCAGGCGGCATACTGATGCAGATGGCAGTAAAAACAGTCGCCGCAGGCAATAACGAAAGGCACGACGACGCGATCGCCAACGGCGACGCTGGTCACTGCCGCGCCCGCCTCAACCACTTCGCCCATAAATTCATGGCCGAATATATCGCCATGATCGGTGCCGGGAATTTTGCCGCGATAGAGGTGCAGATCAGAGCCGCAAATCGCTGTGGCCGTAACGCGTAAAATAATATCGTCTGGCTCCTGCAGGACAGGATCGGGAACGGTTTCAACGCGAACCTGGTGTGGACCATGATAGGTCAATGCTCTCATAACAACGTCCTTTCTTGATGAATGTGTCGGTCGCCATGACGCAACACGTAATTCCACGCCAGCGGCGCACGCTTCCCCGATATTGCAGGTACGCCTGGCGTGGCAGGCGGGGATGTTTTAAGCCTGGCCGCAGATACGGGTTAAGCAAGCGCGGCGGCTGTTGCGCAATCAGGCGAGACGGCGAACCGTTAGAAAAACGCTTAAAAAAAATACTGGATATAACAACAGTATCCTGTATACTTATTCAACAGCCCGAACGGCTGGGTACGTTTGCATGAGGTGACGCTGATGATGTTCTCTACTGAAAATCTTTCTGCTCTCAACGCTTCTGTCCTGATGAGCAGCCGTGAAATCGCCAGACTGACAGGCATCACACACGGCGAAGTAAAACGTTTGATCAAAAGCCTGGAAACCGCGCAGCGGCTTTCACAGCCGGTGACGATCAACCTTTACGAGCATGAAGGAGAGATGCGTCAGGAGTTTTGCCTGAACAAGCGCGACTCGCTGTTAGCCGTGGCGCGCCTGTCACCTGGCTTTACCGCCGATCTGCTGGACAAATGGCAGGAGCGCGAAAAAGTGGCGCATCTGCCTGACTTTACCAATCCTGCTGAGGCCGCACGCGCCTGGGCGGAGCAGTTTGAGCAGCGCCGCGCCGCTGAAGAGCAGCTGGCGCTTTCAGCCCCAAAGGCGGAATTTTTTGATCGTTTTGTCGAGGTGACCGATTCGCTCGGCTTTCGCCAGCTGTGCAAAATGCTGAAGGTAAAAGAGCCGGAGTTTCGCCAGTTCCTGCTGGAGCGCAACATCATGTACCGCGACAAAGGCACGCTGACGCCGCAGCACCACCATATGCAGGCGGGTTACTTTACGCTGCGCTCAGGCGTCGGGGAAAACCAGCATGCGTTTTCTCAGGCGCGCTTTACCGCGAAAGGGGTGAAATGGGTCGCCAGCCTGTGGGCGGGACATATCGCCACGCAGCCTAAAGGCGTTGCCGCTTGATCGTTATCGCTGTAAACATAAAAACCGGTCGCTGACCGGTTTTTTTATGCCTGGCCGCCAGCGGCGCGCATTCCACTACCAATAAACCCTGCTTTCTTGCCGATGGTAAAAGTGTGAGCTAGATCTTAAACCCTGGGTTTTATTCGGGACAGGGAGAGGTTTTATGCTCAAAGCACCTTTAGCGCTACTGATGATGATGGCGATTTCTGCGACGGCTGCGGAACCGTCACCTTCGCAGGTACGGCCTTTACAGGTCGGTAATCTCACCATTCAGCAAGGCAAACCGGCCATTATTGTCTCTACTACCGGCAACGATGAGGAGAGCGCGCTAAAGCTGGCGCGTCAGGCGGCGCAAATCCCGCAGGTTCAGGTTGTTGAACTGCGCGTCGATAAGCTCGATTTTGCTACTCATGTCGATAAGGTCACGCAGCTCGGTCAGGCAATGCGGCGCGAGCTAAAGGGTAAACCGCTGCTGCTGACGCTGCGCACCAAAGAAGAAGGGGGCAGCCTGTCGCCGGATGACGCCAGCTATATCGCCCTCTATCAGCAGTGGCTTGAGGCAGGCTTCGCCGATCTTATCGATATCGAAATGCGCATTGGCGCGCAGGCGGTAGATCAGCTGGTGAAGCAGGCGCACCAGCATCATGTCGCGGTCATCCTCTCTTATCACGATTTTCAGGCTACGCCGGATAACGCCGATATGCTGCGGCGTCTGACATGGCAGGCGGCCCACGGCGCGGACATCCTTAAGATCGCGGTGATGCCGAAGACGCCGCAAGATGTCAGCCGCCTGACCGACGTCACCTGGCAGATGCGCCAGCGCAGCGACAAGCCGCTGCTAACCATGTCGATGGGCGGGCTTGGGGCAGTAACGCGTATGTCGGGCGAGGTATTTGGCAGCAACCTGACTTTTGGCACGCTGGGCGAGGCGTCCGCGCCGGGGCAGCTCAACGTGCAGGCGCTAGACCAGGCGCTGACGACGCTGCATAAGGCGAACGCGTCGTGATTGTTGATCATAAGCTCTGGCGAGGTAAGGGATCAGCGCTGATAAAAGCGGTCACAAAACCCTTTGCTGGCGCCCAGCCGCATTGATAAGCGACAGGCCGTGTCCTTCATGGCGCGGGCGACATCGCTGTTGGTACGATCCGGCGTCAGGCGAGAGGCTGGCCCGGTAATGGCCAGCGCGGCGGCCAGCGTATCGCTCTCGCCGAAAACCGGCAGCGAAAAAGCGGCGATGTGCGGATCACGAATACCAGAAGTATAGAGCGGCAGCGCAGGCGGCTGTTCAAACAGCGACTCATTCAGCCCCCAGTGGCGCAGCACCTGGCCAATGGCGGAATTGTCCAGCGGCAGCGAGCTGCCTGCCAGCCGCGTTTCCCGCAGGCCTTCCGACGACTCGGCGCGAAACAGGCAGAGTCGCTGTCCCTCTTCAATAACGTACCAGGAGGCGCTTTCGCCGGTCGAGGCCGCCAGCGCGTGCAGCTCCGGCTGTACAATGTTCGCCAGATGAAAAGATTGTTCATAGAGCTTGCCCAGATAGAGCAGGCGCGGCCCAAGCGAATAACTGCCGTTCTCCCTACGGATCACATAATGCATTCGCTCCAGCGAATTCATCAGACGATAAACCGTGGTTTTATGCTGGCCGGAAGCCTGTGCCAGCGCGGTCAGCGTCAGGGACTCCTCGCCCGGCTTAAAGCAGTCCAGCAGCGCCAGCGCTTTCTCTACGGCAACTACGCCTTCATTTCCCATCCTGATCCTCCTGATTTTGGCGCTACGGATTGTAACCTGCAATTTGTGATTTACATCGTGTTTACATCACAAATGAATCGTTAACAGTGGCTTTACCGACTGATGGCTAGATATAGTTGTTGTATATAGTAAAACACAGTTTTACACAGTAAAACAACAGGAGCGACAGCCATGACAGAACGCGCAGTACCACTCTTGAAACGCGCTATTACGCGCGTCAAGCCCGATCTGGTGAAACGCGCCGCGGAATTTCAGGCGGCAATTCTGGCGGACGTCGCTGGACGACGTGGCACGCTGAACGGGCGAATTAAGCCGCTGGCCCCCGGCATGAAAGTCGCCGGACCGGCAATAACCGTCGAGGTGCGTCCCGGCGATAACCTTGCTATTCACGCCGCGCTGGCGATAGCCCAGCCGGGCGACGTGATCGTCGTTGATGGCAAAGGGGATCTGAGCTGCGCTCTGATTGGTGAAATCATGTCAACCCAGGCACATGCCGCAGGCATCGCCGGGATTATTATTGATGGCGCGGTACGCGATGCCGATGCGCTGGCGCAGAATGCTTTTCCGGTTTTTTCCGCCGGACTGAATCCCTGCGGACCTACTAAATCTATCGCCGGACGCGTTAATCATCCGGTATCAGTGGCAGGTGCGGCGATCCAGCCTGGCGATCTGATTATCGGCGATGCTGACGGCGTCGTGGTTTTGCCGCGCGATGAGGTTGCTGCGCTGCTTGAACTGGCGCAGAAAAAGCTGGATGGCGAAAACCGGCGTCTTCAGGCTATTCGACAGGGCGATATTCGCGCGCCCTGGCTGGAAGAGGCGCTGCTTGCAGCGGGGATGCTGGAAAACGGGGAGACGCTGTAATGAGTCATAAGCAGACCATTATTATCACCGGCAGCGATCTGGCGCAGGAGGCGATAGAACTGCTTCAGGCGTACCAGCTGGTTTATGCCGGCCGCCAGCCGGGCGAAGAGAAGCTCGTCGCTCTGTGCCAGCAGCACAATCCGCTCGCGATTGTTGTGCGCTACGGCAAAATCAACGGGCGCATCATGGACGCCGCACCCGCGCTGCGCGTGATTGCTAAACATGGCAGCGGCATCGACGTTATCGACCAGGCTGCAGCGGCGCAGCGCGGGATTCGCGTGCTGGCGGCGTCGGGCGCTAACGCCGCCGCCGTAGCGGAGCACACCTGGGCGATGATCCTCGCCTGCGCTAAATCGGTTATTACGCTGGATCGCCGCCTGCGCGCTGGGCACTGGGATAAAGCGCAGCATAAATCGCTTGAGCTGGAAGGACGCACACTGGGGTTGATTGGGCTGGGCGCCATCGGCAGCCGCGTGGCAAAAGCGGGCATAGCCTTTGGCATGAAGGTCATCGCCTGTGATCCCTGGGCGAAACAGTTTCCGGAAGGGTGCGAAGCCGTGGATCTGGCGACCCTGCTGCGCCAGGCAGACGTGGTATCGCTTCACTGTCCGCTGACGGCCCAGAATCAGGGTATGATCAATCGCGCTACGCTGGCGCAGTTCAAGCCGGGCGCTATATTGATCAACACCGCGCGCGGCGGCCTGATTGAGGAAGAGGCGCTGGCGGAAGCGCTGCAAAACGGCACGCTCCGCTGCGCCGCGCTGGACAGCTTTGCGCAGGAGCCGCTGACAGCGCCAAACCGCTGGCAGCAGCTTGACAACCTGATCCTTTCTCCCCACGTCGGCGGCGTAAGCGATACTTCCTATATCAAAATGGGCTGCGCGGCGGCGCGCAATGTGCTGAGCGTGTTGCAGGAAACCCCTGCTGAGGCGTATTCGCCGCTATAAGCAAGGCAATAAAAAAGGCGCTAATCGCGCCTTTTTTTACGTCTGTTGTTCGCTTACCGCGGCTGCGCTTCCACCTCAACTCGCAGCTGTGACTTACGCCCCATCACCAACACGGCGATACCGCCTGCCGCACAGAGCAGCGCAAGCGGCATCATCGCCAGCGTATGGCTGCCGGTTGACTGATTGATCATGCCATAAACGTTTACCATCAGGCCGCCGCCGATCAGGTTGGCCACGGCGCCAATGGCCGCAAGACCGGCCGCAGCGGTTGAAGAGGATAACCAGCCTGACGCCAGTGCCCAGAACGGACCTTTCATCGAATAAGCGCCGATCAATACCAGCGAGAGAATCACCACGCTGCCCGTCAGCGACTGGCTGATAAAGGCGGAAAGCAGGCCGCCCGCAATCAGAAACAGAGTCAGCGCGGTGTGCCAGCGGCGCTCGCCGGTGCGATCTGAACTGCGGCCCCAGACAATCATCAATACCGAAGCCAGCCCGTAAGGAATGGCATTCACCAGGCCCGTCGTGAAGTTATCCAGCCCAAACGACTTCAACAGCTGCGGCGACCAGACGCTGAGCGTGGAGCCAGCAGCGGAAGCGCCAGCGTAGATCAATGCCATCACCCAGATATGCTTGTGGCGCAGCAGCTGCCAGAGCGAAATATGACCAATGGCTTTACGCTGGGCATTTTCCGCCGCCAGGGTAGAGGAAAGCCAGTTGCGCTGTTCGGCGGTGAGCCAGCCAGCATTATCGGGTCGGTTGCTGAGTACAAAGAAGGCTGCAACGCCCAGCAGCACAGCGGGGACGCCTTCCAGAATAAACAACCAGTGCCAGCCGCGCATGCCGAACCAGCCGTCCAGCGAAAGGATGGCGCCGGAGATGGGCGAGCCGATAAAGTTAGCGGCCGGGATCGCCACCATAAAAGTCGCGATGACGCGGGCGCGATATTTCGCCGGGATCCAGTAGGTCAGATAGAGGATCACGCCGGGAAAGAAGCCCGCTTCTGCAGCGCCCAGCAAAAAGCGCAGTACGTAAAGCATCTCGCTGCTCTCTACAAACGCCGTACAGACCGACACGATGCCCCAGCTAATCATAATGCGGGAGATCCAGATCTTTGCGCCGATCTTTTGCATCGCCAGGTTGCTTGGCACTTCAAACAGAAAATAGCCGACAAAGAACAGGCTGCTCGCCAGCCCAAAAACCGCTTTCGACAGCCCCAGATCCTCATTCATTTGCAGCGACGCCATGCCGATATTACCCCGGTCGATGATCGCAATCAGATAGCAGACGATCAAAAAGGGCAGGATCCGCCAGACGACGCGCCTGACGGTTTGTCTTTCCAGCTCTGAGGGCGCAGTTGAAGCGTGCATCTTTTCAGCCATGATCTACCTCTTAACAGAAGTCGTTCCCGGCAAAGCGCAGCCTTGCGGGAGTGATTTGTTTTACTGTGTAAAACTGTTATGTACAGAGTACAACTCATTATCTCTTCATGGACTTTTATCTGTAGTGAGATGTTGCAAGGTTGGGTGAGATGTCACAAAAAGGTGGCGCGATAATAGCCGTTATGTGATGGCATTAAAATTATGCGCGGTCGGGTGGTGCAAAAAGCGAAGCGAATAAAGGGAAATGCCCCGGCGAGGCGCCGGGGAGGGAAAGCGTGGAGGAAGTGACCAGCGTGGCACATATAGCGCTGCGGTCAGTATTCGGCTCAGCGATAGAGCTTCAGATTGCCCGTAAGGCGAGTAATCGCTTTTTTCGGCCCTGCCAGTCCCAGCGCCACCAGTTCAATCTGCGGACTTGCGGCGTCGCGCATGCGCGCTTCATATTCGTCATAACTTTTACACGACTGCGCCAGCGCGCTAAACGGCATGGCAAACAGCGTCTCGTCTGCCGCGCTGCGCTGGTGCAGCTCGCGTAAATAGTCTCCTGAGGCCAGCAGAACCGGCAGCGGGGCGGTGATGACGCCAGGAAAGGTCACGCCATCCTGGCTTTGCAGCGCCGCGCCGACCAGGTTATCAATGGCGCGGCCAAAACTAATGCCAACGACGCTGGCGGCATTCATCGCCAGCCCAGGCGGTAAGTCTTTGTCGATGATAAGGGTGCAACGGTGAAGATCGGCATCGAAGCGCATAGGTTCCTCTGAAAAAAGCCGTTTAGACAAGAGGTAAAATTATGCGCGTTTATTGCAGGTGAGTGCTTGCGAATCACCAGGGTAAAAGGAATGATTCAGGCAGAGTATTTCATACAGGCACTGAAAATAGGCAGAGGCTACCCGCTATGGCGTTAAGTAGGGCAGAAATAAAGATTCTCGCGCAGCTGCAACAGGAAGGCCGCATAACCAATCAGGAGCTGGCGGAAAAAGTAAATATGTCAGCCTCGCCCTGCTGGCGCATGGTGCGCAAGCTGGAGAGCGATGAGGTGATTCAGGGCTATCGTGCCGTACTCAACCGTAAAAAAATCGGTCTCAACGTGATGGTATTTGTGCGCGTCATTATCGACAGCCACAGCGAGGCGCAGGCGCGCAAGTTTGAGCAGGAGGTGAGCGCGCTGGAGAATGTGGTGGCCTGTTACAGTATCGGCGGCGATACCGATTTTTTGCTACAGGTGGTCGCCGCCGATCTCGACAGCTACGCCGATTTCGCCATGGGCGTGGTGCGTCGGCTTCCGGGCATAAAAGAGATGCAGAGCATGTTTGTGCTTAAAGAGATAAAAGGACTGAGCGCCTGGCCGCTGGGCAATACGGGAAGCTGACCAACACTTGCTGCGACAGAAACCTGCGTCAGCCCTGGCTCATCTGGCGGAAACGCGCTGCTTTGGCACGATTGCCGCATACCGCCATGCTGCACCAGCGGCGGCGATGCGCTTTGGTGCGATCGTAAAACCACAGCGTGCAGTCGGGATGCTCGCACTCGCGCACCAGTGAAAAATCGCCGTTAACCAGCAGGTCTGCGGCCTGCTCCGCGACGGGGCCAAGCTGCTGCTCCGGCGTTGCGGCAGCGTATATGCGCCGGTATTCAGGGCTGCCATCGCTGCTCAGCGCCAGTTCAATATGGCTGGCAGCGCTGCGCAGAAAGCGGTTGAGCGCATCCGGCTGCCACCTCTCTTCACTTTTTCGTTGCTGCACTGCGTGATGGATAGCGTCGCGTAGCTGACGTGCCGCCATCAGCAATGCGCCTTTGTGCCGGTGTGGCTCAGAACTCTCCGTGGCCCATCCCGCTGCGCTCAGCCAGCGAATGACATCTTCATCCGTTTGAAAGAAATCGTGCGGCTGACCATTGACCTGCGCCACGGTGTTAAGAAAATCCAGCGCCAGGTGATCGCCGATGCGCAATGGAGCCGAAGGCAAATCCTCTCTGTTTTTCTCTTTCATCTCTTTCAACTCAGTCAGTAACCGCTAAATGCCATTTTAACAGGTTATTTAAAGCTGTCCAGAGCTTGAAAAGGTCATATGGTTTTAACCGGGAGATAAAAAGTAACTTCTATAAAACACTTTTAAAGGTTACCTGTTTGTGTCAGGGTAAATACGTAACTCGTAAAATTGTTCTTTAACGGTTAAGAGAGGTTCCTTATGATCAGCAATCCGCAATACCCTGTGCATTACCGCTATGTCGAAGCCGATGGCGTGCGCGTTTTCTACCGCGAGGCGGGCAATCCTGAGCCACCCACGCTGCTGTTGCTTCACGGCTATCCAAGCGCTTCGTATCAGTTCCGCGAGCTTATTCCCTTACTGAGCGATAAATTTCATCTGGTGGCGCCCGATTTGCCTGGCTTCGGTTTCACCGAGGTGCCGGATGAGCGGCACTATGTTTACAGCTTTGATGCGCTGGGCGAGACGCTGACCGCTTTTGTCGATGCGCTGCAACTGGAACGCTATGCGCTCTACGTGTTTGATTACGGCGCGCCGAGCGGGCTGAGGCTGGCGCTGGCCCGCCCTGAACGGGTCACTGGGCTGATTTCGCAGAACGGCAACGCCTATCTGGAAGGGCTGGGCGATGCCTGGCAGCCGATTCGTCGCTACTGGGCGCAGCCGACAGCGGAAAACCGCCAGGTTGTCCATGATAACGTGCTGAACCTGGCGGGAACCCGCTGGCAATACCTGCATGGCGTCAGCGATGAGACGCTGGTCGCGCCGGAGGGCTATATGCTTGATTCGTTACTTATGGAGCGTCCCGGCAACAAAGAGATTCAGCTGGATCTCTTCCTGGATTACGCCAGCAACCTGACGCGCTATCCCGATTTTCAGCAGTTCTTCCGCGAGAGGCAGTTGCCGACGCTGGTGATCTGGGGCAAAAACGATCCCTTTTTTATTCCGCCCGGCGCGCAGGCTTACCTGCGGGATAATCCCAACGCCCAGGTGGAGCTGCTGGATACGGGCCACTTTGCGCTGGAGACCAATGCGGCGTATATCGCGCAGCGCATCAAAGAGGTCATCGGAGGCGAAGCGGTTTAGATGGCGGATTTGCCGGGATAGCGTATGTTTAAACTTTGGCAGCACTGTTGAACTTAACCGCCAGGGGGAAATATGGAATACGCTATCGCCAGCAATCTGGATGAGCTAAATGAACTGCTCAGCAGCGGCAAACACAAAGCGGTCGTGATCGGCTATGAGCTTTCCGCCGATGAGTTTTTTGGCATCGCTATGTACTGGGGTGACCGGGGCGCGAAAATCAAACGTATTGACGGGAGTTTTGTGGTTAAGCTAGGGAAAAATGTGATTCCGCCGAACGACAATATTTAACGTAAACAGGCTGGCCGCACGAATGGCGACCAGCCTGAAAGCATTACTGCATTTCTGGCCACGCAACCGCGGGAATGCCGTTCAGCTGCGGCCTGGCGAACAGATACCCCTGGAAGTTGCTGATGCCTGCGGCTTCCAGCCACATCCACTCTTCCGGCTTCTCAACGCCTTCTGCGATAACGCTAATCTCCAGCGAGGAGCAGCATTTTAGAATTGCATGAACGATCGCCTGTTTCGGCCCGCTCTTATGCACGTCAATGATCAGATTACGGTCGATTTTGATCTTGTCCGGCTGAAAGCGCGACAGCAGCGAAAGTCCGGCAAAACCCGCGCCGAAGTCGTCCAGCGCAATACTGATGCCGGCCGCTCTAAGCTGCTTAACGGCAATAGTGAATTCATCGAGGCGCGAAATCACCTCGTTTTCCGTCACCTCTACGACGACCTGCTCCGGCACCAGCCCGTTTTCTCGGATTTGATTCAGCAAAATTTCGACCGCATTCGGCACCATCACCAGCGACATAGGCAGCAGATTGACGGATAACGTCTGGCCCTGAATATCGAGCTTTTTCGCCAGCGCGAAGGCGACGCCTTTCGCTTTTATATCGGCGGCGTAGATTTTGTCGCCGGGAAACTGTGCAAAGTAGTCGCCAGGCGCGCTGCCGTCCGGCGTGCGAATAAGCGCTTCCAGCGAAACAATCTGCTGCATCAGCGGATCGATAATCGGCTGAAAAGCGAAGCTACAGTCTGCGGCATCCGGCGGCGCAATCGCTTTTTCCAGCGCTTCCTCTACGACAAAATGCAGCGTGTCGGTTGAGGGGATTTCAAAATAGTTGGCTTTTTCTCGCGCCTCGACGAAGGTGCGCAGGAATTGTAGGGCGCGATCGTCATAGGTGAGCTGGTACTTAGAGGTGCCTTTATCCAGTACCGCCTGCAATACCGTCTCTTTGTCATACTTGCGCAGATCGAAAAGCTCCATGCCGACGTTGCCGAAGCGACGCGAAGGAGAGTAGTCATACATTAATTCAACTAAATTGTGGTGACGGGTATCCACGCAGATCCGGGCATAAATTGCGCGTACCGCCTCATCGGAACCTTCCAGAAGCTGGAAAAAATGGGTGCCGTCAAACAGGAGAATACCGGTGACGTCAAAGGTTTCATTAATTTTATTGGCGTTTGTTGCTAAATTATCCAGCGTTTTTACAGGCACGTCGTCTGAAAGATGGCTGCGATAGATAATGGTTGTCAGCATGGATAATTCCGGTCTTAGATTTTGTGAAGCACACATTACCAGAAGTCGCGCTGGTATTGTCTAGCGCTTTTTTTTAGAAATAAAAAAATAATTCAGGCATCGTGGCCGGGTAATAAAAAGCCTGATTAACTAGCCGTTTCGCTTTATTTTGCCGTCTGGTTTACTTTAATTCTTAATGTAATGTTTAATCTTGTTAACCTTTTGAATATGTGAACTTTCTTAAATTTAAAAGACCCTATGTTTTTTGTGCAATTAGTGCGGTGTAAAGTTGCATTTGGAATGCATTTTATCTATAACATCAGGGTAAGCCGCTGATGTCTGAAATCCCCTTTATGACATAGCTGTACAGCCGCTTCGCTTCAAATAACAGCCATCGGACAGGATGGCTGTTTTTTTTGCCATGCAGACGAGACGTTAAATGCACAGCGAACCTGACTTAATTGAAAAAACGTTATGCATTGCCGCCGTCACTTTTCTGACGATGGCGCTTGTCACCCTCTATTACTTCTAAACGCCAGCAGGCGCGTCGCGCTGCCAGTAAAGCGGCGTGCCGTAAACGTCAACAAAGTAATCAATAACCGCACGCACGTTGAGCGGGGAATGACGGGTATTGGGATAGATGGCCGCTATCTGCTGCGGTACAGGATTGATGCCAGCCTCATACTCTTCCAGCAGCCTGACTAAATTGCCCTGACGCAGATGATCGCCTGTCAGCCAGTCGGGAAAGAGCACCATTCCCATGCCGTCCAGCGCGGCGGTCAGTAAGGTTTCAGCGTTATTCGACGAAAGCAGCGCCTTCACGGGATACTGTACCCAGGGCTCATCGCGACGTCTGAACAGCCAGCGGTTCGCACCGGTGAAGCCGCGATAGACCAGACAGTGGTGCTCGCTCAATCCCTGCGGGCTGGCGATCGCGCCATGTTTAGCGAGGTATTCCGGCGCAGCGGCCAGATAATAACGCTGGCTGCCCAGCACGCGCGCGTGAAACGAGGAGTCCGTAAGGGGGCCGATGCGAAAGATCAGATCGGTAGCGGTACGGTGGGGATCGACATAATCATCCGTCAGCGTCAGCTCAATTTCCAGCAACGGATAGCGCGCCGACAGCTGCGCCAGCCAGGGTGCGATATGCCGCTGGCCGAAAAAAACCGGCGCGTTGAGGCGCACCAGGCCGGACGGCTCCTGCGATCGCGCCTGAAGCGCCTGTCGTGCTTCGCTGAACTGATTATCAATAGTGCGCGCGTAATCGACAAACAGCCGACCCGCTTCGGTCGGTATCACCGCCCGCGTATTGCGATAAAAAAGCTGCTGACCCAGCGCGTCTTCCAGCTGAAGAATGGTGCGCGAGACGACGGAGGCGGAAACACCTTCACGCCTCGCCACCACTGAAAAGTTTTGCGTATCAAAAACGCTAAGAAAAAAGCGCAGCGCGCGCAAATCTATTGAGCCGGTACTGTCCATTAATGCATTTCCTGCAAAAGTGTTTGCCACACTATAGCGTTTTTCAACTTGATCGACTCCACTATGCTGTTGCGCTTCGATTTAAAGGAAGCGTTTATGCAACTCATTTTAATTTTACTGGTTATCGCCGGCGGGATGGGGCTGTCGGTAGAGGCAGGGCTGCTCGGGCCGCTCGGCCAGCAGGTAGGGGATCTCTGGGCGACGTTCAGCATTTTCGGCGTTGGCGCAGCACTCACTTTCTTACTGATGCTCTTTTTTAGCCCGCGCAACAGCCCGTCGTTTTTCGCGCAGCCGGGCTGGCAGCTGCTGGGCGGCATTTTAGGCCCCGGCTACGTGGTGATCCTGACGCTGGCGACGCCGGTGATTGGCATTGCGATGACCATGATCGGCATTCTGGCCGGACAGGTTTTCAAAAGCCTCGTGATTGACCACTTTGGTCTGTTGGGAACGCCGCATCGCAAAATTGATGGCAAACGCATTATTGCGCTGGTGTTTATTATTATCGCGCTGGCGCTGGTAGCCCGAGGGTAGTATGACGATTTTTATGATCTGTTTAGCCGTCGTGGGCGGCGCGCTGTTAAGCATTCAGGCGGCCATCAACGGTCAGCTCGGCGGCAAAGTTGGCGTATTCCGCTGCGCCTTTTTGACCTTTGCGCTGGGCGCAGTCGTGACCGCGCTGCTGATTTTCTTCTTTGCGCCGCCGCAGACACACACGCTGCTGGATGTGCCGAAGTGGCAGCTGCTGGGGGCGCTCTGCGGGGTTCCCTATATCGTGATTATGGTGCTGGCGGTGCAGCGCATCGGCGCAGCCGTCGCCACCGTCGCGGTTATCTTCGGCCAGCTCGCGATGAGCATGCTGATTGATAATTTCGGCTGGTTAGGCAATGCGGCAATTGCTTTTTCACCGAGCCGCCTGGCGGCAGTTGTCTGCCTGGCGATTGCGCTCTGTTTTATCTACAGCAGCAATAAGCCGAAAAAAGCACGCGGTTAAGGGCTATGCCTGCGCCTGTCGCGCAGGCTGGCTTGTTCGCAGCGCCTGGTATCCAGCCGGTTTTCAAATAACTGTTAAACTTACTGTTTGTGTTTAACAGGGGGAAATATGAAATTAGGCTTCGCGTGTAAGTATCTGGATGCAGACTGCAAACAACATTTCCCGTTTAAGAGCACAACCCGCACGCGCTTTTTGAGTTTACAGCGAGATGAGCAAATTGCGCTGATCGCTAACCTTGCCCGCCTGAACCTGACAAACCTTGCAGGCCTGCTGGAAACACTCGCTACCCAGCCAGAGGCCTTGCGCATGATGCGTATCGGCAGCGATCTGTTGCCGTTGTATACCGTACCCGAAGCGACGCCGTTATACCGTGAGTTTTTGCCCGACCTCTACCCGCTGTATGAACGCTGCGGCGCGCTGGCGCGTCAGCATGGCATACGGCTCTCTTTCCATCCCGGACAGTATTCGGTGCTGGCGTCCGATAACCCCGACGTTGTACAACGGGCAATAGAGGACGTGGAGTATCATGCGTTGTGCGCCACCCTGATGGGCTTCGGTAAAACATTTCAGGATTTCAAAATCAACATTCATATGAATGGCAAAAAAGGCTTTGAAGGCTTTAGCCAGGCCTTCGCCCGGCTCAGCCCGGAAGCGCGCAATATGCTGACGGTGGAAAACGATGAGATTTCCTGTTCGCTGGACGATGTGTTGCAGGCGAGGGCGCTGTGCCCCATCGTGCTGGATATCCATCATCACTGGGTAAAAGAGAACGTTTTTATCCAGCCGGACGACTCCCGTATCCCTTTGATTATGGAATCCTGGCGCGGCGTGCGGCCGGTGCTGCACTACTCGATTTCACAGGAAGGATTAATACCGGAGCGCGGCTATCCCGATCAGCAGAATCTGGGCGTGGCGAAAAACAAACTGCGCGCCCACTCGGACTACTACTTTAATGAGACGCTGAATGACTGGGCGCTGTCGTTTAACGCCTTCGATATTATGTGCGAGGTTAAGATGAAGAATCTCGCCAGCCAGCGCCTGTATGACTATGCGCTGGCGACGAAAATTATTGATCCCAGCCGAAACGAGCGGTAATGGCGCGGCGGTAAGGGGTATCGATCTGCGCGGGAACCTGCAAGATGTAGGCGCGCGCATGGTCTGCCTCTTCGCCTTCCAGCTGCTGTAGATAATCAATCGCCTGCGGCAGCGTTGGGATCAATCCCTCTTTGCTGCCCAGTTTAGGCGGCAGACCGGTCCAGATAACCGCATCCAGCTCGCGCTTACGCGCCCAGTCGGCCAGCGTGCCGGGTGAATCCGCCGTCACGGAAAGAATACCAATGCCATCGACACGTTCGTCGGGGATGCCTTCGCGTTCGCGCAGCTGAGTAACGGCGAGCCGCAGATCCTGTGTCGCCAGCCTGGCCCAGAGTACCGGCACCGGCGGCGCGTTCATGCAGATCGCGGTCGCCAGTTCGCCCCCATCGCTGGTGCGAGAAAACTCAATGGGAAAGAGCGGGCCATCCTGATGCCATTCGCCCGCAACGGGAAGACTTCCCGATTTCCATATCAGCGAACCCCATCCAAGACAGGCAATATTCATAGCGCACTCCTGAGCGTAAAACCGGGAAAGAAGAGTCAGTGTTTGCGTTTGTCGCCCGGAATCGCGTCGCCCTTAAAGTGATGTTCCGTGTTATTGCGATCGCGCAGTGTGACGCGAGACTGCGCTGACTGAGCGTTAAGGTTTTGCTGCACCTCGTGAATGGCGCGCGCAATAACCTGCTGCCTCTCTTCATCAGCCTCGCTTTCAGCCATGCGCTGCAAAACCTCCATCAGCGCGCGGCTGGATACCGCTTTATCCGACAGCAGCAGCTCGAGCGTTGCCTCGCCGATAACAACGTCGGTCAATCTTTCTTCATTACTTTTATACATAACATGTGCTCTGTGTCCCGCTGCACGCCCCTGATAGCGGGGCAGGATTGAGGTGCGGTTGACTACAGAAAGAACCAGCGCACCTGGCTGGTGCTGGCGTGAGCCAGCTAATGCCTGCTTAAATCTAAAGGCCGTGCCGGAAAAACGGAAATCGTCAAGACAATCGGGAATTAACGGCCTAACAGCAGACCGATCAGACGCTGATAATGTTTCTCTTCTTCGGCCGTAGAGGCTACTTCCAGTCGTCTTACCAGCTTAGTGCAAATACCTTTACGGTTGACGTTTTTGCCTGCGCGAAGAAGTTCAACAACAATCTGACCCAGCGTCTCCTGTTGGGAAGGCAGGCTGGCTTCACGAAAATAACGCGCGATATCTTCAGATGAAGAGAGAAGGCTGCTGCTCTGACGCATGATTTTACCCCAAATGAGTTAAACGATGATCAGTCAAAAAATGACAAGTTGTACATCGAAAGAAAAGATGTACAAGAATATGCAAGATATTTGCGTTAACTTTTTTGCAAAAAATGCTACCAGATGGGGATGGTTCGGTTTAAGTCTTTGTATTGTGGCGCAAGAGAGTCATACGTCAAGTATTTTGAGACTCTTCTAAGGCTGTACAACTTTTGTTTTTGCCTCGTCCTGCTGCTAAAAAGCAGCAGGACGTTACCGGGCATCAGGCCAGCTTGATAAGGATCATCCCTGCCAGCAGCAGGCTAAGTCCCGCCCAGCCTCTGGCGTTGAGGCGTTGCCCAAAGAGCACCCAGCCCGCGGCGACGGTGGCGGCAATGCCGAAGCCGCCCCACAGCGCATAGGCTACCGAAAGATCGATGCCTTTCACCGCCTGAGAGAGCGCGCTGAACGCCAGCAATACCGATGCCAGCGAGGCGAGACCCAGCAAAGGCTTTTTAAAGCCGTCAGAATATTTCAGGAAAATATTGCCGGCTATTTCCAGCAGGATCGCCAGCGCCAGCCAGAGCATATGCGTGATATCAGCTGAGGACATGGTGCTGCCCCTTTTTCTGTGTGGTGCCGGTTTTGATCAGCATAATGCCGGCGATCAACACCGTCAGGCCGGCGATTTTCATCAGCGACAGCGGTTCATCGAACATCTGCACGCTAAATATGGTAATCAATACAATTCCGATGCCTTCCCACAATGCGTAGGCGACGCCGAGCGCGATCTTTTTAACAGCGAAACTCAGGAAAATATAGGAACAGGCGATCATCACCAGCATGATCAAATAACCGGTGCCGCTCTCATCAACGCTGGACCACTTCATCGCCAGCGTGCCGATGATTTCGCTAAAAATGGCGAGTAATAATAAAACCCATGGAAACATAACTGACTCCTGTCGCAACTATTAACCGACCTGCGCCATACAGGCGCACGTTATTTTTGGTAAACGGAAACGAGCAGGGGGCTACAGGGCGCTACGCCAGTGACGATCGTCGATATTCCAGACAGGAAGAGAGCAAGAAAAAAGGGAAGAGTGAACAAATGCTACGCGCATAATTTAAACAAGACATCCACGCTATTGCTTCTCATCGGTGGACGGATTGTGCTCCAGTAATAAACATGGCGCAGTTATAGCATCTGGCTATGCCAGTTTCAACAGCAGTAATTTCCACTATTGATTTATAACAAAGTTTATTCTGTTGCTATCTCCAGCAGGCTCAAACTGAGAGGAAATGCCTATAGTTACAACATACTTAAAAGTGATAACACTTTCCAGCATCGGAGTCGTTTGCAAAAGCTTGTCAGGCGTCAATGCCAGACCGGTTACGTTCAGGCCCAGGCCAGCGCGGCCTTATGCAGCCAGCGCTGGCCCGGTATTAATTACAAGATAAAGCCCGCCGTCAGCTGATCGTTACCGTTCTCATCGGGGATGTTATAAAGCGTTGCTTTCGCAGCCAGCAGAGGCTGGTCGTCGCTGCCTGATTTGTGCGACTCAATATCCGTAATATGATATCCAACCGCGCCAGCCTCGTGCGCTTTGCGAGCAACAGCCGCATTAAGCTCATCCATTGATGTCACCCAGCTTACAGAGGTGACGGCAAAAGGTTGAACGGAGGCAATTTCATGCTGAGACAAGTTCGAACGAATCAACACGGGGTTTACGCTCTGCGGAGAAAAGATAGATAAAACATCCTGCACTAATTCTTTCATTAGCAGCTCCTTCAGGGTTCAATGTACGGTTATCAGATTTATTATCGGTTATGACAACAGTAATAAATGCCAGGAAATGTTATGCGTTTTAGCTTTAGTTGCTAATGAGATGTTATGGAAATAATGACTGATAACTTACTGAAGGTTTAATGAGGATATTTTCATTTGATTACATTCTGGCTGTTTTTGTCATGAATGAATCAGGCAGCGCAAAATGCGAAAGGAAGCGCCCCCTGAACCGCCCCCGCAACCAGTCAGGTGTACGGAGGCGAGGGCGTAAGTAGAGAATTACCAGCCTTTAATAATATCGCCTTTATAAATTTCGTTGGCTTTATCCAGCACTTCCTGCGAGCGGAACGCCTCTTTCAGCTTCTGGATATTGGGGCTGTCTTTATTATCTTCGCGTGCCACGATGGCATTTACGTAAGGCGACGCTTTGCCTTCCATAAACATGCCGTCGCGCGAGGCGGACAGGTTAGCCAGCGCGGCGAAATTATTATTGATGATAGAGACGTAAACCTGTGGATCGTCGAGGGTACGCGCCAGCTGCGGGGTATCGACCTCAACAAACTTCAGTTTTTTCGGGTTATCGGTAATATCCAGCGTGGTCGGCAGCAGGCCCGCTTCCGGTTTCACCTTAATCAGACCTTGCGCCTGTAACAGCAGCAGGCTGCGGCCCAGCGTGGTCGCTTCGTTAGAAATGGTAATAGTCGTCCCGTCCGGCAGCGCATCCAGCGATTTAATCTTGCGTGAATAGCCCGCAATCGGGAAGACGAAGGTATTGGTAATGACCGCAAAGTGGTAGCCGCGTTCTTTCGACTGCATTTCCAGATAAGGCAGGCTCTGGAAGGCGTTTGCATCAACATCTTTATTGAACAGCGCTTCATTGGGCTGCACATAGTCGTTGAATGCCACGACATCGACATCCAGATGGTATTTATCATGCGCCACCTGTTTTACGGTGTCCCATAACGTCTGGTCCGGGCCGGTATTGATAGCTACTTTGATTTTGCTGTCGTCATCTTTATTACAGGCGCTGAGCAGCGTGACTGACGCGGCCAGCAGAATAGAAAGCACTTTTTTGTTCATAAGCCAGATCCCTTTTCTTGTAGGTGAGGGACTATAATCTACATCTAGACGTCTGTACATCCATAACGGCGCGTTTGCCTGATATTTGTTCGCTTTAGCCGGGCCGTTTGGCTATCCAATAAAGATTCTCTATGCCAGAAGCCTCAATCCAGGGGGATTTTCACTCCAGCAGTGAAAGTGCTACTGCCGCTGGCGGGTTTTTCTCACCGCGCAGGCGTCCTATTCTGTTATCAAGCACCAGTGAAATCCCTTACTGATAAAAGGAAAAGAGATGAAAGCTATCGTCTATAGCCAGAATGGATTGCCGATCGCCGATCCGCAATCGCTCTACGACACCGCACTGCCGCAGCCCCAGCCGGGCGCGCACGATCTGCTGGTGAAAATCGCCGCGATTGCCGTTAATCCGGTCGATACCAAAGTCCGTAACGGCGCGCCAACAACGCAGCCGCGCATTCTGGGCTGGGATGCGGTTGGGACGGTAGAAGCAGTTGGCGACAGCGTGACGCTGTTTAAGCCCGGCGACGAAGTCTACTATGCCGGCGCCATTGACCGGCCCGGCTCCTATGCCGAATATGGCCTGGTCGATGAGCGTATCGCTGGACATAAGCCTGCTTCGCTGAGCAATGCGGATGCCGCAGCGCTGCCGCTGACCTCGCTAACCGCCTGGGAACTGTTGTTCGATCGTCTCGAAGTCAAAGAGAATGAGGACGAGGCGCTGTTAATTATCGGCGCGGGCGGTGGCGTTGGCTCGATTCTGACGCAGCTGGCAAGCAAGCTGACCGGCCTGCGCGTTATCGCAACCGCTTCACGTCCGGAAACCGCCGACTGGGTGCGCGGACTTGGCGCGCATGACGTTATCGATCATAGCCGTCCGCTGACGGAAGGGCTGCGCGAAATCGGCGTCGAAAGCGTACGCTACGTCGCCAGCCTGACTCATACCGACAAACACTATCAGCAGATTGTGGAAGTGCTGGCACCGCAGGGCCGCCTGGCGGTCATTGACGATCCTGAAACGCTTGACGCGATGCCGCTGAAGCGTAAAGCCATTTCGCTGCACTGGGAGCTGATGTTTACCCGTTCGCTGTTCCAGACGCCGGATATGGCGCGCCAGAATGAGATTCTGGAAAACGTGCGCCGCCTGATCGACGACGGCACGCTGCGCACCACGAAAGGCGAACACTACGGCACCATCAATGCAGAAAATCTGCGTCGCGCTCATGCGCTCATTGAGAGCAACCGGGCGCGCGGCAAAATTGTACTGGAAGGGTTTTAACCTGACCGCGAATAACCCTGATTAAGGAAAGAGTAATGACGCTTCTTGAAGCCGTGGCGAAACGCCATACCGTAAAAGCTTTTGACGAATCTCGTTCGCTGCCGGACGCGCAGATCGAAACGCTGCTTAATGTGCTGCGCAATACGCCTTCGTCGGTCAATTCGCAGCCCTGGCATTTCGTGGTCGCCTCCACCGCTGAGGGGCGCGAGGCGATGGCCCGCTCCACTGCCGGCGCGTTTATCTATAACCAGCCAAAAGTGCTGCACGCCTCGCACGTTATCGCGCTCTGTATGCGAGCCGATCTGGATGAAAGCCACCTGCAAACCGTACTGGAGCAGGAAGAGAAAGACGGGCGTTTCCGCGATGCAGCGGCAAAAGCGGGACAGGATAAAAGCCGTCGCGGCTATGTTGATATGCATCGCTACGTTCAGCGCGATCTGCCGCAGTGGATGGAAAAACAGGTCTATCTGGCGCTGGGCGGTCTGTTGCTGAGCGCGGCTCTACTGGAGATTGACGCCACGCCAATGGAAGGGTTCGATACCGCTGTGCTGGATGAGGCGCTTGGCCTGCGTGAAAAAGGGCTGACCAGCGTGGTGCTGGTATCGCTGGGATACCGCAGCGAGCAGGATTTCAACGCCGCGCTGCCGAAATCCCGTCTGCCGCAGGAAGATATTTTCACTTTCATCTGATTTGTGATTTCAGTGAGACGCAAACCCGGCCCTGCGTGGCCGGGTTTTTTATTTCCGGCAAAATGGTAAAAAGCGATGCCTGTGACCGCAGGAACGAATATTTGAGAATAATTCGCATTGCTACTAATACGGCTCTGCCCGTAATTTGGAGCGACAGGCCAGACTGCAGAATATGTCGGGACAGAGGCGCGCCAGTTATTTACAGAGTGCGCAACAGCCTGCAATAGAGACGCAGTGAGACATTCAGGCGACAATCGCTTTGCCGGCCGCAGGCGAACGCATCAGACAATAAGGAATTTATGGGAGCTTACTGTAAGCACTGCCGCGCGCTTTTAAGCCGGGACGAATATTTCTGGTTTTATGACAGCTGTATCCACTATGAAAAATACGCGCAGCTCCGTGTTGAAGAGCGTGAGATTTTCATCAAGTCGCCGTTATACGTCTGGACTGAAATCACTTTCCAGACGCGTCGGCTCAAGCATCGATTTGCAGCCTACCTGAAAAGCCAGAATCTTGTCTGAGCGGGCGTCTGTTTTTAATTAGAAAACGCAAGTGAGTGATGACGACGGCTGCCGCTGGTTTTTTGTTCTTTCTGGGGCCGCGTAAAGAGGGATGAAATTATAAAACCTGATTTCGAAGTACAAAGCCGCGCCGCGCATTTTACTTTTTAATCAGGCCTGATTAACTGTTGTTAACTTATTCTTTCAAGGCCAGATCGACATGCAGATGATGGAAAGCGGCATTCATGATGTAAAAGAAGGAAACAACGTTAAGGTTGTCACGCCAGTCAATATTTATGGCTGCGAACTGGGTGACGACGTTTTTATCGGTCCCTTTGTCGAGATACAGAAAGGATGCATTATCGGCAGCCGAACCCGTATTCAGTCACACACCTTTATCTGTGAAAACGTCAGGATGGGCAGCGATTGCTTTATCGGGCATGGCGTAATGTTCGCAAACGATCTTTTTAAAAAAGGCGCTCCCGATCCCTCTCCGGACGGCTGGATAACGATCGTCCTGGGGGACGGCGTATCCATTGGCAGCGGAGCAACGATCCTGACGTCGGAAATTTGCAGCGGCGCAGTGATTGGCGCAGGAAGCGTAGTGACGAAACCTGTGCTAATCAAAGGGGTCTATGCTGGAAACCCGGCGAAACTCCTGAGACCGCTCTAGCGCTAACCATCTCTCCTGCCTGACAACATCAGGGCTGCGATGATAGCGGCTAACCCTGACTCATCATGTTCCTGATGCGCCATTTTGTGCCGGAAACCAGGCGGCGCAGGCCGCGACTGGCTGCGTTGGGGACGGCGTATCCATTGGCAGCGGAGCAACGATCCTGACGTCGGAAATTTGCAGCGGCGCAGTGATTGGCGCAGGAAGCGTAGTGACGAAACCTGTGCTAATCAAAGGGGTCTATGCTG
>NZ_JAKRNL010000003.1:0-506866 GCF_022346905.1 Pantoea sp. ACRSB | reverse complement strand
CCTGGCGGCCTTAGCGCGGCGGTCCCACCTGACCCCATGCCGAACTCAGAAGTGAAACGCCGTAGCGCCGATGGTAGTGTGGGGTCTCCCCATGCGAGAGTAGGGAACTGCCAGGCATCCATACAGAAAAGCCCCCTGCTGACGCAGGGGGCTTTTTTACGTCTGTCGATCGCTGAAATTTACCCTTAAATTTGCTTTAACCTGCCTTTTTACCACCTGATCTTTGCCTCTTACGCTTTGTTTGCCGTTTTTAGCTGTAACATTTTCATTTATCGCATGAAGACTCGACATCATCATATCGCCAGGTTATGGTTAGGCATCTGGATGTCTAAACGTATATACGGTTGTAAAGAGGAAAGCCGCACATGCCAATCAGGGTTCCCGACGAATTACCGGCAGTAAATTTCTTGCGCAATGAGAACGTCTTTGTGATGACCTCATCGCGCGCCAGTGTTCAGGAAATCCGTCCGTTAAAAGTTTTGGTGCTCAATCTGATGCCGAAAAAGATCGAGACGGAAAACCAGTTTTTGCGACTGCTCTCCAACTCGCCCTTACAGATCGACATTCAGCTGCTACGTATCGACAGCCGCGAATCGCGCAACACGCCGATGGAGCATCTCAACAACTTTTACTGCAACTTTGATGATATTCAGCACGATAATTTTGACGGACTGATTGTCACCGGCGCGCCGCTTGGCCTGGTAGATTTTAACGATGTCGCTTACTGGCCGCAGATCCAGCGCGTGCTGCACTGGGCGAAAGAGCATGTAACCTCAACGCTTTTTGTCTGCTGGGCAGTGCAGGCGGCGCTGAATATTCTTTACGGCATTCCCAAGCAGACGCGTCAGAACAAACTGTCGGGCGTATATGAACATCATATTTTGCATCCCCACGCGCTGCTGACGCGCGGCTTTGACGATAATTTTCTCGCGCCGCATTCGCGCTATGCCGATTTCCCGACGCAGCTGATCGCGGATTATACCGACCTGGAGCTGTTCGCCGAATCTGAGCAGACCGGCGCCTATCTGATGGCCAGTAAAGACAAACGTCTGGTTTTTGTTACCGGCCATCCTGAATATGACGCGCTCACTCTGTCAGGCGAATACCACCGGGATTACGAGGCGGGCCTGCAGCCGGAAGTGCCTTTTAACTATTTCCCCCAGGACAATCCGGAACTGCCGCCGCGCGCGACCTGGCGCAGCCACGGCAACCTGCTGTTCTCCAACTGGCTAAACTATTATGTTTACCAGATTACGCCATTCGATCTGCGCCGCATGAATCCTACGCTGGAGTAATCCCGCAGCAGGATCGCTCGCAAAAGTTTTTACGTCCCAGCCGCGTATTCGTCGCGGCTTCCTCCCTTATGAAAGTTATGCCAGTATGACGCGCTGGTATTTTAGCCAGCAGACTGAGCTGAATGAGGCAAGAGTGAGCAACAGAATCGAAGCGCTGCATCAGCAGCTCGCGCAACGCATCATGGTGCTGGATGGCGGCATGGGCACCATGATCCAGAGTTATAAACTGGACGAGCACGATTTTCGCGGCAGTCGTTTCGGCGACTGGCCCTGCGATCTTAAAGGCAACAACGATCTTCTGGTGCTCAGCAAGCCCGAGGTGATCCGCGAGATCCACCACGCTTATCTGGAAGCGGGCGCGGATATTCTGGAAACCAATACCTTCAACGCCACCACGATCGCCATGGCGGATTACCAGATGGAAGCGCTCTCGGCGGAGATCAACTACGAAGCCGCCCGGCTGGCGCGCGCCTGCTGTGACGAATGGACGGCGAAAACGCCGCATCGTCCGCGCTACGTCGCTGGCGTGCTTGGCCCCACCAACCGCACCTGTTCGATCTCGCCAGACGTGAACGATCCCGCTTACCGCAACGTCACCTTCAACCAGCTGGTAGAGGCGTATCGCGAATCGACACGCGCGCTGGTTGAGGGCGGCGCGGATATCATCATGATCGAAACGGTATTCGATACGCTAAACGCCAAAGCGGCGATCTTCGCTGTGCAGACCGAGATGGAAGCGCTGGGCGTCAACCTGCCGCTGATGATCTCCGGTACGATTACCGATGCCTCAGGCCGCACGCTCTCCGGCCAGACAACGGAAGCCTTCTACAACTCACTGCGCCACGCCGAACCGTTGTCGTTTGGCCTCAACTGCGCCCTTGGCCCGGATGAGCTGCGCCAGTATGTGGCAGAGATGTCGCGTATCGCCGAATGCTACGTCACGGCGCATCCTAATGCCGGGCTGCCCAATGCTTTTGGCGAATACGATCTTGATGCCGACGTGATGGCCGACCAGATTGGCGAATGGGCGCGCGCCGGTTTCCTCAACATTATCGGCGGCTGCTGCGGCACCACGCCGCAGCATATTAAGGCGATGGCGGATATTGTCGCAGGCGTTGCGCCGCGCAAACTGCCTGAGCTTCCGGTTGCCTGTCGCCTCTCCGGGCTTGAGCCGCTCAACATCAGCAGCGAGACGCTGTTCGTCAATGTGGGCGAACGCACCAACGTCACTGGCTCGGCTAAGTTCAAGCGACTGATTAAAGAAGAGAAGTACAACGAAGCGCTGGAAGTTGCGCTGCAGCAGGTACAGAGCGGCGCGCAGGTTATCGATATCAATATGGATGAGGGAATGCTCGACGCCGAAGCGGCGATGGTGCGTTTCCTTAACCTGATCGCCGGTGAGCCGGATATTGCGCGCGTGCCCATTATGATCGACTCCTCAAAATGGGAAGTGATCGAGAAAGGTCTGCAGTGCATCCAGGGTAAAGGCATCGTTAACTCGATCTCGATGAAAGAGGGCGAGGAGATCTTTATCCACCATGCGCGGCTGGTACGCCGCTACGGCGCGGCGATGGTGGTAATGGCCTTTGACGAGACGGGCCAGGCGGATACGCGCGCGCGCAAAATCGAGATTTGCCGCCGCGCCTATAAAATCCTTACCGAGCAGGTCGGCTTTCCGCCGGAAGATATTATCTTCGACCCGAATATCTTTGCGGTCGCCACCGGTATCGACGAGCACAACAACTACGCGATGGACTTTATCGGCGCCTGCGAAGATATCAAGCGCGAACTGCCGCATGCGATGATCTCCGGCGGCGTCTCTAACGTCTCCTTCTCCTTCCGCGGCAACGATCCGGTGCGCGAAGCCATTCACGCCGTGTTCCTCTATTACGCTATCCGCAACGGTATGGATATGGGGATCGTCAACGCCGGGCAGCTGGCGATTTATGACGATCTGCCTGCCGAACTGCGCGACGCGGTAGAGGACGTGATTCTCAATCGCCGCGCTGACGGCACCGAGCGTCTGCTTGATCTGGCGGAGAAATATCGCGCCAGCAAAGGCGACGGCGCAGAGGATAAGCAGCAGGCGGAATGGCGTAGCTGGGACGTGGTGAAGCGTCTGGAGTACTCGCTGGTTAAAGGCATCACCGAATTTATCGAGCAGGATACCGAAGAGGCGCGTCAGGCATCAGCGCGTCCAATTGAGGTGATTGAAGGCCCGTTAATGGCGGGAATGAATGTGGTGGGCGACCTGTTCGGCGAAGGAAAGATGTTCCTGCCGCAGGTAGTAAAGTCGGCGCGCGTCATGAAGCAGGCGGTGGCTTACCTTGAGCCCTATATTCAGGCCAGCAAAGAGGCGGGCCGCAGTAACGGCAAAATCGTGCTGGCCACGGTCAAAGGCGACGTGCATGACATCGGTAAGAATATTGTCGGCGTCGTGTTGCAGTGTAATAACTACGAGATTATCGACCTCGGCGTGATGGTGCCGAGCGACAAGATCCTGAAAACCGCCATAGAGCAGAAGGCGGATATTATCGGGCTGTCGGGTCTGATCACGCCGTCGCTGGATGAGATGGTCAACGTCGCCAAAGAGATGGAGCGTCAGGGCTTTACAATACCGCTGCTGATTGGCGGCGCGACGACCTCGAAGGCGCATACCGCCGTGAAGATCGAGCAGAACTACAGCGGCCCGACGGTTTACGTGCAGAACGCCTCGCGCACCGTCGGCGTGGTGTCATCGCTGCTGTCGCCGACGCTGAAAGAGGACTTCGTGGCGCGTACGCGTAAAGAGTACGACACCGTACGTATTCAGCACGCGCGTAAAAAACCGCGCACGCCGCCGGTTTCGCTACAGGTGGCGCGCGATAACGCAGTCCATATCGACTGGGAAAGCTATACGCCGCCGCCGGCGCATCGTCTCGGCGTCAGCGAAATATCGGCCGGCATCGATACGCTGCGCAACTACATCGACTGGACGCCGTTCTTTATGACCTGGTCGCTGGCGGGCAAATATCCGCGCATTCTTGAAGATGAAGTGGTAGGCGAAGAGGCGAAGCGTCTGTTTGCCGACGCTAACGCTATGCTGGACAGCCTCAGCGCGCAAAAAACGCTGACGCCGCGCGGTGTGGTAGGCATCTTCCCGGCCAACCGCGTCGGGGACGATATTGAAGTTTACCGCGATGAGAGCCGCCGCGAGGTGATTGCCGTCAGCCATCATCTGCGTCAGCAGACGGAGAAAACCGATTTCCCCAACTACTGTCTGGCGGATTATGTCGCGCCGAAGTCGAGCGGCAAGGCGGACTATCTGGGCGCTTTCGCCGTGACCGGCGGCCTTGAGGAGGATGCGCTGGCGGAGGCGTATGACGCGCAGCACGACGATTACAACAAGATCATGGTTAAAGCGGTGGCCGACCGTCTGGCCGAAGCCTTCGCTGAGTATCTGCACGAGCGGGTGCGTAAGGTGATCTGGGGCTTCGCCGCCCATGAGAACCTGAGCAACGATGAGCTGATCCGCGAAAATTATCAGGGCATTCGTCCCGCGCCGGGCTATCCGGCCTGCCCGGAGCATACCGAGAAAGCGGCCATCTGGCAGCTGCTGGATGTGGAAACCCATACCGGCATGAAGCTCACCGAATCCTTCGCCATGTGGCCTGGCGCGTCGGTTTCAGGCTGGTACTTCAGTCATCCCGACAGCCGCTATTTCGCAGTGGCGCAGATACAGCGCGATCAGGTGGAAAATTACGCGGCGCGTAAAGGTATGGCGGTAAGCGAGGTAGAGCGCTGGCTGGCGCCGAACCTGGGGTATGACGCGGATTAAAAAAGGGCCCGAAGCGGGTGACGGTAGCCGATCGCAAAGTTGTTTCTGCTCGCTCCGCGCAGAGACGCACCTCATCCCTGAGGTGCGTCCCTGAACGGGCCAGCGCGCTGCGTTGTTCAAAACGCGCCTGGCGTTTTAGCCCCGGCGCGTTCTGCTCCTTTCAGCCGCTTTAGCTGCGGTGCCCTCTGCCTGATTAGTTAAAGCGCGCGTCGCGATCGGACGTCAGGTCATAAAGCTGATACTTACGGCCCAGCATCTGTCCGCCGTCACGCGTCAGCGGCACCCAGTTGACCTGCGCGCGGCCGCGCGTCGGCGTAACGGTAAAGAGATCCAGTGGAATCGACAGATAGAAACCTTTGGTGAAATCCCCTTCGCCATACTGCTCTGACGACACGTTGGTTTTGGTGGCATAGACGCCAACCATTACGCCGCTGTCGAAGCGCTTCGAAACGTCAAGCGTGACGCCCTTGTCCTTCGCCAGATATTGGCCGACGCTCGCCTTCACCAGCAGATCCTGCATAAACCACGGCCGCCAGTAAGCCGTAACATGGCCAGTCGGCGCCTTGTAGTTGGTGAACTGCATCATGTTGTCCCAGTCGCGCTGGCGCACATAGTTGGCGTCAACGCCAAAGGCCCAGTTGCTGTCGACCGGACGGTAGAGCAGCTCGCCGCCGACGCCGCCATACATCGTCTCAAGGTAACCGCCGTACATCTGGCCGTAAAAGCCGTTGCCGAGGTAGCCCATGTAGTTGGCCTGCAGATCGTTTACGTAGACGTTGTTCTCGACATAGTCGCGGATATGGGTACGCACGCGCGGCAGGGTGGAGTCGGCGGGCGCGCCGTTATAGTTGAACTTGTCGTAGTTATTGGCGAGGTTGCCGAACAGGCTGCCGCCCACCAGCAGATGATCGGTAAACCAGTAATCCAGGTTGCCCATCACGCCGACTTGATACATGTAAAAGCTTTCCGGTCCGCCGACCGACTGGTTCAGCACCGGCGACAGGCTGTAGTTGAGCCGCTCTTTACGAATAAAGAATCCCTGCTCGGTCTCGCCCGCATCAACCGGGTTCTCACGCGTCTGGCGCAGCGGCTGCTCCTGGCCGAGCGGATACCCTTCCAGCTGATTGCGCAGGCTGCTTACGTCGGTGCGCGTCGTTACCTGCGGCATATTGAAGCGCGACTCGGTGACCTCGATGGTCTCGATGCCTGCCGGCAGATTATTCATGATGATGCGGTTGGCGCGATCGACCCCTTCACGCGTATCACGATATTTAGTCTGCTCGCCAGAGACAAACAGCGTGCTGCCCCTGGTCTGAATGCGCGGCCCGTTCAGCCCGGCGTTGTACTTCAGGTCGGTCAGCTGGCTGGCAACAACGGTCGGCTCCAGCATGCGCTCCTGCGGATGAGGGCGGTAATCGGGCTTCGCGCTGTCGATATGCGCCTGATGCAGATCGTTGAAGTTGGTGCGCACCGTCACGCCGAACATAAAGGTATTGCCGCGCTCATAGCTGGCGTTGATATCAGCCCAGTCGGTGACGCGGTAAATCGCGCCAACGTTGACCTTGCTGCGCTGGTCGAGCCTGCCAGCGAAATCATCCTGATAGTTGTTGCCTTCATACTCCAGCTTAAGGCGCAGCGGCTGCCACGGCGTCTGATACTCTACGCCGCCGAAGAGCGCCGACGGGCCGTGAAACATCTGCGAGCCGTTGATCGAGCCGGCTTCGCCCACGCCGGGACGCTGACAGTAGCTGTCGCTGTAGGAGCAGAAAGGGTTTTTAACTGTGCCGCTGTTGCCGAGGTAGCCCCAGCCGAGTCCGAGCGTAAAGTCGAAAGGCCCCCAGGCTTTGCTCGCCACCAGATATTCGCTGTCGAACAGGCCGGTGCCGCCGAGATCGCGCGTGCCGAAAGCGATTTCCGGCAGCCAGTAGCTCTCTTTCAGCAGGCGCAGCTTGAGATCGAACGCCTTGTCCTTGTAGCTCTGGTTGCCGCTGAAACTCTCTACGGCGCTGTAGCGACGCGTGCGGACGTCGGTATAACGCACCGTGGTCTCCAGCCAGGGCAAGAGCTGCAGCGAGGCGGAGTAGTAGCGGTACTGATCGTTGTCGCGAAAGTTAAGGCTGAACTCACCCTCGCGTGCCATACGCGCAGTCGGCACCTGCAGCAGACCGACGCCGCCGAAATCTGACTGTGACGGCCCCACCGGATCGGGAAAGGTATCGGCCTGCGCCTGGCATGCGGCGGCCACGGAAACAGCCAGCAGGCTGAAAAGAAGTCGTTTATTCATCACTCTGGCACCCGGTGAGTCAGAACAGAAATCATGCGCTGGTTCAAATCGTCATGCGCGGCAGGCAGGCTCCATGAGGAGAAGCCAAGCCAGATAATGCTGCCGGGCGCGACCTCCGTATGACGCTGGTTCCAGTAAGCCACCGGCACGCGCTGCGTCTCACCGGCGGGTGAGATCACCGTGGCGTAGCTGTTTTCCGCGCCGGAAAGATGCTCGTGTCCCGCCAGATAGCCGCGTACCGTCTGGCCAGGCTGCCAGCTGACCTTGCCTGCGCCGCTTAGCGCGCCCAGCAGCCATACGCTGTCGGACTGCGGCGTCAGCCAGAGATCGTAACGGCCCTCAAGACGACGGTTGGCGTCGGAATGCAGACGGATCCAGTCAGGATCGAGCGAGACGAACTGGCGGCCCGTTACCGCGATCGCGCTGAGCTGGCGCGCGACTTCGCCGATGGCGGCGGCGCGATCGCCGCTGTTTTGCGCCTGCCAGGCGCGCAGATCCGCCAGCGTTTGCTGCTGCTGTCGCTGCGCGATGGCGCTGGCGTTTCGTTCGGCGATTACCGCGCCGTCCCACCAGGCTTTGTCGATAAGCGCAGGCTGCGTTACCAGCTGCGCCAGGTTCTGTACGTTGTCGAGCGTGGCGCTGCCCTGCGCGGTATGCACCGTCACCTGTCCCGCCGCCCACGCGGCGCTGCTGCCGGCCAGCATCAGCCCGGCCAGCAAAGAGAGTGTTGTTTTCATGATTTCGCCGGCTTCAGAAGGGTAGTGGCAACAGGGAAGTCGTCCGCAGCCAGCATCTGGCGCGCCTGCACCACTTCGCCGCTGCTGTTATCGATCCAGAAGGTGTTTTCCCAGGCGCGGCCGGTGGCCGCGATGCGCGCCTGCTCGGTCCAGACGCGACAGACGACGCGGCGGCCCGCCAGTGTCAGCACCTCATCAGTGCCGCGCGCGAAGCGGGAACTTACGGCAGCGGCGCGCGTCTTGCCGTTTTCGGTCCACTGCACGATACGCGTCCAGTTAGCGCCGTCGCGCAGATGCAGCGCGTCCGCCAGCGGATCCTGTGGCAGATTACTGACCTGCTGCAGGTTATCCGGCAGGCCCAGGGTTTTCACCAGGCGGCCGTGGCGGGTCACCAGCATGGCGTTATCCTGAGTAATCCACTTCTGCTGGCCGTTTTCGTTATAGCCCAGCACGACGAAAATCTGCGGGCCTTCATTAATACGGGCATAGAGGCTGGCATAGGGCAGATCGGCGATCTGCTGGTCGGTTTTAACCACGTCATCGGGGCCAGACACCGCCATCATGACGGTCTGTTCCAGCCCTTTTTGCGTCTGCGTGCAGGCCTGCAGCAGCAGGCAAGCCAGCAAAAAAGGAAGTTGGCGCACTGTGTGTCCCTGTAAAAGAAGCCAAAGCAAAAAATAACCACACGACTGTGTGGTTATGTTTAAAGGTGCTACATCAACGAGTGGTGCTCGTTGTGGTCGTGGTTGTTGTACCGGTATTCGCACCGTCACCACCGCCAGAGGCAGCGATGCCGACACCGACTAATGCGCCGAGCGCGCCGATACCGACAGCGGTTGAGGTACCGGCGGAGATTGCTCCCGCCTGCGCGCCCGCTGCGGCACCCGCTTCTTCCGGGGCGGCAAAAGCCACGGAATGCGCTGCGACGTATAGTACGGCTGCTCCGGCAACCATGATTTTTTTCATACAGCTTGTCCTGCATTGAGTGAATGAAGGATGTACCCATTTCGGGCGCGTTCAGTATAGGGCAACAAATTACCAGAGTTCAGCGTGGGAAAAAGCGGTGGGAAAGGGTGTTAGTTTTTGGCTAAAAAGGAGACTAAACAGCGATAACCCCTTTTTTCTTCGCAATATTTACGGCAGGACGGAATTAATTGCTGTCATGGAATTAAATGCAAAGCGTTTTTTACTTTTTTAGTAATAAATGGGACGGAAACGCTATTATCAGATTTTGCCTGGCGAGCTAAAAATAAAATTCCTTTGAAAAACAGCGGCAAGAGAAAAGGTGAAGAGGAAATAAGGGCCATTTTAAACGCGAGAAGGGCGGAGTTTTTAACTGCATCTTCAGAGCAATCTCAACTCAATTTAAGAATTATCCCGTCTGGCTTGCGCATATTATCGACGAAAAAGCGTTTATTTTCTTCGCTGCGGCAATAAAAAGGCGGCCGCATGGCCGCCATAAAGAGATTCAGCGCTAATTAACGCCAGGACTTATAGCGATTAATTAAGCCATTAGTGGAACTGTCGTGGCTGTTAATCTCCGCGCTGTTTTCCAGTTCAGGCAGAATACGGTTAGCCAGCTGTTTGCCTAACTCTACGCCCCACTGATCGAAGGTGAAGATATTCAGGATAGCGCCCTGAGTGAAGATCTTATGCTCGTAGAGCGCAATCAGCGCGCCGAGGCTATAGGGCGTAATCTCGCGCAGCAGGATTGAGTTAGTCGGGCGGTTACCTTCGAACACCTTGAACGGCACAATGTGCGCGACCGACTCAGCGGATTTACCGGCATCGGTAAACTCTTTCTCTACCACGTCGCGTGACTTGCCGAACGCCAGCGCTTCGGTCTGGGCGAAGAAGTTAGAGAGCAGTTTCTGGTGATGGTCCGCCAGCGCGTTATGGGTGATAGCCGGCGCGATAAAGTCGCAGGGAACCAGCTTGGTGCCCTGATGGATCAGCTGATAAAACGCGTGCTGACCATTGGTGCCCGGCTCGCCCCAGATAATCGGGCCGGTCTGGTAATCCACCGGATTGCCGTCGCGATCGACGTACTTACCGTTAGATTCCATATTGCCCTGCTGGAAGTAGGCCGCGAAGCGGTGCATGTACTGATCGTAGGGCAGGATCGCTTCGGTCTCGGCGCCGAAGAAGTTGTTGTACCAGATGCCAATCAGCGCCAGCAGCACCGGCAGGTTCTGCTCGGCTGGCGTCGTGGAGAAGTGCTGGTCCATCGCATGCGCGCCGCTCAGCAGCTGTTCGAAGTTGTCGAAGCCGATAGAGAGGATAATCGACAGGCCGATGGCCGACCACAGCGAGTAGCGTCCGCCGACCCAGTCCCAGAACTCAAACATATTGGCGGTGTCGATGCCAAATTCGCCCACCGCTTTCGCATTGGTGGAGAGCGCGGCGAAGTGCTTCGCGACATGCTGCTGATCGCCAGCGGTTTTCAGGAACCAGTCGCGCGCGCTATGGGCGTTGGTCATGGTTTCCTGGGTGGTAAAGGTTTTTGACGCCACTAAAAACAGCGTGGTTTCCGGGCTGAGATCTTTCAGGGTTTCTGCGATATGCGTGCCGTCCACGTTAGAGACGAAGTGCATATTCAGGTGGTTCTTATAAGGGCGCAGCGCCTCCGTCACCATAAACGGGCCGAGATCCGAACCGCCGATGCCGATATTCACCACGTCAGTGATCGCTTTGCCGGTATAGCCTTTCCACTCGCCGCCGATAATGCGCTCTGAGAAGTGCTTCATCTTCTCCAGCACCGCATTCACTTCCGGCATCACATCTTTGCCGTCTACCAGAATCGGCGTGTTGCTGCGGTTGCGCAGCGCAACGTGCAGTACGGCGCGATCTTCGGTGCGGTTGATCTTCTCACCGGAGAACATCGATTTAATGGCGCCGCTCAGGTCGGTCTCTTTCGCCAGCGCCTGCAGCTTGTCCAGCGTTTCCTGGGTGATGCGGTTTTTCGAGAAATCCACCAGCATCTGGTCGTCAAAGGTGGCGGAGAATTTAGCAAAACGATCGGCATCCTGAGCGAACAGCTCGGCGATAGTCACCGATTTCATCTGCTCAAAATGCTGTTGCAGCGCTTTCCAGGCTGCGGTTTGGGTCGGATTGATATTTTTCATGGCAACACTCTTGTTGATTTAAGAACCGTCATTCCATCGTGGGTAACCACACCCATATAGCGTTTCAGTATGACAACTGTATCCACTGAAAGGAAAAATTTTGTCGGCGTTATCACCTTTGCGCCTGGCGTCAGCAATCTCCGCGCCTGAAAGCGCGCGCCGCTTCAGCCTGTCGCCGCGGGGATTTTCAGACCAGGCGGCGCGTATTGTGCCGCTAACTTAGCGTCTGAACCTTGTGCCGAATCAGAATAAACTGGTGCCGGGCAGGCCATTTAACGCTCAGAGCGCAGCAAATCGCTGACAGACGTAGACAGCAAGCTTATGACCCGGTATTTTTATGCGGCTACTTGCGCACCTGTGCGCAAGCCAGAAGAGGCGCGTCGCCCAGGCAGTGTGTTGGAGGAACCGTATCCGGGGATAACACATCAGGGGGAGCGACGCCGAGGTGGTCAACACACGGAGTGTTGCCTGTCGGCTGCAGGGGCTGAATCCCCTGGGTTGTCACCAGAGGCGTCCACAGTCGGTCGCTTCGCAAGGTGAAGTGCTTCTGGGTGACTCGTCTCCTGATCTTGTCTGCCCAATTCTGCTCTTCCCTTGTGCCAAGGCTGATACAATGTCTCCCGTCCCATACACGCGGGAGAAGATAACCTGACACGAGGTCGTACATGTCTCAAACTCTGATCGTGGCGAAATTTGGCGGCACCAGCGTTGCCGATTTCGATGCTATGAACCGCAGCGCCGATGTGGTGCTGGCCAATGCTGACACGCGTCTGGTGGTGCTCTCTGCATCAGCGGGCGTGACCAACCTGCTGGTCTCGCTGGCGGAAGGCCAGGAGCAGGCGCAGCGCGCTTACCTGCTGGACGAGATCCGCCGCATCCAGTATGCGATTGTCGAGCGTCTGCAAAATCCCGCCGTTATCCGTGATGAAATCGACCGCATGATCGAAAACATCACCATGCTTTCCGACGCCGCCTCGCTGGCGACCTCTAACGCTCTTACCGACGAACTGGTCAGCCACGGCGAGCTGATGTCTACGCTGCTGTTCGTAGAGATCCTGCGCGAGCGTCAGGTCGAGGCAGAGTGGTTCGACGTGCGTAAAGTGATGCGCACCAATGACCGTTTCGGCCGCGCCGAGCCGGAGATCGCGACGCTGGCCGAGCAGGCCGCCGCGCTGCTGAAGCCGCGTCTGGATCAGTCGCTGGTGATCACCCAGGGCTTTATCGGCAGCGAGCAGAAGGGCCGCACTACCACGCTGGGACGCGGCGGCAGCGACTATACCGCTGCACTGCTGGGCGAGGCGCTGAAAGCGGCGCGCGTGGATATCTGGACCGACGTGGCGGGTATCTATACCACCGATCCGCGCGTTGTCCCGTCCGCCAAGCGTATCGACGATATTACCTTCGAAGAGGCGACCGAGATGGCGATCTTCGGTGCAAAAGTGCTGCATCCGGCGACGCTGCTGCCGGCGGTGCGCAGCGACATCCCGGTGTTTGTTGGCTCCAGTAAAGATCCGGCCGCTGGCGGCACGCGCGTCCATCGCGAAACTGCCAACCCGCCGCTGTTCCGCGCGCTGGCGCTGCGTCGTCGCCAGACGCTGCTGACGCTGCACAGCCTGAACATGCTGCACTCGCGTGGTTTCCTCGTAGAAGTGTTCACGATTCTGGCGCGCCATAATATTTCCGTCGATCTGATCACCACCTCGGAAGTGAGCGTGGCGCTGACGCTCGACACCACCGGCTCGACCTCAACCGGCGACAGCCTGCTGACCCAGGCGCTGCTGACGGAGCTTTCGTCGCTCTGCCGCGTCGAGGTGGAAGAGAATCTGGCGCTGGTGGCGCTGATCGGCAACAACCTTTCCAGAGCGCGCGGCGTCGGCAAAGAGGTCTTCGGCACGCTGGAGCCCTTTAACCTGCGTCTGATTTGCTACGGCGCCAGCAGCTACAATCTCTGCTTCCTGGTGCCGGGAGAAGATGCGGAAAGCGTAGTGCGCGCGCTGCATAAAAACCTGTTCGAATAAGGATCCGCCCGGCGGGATCGGATCTCTCTGGTGCGATCCACCGCCTTTTAGCGCATAAGCCAGCGTATCTCCGGCACTAACTTGCGGATCGGCAGCAGTCGATCCGCATTTTCCTTTCTGGCCCTTACTCCGCCTTACGCTCCGATAACGAAATGTTATGATCCCGGTCCGCCGACGCACCCGTTCCTGCGTCGCGTTTCTCTGTGGCATCTGCTTAAAAACACAACATTCGAAGAAGGAAGTCCGGCTATGCTCGCCAAATTAACCCGTCTGTTCCCGCTCTGGGCCGTGTTGCTCTCCGCCGCCGCCTGGTATTCGCCCGGCGTCTTTCTCGGCATCGGGCCATGGGTCACCTGGCTGCTGATGCTGATTATGTTTAGCATGGGCGTAACGCTTAATATCGACGATTTTAAGCGCGTGCTGGTGCGCCCGGCGCCGGTTATCGCTGGCACCTTTTTGCACTATCTGGTGATGCCGCTCGCCGCCTGGGGGCTGGCGAAGCTGTTCCACATGCCGCCCGATCTCTCTGCGGGCATGATTCTGGTGGGTAGCGTAGCCAGCGGCACCGCCTCTAACGTGATGATCTATCTGGCGAAGGGCGACGTCGCGCTTTCGGTGACTATCTCCTCGGTTTCCGCGCTGGTGGGCGTTTTCGCCACGCCGCTGCTGACGCGTTTCTATGTCGATACGCATATTCAGGTGGATGTCGTGGGCATGCTGCTCAGCATTGTGAAGATCGTGGTGATCCCGATTGGCCTGGGGCTGATCATCCACCACAGCCTTACCGGTCTGGTGCGCCGCGTGGAGCCTTACCTGCCCGCTTTCTCTATGATCTGCATTCTTTTGATCATCAGTGCCGTGGTGGCGGGCAGCCAGGGTTTTATCGGATCGGTCGGGCTGGTGGTCATCGCCGCCGTGGTGCTGCACAACGCCATCGGTCTGCTGGGCGGCTACTGGGGCGGCAAGCTGTTCGGCTTTGACGAGTCGACCTGCCGCACGCTGGCGCTGGAGGTAGGGATGCAGAACTCCGGTCTGGCGGCGACGCTGGGCAAACTCTACTTCTCGCCGCTGGCCGCGCTGCCGGGCGCGCTCTTTTCCGTCTGGCACAACCTTTCCGGTTCGCTGCTGGCTGGATACTGGTCAGGCAAACCGATCGACAAGAAGTAATTCAGCGGGGGCCGCGCGCCCCCGCTTCACTCATAATCCCGCTCGTCCTCCGGCTGCTCCAGCACCGTATAGGCCACGCTGCACAGCAGTGAATTAAGGCGCTTCATATCCCCCAGCAGCCCCAGATGCAGCGAGCTGGTCTCAATGCTCTGGACGTTCTTTTGATGCAGCCGCTCGACATGCGCATGCGAGAAGCGGCGAATCAGAATGCGGAAGCGATGTTTAGCGCGGCGCAGCCGTTTCGCGCTGGTGATGTCGCGGGAAAGAAACACCGACAGGCTGAGGCGCAGGTTCGCCAGCAGCTGTTCATGCAGCGTCTCTAACTCCTGTATGCCTTCCGGGGAGAAAGCGCGGCGCGGCATCAGCGCCTTATCCGCGACGTCGGCGCTCATGCGCTCAATAATGTCGCCCGCCTGCTCAAGATTTAACGACATTTCGATAATTTCGCCCCAGCGGCGCGAATCCTCCTCCGAGAGATCCTCTTTCGGCATACGCGCCAGGTAGAGCTTGATGGCGGTATAGAGTACGTCCACATCATCATCCAGCCGTCGCACCGTACGCTCTTCGCGTACTTCGCCATGCACCACCTTGCTGAACGCCTCCAGCATCATTTCCAGCACGTCGCCGATGCGCAGCGCCTCGCGCGCGGCGTTGACCAGCGCCAGCGCGGGCGTATCCAGCGCGCTGCGGTCAAGATGGCGCGGTTTGAGCGTCATATCCGCTTCAGCATCATCATTGATCAGGCGAGTACAGAGCCGCGCCATCGGTTCGGCGAAGGGCACCATAACCAGGCAGCGGATCAGGTTGTAAAAGACGTGGAAGAAGATCACCAGCTCTTCGTCATTGACCGGCATCTTATCCAGCCAGGGCGCCAGCAGATTGACAAAGGGCAGCATCGCCAGCGAGCCGAGCAGCTTAAACAACAGGCTGCCGAGCGCCACCCGCTTGCCTGCGGCATTGGAGCCGCTGGCGTTGAGCATCGCCAGCAGACCGCTGCCGAGATTAGCGCCGATGACCAGACAAAGCGCCACTTTAAACGAGATAACGCCTGCGGCGGTCAGCGTAGCGGTAATCAGCACCGCCGCCAGGCTGGAGTAGCTGATAATGGCGAACAGCGCGCCGATCAGCGCATCCAGCATGATATCGCCGGTCAGGCTGGAGAAGAGCACCTGCACGCCCGCCGCCTGGGTAATAGGTCTGGCGGCGCTGACGATCAGCTGCAGCGCCAGCAGAATCAGCCCCAGTCCAATACTGGCTCGGCCCATCTGCCCGACGCGCGTCTGCTTGCGCGACAGAAAGAAGATGACGCCGAAAAAGATAAACAGCGGTGACAGCCAGGAGAGATCGAAGGTCAGAATACGCGCCATGATGGCGGTGCCGACGTCGGCGCCCAGCACCACCACCAGCGCAGGCGTCAGGCTCATCAGCTTCTGCGCCACGAAAGAGGTAACCAGCAGCGTGGTGGCATTACTGCTCTGCACCAGCGTCGTCACGCCGATGCCCGCCAGAAACGCCATAGGTTTCTTTTCAATGCTGCGGCTGAGCACGCGGCGCAGATCGGCGCCAAAGACGCGCATAATGCCAGAGCGCACGATATGGGTGCCCCAGACCAGCAGGGCGACGGCAGAGAGAAGATTGAGCAGGGTCAACACGTCATGCCACTCCATAACCGTCAGGCTAAAAAGCAGCAGAGAGCCAGCCTGACGGAAAGAGCAGTCTGCAAAGCGAGCCGTCGGGCGAGGCGCAATTTTTCCTGAGTTTTAAGCGACCTGCGCACGCTGCCGACTCTTTAACTGTAGACCAGTTCTCTGAGACAAGCGGCTGATTAATACAGGCTTCTTAATCGCAGCGGCAACGAGGGCAGAGCAGGGTATCTTGTGATCTGCATCACATTACAGCATGATGGCGATCTTTTACGGAAAGCCATTATAGAGGCCAGTCATGAACGTTAAACCTACCGGCGGTCAGTACATCGCACTGGCGCTGCAATGGGTGCTGAATCTGGGGCTGCTGGCGCTGGCGGTTATCCTGGCGGTGTTTCTTGGCAAAGAGACGCTGCACCTTGCCAACGTGCTGCTGAACACCGGCGAACAGGCGTCATCCTATCTGCTGATTGAGGGAATTGTGATCTATTTCCTCTACTTCGAATTTATCGCCCTGATCGTAAAGTACTTCCAGTCGGGCTATCACTTTCCGCTGCGCTATTTTGTCTATATCGGCATTACGGCGATCATTCGACTGATTATTGTCGATCATAAAAATCCCTTCGATACGCTCTGCTACTCCGGCGCCATTCTGATCCTGGTCGTGACGCTGTGGCTGGCCAACAGCAACCGCCTGAAGCGCGAATAAACGTCGCCAGGTGTGCCCGCCGCGCCTCTGCGCTACACTGTTGCCCTCAAAATTGACGGGAGTGGTGATATGTCGCAAGAGGCGCTCAGCTTATTACGCGCGCTCAACTGGCTGCCATCCACGCATCCGACGCTGACCGCGCCGCTGCTGGACTGGCTGATGGAAGAGGACTCCATGACGCGCCGTTTCGAGCAGCACTGTCAGGAAGTGACGGTGCGGCCGATGCGCGAAGGCTTTATTAACGCCGATGAGCTTACCGATGAAAGGGCGCTTCTGCCGGACGATACGCGCTTCTGGCTGCGCGAGATCGTGCTGTGCGGTGACGGCGAACCCTGGCTGATTGGCCGCACGCTGGTGCCAGAGAGCACGCTCAACGGCCCGGAGCAGATGCTGCAACAGCTGGGAACGCGCCCCCTTGGCCGCTATCTCTTCTCTTCTTCGACCTTAAGCCGCGACTTTATCGAACCTGGCAGCGTCGGCGCGCTCTGGGGACGGCGCTCGCGGCTGCGGCTGTCGGGCAAGCCGCTGCTGCTGACGGAACTGTTTTTACCTGCCTCGCCGCTCTATCGCGACCTGGCCTGAGGAAGATTTAACGTGCAAAAGAGCGTAGAGATGAGCAAGTTTCAGGCCTATAGCCGCCTGATGCGTATTGATAAACCGATCGGCACGCTGCTGCTGCTGTGGCCGACGCTGTGGGCGCTGTGGCTGTCGGATATGGGCGTTCCGCCGTTCCGGGTGCTGGTGGTGTTTGTGCTTGGCGTCTTTGTGATGCGCGCAGCGGGCTGCGTCATCAACGACTTTGCCGATCGCAAGGTCGATGGTTTCGTGAAGCGTACCGCCAGTCGTCCGCTGCCCAGCGGCGCGGTGAGCGAGAAAGAGGCGAAAATCCTGTTTGTGCTGCTGGGGCTGCTGGCGTTCGCGCTGGTTCTCACCATGAACCTGATGACCATCCTGCTTTCGCTGGGCGGTCTGGCACTGGCGTGGTCTTATCCCTTTATGAAGCGCTATACCCATCTGCCGCAGGTGGTGTTAGGCGCGGCGTTCGGCTGGGCGATTCCTATGGCCTGGGCAGCAGTTAGTAAGTCCTTACCACTAGAGTGCTGGCTGGTGTTTCTGGCCAATATCTGCTGGACCGTCGCCTATGATACGCAATACGCGATGGTGGATCGCGACGACGATATTAAAATTGGCGTCAAATCAACGGCGATTCTGTTTGGTCGTTACGACAAGCTGATTATTGGTCTGCTGCAACTCGCAACCCTGGGTTTGCTGGCGCTGGTCGGTTCGCTGATGCAGCTTAACGCGCTGTTTTACTGGTCGCTGCTGGGCGCTGCCGTACTGTTTGTTTACCAGCAAAAGCTTATTGTTCATCGTGAGCGCGACGCCTGTTTTCAGGGATTTCTCAACAATAACTATGTCGGGCTGGTGATCTTTATCGGCGTGGTGCTGAATACGCCGCCGTTCAGCCAGCTGTTTTAAAAGCAAAAGGGCGACAATTTGTCGCCCTTCGAGTTTGCTGGCAAGGTGCTCATGCGGGAGAGAGGGCCCGATCGCAAAGACGCAAAAGCGGCATCCCTGCCGGCTCGGCCCGCGACATCCTTGTCGCGGGACGCTTTGCTCTTCGGGCCCTCTCTCCCGCCGACTGGACTCATCAGCTGCCTGAAAAAAAGGGCGACATCTCTGTCGCCCTTTGCTTTATCTGCCTGTGGCTATTTACTCATGCGCGACCGCGCTTTCGATAGTTAACCGCACATCGCTGGTCACCAGGTCGGCCAGAATATGCCAGGCGGCCTGAGTGCGCTCGACGTCGGCATCGCCGGTATCGCTGATATAGCCCTCGTCACGCAGCGTCAGCACCAGCGTAGTAAATACCGCCTTATCGAAAAACTCCGGCGCGTTAATGCCGTGTAGCACCGAAAGACGCTGTGCCAGCATACGGCTCTCTTTCTCCAGCGTGCCGCGGTTGATGGTCGGCTTCGCGCTGAGGATAGAGAAAGTAATGGCGTAACGCTGCAGCGTCTCGCGGATGCCTGCGGCCAGCAGCTGCAGCGTGCGGTAGCGCGCCGCGGTGTGGCGCAGCTGTCCATCCTGCAGGGTAATCAGGCCCTGACGCGCCAGCTCCTGACACAGCGCGCTCAGCAGCGCCGGCAGCGCGTCGATCTCCCAGCGCAGGAACAGTTCGCTTTTCAGCATCGGGTAGATCAGACGAACCTGACGCAGCAGTTCGGCTTCGCTCAGGTTCGGATGCTGCTGAATAATGGCGGCAATCAGCGACGGCATCACCAGCATATGGTGAATATTGTTGCGGTAATAGGTCATCAGCACCGCCTGCTCGCGCGGCAGGATGATGATGTCGCCGATATTATCCTGTTCGGTTTCGAACTTATTCATGCTCATGGCATGGTTCAGCAGCTCTTCCGCTGAAAGCGGCGGCACCGTCGATTCCGGAGAATAGGGCACGTTACGCAGCAGCTCGATGTAGCACTCAAGCTGCTCGATCAGCTGCTCGCGCGTCAGCGAACGCTGGCGTGAGGCGAGCAGCGCGGTAACGCACAGGTTCATGGCGTTGGCGGCGCCCGCTTCGTTGATGCGCACCATCAGGCGCGCCGCGATATCGTTCACCGTCGGCGTCAGCCAGCTGGGGCGCTGCGGTTCAATCGGGTCGATAGCGTCGCGCCACTCCGGCACCTGCTTGTTCAGGTAGTTCACCAGCGGCAGCGGTTCGCCGAAGTTAACGTAGCCCTGACCCAGATTGCGCAGCTTACGCAGGCCGCGCACCATCTGCATAAAGCCTTCTTTCTCTTTCGCCGCGCCGCGTAGCTCTTTGGCGTAAGTGCCCACTTCCATAACGTGCTCATAGCCGATATAGATCGGGACCAGCGTAATCGGACGTTTGCCGCCGCGCAGCATCGCCTGCAGCGTCATCGCCAGCGTGCCGGTTTTGGGGTCGAGCAGACGACCGGTACGTGAGCGCCCACCCTCAACGAAATACTCGACCGAATAGCCGCGGCTAAACAGCTCGCCGAGATATTCGCGGAACACGGTGGCGTAGAGTTTGTTGCCTTTAAAGGTGCGACGAATAAAGAATGCGCCCAGGCGGCGGAAAATCGGCCCGGCGGGCCAGAAGTTAAGGTTGATGCCTGCGGCGATATGCGGCGGCACCAGGCCCTGATGATAAAGCACATAGGAGAGCAGCAGATAATCCATGTGGCTGCGATGGCAGGGCACATAGACGATCTCATGGCCATCTTCCGCCAGCTGGCGCACGCGCTCGCCGCCGTTGACGTTGATGCCCTGATAGAGACGGCTCCAGAGCCAGCCCATCACGCGATCGGTCACGCGGATCGCCTCATAGGAGAAGTCCGCGGCGATCTCTTCCATCATCTCGACGGCGTTCTGCTGCGCCTTCTCATGAGAGAGCTTTTTACTGCGCGCTTCTTCTTCCACTGCTTTTTCAATCGCTTTGGACTGCAGCAGCTTATTGAAAAGATCCTGTCGCGCCGGCAGACGCGGGCCGACCGCTGCTAACCGCTGACGCGCAAAGTGAATGCGCGCCACGCGCGCCAGTTTCTGCGCAATAGATTTATCGGTGCCGTGTTGCGTCGCCATCCAGCGCAGCGAAACGGTCGGGGAGAAGCGGACAAAGCTGTCGCGGCCGTGCCAGACGATAGCGAAAAACTTCTCTACGCCGTTAAGCTCGCGCAGGTGCGGCGTATCATCGCCCTGAACTTCACGACCAGGCGCGCGGCCAAACATCACCGAAACCGGCAGCATCTGGATATCCAGATGTGGATTGTTGCGGTGCAGATCGAGATACTCGTGGAAGATTTTCACCGATTCCGTGTTCGGCCCGAAAGCGGGGAACACGCGCGGGCCATTGTGAATAAACACATGGCGCGGCAGCAGCGTGCCGTCAATTTCCAGCGGCACCAGCGGATCGGGCAAATTATGCTTCAGACACTGCTGACGCAGCGTCAGCAAATCCGCCTTGGAATCGTATGGCAGCACGTACATAATCGGCCGCGTCGGATCGAGTCCATGTTCGGAAACGGGATCGGCCGGAATAGCCTTAGTTTTTACCAGAACGGAAAGTGGTAAATTCAACAATTTATAATAGAGTTTACGCCAACCTGACATAGACAACATGAAGCCTCTTGTTAGCAAAGCGCCGCAAGCATATCAGAAAGTGCTGCGAAGATCTGTGTGGTGCCAAACGCACCTGGCCCAGACATTGACGTCAAACAACTAAAAGGGTTCCCTCGCAATGGCAAGTAATACCACCGGTTTGCTCAGGATTGTGAAAGCGGCAGGCTACTCATGGCAAGGTCTGCGCGCCGCCTGGCAGCATGAGGCCGCGTTTCGTCAGGAAGCCACGGCCGCCATCATCGCCGTCATCATCGCCTGCTGGCTGGATGTCGATACCGTCGCGCGCATCCTGATGATCGGATCGGTGGTGCTGGTGATAATCGTCGAGATCCTTAACAGCGCGATTGAAGCGGTAGTTGACCGTATTGGCCAGGAGCGTCATCCGCTGGCCGGACGGGCGAAAGACATGGGCTCAGCCGCCGTCTTGCTGGCTATCATACTGGCGCTATTTGTCTGGATCGCGCTGCTTTGGTCCCATTTGCGGTAGGCTTTCCACAATTGCCCAAATGGCTGTTATTTCCTTGGGTTTTGGTTTTCATTTCGCCAATACCTGTATATACTCACAGCGACTGTATAAACAACCAGGGGGCGGGATGAAAGCATTAACCACCAGGCAGCAACAGGTTTATGACCTGATTCGCGACCATATTAACCAGACGGGCATGCCGCCAACGCGTGCGGAAATCGCCTCGCAGCTGGGGTTCCGTTCCCCCAACGCCGCCGAAGAGCATCTGAAAGCGCTGGCGCGTAAAGGCGTCATCGAGATTGTCTCCGGCGCATCACGCGGCATTCGCCTGCTGATGGAAGAGGAAGAGTCCAACGGGCTGCCGTTGATCGGCCGCGTCGCCGCTGGTGAACCGCTGCTGGCGCAGGAACATATTGAAACGCATTACAAAGTCGATCCTGACCTCTTTAAGCCTTCTGCTGATTTCCTGCTGCGCGTCGCGGGTATGTCGATGAAAGATATCGGCATTATGGATGGCGATCTGCTGGCGGTGCATAAAACGCAGGATGTGCGTAATGGCCAGGTCGTAGTGGCGCGCATCGATGACGAAGTCACGGTAAAGCGCTGGAAGAAGCAGGGCACCGTGGTGCATCTGCTGCCGGAAAACAACGATTTCGAGCCGATTATCGTCGATACCCGCACGCAGTCGCTGACCGTTGAAGGTCTGGCGGTGGGCGTGGTGCGCAACGGCGAGTGGCTCTGACCGGTTGCCTTCAGACGCCTGCATCGCTTCGTCAGGCGTCTGTACGATAAGCTGTTAAAGCGCTCTCAGTGCGGTTAACGCCGCTCCTTTCTGTTTTACGTTTTCAGGCATGGACCGGCTGATGCGTCTCTTCTCTACAGACGACCGACACCTCTGGCGGCTGGCGCTGCCGATGATCCTTTCTAACATTACCGTTCCGCTGCTCGGCCTGGTGGATACCGCCGTTATCGGCCATCTCAACAGCCCGGTTTACCTTGGCGGCGTGGCGATTGGCACCACCGCCACCAGCTTCGTCTTTATGCTTTTCCTGTTTCTTCGCATGAGCACCACGGGCTTTACCGCTCAGGCTTTTGGCGCGCGCGATCCGCAGGCGCTGGCGCGCGCGTTGACGCAGCCGCTGCTGATGGCGCTGATTGCTGGCGGGCTGTTTGTGCTGCTGCGCGATCCGTTAAGTTCGCTGGCGAGTCGGCTGGCGGGCGGCAATCCACAGGTGCTGGAGCAGGCCGCGCTCTTTATTCATATCCGCTGGCTTAGCGCGCCGGCGACGCTGGCGAACATGGTGATCCTCGGCTGGCTGCTGGGCGTGCAGTATGCCCGCGCGCCGGTCATGCTGCTGGTGGTGGGCAACGCCGTAAATATCCTGCTCGATCTCTGGCTGGTGCCGGGGCTGAAGTGGGGCGTCGCGGGCGCGGCGACCGCAACGGCGGTGGCGGAATATGTCACGCTGGCGGTAGGGCTGGCGATGGTGTGGCGCGTACTGAAAATACGCGGCATCTCTATGGCGATGCTGAAACAGAGCTGGCGCGGCGATATTAGCCGTCTGCTGCGCCTCAATCGCGACATCATGCTGCGCTCGCTGCTGCTACAGCTCTGCTTTGCTTCGCTCACCCTGATTGGCGCGCGTCTGGGGCCGGAGATCGTCGCCGCTAACGCCGTTCTGCTGATGTTTATCACCTTTACCGCCTATGCGCTCGACGGTTTCGCCTACGCGGTGGAAGCTGTCTCTGGCGAAGCCTACGGCGCGCGCGACGGCAACAGGCTGCTGGCTGTATGGCACGCCGCCTGTCGTCAGGCGGGAATGGTGGCGCTGGCTTTCGCGCTGATTTACGCGGCGAGTGGCGAAGCTATTGTGGCTACGCTCACCTCGCTGGACTCGCTGCGGCAGCAGGTGGATCGCTATCTTTTCTGGCAAATCATCCTGCCGCTGGCGGGGGTGTGGTGCTATCTGCTGGACGGCCTGTTTATCGGCGCAACGCGCGGGCGTGAAATGCGCAACAGCATGGCGGTTGCCGCGCTCGGCTATTTCGTGACGCTGCTGACCTTGCCCTGGCTGGGCAACCATGGTTTATGGCTGGCGGTGACGGTCTTTCTCGCGCTGCGCGGCGTTTCGCTGTGGCTGATCTGGCGGCGTGAATGGCGTCTAAGCCGCTGGTTTAACTGCTAATTAGTCTCTGCGCTCGCAGCTAATCTACGCTTCGCTAAACAGATTATTCTGTAATTATCCCGTAGCTGCCGATTCGTCTACTATAATTACCTTACAACAGCGCGACACAGCAGCGCTTTGTATTGTCGTACTGCCATTACATGGTGGTATGTAAAACTAAGGATGACGTGGAGGTCTGAAATGAATAAAGACGAAGCGAGTGGTAACTGGAAGCAGTTCAAAGGCAAATTCAAAGAAAAATGGGGCAAGCTGACCGACGATGATATGCAGGTTATCGAAGGTAAACGCGATCAGCTTGTCGGCAAAATTCAGGAACGCTACGGTTACGCTAAGGATGAGGCAGAGAAAGAAGTCTCAGACTGGGAAACCCAGAACAAAGATTACCGCTGGTAATCCCCACGTTCAGCTTTTGTCTGAACGCCCGGCACAGGGAGGTGCCGGTTACCCTCTTTTGCCGCGTTTTTTCCCTTCTGTTTCATGGTCATGATCGCAGCTATCGTGCTCCATGCAGGCTTCTACCTCGGCACAGTCCACACAAAGTCCATGCGCCTCAATCACGCTATGTCGCAGGACAAAACGCGCTTCACCAGCCAGACCGTCAATAATCTTCTCTACGCCCTGCGCCTGTTTCTCCGTTACCGCCGCGCAGCGATCGCATACCAGCATCACTGAGGTATGTGCGGGCGCTTCAAAATGATGACAAATCACATAGCTGTTGTTTGACTCTACGCGGTGAATAAAGCCCTGTTCCAGCAAAAAATCGAGCGCGCGATAGACCGTCGGCGGTTTCGCCTGCGGCTCGCTGGCGCGTAACTGGTCCAGCAGATCATAAGCGCTAATCGATCCATGCTGCGCAGCCATCAGACGTAACACTTCGGCGCGCTGCGCGGTCAGGCGCACCCCGCGTTGCAGGCAGAGTTTCTCAGCCTGGGTCATGATTTGCTCGGGCGTCATTGTCGACATGGTGCTTCTCCGCTAAAAACGAGATGTTATTTTATCACACTAAAATCGCTTGCGCTGGAGTTGCGGTTGATCTCTGTTCTGGGCGTAGCTTGCTATAAATATCAAGAAATTAAACGGATGCTCTGCGACCGGCTATACCGCAAAGCGGCATAGCAGTGCCAGCCTTACTGAGATATAAAGCAACAAAATTAACGATTCGCTTTACAACTCACCAGGTTAAGCACTAATGTTCATGAGGCCTTAAGAAACTGCTGGTCTTAATACGCTTTTTAATTACCCCGCTAAATAATAAAAGCGCCGATTTGTAGCTAAAACATCCAATCCGGCGAATAACAGTGCTGTTTCGACTGAATTCACAGCAATGAACCGTTAGCCGCCGTTCACAATAGCGCTAACGACAAATTCCGATGTTGAATGTTTTCCTGATCAAGGTGATGGCAGACAAATGGCGAACAAAACCACCCGGCGCTCCGCGCTTTTATATCCTGTTGTTTTAAATGCGCTTTTTATCTCATCTTCCGCAATGGCCGCGGGTACCTGGTATGACGCGCGTAACGATGCGATGGGCGGTACAGGCGTCGCTTCCTCTACGTGGAGCTCAGCCGTACTGGCGAACCCGGCGCTGATGACGCGCGCGCAGCCGGACGATAATGTCGGCATTATTTTCCCGTCTGCGGGCTTGCAGATTACTGATAAAGACAAGATGGTCGATAAAGTCGATGACATCAGCGATACCGTTGATCGCTATCGTGATGTGATTAATGGCCTGACCTTCCGCGATTATCTTAACGGCTACCCGCAGCTGAAGACGGCGTCGAAAGACGTAGCGAATCAGCTGCGCGATCTGCGCGGCAATAAGGCTAACGCCACGGCGGGCGTCGCGCTGGCAGTAACCGTACCCAATGAAACCCTGCCATTCGCCTTTATCACCAAGGCCTACGGTACGGTACATCTGCGCGCTAACGTGGCGCAGAGCGACATCGCCTATCTTGACGGTGTGGCGAACGGCACAGTGACCCCCGCGCCGGGCGACCAGAATAACTTACGCTCCAGCGCAAACGGGCTGGCTGCGCTGGTAACCGATTACGGTATCTCCGTGGCGCATGAATTCAACGTGGCGGGCCATCCGGTTTCGGTAGGCGTTACGCCGAAAATCCAGAAAACCTGGCTCTATAACTACACCGCCAGCATCTATAACTACGATAAAAACGACCTCAACGGCAGCCGCTACCGCAACGATAATACCGGCTTCAACGTCGATGCCGGTTTAGCGACGCCGCTGGGTGACAACTGGACGCTGGGCGTCACAGGGCAGAACCTGGTATCGCGCGATCTGAAGACCAAAGAGACCAACGGCTATCGCGATACCTACCAGATCCGTCCGCTGGTGACCTCTGGCCTGTCGTGGACCGGCGGTCCCTTTACCGCTGCGCTGGATGTAGATCTGACCGAAACGAAGCGTTTTAAATCGGAAGAGAGCAGCCAGTACGCCGGGATCGGCGGCGAATATCGCGTGCTGGACTGGCTGGCGCTGCGCGCCGGTTACCGCGCGGATATGAAATCTAACGATGAAAACGTCTTTACCGCAGGTTTTGGCCTGGCGCCGTTTAACAACAAGGTCCATCTGGATCTGGCTGGCTCGGTGGGTGATAACAACACCTGGGGCGCAATGATGCAGCTCGGCTTTAACTTCTGATCAGCGTTTCCAGCCCTCTGTAAACCGGGCGATGCAGAGTCGCCCGGTATCCTGTAAATGTGTTATCCTTGCGCAGATTATCATCACCCTTAACGGATTTTCTGCGCTTCATGAGCAACTCTTTCTCCCCGCAACGTTTTTCCATCGCGCCAATGCTCGACTGGACCGACCGACACTGTCGGTATTTTCATCGCCAGCTGACCGGCGATGCGCTGCTGTACACCGAAATGGTGACGACCGGCGCCATTATTCACGGCAAGGGCGACTATCTGGCCTACAGCGAGGCGGAGCATCCGGTTGCGCTGCAGCTCGGCGGCAGCGACCCGGCGGCGCTGGCGAAGTGTGCGAAACTGGCGGAGGAGCGCGGCTACGATGAGGTAAACCTCAACGTCGGCTGTCCGTCCGATCGGGTACAAAATGGTCGGTTCGGCGCCTGTCTGATGGCGGAAGCCTCGCTGGTGGCCGAGTGTATCGACGCTATGCGCCAGGTTGTTTCGATTCCGGTGACGGTCAAGACACGTATCGGCATTGACGAGCAGGACAGCTACGCGTTTCTGACTGACTTCGTCGGCACCGTGGCACAGCGCGGCGGCTGCGACACCTTTATTATCCATGCGCGTAAAGCCTGGCTCTCCGGCCTGAGCCCTAAAGAGAACCGCGAGATCCCGCCGCTCGACTATCCGCGCGTCTACCAGCTGAAGCGTGATTTTCCGCAGCTGACTATCGCCATTAACGGCGGCGTAAAGTCGCTGGAAGAGGCGAAAACCCATCTGCAATATCTCGACGGTGTGATGATGGGGCGTGAGGCCTACCAGAATCCTGGCCTGCTGGCGCAGGTTGACCGCGAGCTGTTTGGCCGCGACGCGCCAGCTCCCGATCCGGTGGCGGTGGTGCGCAGCATGTATCCTTATATCGAGGCGGAGCTGGCGAAGGGCACCTATCTGGGCCATGTGACGCGTCATATGCTGGGTTTATTCCAGGGCATTCCGGGCGCGCGCCAGTGGCGTCGCCATCTCAGCGAGAATGCACATAAGCCGGGCGCAGACGTACGCGTGCTGGAAGCGGCGCTGGCGCTGGTGGCGGATAAGATCCCACAGGAAGCGTAACGGCTTTTCACTACATAAAAAGACCAGCCTGGGTGCTGGTTTTTTTTACGCCATAAATTAGCGAATTTCGCTATGGTCAGTACCTTATCGCAGGAGTCTATATATATAAATCAAAAAGTTAGGTTCTGGCACGCTTCTTGAATTAAAAGGGAAGAACTATCAAGAGGAGTAACAGAGTGGAAATTTTATTCGTGCTGGGCTTTTTTCTGATGCTGCTGGTGACGGGCGTCTCGCTGCTCGGCGTGCTGGCGGCGCTGGTGGTGGCCACGGTGGTTATGTTTGTCGGCGGGCTGTTTGCGCTTGTAATCAAATTGTTGCCGTGGCTGGTGCTGGCGCTGGTTGCCGCCTGGGTTTATCGCGCCTTTTCTGGTGATGGACGCGAACGTGCGCGTCGCAGGCTACGTCGCAAAATCAGCAGGTTAGAACGCCGTCGCGGCTATTAATTGCGGGTGCGATCACAGACTGAAAGATTGCTTATGCCTGTTTTGCAATTAAACATATTTTTTACTTATGTTTTCTGCCAGGATGATCGCCGTTGAGTCGACATGAATTCATCGCCGCTGTCCCTACACCAGCGCGAACGATAAAAAAGAAAAAGGGGCTTCCTTCGGGAAGCCCCGTTTGCATTCTGCGATCAGGGGATCAGCAGGCTCGAGCCTTGCGTGCTGCGGTTTTCCAGCGAGCGATGCGCCCGCTCCGCCTCTTTCAGCGGGAATTTCTGCTGTTCCGGCACCTCAACCTTGATTGCGCCGCTGGCCAGCAGCGAGAAGAGATCGTTGCTGGCATGCTCCAGCTCTTCGCGGTTGGTAATGTAGCCGTAAAGCGATGGGCGCGTCACAAACAGCGAGCCTTTCTGATTAAGGATGCTCAGATTCACTCCGGTGACCGGGCCGGAAGCATTACCAAAACTCACCATAAGCCCCTGACGACGCAGCGAATCCAGCGACGCTTCCCAGGTATCTTTACCCACTGAGTCATACACCACCGCCACTTTTTTGCCGTTAGTTAGTTGGCTAACGCGTTCGGCGATGTTCTCTTCACGGTAATTGATGGTCGCCCAGGCGCCTGCCTCTTTTGCCAGCCTGGCCTTTTCCGCCGACCCGACGGTGCCGATCAGGTGCGCGCCGAGCGCTTTCGCCCACTGGCAGGCGATCAGGCCGACGCCGCCCGCCGCCGCGTGAAACAGGAAGGTTTCGTCCGGTTTCACCTGATAGGTCTGGCGCAGCAGATAGTGTACGGTCAGGCCCTTCAGGAAGCTGGCGGCGGCCTGCTCAAAGCTAATGGCGTCCGGCAACGGCATCAGGCGATCTTCCGCCACGTTGTGCAGTTCGCTGTAGGCGCCCAGCGCCGCCTGGCAATAGACCACGCGGTCGCCCGGCTTAAAGCGCGTTACCGCGCTGCCGACGCGCTTTACCACGCCCGCCGCTTCGGTGCCGAGACCTGAAGGCAGAGCAGGGACCGGATAAAGTCCGCTGCGCACGTAAGTATCAATAAAGTTAATGCCGATGGCGCGATTCTCCACCTGCACTTCGTGTTCAGCAGGATCGGCAGGATCGACGTCCACCCATTGCAATACCTCAGGCCCGCCCTGCGCGGTAAACTGAATACGCTTTGCCATTTTTACTCCTGTGATTGTTCAATATGAGGCGTGAGAGGCGCGTCGCCATAAGGTATACTGGCGCGTCCCCTCAGAAGATCGGTATTGCATTCACTATGGCAGGAAATAAACCCACCAACAAATCGAACGACACGCCCGACCGGCAGCTGGAAGGTATCAAAATGCCGCCGCATTCGATTGAAGCGGAGCAGTCGGTGCTGGGTGGGTTGATGCTGGATAACGAACGCTGGGATAACGTCTCCGAGCGCGTCGTGGCGGAAGATTTTTTTAACCGTTCGCATCGTCTGATTTTTTCCGAGATGCAGCGTCTGCTGGAAGCGGGCCAGCCCATCGACCTGATTACGCTGTCGGAGTCGCTGGAAACGCGCGGCGAGCTTGAAATGGCGGGCGGATTCGCCTACCTGGCGGAGCTGGCGAAAAACACCCCCAGCGCGGCGAATATCGGCGCTTATGCGGATATCGTGCGCGAACGCGCGGTAGTGCGCGAGATGATCTCGGTAGCGAATCAGATCGCCGACGCCGGTTACGATCCGCAGGGACGCAACAGCGACGAACTGCTCGACTTTGCTGAATCCAACGTCTTTAAAATCGCCGAGTCGCGCGCCAGTAAAGATGAAGGGCCGAAAAATATTCAGGAAGTGCTGGAAGCCACGGTTTCGCGCATTGAATCCCTTGTCTCGACGCCGCACGACGGCGTAACCGGCGTTGATACCGGCTATCAGGACCTGAATAAAAAGACCGCCGGCCTGCAGCCGTCAGATCTGATTATCGTCGCGGCGCGTCCGTCGATGGGTAAAACCACTTTCGCCATGAACCTGTGCGAAAACGCCGCGATGCTGCACGACAAGCCGGTGCTGATCTTCAGCCTGGAGATGCCCAGCGAGCAGATTATGATGCGTATGCTGGCGTCGCTGTCGCGCGTAGATCAGACGCGCATCCGTACCGGCCAGCTTGACGATGAAGACTGGGCGCGTATCTCCGGCACTATGGGTATCCTGCTGGAGAAGAAGAATATGTATATCGACGACTCTTCCGGCCTGACGCCGACTGAAGTGCGTTCGCGCGCGCGACGCGTTTTCCGCGAGAACGGCGGGCTGAGCATGATTATGATCGACTACCTGCAGCTGATGCGCGTGCCGTCGCTCTCCGATAACCGCACGCTGGAGATCGCCGAAATCTCCCGCTCGCTCAAGGCGCTGGCGAAAGAGCTGAATGTACCGGTCGTGGCGCTGTCGCAGCTGAACCGCTCGCTGGAGCAGCGTGCCGATAAGCGTCCGGTTAACTCCGACCTGCGTGAATCAGGCTCTATCGAGCAGGACGCCGATCTGATTATGTTTATCTACCGCGACGAGGTTTACCATGAAAACAGCGACCTTAAAGGCATCGCCGAGATCATTCTGGGTAAGCAGCGTAACGGTCCTATCGGTACGGTGCGCCTGACCTTTAACGGCCAGTGGTCGCGCTTCGACAACTATGCCGGCCCGGCTTACGACGACGAATAGCCATACTTTTCGGCATGCACAATCTGTGCATGCCGCCTCGCATCATCAGAAAATAGTGTTGGACAACCTCGCCTTTAATCGGGTTATCTGTATCACAGCGCATGTTTAAGCACTGGAAGCAGCATGACTCACGTAGACGATTACGACCTGAAAATACTGACCTTATTACAATCCAACGGCCGCTTAACCAACCAGGAGCTGAGCGATTTAGTTGGCCTGTCGGCATCGCAATGCTCGCGACGCCGCATCAATCTTGAACAGGCGAATTTAATCCTCGGCTATCACGCGCGTCTGTCGCCCGATGCGATTGGCCTGGGCATGGTCGGTCTGATAGAGGTACGGCTAATTAACCACACCGCCGAGTATGTCGATAGCTTTCACCGCATGGTAGAGCAGGAGGAAGCGATCGTCGACGCGTACAAAACCACCGGCGACGCGGATTATCTGCTGAAAGTGGCGGTAGCGGACCTCGCTTCGCTGAGCGCGCTGATAAGCCAGCTGGTGGCGGGCCATCAAAGCGTGTCCCATGTGAAAACATCGGTGGTGTTAGGTCGTTTGAAAGAGAATGGCCTGATGATGCTCCCTGAGCGCAAAATGCGCCAAAAAAGTGCATGATGTGCTTATTTGGTGCAAGGGATCGGCAGTTTATGCAAGAGATGCGCACAGAATTCTGAATTTGTGCATGGTTTGACGTAATGCCCGCAAAACATGCGCAAAACCACGCAACAAAAGCGCCTTAGTTATCAACTGGATAATCACTGGCACCTGCCGAAGGCGGCAACTGGCCGACGGTATGGTGCGTTTTTTGCATCAGAGCGGTACGTTTTTTTCGGCTTTGACTGCAATGAGATTACCCATGGATAACGTCGTAGAACCTACCCGAATACCTCATTCGCGCATTGAAGATGCGCTGGCGATACTGCTCGGCACGCTGATGGTCTCTTTCGGCGTCATTATGCTAAAGCAGGCGGGCGCGCTGACCGGCAGTACCGCCGGCATCGCCTTTTTAATCAGCTACCTGTCGCCGCTCTCTTTCGGCAGCGCCTTTTTCCTCATCAACCTGCCGTTTTACTGGCTGGCGGTGCGCCGCATGGGATGGGAGTTTACGCTGAAAACCTTCTGCGCGGTGGGGCTGGTATCGCTGTTTACCCATCTGCATCCGCTCTTCGTCCACTTTTCCGCGCTCAATCCCTTTTATGCAACACTGTTCGGTAACGTGATCATGGGCATTGGGTTTATAGTGTTGTTTCGACACAAAGCCAGCCTGGGCGGAATAAATATTCTGGCGCTGTGGCTTCAGGATCGCATCGGGCTGCGCGCCGGGAAACTGCAAATGGCCGTCGATACCTGCGTTGTGCTGGCGTCGCTGTTTGTCGTCAGCGTACCGATGCTGCTGGCGTCGGTAGCGGGCGCAGTGATCCTTAACCTGATTATCGCCATGAACCATCGTCCCGGACGGTACATGGTTTAATGCTGCATACACCTCTGTTTTTTACGACCACTCATGGAGATCTGCACCGTGTTTCAAAACGTTGATGCCTACGCCGGCGATCCGATTCTGTCGCTGATGGAAACCTTCAAACAGGATCCGCGCGCAAATAAAGTGAACCTCAGCATCGGCCTCTACTACGACGAGCAGGGCATTATTCCTCAGCTCCAGGCGGTTGCCGCCGCGGAAGAGCAGCTGAAGGCTGAGCCGCAGCAGGCGTCGCTCTATCTGCCGATGGAAGGCCTCAACACATACCGCAGCGCTATTGCGCCGCTGCTGTTCGGCGCGGAGCACCCGATGCTGAAAGCGGGCCGTATCGCGTCGATTCAGACGCTCGGCGGCTCCGGCGCGCTGAAGGTAGGCGCAGATTTCCTCAAGCGCTACTTCCCCAATTCCGGCGTCTGGGTCAGCGACCCGACCTGGGATAACCATGTGGCGATCTTTACCGGCGCGGGCTTTGACGTTAACCACTACCCGTGGTACGACGCAGAGACCAACGGCGTCAAGTTCGACGCCTTCCTCGCCGCGCTGCAGGCGCTGCCGAAGCAAAGCATCGTGCTGCTGCATCCCTGCTGCCATAACCCGACCGGCGCCGATCTGACTGACGCGCAGTGGGATCGCGTCGTTGAGGTGCTAAAAGCGCAGGAGCTGATCCCGTTCCTGGATATCGCCTATCAGGGCTTCGGCGCAGGAATGGAAGCGGATGCCTATGCGATCCGCGCTATCGCCGCAGCGGGTCTGCCGGCGCTGGTCAGCAACTCCTTCTCAAAAATCTTCTCGCTGTATGGCGAGCGCGTTGGCGGCCTTTCTGTGGTGTGCGACAGTGCCGACGAAGCCGGGCGCGTGCTGGGTCAGCTGAAAGCCACGGTGCGCCGCAACTACTCCAGCCCGCCGAACTTCGGCGCGCAGGTGGTGGCGCGTGTGCTGAACGACGATGCGCTGAAAGCCAACTGGCTGGCCGAAGTGGAGGCGATGCGCCTGCGTATTATCGCCATGCGTAAAACGCTGGTAGATGTGCTCAGCACCGCGCTGCCTGGCAAAAACTTCGATTATCTGCTGAAGCAGCGCGGCATGTTCAGCTATACCGGCCTTAGCGCGCAGCAGGTCGAGCGGCTGCGCAATGAGTTCGGCATCTATCTAGTGGGCAGCGGTCGTATCTGCGTCGCCGGTCTCAACAGCAATAATGTGCAGCAGGTGGCGCAGGCGTTTGCCGCGGTAATGTAATCGCGCGGATGACGCACGTAGAGCGTCCCGCAACAGGAACAGAAGCGCAGCACATTCGCCCGGTGACGGGCGCGCCTCAGGGATAAGAGGCGTCGATCTGGCAGGGAGGCCAGCTTTCGCGTCACTGCGCCCGAACCCCATCTTTCACTAAACTGAAACCCTCAGCTCAGGCTGGCGGTTTTTTTTTGCCTTCAGGTTTACCTTTCCACGACTTATTGCACACTTAAACGGTGTAACCAATTCAGGAAAAAGGCATGTGGCATCAACAAACGCTTACGCTGGGTGAGAAACCCCGCGGTTTTCATCTGGTCACCGAAGAGATCCTCAGTCAAATCCCGGCGCTGGCGCAGGTGCAGACCGGCCTGCTGCATCTGCTGTTGCAGCACACCTCAGCCTCACTGACGCTGAATGAAAACTGCGATCCCACGGTGCGTAGCGATATGGAAAATCATTTTATGCGCCACGTCCCGGAAGAGGCGCCTTACCAGCATGATTACGAAGGCCGCGACGATATGCCTGCGCATATCAAATCCTCTATGCTGGGCGTATCGCTGCTGCTGCCGGTCCAGCGCGGCAGGCTAATGCTGGGCACCTGGCAGGGTATCTGGTTAGGGGAACACCGCATTCACGGCGGCGCGCGGCGCATTGTCGCCACTTTACAAGGGGAGTCGAAATGAACACGTCAGATCTACTGACTTACTGTATGAACAAACCGGACACGGAGCAGAGCGTTCACAGCGACTGGAAAGCGACGCAAATTAAAAGCGGCGGCGTACTGTTCGCTATGGTGCATGAGGTAAACGGACATCCGGCGGTGTCGCTCAAAACCACGCCTGCGCTGGCGGAACTGCTGCGCGAGGAGCACAGCGACGTTTTCCCCAGCGAGCACCTCAATAAGACGCACTGGAGCACGCTGCTGCTGGACGGATCGCTGAAGGATTCGCAAATCTACTATCTGGTGGATGCTTCTTATCAGCAGGCGGACGCCACCAGAGCGGCGGGCGTCTGAGAGAAGCGCGCGGCGTAGTGCCGCGCGCCTGGTTGCCGTTACGCCGCCGCTTCGTCGCGCAGCGTATTGATATCAATAACAAAGCGATATTTCACGTCGCTTTTCAGCATACGCTCATAGGCTTCGTTGATCTGATTCATCGCGATCATTTCGATATCAGAAGTGATGCCGTGTTTGCCGCAGAAATCGAGCATCTCCTGCGTTTCGGCGATGCCGCCGATCAGCGAACCGGCAATGCTGCGGCGTTTCATGATCAGGTTAAAGACCTGCGGTGCCGGGTGATCGTGCTCCGGCGCGCCAACCAGCGTCATATTGCCGTCGCGCTTCAGCAGGGCGATAAACGGGTTGAGGTCGTGCTGGGCCGCCACGGTGTTCAGGATGAAATCAAAGCTGTTAACGTGCTGCGCCATCTGGTCTGCATCTTTCGATACCACAACCTCATCCGCGCCCAGGCGCTTGCCATCTTCAATTTTTGACGGCGAGGTGGTGAACAGAACGACATGCGCGCCCATCGCGTGCGCAATCTTCACGCCCATATGGCCGAGGCCGCCCAGGCCGACAATACCCACTTTTTTGCCCGGGCCGACGTTCCAGTGGCGCAGCGGCGAATAGGTAGTGATGCCTGCGCACAGCAGCGGCGCGACGCCCGCCAGATCCAGGTTTTCCGGCACGCGCAGCACGAAGTTCTCATCGACAACGACCGACGTTGAGTAACCGCCGTAGGTGACGTCGCCGGTTTCGCGATCCTGACCGTTATAGGTGCCGACAAAGCCGACCTCGCAATATTGCTCCAGCCCTTCCTGACAGCTCGGACAGCTGCGGCAGGAGTCGACCATACAGCCGACGCCGACCAGGTCGCCTGGTTTGTATTTGCTGGCGTGATTGCCGACCGCAGTAACGCGGCCAACGATTTCATGTCCCGGCACAACCGGAAAAAGGGTGTTTTTCCACTCGTTGCGGGCCTGGTGCAGGTCAGAGTGACAAACGCCACAGAACAACACTTCAATCTGTACATCATGCGCGCGCAGTTCACGCGGGGTGTAATCGAACGGCGCCAGTCTGGATTTCGCGTCCTGAGCGGCATAGGCGTGCGTAATATTCATGGTGTCTCCAGGTTCGTTGTGTCGTGAGAATAGTGATGAGTGCGGCGCGCAGGGCGCTCGGCAAGAGGGCGAGGCCAACGGGGCGCGCCAATGAGGAACGTTTAAAAGGATAGTCACAGAACGCCAGCCCGGCTATGCCTATACATGCCTGAATCTTGCCTGATTCTGTTTTTATCGGATGGAATATGCAGTATGAAAAAGGCCCGCTTGCAGCGGGCCTGAGAGGTTTAACGCAATGTCAGTGTAGCACTTGCTGACAGCGAACTATTTCGTCAGCAGCGGCTTCAGGAAGCGCGCGGTATGCGATTTTTCACACTCCGCCACGGTTTCCGGCGTGCCTGCGACAAGGATCTCGCCGCCGCCGCTGCCGCCTTCCGGACCCAGATCGACAATCCAGTCGGCAGTCTTGATCACGTCAAGGTTATGCTCAATCACCACGATGGTGTTGCCCTGATCGCGCAGCTGATGCAGCACTTCCAGCAGCTGGGCGATATCGGCGAAGTGCAGGCCGGTAGTAGGCTCATCCAGGATATAGAGCGTCTGGCCGGTGCCGCGTTTCGACAGCTCACGCGCCAGCTTAACGCGCTGCGCTTCGCCGCCGGAAAGGGTGGTGGCCGACTGGCCGAGACGAATATAGGAGAGACCCACATCTATCAGGGTCTGCAGCTTACGCGCCAGCGCCGGAACCGCGTCGAAGAACTCGCGTGCCTCTTCGATGGTCATCTCCAGCACTTCGTGGATGCTCTTGCCTTTGTATTTGATCTCCAGCGTCTCGCGGTTATAGCGCTTGCCTTTGCACTGATCGCAGGGCACATAGATATCGGGCAGAAAGTGCATCTCTACCTTCAGCACGCCGTCGCCCTGACAGGCTTCGCAGCGGCCGCCGCGCACGTTAAAGCTGAAGCGGCCCGGATTATAGCCGCGCGAACGCGCCTCCGGCACCCCGGCGAACAGCTCGCGCACCGGCGTAAAGATGCCGGTGTAGGTCGCCGGGTTAGAGCGCGGCGTACGGCCGATTGGGCTCTGATCGATATCGATCACCTTGTCGAAGTGCTCAAGCCCGTTGATCTCACGATAGGGGGCCGCTTCGCCAGTGGTTGCGCCATTCAGATGGCGCTGCGCGATCGGGAACAGCGTATCGTTAATCAGCGTCGATTTACCTGAGCCGGAGACGCCGGTGATACAGGTAAACAGACCGACCGGCAGCGTCAGCGTCACGTCTTTAAGGTTATTGCCGCGCGCGCCGCTTAGCTTCAGCGTCTTCGTCGGATCGCCCTTCACGCGCTCCTTCGGCACCGCAATTTCCCGCTTGCCGCTGAGGAACTGGCCGGTCAGCGACTCTTCCACCGCCATAATCTCGTTAACCGTACCTTCCGCCACGATCTGGCCGCCGTGTACGCCCGCGCCGGGACCGATATCGATTACATGGTCGGCTGCGCGGATAGCGTCTTCGTCATGTTCGACCACAATCACGGTGTTGCCGAGATCGCGCAGATGGATCAGCGTGCTGAGCAGACGCTCGTTGTCGCGCTGGTGCAGGCCGATAGAGGGCTCATCCAGCACATACATCACGCCCACCAGGCCCGCGCCGATCTGGCTTGCCAGACGGATACGCTGCGCTTCGCCGCCGGAAAGGGTCTCTGCGGAGCGTGACATCGACAAATAGTTCAGGCCGACGTTGACCAGGAAGCTCAGGCGATCGCCGATCTCCTTCAGCACCTTTTCAGCGATTTTGGCGCGCTGGCCGCTCAGCTTGAGGTTGCGGAAGAAATCCATCGCGTGGCCGATGCTCATATCTGAGATGGTCGGCAGATTGGTGTTCTCGACAAAAACATGACGCGCTTCGCGACGCAGACGGGTGCCGTCGCAGGTGGCACAGGCGCGATTGCTGATAAACTTCGCCAGATCTTCGCGTACCGCCGTGGATTCCGTCTCTTTATAGCGACGTTCCATATTGTGCAGCACGCCTTCAAACGGATGGCGGCGTACGGAGGTGTCGCCGCGATCGTTGATGTACTTAAACTCAATGTTCTCTTTGCCGGAGCCGTAGAGGATCACCTGGCGCGCTTTATCGCTCAGGGTATTGAACGGCGCTTCGACGTCAAAATCGAGGTGCTCGGCCAGCGAACGCAGCATCTGGAAGTAATAGAAATTACGGCGATCCCAGCCGCGGATCGCGCCGCCAGCCAGAGAGAGTTCGCCGTTTTGCACGACGCGATCGGGATCGAAATATTGCTGTACGCCGAGGCCGTCGCAGGTAGGGCAGGCACCTGCCGGGTTATTAAACGAAAAGAGACGCGGCTCCAGTTCGCGCATGCTGTAGCCGCAGATTGGGCAGGCAAAGTTGGCGGAAAAGAGCAGCTCTTCCGCACTCGCGTCATCCATATCGGCGACGATCGCCGTCCCGCCGGAGAGATCCAGCGCGGTTTCAAAGGATTCAGCGAGACGGGTCGCCAGATCTTCGCGGACTTTGAAGCGATCGATCACGACTTCAATAGTGTGCTTTTTCTGCAGCTCCAGCTTCGGCGGATCGGAAAGATCGCACACTTCGCCGTCGATACGCGCGCGGATATAGCCCTGCGCCGCCAGGTTTTCCAGCGTTTTGGTATGTTCGCCCTTACGGTCTTTCACTACTGGCGCCAGCAGCATCAGGCGACGACCCTCTTCCTGGGCCAGCACGTTGTCCACCATCTGGCTTACGGTCTGCGCCGCCAGCGGCACGTCATGATCCGGACAGCGCGGCTCGCCGACGCGGGCGAACAGCAGACGCAGATAGTCGTGGATCTCGGTGATGGTACCGACCGTAGAACGCGGGTTGTGTGAAGTGGATTTCTGCTCGATAGAGATAGCGGGCGACAGACCTTCAATATGGTCGACGTCCGGCTTCTCCATCAGAGAAAGAAACTGACGCGCATAGGCAGAGAGCGACTCTACGTAGCGGCGCTGACCTTCCGCATAGAGCGTATCAAACGCCAGAGAGGACTTGCCGGAGCCTGACAGGCCGGTGACCACTATGAGTTTGTCGCGAGGGATGATCAGGTTGATGTTTTTCAAATTATGGGTGCGGGCACCACGAACTTCGATCTTATCCATTCACCTTTCCCGGATTGAGCAGCACGCCCCGTACCCTTACGGACACGATTAGCGTAAACAGGGTATTATGGCACAAAAAATAGACTGATTAAATATCCAGTATTTTTTGCATTTTGGGTGTAAAATGAGCGCTTCTGCGAGCCGGCTCGAAAGTGGGAATCGCATAGCAGGACGTGATAGAATTGATCGTTTAGACTCTTAGCATTAACTCATCGGGAGAGAGCAACATGGCCAGTCGTGGCGTAAATAAAGTGATTCTTGTCGGGAATCTGGGTCAGGATCCGGAAGTGCGCTACATGCCGAATGGTGGCGCGGTTGCCAACATTACGCTGGCCACGTCGGAAAGCTGGCGTGACAAGCAGACCGGTGAAAACAAAGAGATCACCGAGTGGCACCGCGTTGTGCTGTTCGGCAAGCTGGCGGAAGTCGCTGGCGAATATCTGCGTAAAGGTTCTCAGGTTTATATCGAAGGCCAGCTGCGCACCCGTAAATGGCAGGACCAGGGCGGCCAGGATCGCTATACCACGGAAGTCGTGGTCAACGTCGGCGGCACCATGCAGATGCTGGGCGGTCGTCAGCAGGGCGCTGGCGCTGGTGGCGCGCCGATGGGTGGCGGTCAGAGCGGTGGCAACAACAACGGCTGGGGTCAGCCGCAGCAGCCGCAGGGCGGCAATCAGTTCAGCGGCGGCGCGCAGTCGCGTCCTCAGCCGCAGAGCGCCCCGGCGAGCAACAACAACGAACCGCCGATGGACTTCGACGACGATATTCCGTTCTGATCCTCTTTGGGTCGGCACTGTCTGTCAGGCCCCGCTCAGGCGGGGCTTTTTTTCGTCTTCCGTTCAGGCGACTAAGAACTCCAGCCTGACACTATCTCCGCCGTAGTGAGCACCTGCGGCACATTGCCCGGCAGCGACAGACCAGCCCAGACCTCGTTATGCTGCCCAATCAGCTGCTCCGCGCTGACGCAGGTGCGATTCGCCGTGGTATGCGCATCGGCGGCGACGGTAATGCGATAGCCCAGACCCGCACCGACCTTAACCGTGGTGTCGACGCAGTAATCGGTCGCGCAGCCGCAAATAACGAAGGCGTCGGCTTTCAGCTGCGCCAGCGTGGCGGCCAGCTCGGTTTGCCAGAAGCTGTCGCAGGCGGTTTTAGTGACGTAAAAACTACCGGCAGGCTGATGCAGCTCCGGCAGCAGTTCAAACGCCTGCGTGCCGGGTTGCATCTCGCCTTCGCGGTGCGTAATAAAGAGAGTGCTGTCAGCCGCTGCGGTCAGCTGATTGATCCGCGCCGCGCATCCGGCCCGATCGAAGCGCGGCGTCGCGAAAACGCCGTTTTGCATATCCACTACCACAACAACTCGCTGGGTCATCGCTTTCTCCTTTTCTGTTCTGCGCTTCAGTTTCACCGCGCCGCGGCGAAATGGCAAAACTGTTTTGCAATCCGCCAGCCATCGCTGGCATGCTGAAAGCCTGTCTGATTAACGAGGAGATCGAGGTGGAGGGCGTTCCGGCTGTTTTTCCCTGCGAAAAAGATCGCGCGCAGTTTCGCCAGTTTGACGAGCTGCCTGGCGTAGAGCTTTATCAGGCGCATATCTCCCGCTATGCCTTCGAGCCGCATACGCACGAAGCCTTCGGCATCGGCACCATCGAGTCGGGCGCGCAGCGGTTCCGCTATCGCGGCGCACAGTACACTGCGCCGACCCATTCGCTGGTGATGATGAATCCGGATGAGCTGCACACCGGCGAGTCGGCCTGCGAAGAGGGCTGGCGTTATCAGATGATCTATATCCAGCCGGACGACATGAGGCAGCTCACCGGCGATGGCGGCTGGTGGTTTAGCGAAGCGCTGCGCACCGACTCGCGGCTGGCGCTGCCGCTATCGCGAACGCTGGCGGCGCTGTGGCAGGCCGATAGCCCGCTGGCGCGGCAAAGCCTGTTAACCGATGTGCTGGCGCAACTGCGGCCGCTGGCGCGTATGGCGGAAAGAGGCAAGGAAGAGAAAGGGCACCGCTTCGACCAGGTACGCGATTACCTGCGCGACAATCTTGCCGAGCCGGTCAGGCTGGAGGAGCTGGCGGCGCTGGCCTCGCTCTCGCCGTGGCATTTTCTGCGCGCTTTCCGCGCGCATTTTCACGTTACGCCGCATCAGATGCTGATGGCGTATCGGTTATACGAGGCCAAGCAGCTGCTGGCGCGCGGCCTGTCGGCGGCCAGCGTGGCGGCGAGCGTCGGCCTGAGCGACCAGGCGCATCTGACCCGCGCCTTCGCTCAGCGTTACGGCATTACGCCGGTGCGCTATCAGAAACAGGTGCGTGGCGCTTAGGGCGAACCGCAATCTGCTACAAGATTTTTCCCCGCTTTTTCCGCCACACTTCCTTATGCACTTTAATAAAGGAAGAGACGATGTTAGCTGGCGTGTTGTTTGCCCTTGCCGCAGGGCTGATGTGGGGACTGATTTTCGTCGGGCCGCTGCTGGTGCCGGACTATCCGGGCGCGCTCCAGTCTGCCGGACGCTATGTCGCGTTTGGCCTGATTGCGCTGCCGCTGGCCTGGCTCGATCGCCACCGTCTGCGTAAGCTGCTCTCTGCCGACTGGCGGGAGGCGCTAAAGCTTTCGCTGGTGGGCAACCTTCTTTATTACACCTTTCTCGCCAGCGCGATTCAGCGCACCGGCGCGCCGGTATCCACCATGATTATCGGCACGCTGCCGGTGGTGATGGCGATCACCGCCAACCTCTGTTACGGCCATCTTGAAGGACGCCTGGCCTGGCGTCGGCTGACGCCTGCGCTGCTGGCGATCGGCGCAGGTCTGGTGTGCGTAAATATTGCCGAGCTGCGCGGGCAGAGCGGCGGCTGGGATATGATGCGCTACCTGAGCGGCATTGCGCTGGCGGTGCTGGCAGTGGCGTGCTGGACCTGGTATCCGCTGCGCAACGCGCGCTGGCTGCGCACCCATCCGCAGCATAAACCAGCCACCTGGGCGACGGCGCAGGGGATTGTGACGCTGCCGCTGGCGCTGGTTATGTATGCGGGGGTAAGCGCGCAGCTGGCGTGGCATAGCCCATCCTTCGCGCTGCCGTTTGGCCCGCAGCCGCAGCTCTTTCTGCCGCTGATGCTGGTGATTGGGCTGCTCTGCTCCTGGCTGGGCACGCTCTGCTGGAATGCCGCCAGCCAGCGGCTGCCCACGGTATTTATGGGCCCGCTTATCGTATTCGAAACGCTGTCAGGCCTGCTATGGACTTTTCTCTGGCGACAAAGCTGGCCGCCGCTGCTGACGCTGACAGGCATTTTCTGCCTGATCCTCGGCGTACTTTGGGCGATGCGTATTAAGCCAGAACCGTTGCTGACGTCAATTGAGCATTAATCTGCACCCTGTCGCGCAATTTAATATGTGCTGACCCGCTGATTTCACACAGTTTTAGGAATAATGCGCAGAGCGGAGCGGCAAATTTTGCCGCTCTTTAGCTATTTATTCGCTAAAGCCGAACGGTGAAACGCTATAAAAAGCGATCGAGATCTCATTTTTTTCGCCTGCAGGTGAGCGTTTAACGGCTTTGCCCGGCGGCAATTCTTCTCTTTGACGGCTTATATTCCACCTTAACGAAGCATTAAGGCATTGTGAGTGGCGAGTAATTCGCCACTTTACTGCATATTTATTGCCTGCCGCTGCGTTTTTATTGGCGTTTGGCCCTGAGAATGTCGTTTGATAAACCACCATTTTTTCCAGAAACGGTCAGGCTATTAAGAATAATTCCCAGTAAAGGAAATTACGAAACTTTAGCCGGGGCGATCTTTAAAGTGATTTATCTTATATGTGATTAACCCGAAATAAGGAAAGCGATAAGCATTGATAAACCATTCCGCCAGGAAAATTCCTGGCATCTTTTTTTCCGGTTCGCTTATTTAAGGATGACAACATACTCTTCGCTGGACGCAAACTTAGTGCCACCATTTCTTGTAGTAACCGAAGCGTGATTTTGTAGGGCTGTTTAGCGCGGCTTAATGGAGCGACAAAATTTTAGAGCCGGGCATTAACGAGCCTGATGAAAAGTGAGAAGCACCAATCTCATCGAAATGAGATTGGGCGAGAGGAGAAGTAGCGAGAAACGCGAGACTTTTGCTGGTGCTTATCAATATTACCGCAAAAAATGAAAATCGATCCGTTGGCAAACCCATCAGGAATGCATGGAACGAAAATTAAAGCCACGAATGGTATCTTAAAGTGTCATCATCTCTTCTGGTAAGAACAATCTCAGCGCTAAGTCAGTTTAGGGCAGTATTATTGGTTTTATCGATTTTCCGATCCTGACGGGTAGTGGTAAACGCTGCGGCTAATATCGAGCAGGCGGCAGCTGCGGCGCGTGCCGATGTCGAAAGTGCTCTGCAAAAAGTTGACCGCCTGGCGCTTTTCATTAGTGGTAAAGAAGTTCTTCAGTACGCTTTGCAGCATCTCCTTATCTGAGTTGAGCGTTTGCAGCTCACGGGTAAGTGTCTGTAGTTTGTCTTCTAACTCTTTGATTCTTCTTCCTTCCTCTGAGGAAAGGCCGGAAAATTTCTTTTTCCAGCTATAGAAGGTGGCCTCAGAGATCCCCAGCTCGTCACAAATCTCCCTGACTTTAACCCCTGATTCAGAAGCTTTAATGGCATTTGTGATTTGCTCTTCGCTATATCGTGACTTTCTCATAAATGCTCTTACCTTTCTTATCGATTAATGGATGAGATGTACTGTATTAATATCTGGCACTGTAAATAATCTATTAATGCAGTATTAAAGTGCGCGATTAGAATTGCGTGGGTTAAATTAAGATATTTAGAATAAATATCATCATGGGATAAATCTTATTTTATTCTTATCGGATGGGCGCACCTTCCTGGTCAGGGTTTTTTGTTATAGATTCTTCCCATCCCAAATACGAAAAATTTCTACGTACATTTGATATTTAGCATAACGTGCTTGCTAAATTCGCAGGGAAATGGCTTGAGAATGGGGTCTGTTTTCCGCGTGAAATCGATTCCAGATTAACCGTTCTGAGCCAAATTTAATCAGAATTATCCTGAAAATATTCACCGAATCGTGTTCTGATTCTCATTTTTCGGACCAGCCTGGTTTGAAATCTTTAAATAACGCCAGGCCCACTGAGCGCTTGTTAATTCGTTACAGGGATGTTGTACCGAAGCGGTTGAAGTAAGTAATGCAAAGGATGAGTCAATGAAATTAAGCGTAATGTCTAATGCCGCCTGGATGATGTCTGAGAAGATCGTCTCGGTTTTTGGCGTCATATTTGTGACCTCCTACGTGGCGAAATCATTCGGGCCAACCGTATTCGGCCAGATGGCGTTTTCAACCTCTTTATTTTCTATGGTCCAGACCGTCGCCATCTTCGGTACCGAGACTATCTTGTTTAAGCGGATCAGTAAAAGCGCGCCGAAAGGGCTGCGTCTGATGAACGTGGCGCGTACTCTGCGCATGATTTTACTGCTTCTCACCGCTGTACCTGTGCTGGCCTGGGTGTGGTTCACCATGCCGCAAAATTTCCTGGCTTTCACGCTGGCGTCGTTCGTCGCCTCCGTATTTGTTACCCAGGACACCTTCAGCGTTTACAACAACGCGCGTCTCGCTTCCCGACTTAATACCGTGGCGAATTCGCTCGGTATGCTGTTGAGCTTCGCCATCAGCTTCACTATCGCCTGGCTGCGCCTTAATCCGGCATGGCTGACGCTCTCTATCGTGGCCGTAACGCTGGTGCCCTATGTTATCAAGCGCTACAACTTCTACCGCGAAACTCAGGATGTCGCGCCGCCGCAGGAAAAACGCAGCGCCTATCTGCGCTATCTGATGTATGCCGGTCTGCCGCTGGCGATCTCCAGCATTTTTATTTCAGTACAGGTTAAAGCCGCGCAGATGTTTTTAGCCGGCATCGCTTCGGCAAGCGATCTTGGGCTGTTTGCGGCGGCCAACACTATCGCGGCTTCGTGGATTTTTATCCCCGTGGCGCTCATAACTTCATGCTTCACTGAAATTTTCAGGGAACGCGGCGAAGTGGCCATTAAGCTGGCAGCGCGGCTTAATGGCTATGTCATGGGAGTTTCACTGATGATGTTGCTGGTTATCGCGCTGTTCGGCGAAAAAATCATCATCGCTTTGTACGGTTCAGAGTACACACAGTCAGGAAGTCTCATTACGTTGCTGTCAATGGCGACCTGCTTCTCCGCCATGGGCACAGTAGCCTATCGCTACATGGTGAAAGAGGGTGGTTTCAACTATCTGTTGAAGAAAATCATCTGCCTGATGGTAATCAGCCTGCCGCTTTCGTGGTGGCTGATTCAGGGCTACGGCATTATGGGCGCCGCCTGGAGCGTCTTCGTGTCGGAACTCTTGTCCCTTACCGTAATGAATTACTTCTTCAAAAACGGCGTCATTCAAAGAATTCAAGTTTCCTCACTCAACTACAAAACCTACAAATGAGGTCAGATATGTTTAAGTTGAAAGATGAACTCAGAAGAAGTGTGCAGTACTTCATTAAGAAGATGCCCTGGGCTTACCAGGACCGCATTTACTACTTCCATAAGTTCAAAAAATTGCCTAATTTGCGCCAGCCCAAAGTCTTTAACGAAAAGGTGCTGTATCGCAAATTCGTCTACGGCGACTATCAGATCTATGGCCGCCTCTCAGACAAATATTCGGTGCGCGACTATATCGCCGAAAAAATTGGCAACGAATACCTGATTCCGCTGGTGCACGAGACCACTGACCCGGCGTCGCTGAATAGCCTGCAATGCTGGAAGGGTACGGTTATCAAGCCGAATCACGCCTCCAACATGGTGGAGATTCTGCTGGAAGAGCCGGACGCGCTGCGCAAACAGCAGATTATCAACAGCTGCTATAAGTGGCTGAAGACCGACTTCGCCAACGAGGCGCGCGAGATCCACTATCGCTATATCAAGCCGCGCATTCTGGTCGAGCAGTATATCGGCGACGGCAAAACGGCGCCTATCGACTACAAGTTTCATATGTTCAACAAGCGCGACGGCCGCTTTGAATATGTGCTGCAGGTAATCTACAACCGCTGCCAGCCGCAGCTGTCGATGAACTTCTACGTCAACAATCTGACCGAAGCCTTTCACAAGATTCGCGACACCGGCCTCGACGTGACGAAAATCGCCGAGTCGCTGCAGCACGCGCTCGATCTGAGTAAGAAGCTGGCGAGCGATTTCGACTATGTGCGCGTTGACTGGTATATCCATGAGGGCCGCATCTATTTCGGCGAACTGACCTTTACGCCGGGCGCAGGTCTGGTGACGGGGCTGGATCGCGGGCTTAATCAGATGATGGGAGATATGTGGATTCAGGATCGCCGCGGCACGCAGAGACCGGGCGTTTCGGTGCAGGACGTTAATATTCCTGCGCTGTTGAAGAAAGTTTGAGTCACACAGCAAAATAAAAAACCCCGCTTCGCGGGGTTTTTTATTTTGCTGGTCATTAAGGCATCGGCCAGTCGGGCGGCGTCTGGCTCATTACCTGGATAAAGGTGTCTTTGGTAACCAGCATAATGTGATGCACGTTTTCCATGCTCAGCGAGATGCCCAGCAGACCCATAACAAACCAGCAGGTCATACCGAGACCGATGCCGCCGCACATAAACGCCATCACATGATGGCTGCTCTGGCGGAATTTGATTTTAAGGGTGCTGGCAAAAAACATCATAACTGCGCTGAGCAGTTCCCAACGCATGACAATCAAGCTGGTGGTTATCGTCGCCATCGACTTAAGCCTCTGAATCTAAGTGATTATCCCTGACAGTTACTGGACATCACCGGCGACGAAAAGCGAGGTCAGGGAAAGGCTTTCCGTCGTCAAAAAGAGTGTAATGTGTGACCTGAGTCACATTATATCACTGCATTTGAATTTATGAACAAAATTTGTACCTGGTATGGTAGAGAATTTTTTATCGAAACGTTGAAAAGAAAACCGGGGGCGTAAAGCGGGAAAAGCGGCAAGTTGCGCCCGTTAAGGGCGCCTGTGACTTAGCGAATCGGGCAGCATTCGCCGGTGGTGCGCTGGGTAAAACTTGCAGGTTCGCTACAGTCAAAGCTCAACCTGCGTGGACGCTGGAGCGCCTGACGACGCATAAAGTGGCGATAGGCGGTCGGAGTTTGTGAAAACTGACGGCGGAACACGCGGGAAAAGGTCTGCTGCGAGTCATAGCCATACTGCATCGCAATATCAAATACCGGGCGTTGCGTCTGGCGCAGCGCTTCCGCCGCCAGCGTCAGGCGACGTTCGCGAATGTAGCCACCCAGCGTCTGTTTCGTCACGGTACGGAACATACGCTGCAGGTGCCACTTTGAATAACCTGATTTGGCCGCCACTTCATCGATCGACAGCGTCTTATCCAGGTTTTGATCGATCCAGTGCGTCAGGGAGTGAATGATCTCTTCTTGCATCATAATCTCGTCCTTTAGTCCTGAGGGATTCGTTATTTGACGGAGGCGAGTATAATTCCTCAAGTTAACTTGAGGTAAAGAGCCAGATGAAAAAAGATCGCAACTACCCGAAACCGGTTTTAACGCCGGGCGAAGTCGCGCGCCGTAGCGGCGTGGCGGTTTCCGCGCTGCATTTCTATGAGAGCAAAGGGCTGATTTCCAGCACGCGCAACGGCGGCAACCAGCGGCGTTACAGCCGTGACGTACTGCGGCGCGTCGCCATTATCAAGGTTGCTCAACGCATCGGCATACCGCTCGCAACGGTCAGCGACAGCCTGATGCATATTCCCGCCAACAAACGTATGTCGACGCAGGAGTGGGACGCCCTGACGCAGCACTGGCGCGAAGAGCTGGATAAGCGCATCGAAACCCTGACGCGTCTGCGCAACGATCTCGACGGCTGTATCGGTTGCGGCTGTTTGTCGATGCGCGACTGCCCACTTCGCAATCCCGGCGACCGGCTGGCACAGCAGGGCTCTGGCGCAGTGCTGCTTGACCCCGAACAGGATGATAAAGGCGAGCCGCCGCGCTAAAGATGCGGGAAGCTATACTTGCCTGAGACGCATAACAGGAGTGCTCTATGATTACCGTCCATCATCTTGAGCGGTCGCGCTCGCACCGCGTGCTGTGGCTGCTGGAAGAGCTGGAAGTGCCTTACCAAATCAAACGCTATCAGCGCGAGGCATCAATGCTGGCGCCGGAAGCCCTGAAAAAAGTGCATCCGCTGGGCAAGTCGCCGGTGATCACCGACGGTAATCAGGTGATTGCCGAATCGGGCGCCATTCTCTCTTATCTGGAAGGCAAATATGACAGCGAGCAGCGGCTGGCGCCCGCCGATGAGCAGGCGCGTCTTCAGGCGAACTACTGGCTGCACTACGCCGAAGGCTCGCTGATGCCGCTGCTGCTGATGAAGCTGGTATTCGGCCGCCTGGGGCAGGCGCCGGTGCCCTGGCTGCTGCGTCCGGCGGGCGCAGCGCTGGGCAAAGGCATGCAGAAAGCCTGGCTGGATAAGCAGCTGGTGCCGCATCGCCAGATGATTGAGCAGCATCTGGCTGCTCATCCCTGGTTTGCCGGCAAGCGCTTCGGCATTGCTGATATTCAGATGAGTTTTCCGCTGCTGGCGATGCAGTCGCGCGGCGGCCTGGCCGATATGCCCGCCACGGAGGCATGGCTGACTACCGTTCAGCAGCGCGCCGCCTGGCAGCGCGCCATCCAGCAGGGCGGCGAGGTGCTGCCAGGCAGTTGAGCAGTGGAAAACGTCAAAATATCAAAACGTAGCGCGGCGTCTGCCTGGATGCCGCCGTCGCACACGCCTTCGGAAACCGCCACAAGCGCTCTGCTTTATCCTGAATTAAGACAAGGAAGCGGTTGAAAATCGGCTACCAAACGCCGGATAATCCCCTGCCTTTTTATCTGGACGCATAGCGGACAGTTATTCGCCGCGAAGTAAACGTTTGCCTGCCGCCTTTGACGCTATTGCGCCAGGGTGACAACCAGGGATTTTGCGGGCAACGACGCAGGGCTTTTTACACACCAAAAATTTCTTGAGGCTCAACTATGTCATACGAATCACGCTCGTCCGCTGGCAAGCTGGACGCCTGGTTCTCTGTTTCTGCACGCGGCAGCAGCATCCGGCAGGAAATCCTGGCGGGACTCACCACCTTCCTGGCGATGGTCTACTCGGTGATTGTGGTGCCCGGCATGCTGGGCAAGGCGGGCTTTTCACCCACCGCCGTTTTTGTCGCCACCTGCCTGGTCGCCAGCGTCGGCTCTATCGTTATGGGGCTGTGGGCCAACCTGCCACTGGCGATTGGCTGCGCCATCTCGCTGACCGCCTTTACCGCATTCAGCCTGGTGCTCGGCCAGCACATCAGCGTGCCGGTGGCGCTCGGCGCGGTCTTCCTGATGGGGCTGCTGTTCACCCTGATCTCTGTAACCGGCATCCGCGCCTGGATTCTGCGTAATCTTCCGATGGGCGTGGCCCACGGTACCGGCGTGGGGATCGGCCTGTTTCTGCTGCTGATCGCCGCTGACGGCATCGGGCTGGTGGTGAAGAACCCTGCGCCCGGCATGCCGGTGGCGCTGGGCCACTTCACCTCCTTCCCGGTGATGATGTCACTGCTGGGTCTGGCGGCGATTTTCGGGCTGGAAAAGCGTCGGGTACCGGGTGGCATCCTGCTGACCATTATCGCTATTTCGATTCTCGGCCTGATCTTCGATCCCGCGGTAAAATTCCAGGGTCTGTTCGCCTTGCCCAGCCTGCGCGACAGCCAGGGCCAGTCGCTGCTCTTCAGCCTCGATATTATGGGCGCGCTACAGCCAATGGTGCTGCCGAGCGTGCTGGCGCTGGTTATGACGGCGGTGTTTGACGCCACCGGCACCATCCGCGCGGTTGCCGGACAGGCGAACCTGCTGGATGAGAAGGGGCAGATCATTAACGGCGGACGCGCGCTGACCACAGACTCTGTCAGCAGCCTCTTTGCCGGTCTGGTCGGCGCGTCGCCGGCGGCGGTCTATATCGAATCCGCAGCCGGCACCGCGGCAGGCGGCAAAACCGGACTGACGGCGATTGTGGTGGGTCTGCTGTTTCTGCTGATTCTGTTTATGTCGCCGCTGGCCTGGCTGGTACCCGCCTATGCGACCGCGCCCGCGCTGATGTATGTCGGCCTGCTGATGCTCAGCAACGTGGCGAAAATCGACTTCGCCGACTTCGTTGATGCGATGGCCGGGCTGCTGACCGCGGTATTTATCGTGCTGACCTGCAATATCGTCACCGGCATCATGCTCGGTTTCGCCACGCTGGTAGTGGGCCGTCTGTTTGCCGGAGAGTGGCGCAAGCTGAACCTCGGCACCGTTGTGATTGCCGCCGCGCTGGTGATTTTTTACGCTGGCGGCTGGGCGATCTGACTGTAAAACCGGACGAGCGCCGTCTCGTCCGGAACTTTTTCCTGAATTTCTGCCGCGCCGCACGCGTGACTTGTTATTCTCTGCGCACTTTGCTTTACACTTTAGCGTTCACAACATTTTTTATGACTTTACGATTCGCCTAAGGAAAGCATGGAAATCTTTTTTACTATTCTCATCATGACGCTGGTGGTATCGCTTTCGGGGGTGGCCGCGCGCATATTGCCGTTCCAGATCCCGCTGCCGCTGGTGCAAATTCTCGCCGGGGCACTGCTTGCCTGGCCGACCTTCGGCCTGCATGTCGATTTCGACCCTGAACTTTTCCTTGTGCTGTTTATTCCGCCGCTGCTGTTTGCCGACGGCTGGAAGACGCCGATCAGCGAATTCCTGCATCATGGCCGGGAAATTATCGGTCTGGCGCTGGTGCTGGTGCTGATTACCGTGGTCGGCATCGGTTACCTGATCTACTGGACGGTGCCGGGTATCCCGCTGATCCCCGCCTTCGCGCTGGCGGCCGTCCTGTCACCCACAGACGCCGTGGCGCTCTCCGGCATTGTCGGCGAGGGGCGCATCCCGAAAAAAATCATGTCGATCGTGCAGGGCGAAGCGCTGATGAACGACGCCTCCGGCTTGGTTTCGCTGAAGTTTGCCGTTGCGGTCGCGATGGGCACCATGGTGTTTACCTGGGGCGGCGCGAGTATCGAGTTTCTCAAGGTGGCGGTGGGCGGCCTGATTGCGGGCGTTGCGGTGTGCTGGCTCTATGGGAAATCGCTGCGTCTGCTGAGCCGCTGGAGCGGCGACGATCCGGCGACGCAAACCGTGTTGCTGCTGCTGCTGCCGTTCGCCTCTTATCTTATTGCCGAACACCTCGGCGTCTCCGGCATTCTGGCGGCGGTCGCGGCGGGCATGACGATTACCCGCTCCGGCATTATCCGTCAGGCACCGCTGGCGATGCGCCTGCGCGCCAACAGCGTCTGGCAGATGCTGGAGTTCGTCTTTAACGGCATGGTGTTCCTGATGCTCGGCCTGCAGCTGCCGGACATTATCGGCACCTCGATTGACGCCGCTAACGCCGATCCCAACGTCGAACTCTGGATGCTGTTTACCGACATTATCCTGGTCTACGGCGCGCTGATGGTGGTGCGTTTCGGCTGGCTCTGGATTATGCAGCGTCTCAGCAAGCGCGTGCTGAAGAAAAAGCCGATGGAGTTCGCCAACTACTCGCTGCGCGAGCTGCTTATCGCCTCTTTCGCCGGCGTGCGCGGCGCGATTACGCTGGCGGGCGTGCTCTCTATTCCGCTGTTTCTCACTAACGGCCAGCCATTTCCGGCGCGCTATGAGCTGGTGTTTATCGCCACCGGCGTGATCCTGTTCTCGCTGCTGGTAGGCGTGGTGGTGCTGCCGCTGCTGCTGCGCGGCGTGGACGGCATCGATAAGTCCGGGCATCGTCGCGAGCTGCAAAACGCCCGCGCGGTAATGGCGAGCGTGGCGATCGAAAGCCTGCATAAAATGGAAGCGCGGCTGGAGAACGACACCGAAGAGAACATCGATCCCGAGCTGCTTAAAGAGGTAAGCCTGCGCGTGATCGGCAACCTGCGCCGCCGCGCTGACGGCAAGAGCGATCTGGAGCAGGCGCTGTTCGCCGAAAATCTGGAGCGTCGCTTCCGTCTGACCGCGCTGCGCGCCGAACGCGCCGAGGTCTATCATCTGCGCGCGACGCAGCAGATTTCCAGTGAGAGCATGCAGCGGCTGCTGCGCGATCTCGACCTGCTGGAAGCGCTGCTGATCGAAAAAGAAGAGTAAGCCGCGCGCCGCGCCTAAACTGACAGGCGCGGCGCTTCATCCGGCCAGTGTTCGCGACAGCAGGCGATCCAGGCCTGCGCGCTGCGCGACAAATAGCTTCCCTCCCGCCAGATCAATCCCAGACTCCACTTCAGATCCGACTCCAGCGGCAGCCACAGCAGCGACTGCTTATCCAGCCGCTGACAGATCGGCTCCGGCAGAATCGCCAGTCCCATCTCCGCCTGCACCATCGCCGCAAGAAAATCCCACTGTCCGCTACGCACCGCGATATGCGGCGTGACGCCCAGCCGCTGAAACGCCTTCATCAGCTGACGGTTCAGGGAGAACTCTTCGTTGAAGATCAGCAGCGGATGCGCCGCCAGCTCCGCCAGCCCGATATGGCTGCGGTTGAGCCAGGCGGGCTGGCGCGGCACCAGCACGCAGAGAGGATGATGCATCAGCGGCAGCGTATTAAGCGGCAGATCGGGATCGACCGGCAGGGCGGTAAGCGCGATATCCAGGCTGCCCGCCAGCACCGCCTGCTGCACCGTCAGGCCGCCAAACTCAGAAATTTTCAGCTCTACGCCGGGATAGCGGCGGCGAAACGCCGAGATCGACCCGGCGATCTGCATACCGACCATCGGCGGAATGCCGAGGCGCAGCTCGCCGGTTTTTAGCTGGTTAATATCGCCGATCTCCGCCTCCAGTTGATGGAACTCCTGCAAAATCGCCAGGCCGCGCTGGTAGACCGCCTGGCCGCTGTCGGTAAGATGCAGCTTGCGGCCGTCGCGCAGCAGCAGCGTGCAGCCCAGCTCCTCCTCCAGCTGGCGCAGCATTTTGCTGATGGTGGGCTGCGTAACGTAGAGCTTCTCGGCGGCGCGGGTAAAGCTCTGCTGGCGCACCACCTCGGTGAAGTAGCGTAAAGCGCGAACGTCCATAACTATTCCCTTTTGGCATGACTGGAATGATTTTAATTCATTTTTTTCACCTTCTGTTGCGGATTTATACTAAGCGCCGGATTGCATTAGAGGAGAGAAGAAAATGGCGTTAGCGCTCAGCCCGCAAAGAACGGGCAGGCTGCAACGACTCTGGTTGCCGCTACAGCTGCTGCTGTATGTGGGCATGTTTATCGCCTGCGATCGCCTGGTGAGCTGGCTGCACCTGCCGCTGCCCGCCAATATCGTTGGTATGCTGCTGTTGCTGGCGCTGATCGTCACGCGCGTGCTGCCGCTGCGCTGGGTAAAAGCGGGTTCGCGCTGGCTGCTGGCGGAGATGCTGCTGTTTTTTATTCCGGCGGTAGTGGCGGTAGTGAACTACGGCGATCTGCTGCGCGTCGATGGCTGGCGTATCTGCGTGGTGATCGCGCTGAGCACTCTGCTGGTGCTGGCTTCCACCGCGCTGGTGGTCGATCGTCTCTATCGCTATGAAGTGGCGCGCGCGGCGCGCAGGCAGCAACGCGATGCGTGATGTTATCCTCAGCCTGCTCTGCCTGGCGGTCACGCTGCTGATCTACTTTCTCAATAAACGCCTCTATCGCCGCTGGCGCACGCTGCTGCTGATGCCGCTGGTGGCGACGCCCTTGCTGCTGGTCGGGCTGCTGCTTATTACGCACGTCTCCTGGCAGGACTATATTGCCGAAAGCCACTGGCTGCTCTGGCTGCTTGGCCCGGCGACGCTGGCCTTTGCTGTGCCGGTGTATGAAAACATGGCGATTATTCGACGCCACTGGCTCTCGCTGAGCGCGGGAGTGCTGACCGCTACGCTGGTCGCGGTGTGCAGCTCGGTATGGCTGGCGCGGCTGCTGACGCTGCCTGAGTCGATCCAGCGCAGCCTGGCAGTGCGCTCCATTACCACGCCGTTCGCGCTAGCGGCCGCGAAGCCCATCGGCGGACAGCCGGATCTGGTGGCGCTGTTTGTCGTTATTACCGGCGTGTTCGGCATGGCGGTAGGAGACGTCCTGTTCCTGCGTATCGCCATCCGCCAGGGCGTGGCGAAAGGGGCGGGTTTCGGCGCGGCGTCACACGGCGCGGGGACGGCGCGCGCTTATCAGCTCGGCGAGCAGGAGGGCGTCGTCGCCAGTCTGGTAATGATGCTTTCCGGCGTAGTGACGGTGGTGCTGGCACCGCTTATCGGCCAGCTGATGTGGGGAGTATGAAGAATAATCGCGCGCTGACGACATGTCTGTTTACGTAAAGGTTGCCAAATAGAGTTGTCAGAGGATTTCAGGCTGTTAACCTTTGCGCCGAAATTATTGTCCTTTCACGGAGTGGAATCATGTTTAAGCAACTTGTTACCGGGAGCGCATTGGGTCTGGTGCTGCTGAGCGGCGCAGCGCAGGCTATCGAAGGCAGCGTAGATGTAGGCGAGCACAACACTAATCTGAACGTTGGTCTGGGCACCACTTCGCCGGGCCTGTTCCTTAAAGGCAACTGGCTGCGCAGCGATCACGACGGCAGCACTTACGGTCTGGGACTGGGTTACAACGTCGATATCGGCGGGCTGCGTCTGGCTCCGACCGCCAAGACCATTTTCACCCATCCAGAAGATGGTAAAGATGGCTTTGCCGTGGCGCTGGGCGGCGGCGCGCAGTACAGCTTCAACAATATGTGGGGCCTGTACGGCGAATACTACTACGCGCCGGAAGGTCTGACCGACCATCTCGACAGCTATCAGGAAGCCGCTGGCGGCCTGAGCTTCACCCCGATCTCCCTGGTTAACCTGCGCGTGGGTTATCAGTATATCGAGCTGAACAATAAAGGCGGCCGTAAAGATAACGTGCTGGTCGATGGCCCGTACGTCGGTGCTTCACTGCGCTTCTGATTGGGTTCAGAAAAAAGAAGTGTAAGCCGGTTGCCTGTGCGACCGGTTTTTTTTGCCCTCCTGATGCGGTCAGGGTTGGCGCTTTTTCACCGCTTTTGGCAGACGCGACTGGTGAATAACCGCGATAACCTGAATACCTTCAGGCACGCGAAGAAAATAGAGATAATGACTTTCGTAGGGCCAGTAACAGACGCCTGGCCAGGTTTCATCGCTGACGTCTATGCCGACCTGATGATTTGCCAGCATTTGCATCGCAATGCGCATGCCATGCAGATACGCTTTAGTGATGACAGGCCCCCATTGCGTTAATGAATGGGCTTTGACCTCTTTTAAATCTTCTTTCGCTTCATCCGTGAGCCTGAACTGCCCCATTACAAATCCTTCATCAGCTCATCAAAGGCACTTTCTCCGTCGTGCAATTGACCTTTTTCCGCCTGAGCGATAGCGTGCGCCAGTTTAGCCCGCAGGCTTTCCAGCTTGAATTGCTCAAAGGCTTCGTAATCTTCAGCAGGCAGGCAGACAAAGGCGGTACGGCCATTTTTAGTGATGGTAACGGCCTCGTGCTGCGCTTTGTTCATGAGTTCGCCAAAACGCGTTTTAGCCTGGTTAGCGGTAAAACTCAGCATGGTGATTCCTTAGTCGTGCGAATCGTGCGATTCGTACTTATTTTAGCCTTCCCGCAGAGAAAAACGCCAGCGTCCTTTAACGCTGGCGGGGAACAGTCCATCTCAGTGCGATTTGCCCTGCGAAATCCCGATGCCGGTCTGCGAGCGGATAAACTGCGCCCGGAAGCGGCCGCGCTCCTGCGCGCCCTGCGGCGAATGATCAGTCACGGAGAAGAGCCAGGTGCCGACAAAGGCGACGATCATTGAGAAAAGCGCCGGATACTCATAAGGATAAACCGGCGACGCGTGGCCCAGCACCTGTACCCAGACCGTCGGGCCAAGGATCATCAGCACCACGGCGGTGATCAGTCCGAGCCAGCCGCCGATCATTGCGCCGCGCGTGGTCAGCTTCGACCAGTACATCGACAGCAGGATAATCGGGAAGTTACAGCTGGCGGCGATAGAGAAGGCGAGGCCGACCATAAAGGCGATATTCTGCTTCTCAAACAGAATACCCAGCGCAATCGCCACTACTCCTAATACCAGTACGGTAATCTTCGACACGCGCAGCTCTTCGCGCTCGGTCGCCTGGCCTTTGCGGATCACGCTGGCGTAGAGATCGTGCGACACCGCCGACGCGCCCGCCAGCGTCAGGCCAGCCACCACCGCCAGGATAGTGGCGAAGGCCACGGCGGAGATAAAGCCGAGGAAGGTGCTGCCGCCGACCGCGTTCGCCAGATGCACCGCCGCCATATTGGTGCCGCCGATCAGCGCGCCGCTGGCATCCTTAAAGGCAGGGTTCGCGCCCACCAGCAGAATCGCGCCGAAGCCGATAATAAAGGTCAGGAAGTAGAAGTAGCCCATAAAGCCGGTGGCCCAGAAGACGCTTTTACGCGCCTCGCGCGCATCCGCCACGGTAAAGAAGCGCATCAGAATATGCGGCAATCCGGCGGTGCCGAACATCAGCCCCAGCCCGAGCGAGAGCGCGGAAACAGGGTCCTTCACCAGCCCGCCCGGCTGCATAATGGCCGCGCCTTTCGGATGGACCGCCATCGCCTGGGTAAAGAGGTTATTGAAGCTAAAGCCGACGGCCTTCATCACCATAACCGCCATAAAAGTAGCGCCGAACAGCAGCAGCACCGCTTTGATGATCTGCACCCAGGTGGTCGCCAGCATGCCGCCGAACAGCACGTAGAGCACCATCAGAATGCCGACCAGCACCACAGCGACATGATAGTCGAGGCCGAACAGCAGCTGGATCAGCTTGCCTGCGCCCACCATCTGCGCAATCAGGTAGAGCGCCACCACCACCAGCGAGCCGCAGGCGGAGAGAGTGCGGATCGGCTTCTGCTGAAGGCGGTAGGAGGCGACGTCGGCGAAAGTGTAGCGGCCAAGATTGCGCAGGCGCTCGGCGATAAGAAACAGGATCATCGGCCAGCCCACCAGGAAGCCCAGCGAGTAGATCAGGCCGTCGTAGCCGGAGGTGTACACCAGCGCGGAGATGCCCAAAAAGGAGGCGGCGGACATAAAGTCGCCTGCCATCGCCAGCCCGTTCTGGAAGCCGGTAATATTGCCGCCCGCCGTATAGTAGTCGCTGCGCGAGCGGGTGCGCTTCGATGCCCACCAGGTAATACCCAGCGTAGCGGCGACGAAAACCACAAACATGATAATCGCCTGATAGTTAGTAGGCTGCTTCTGTACCGCGCCGGTCAGGGCATCCGCCAGCGCGGAGGGGGGCAGCAATGCCAGCAGCCAGAGAGAAAGACGTTTCATGGGGTCACCTCGCTGAGGATCTGCTTCGTCAGGCGATCGAACTCGCCGTTGGCGCGCCAGACATAAACGCCGGTCAGCACGAAGGAAATAACAATCAGTCCCACGCCAATGGGAATGCCGCGCGTGACGCTGGTGCCTGCGTGCAGCGGCGTGCCAAGCCAGCCGGGCGCAAAAGCGATCAGCAGAATAAAGCCGACGTAAAGCACCAGCATAATTAGCGACAGAATCAGGGCAAACCGCTGGCGTTTATGTACCAGCTCCTGAAAGCGTGGATGACGTTCAATCCGTTGATTGAGCGCCTCCTGAGTAGAAAGGGCGTCGTTCATCACAGTTTCTCCAGAGGTTATGCAGGCGGCAGCCTCACGTCGATGCGCGAGAAAGGCCCGGGCAGTTATTTTTATGTGACTTCAGAAACACACAGCGTAAGGAAAGAGGGGCGGGAAGAAGAGAGTTCCCGCCGGGAAGTAAAGGTATTTAAGGCATTCGAATCGACTGCTTCTCCTCCAGCAGTTTGTCCACTACGCCCGGATCGGCCAGCGTTGAGGTATCGCCCAGATTGCTGGTATCGCCCGCGGCGATCTTGCGCAGAATACGGCGCATAATTTTGCCGGAGCGGGTTTTCGGCAGCGAATCGGTCCAGTGCAGAATATCGGGCGTAGCGATCGGCCCAATCTCTTTACGTACCCAGCTGCGCACCTCGCTGTAGAGTTCTGGTGAGGGTTCTTCGCCGTGGTTCAGCGTGATATAGGCGTAGATCGCCTGGCCTTTAATGCTGTGCGGGATGCCCACCACCGCCGCTTCGGCGATTTTCGGATGGGAAACCAGCGCGGACTCGATTTCAGCGGTGCCGAGGCGGTGGCCGGAGACGTTGAGCACGTCATCGACGCGGCCGGTAATCCAGTAATAGCCATCTTCGTCGCGGCGCGCGCCGTCGCCGCTGAAATAGCAGTTCTTAAAGGTAGAGAAGTAGGTCTGCTCGAAGCGCTCATGATCGCCGAACAGGGTACGCGCCTGGCCCGGCCAGGAATCGGTGATCACCAGGTTGCCCTCGGCCGCGCCCTCCTGAGGGTTGCCTTCGTTATCCATCAGCGCAGGCTGTACGCCGAAGAAAGGTTTGGTCGCGGAGCCCGCTTTTAGCTCGGTAGCGCCCGGCAGCGGTGTAATCATAAAGCCGCCGGTTTCTGTCTGCCACCAGGTATCGACAATGGGACAGCGGCCGTCGCCAATCTTGTTGTAGTACCACTCCCAGGCTTCAGGGTTTATCGGTTCGCCCACTGAGCCCATAATGCGCAGGCTCTGACGGCTGGTGCCGGCAATCGCCTTATCGCCTTCCGCCATCAGAGCGCGGATCGCCGTCGGCGCGGTATAGAGCAGCGTGACCTTATGCTTGTCCACCACTTCCGCCATGCGGCTCGGCTTCGGCCAGTTCGGCACGCCCTCAAACATCAGCGTCGTCGCGCCGCACGCCAGCGGCCCGTAGAGCAGATAGCTGTGGCCCGTTACCCAGCCGACATCTGCGGTACACCAGTAGACATCTTCCGGATGGTAATCGAAAACGTATTTGAAGGTGGTCGCCGCATAAACCAGATAGCCGCCGGTGGTGTGCAGCACCCCTTTCGGTTTGCCGGTCGAGCCGGAGGTATAGAGGATAAAGAGCGGATCTTCAGCCTGCATCTCGGCGGGCGCGTGCTGCTCGCTCGCTTTATCCATTAAGTTAGCCCACCAGAGATCGCGGCCATCCTGCCAGTCGATCTGCTGGCCGGTACGTTTCAGCACCACCACGTTTTTCACGCTGTTCACGCTGGGGTTTTTCAGCGCTTCATCGACGTTTTTCTTCAGCGGAATGGGGCGTCCGGCGCGTACCCCTTCATCAGCGGTAATCACCAGCCTGGCGCTGGAGTCCACCACGCGTCCTGCGACCGCTTCCGGCGAGAAGCCACCAAAAATCACCGAGTGCACCGCGCCAATACGCGCGCAGGCCAGCATCGCGACCGCCGCTTCCGGCACCATCGGCATATAGATCGCCACCACGTCGCCTTTTTTCACCCCCAGCGACAGCAGCACGTTGGCGAAACGGCACACCTGGTTATGCAGCTGGCGGAAGGTCAGGGTCTTGCTTTCGCTGGCGTCGTCACCTTCCCAGATAATGGCGGGATGATCGCCGCGCTTTTCCAGATGACGATCGAGGCAGTTGGCCGCCAGATTAAGCGTGCCGTCTTCATACCAGCGAATAGAAATATTGCCCGGCGCGAAGGAGCTGTTTTTCACTTTGCTGTAGGGCTTGATCCAGTCGAGAATTTTTCCCTGCTCGCCCCAGAACGCATCCGGGTCGCTGACGGATTGCTGATACATTGTCTGATACTGCTCGGCGGTAATCAGCGCATTCGCAGCGATGCTGGCGGGTATCGGGTGTTTATGTTGTTGGCTCATGGCGGATCTCCTTGAAGATGTTAATAATATGTCAATCAAAGGTTAAGTGAAGACTACGCCATCGCTTTGTTTCTTTTTTGCGCCACAGATCACGAGAGCAGACACAAGCGTGTAATCCTTTGCAAAATCGCGTGAACATTCCCCGTTACGCCCCCTCCGGCTGTCTAAAAATGCAGCAAACAAACCCGCCGCTATTTTGCACAACGCTGCATAGCTATGCGCGCAGTGTGAGAACTATTACTTTTCAGAACAGCAAGTTAGGGTTTTGATAACTAAACAGCATTTTATGCTATAAGAGTGGCTAATCTTTAACCGAAGACGCCAGGGGTTGCATTTACCACAGTGAAAATGGTACTTATCTCGCCCCTGCTCAGCAGGACTCAACCAGACGGCGTCTGAAAAAAGTACGGGAATTTTCGCATTTTCGTAGAGGACGCTGTCCTCAATAACCCTCTAATTTACCGGGCTTTTGCTCACTTCCCTGTGTGTATCCTTCTCTGCACCTTCGCAGCGTAGCAATAGGGGTTTTGACTGAGGAAATAACGCGTTATGAAAGGTTTTAAAATAAGCCTGGCCTGGCAGATTCTGATTGCACTGGTGCTCGGCATCATTGCTGGTTCAGTGCTGCATAATCAGCCAGACGATCGTGAATGGTTAATCACCAACATTCTCAGCCCGGCGGGCGACATCTTTATTCACCTGATCAAGATGATCGTTGTGCCTATCGTGATCTCATCGTTGATTGTCGGCATCGCTGGCGTAGGCGATGCGAAGAAACTGGGACGTATTGGCGTCAAAACCATCGTCTATTTTGAAGTGATCACCACCCTTGCCATTGTGGTCGGCATTACGCTGGCTAACGTGTTTCAACCCGGCACCGGCATTGATATGTCAACGCTGGCAACGGTGGACATCTCTAAGTATGAAGCCACGACCGAAGCGGTGCAGAACGGGCCGCACAGCCTGGTCGCCACTATTCTGTCGCTGATCCCGCAGAATATTTTCGCCTCGCTGGTGAAGGGCGATATGCTGCCGATTATCTTCTTCTCGGTGCTGTTCGGCATGGGCCTCTCGGCGCTGCCGTCGGAGCAGCGCGATCCGCTGGTAAACATTTTCCGCAGCGTGTCGGAAACCATGTTTAAAGTGACGCATATGATCATGCGTTACGCGCCGGTAGGGGTCTTTGCGCTGATCGCTGTGACTATCGCCAACTTTGGTTTCGCCTCGCTGTGGCCGCTGGCGAAGCTGGTGCTTCTGGTGTATGCCGCGATTCTTTTCTTCGCTTTCGTGGTCCTCGGCGGCGTGGCGCGCTTCTGCAAGCTGCGCATCACGACTCTGATGCGCATTCTGAAAGATGAGCTGATCCTCTCCTACTCGACCTCCAGTTCGGAAACCGTCCTGCCGCGCATTATGCAGAAGATGGAGGCCTACGGCGCGCCAAAGGCGATCACCAGCTTTGTAGTGCCGACCGGCTACTCGTTTAACCTGGATGGTTCAACGCTCTATCAGAGTATCGCCGCCATCTTTATCGCGCAGCTTTACGGCATAGACCTGTCGCTGACCGATGAGATTATCCTGGTGCTGACGCTGATGGTGACCTCAAAAGGTATCGCAGGCGTGCCGGGCGTATCCTTTGTGGTGCTGCTGGCGACGCTGGGCAGCGTCGGCATTCCGCTGGAAGGGCTGGCCTTTATTGCGGGCGTCGACCGCATCATGGATATGGCACGCACCGCGCTCAACGTTATTGGCAATGCGCTGGCGGTGCTGGTTATCGCCCGCTGGGAGAATCAGTTCGACGCCGAGCAGGCGAAAGCGTACGAGCTGACGCTGCGTACGCAAACGGCGAACTAACCCCTCTTTTGACCTGACCATCAGGCGGCATCTACTGCCGGCAAGCGGGAGAAAGGGGCTGAGCTGCCAGGGGTGACGCTTTTTGCGTGTTTGCGATTGGCTCCTCTCTCTCGCGTTAGCGCCTTGCTAACCAACGTAGGGTTCAGACAACGTCTGAACCCTTTTTTTATCCTGCAAGTATGATAAAAACGGGCCTGAATCAACTCTTTCCCGGAGCATGCCCCATGACTATCGACCTCAGCCAGCTCATTACCGAAGGCCGCAACCCGGCCAGTCAGAACATTGACGAACTCTCTACCGACGCGATGCTGCGCGTGATTAATAATGAAGACAAAAAAGTGGCGCTGGCGGTCGAGGCGATAGTGCCGCAGATTGCGCAGGCGGTTGACGCCATCGTTGCCGCTTTCGCGCAGGGCGGTCGGCTGATCTACAGCGGGGCGGGCACCTCCGGCCGTCTTGGCATTCTCGACGCCAGCGAATGTCCGCCTACCTTCGGCACGCCGCGCGGCCAGGTGGTGGGGCTGATCGCGGGCGGCCACAAGGCGATACTCCAGGCGGTGGAAAACGCAGAGGATAACCGCGAGCAGGGCGCGCAGGATCTGCGCGACATCCAGTTCAGCGCGAAAGATGTGCTGGTGGGTATCGCCGCCAGCGGCCGCACGCCCTATGTGCTGGGCGCACTGGAGTATGCCCGTTCGCTTGGCGCCACCACGGCGGCGCTGACCTGCAACCCCAACAGCGCCATGGCGCAGGCGGCGGAGATCGCGCTCACGCCGGTGGTCGGCCCGGAGGTGGTTACCGGCTCCTCGCGTATGAAAGCGGGCACCGCCCAGAAGCTGGTGCTCAATATGCTCACTACCGGCGCGATGATCCGCAGCGGCAAAGTCTACGGCAACCTGATGGTCGACGTGGAAGCCACCAACCAGAAGCTGGTGCAGCGCCAGATCAATATCGTTATGCAGGCCACCGACTGCGACGAGGCGAGCGCCAGTCACGCGCTGGCGGCCTGTGGCGGCCACTGCAAAACCGCCATTCTGATGCTGCTGGCCGGTATCGACGCTGCCGAAGCCCGCACGCTGCTCGCCAGGCACCAGGGTTTTATCCGTCGCGCCTTACAGGGATGAGGATCGATTATTAAAAAGAGCTAAACCATTAAATGTGCGCGGCTGGCGGGTTAATTGCTCGCCAGTCCGCTTTTTTAGCGGGGAAAATTAATTGCCGCCACTAAAGCCAGGGTCTTTTGCTGCCGAAAAGATAAAAAAACATAACTGATTATCCCCTTACTCTCAGCAGCTCTTTCAAGGACCCACCATGCGCAACAACCAGCCAGTCACTCAGCGCGAATTCGTGTTTGACGACCAGGCGACATTAATGTCGACCACCGATATCAACAGCTATATCACCTACGCCAACGACGCCTTTATTGAGGTCAGCGGTTTTACGCCGGAAGAGGTCAACGGGCAGCCGCACAATATGGTACGCCACCCCGATATGCCGCCAGAGGCGTTTGCCGATATGTGGGCGACGCTGAAGCAGGGTGAGCCCTGGTCAGCACTGGTCAAAAACCGCCGTAAAAACGGCGATCACTACTGGGTGCGCGCCAATGCGGTGCCGGTCATACGCGACGGCAAAGTGCAGGGATTTATGTCGGTGCGCACCAAGCCCGACGCGGCGGAAATTCGCGCCACCGAGGCGCTCTATCGTGATTTCCGCGAAGGGCGAGCAAAGGGACGCCGCTTCCATAAAGGGCTGATTGTGCGTACCGGCTGGCGACGCGTCGGCTCGCTGCTGAAAACCATGCCGCTGCGCTGGCGTATCCGCCTGCCGCTGATGACGCTGCTGCCGCTGGCGGCGCTCAGCGCCGCGCTGCTTGGCATGGCGCCCGCGTCGCTCGGCTGCTTTACCGGCGGCATGGCGATCCTGCTGCTGCTGACCAGCCTGTGGATGGAACAGCAAATCTCGCGGCCTGTTGAACGTATTTGCCAGCAGGCGTTGAGCGTGGCGACCGGCGCCAGCCATAAGGTCGAAGAGATGGAGCGCGTCGATGAGGTCGGGATGACGCTGCGCGCCGTCGGCCAGCTCGGCCTGATGTTTCGCTGGCTGGTGGATGACGTTAGCGGTCAGGCGATTAACGTCCTCAGCGCCAGCGACGCCATCGCCAGCAGCAACAACGAACTGAGCCGTCGTACCGAGCAGGCGGCCGCCAACGTGCAGCAGACCGCCGCCACCATGAATGAGATGACCGCCACGGTGAAGAGCAACACCGAAACGGCGGGCGAGGTTAATACGCTTTCGGCGCATACCAGCCAGGCGGCGAGCAAGGGCGGCGAAGTCATGCAGGAGATGGTCAGCATGATGGCGGAAATCGCCGAAAGCTCGCAGCGCATCGCCAATATCACCAGCGTGATCGACGGCATCGCCTTCCAGACAAATATCCTCGCGCTTAATGCCGCGGTGGAAGCGGCGCGCGCGGGCGAGCAGGGCAAAGGCTTTGCGGTGGTGGCGGGAGAAGTACGCAGCCTGGCGCAGCGCAGCGCGAAGGCCGCAAGCGAAATTAAAAGCCTGGTGGAAACCAGCGCCAGCCGCGTCCAGCTTGGCAGCAATCACGCCGACGCGGCGGGTCGCACCATGCAGGATATTGTCGCGCAGGTGCAGAACGTCTCCTCACTGATTGCGCAGATCAGCGCCGCCACCGCCGAGCAGTCCACCGCGCTGAGCGAAATCTCTACGGCGGTAGAAGATCTCGACGATATTACCCACCGCAACGCGGCGCGCGTGCAGGAGAGCGCGGAGGCGTCGGGCCGTATGACGCATCAGGCTAACCGACTGGTGGAAGCCATCAGCGTCTTCCGCTAAGAGGCGATGCGGCTCTCATCCCGTCCGGCGCGCAGCGCGCCGGGCGGCTGGCCGACAATACGCTTAAAGGCGCGGCTAAAGGCCGCCAGCGAGCCGTAGCCAAGCTGGAACGCCACCACCTCCACCGCCTCGCCGTTATTGACGATGCGCTGCACCGCCAGCCGCATACGCAGTTCGGTCAGGTAGCGCAGCGGCGTCATGGTCGTGGCGTTCTGAAAGCGCTCGGCAAATACCGAACGCGAGCAGCCCGCCACCCGCGCCAGTCTTTCAACCGTCCAGCTCTCTCCCGGCTCGCGGTGCATCGCGGCGATCGCTTTGCTCAGACGCGGATCGCGCATCGCCTGCACCAGCCCGCTGCCATGACCGCAGCCGTTTTCTACCCAGCCGCGCACGATCAGCGCCGCCACCACGTCCGCCAGCCGCGACAGGATACCGGCGAACCCGGCGTGCCGCGTGCGCGACTCGCGCTCCATCGCGTCGAGGATAGGCTGGATCTCCGGGTACTTCGACAGCAGCGTGCTGACCAGCATGATATCCGGCATGGTGTTGATCAACGGCTGCATGCCGCCCAGCTCGAATTTCATACAGGCGCTGAATAAAATCACGCTCTCCTCATCGTCGCAGGCGTCGGCGGGCGCGCCGATGGCGCACACGCTGTCGCAGATCGGCTTGCTGACGAAGGCGGCGATATTTTCGCTGGCGGCATCAGGCGACGAGAGCAGGCTGTGCGGTTTGCCATGCGGGATCAGCAGCGCGTCGCCGGTATTGAGGGTGAAAATCGTACCGGACGCGCCGCGCACCAGCAGCGGCCCGCGCCCGACAAAGTGAAACTGCGCGCGGCCCGGCGCCTGCTCATAGCGCAGCCCGAAGGGCGCAGAGAGCTGAATACGCTGATAGGTCACGCCGTGAAGCCGCATTCCCATCAGCAGTTCGCTGGTCAGATCTTCATAATGGCTCATGGCATTCCAGACGAATTATCAATAATGAAGGTGTTGCCATCATAGATCGTCTTGCCCGCACTCTCTATGCTCCAGCCTTAATCATTTTTTTCTCTGGAGAAGCTACATGAGTCTGAGTACAGAAGTGGCTGATGAGGTTTCCGTACCCGTTCGTCCCGCATGGGGCGCGGTATTTTCAATGGCGTTTGGCGTATTCGGGTTGATCACCGCCGAGTTTCTGCCGGTTAGCCTGCTGACGCCGATCGCGGCTTCGCTGCAGGTATCAGAAGGGCAGGCGGGCCAGACGGTGACGGTGACTGCGCTGGTGGCGCTGCTGACCAGCCTGGTGGTGGGCAGCGTAACGCGGCGGCTGGATCGCCGGGTGGTGATGCTGGCCTTTACGCTGCTGCTGGTCGCCTCGGCGCTGCTGGTGGCGCTGGCGAGTAACCTGACGCTGATCCTGCTGGCGCGCGTGCTGCTCGGTATGGCGATTGGCGGTTTCTGGACGCTCTCGACCGCGATTACCATGCGTCTGGTGCCGAGCGCTCAGGTGCCGCGCGCGCTGTCGATCGTTTTCAGCGGCATTTCGCTGGCGACCATCATCGCCGCGCCGCTCGGCAGCTACCTCGGCGGCCTGATCGGCTGGCGCAATATCTTTATGCTCACCGCAGGCCTGGGCGTACTGGCGCTGATCTGGCAATGCTTTACGCTGCCTGCCATGCCGCCGGAGAATAAAGCGCGCAGCGGCGGCGTACTCGATCTGCTGCGCAGCGGCCTGATGCGCTGGGGCATGCTGGCGGTAATTATGATGTTTACCGGCCACTTTGCCTTCTTTACCTATCTGCGTCCTTTCCTGGAGAGCAGCGCGCAGCTGAGCCTGAATCAGCTGTCGCTGGTGCTGCTGGCGTTTGGCGTGGCTAACTTTTTCGGCACCTCGCTGGCGGGTTATCTGGTGACGCGCAGCGTATCGCTGACGCTGAGCGTGATGGCGCTGGTAATGAGCGCGACCGCGCTGCTGCTGGTGAGTTTCGCCGAGGTCTCCTGGCTGGTCGCCGCGGGCGTGGCGCTGTGGGGACTCGCTTTTGGTTCGATGCCGACCGGCTGGTCCACCTGGATCTCGCGCGCGGTGCCGGACGATGCCGAATCGGGCGGCGGTCTGCTGGTGGCGACCATCCAGCTGGCGATTACCGCAGGCGCGGCGGCGGGCGGCTGGATGTTCGACTTACAGGGCGCTGGCGGCGTCTTTCTCGCCAGCGGCGTACTGATGCTGCTGGCCGCCGTCACCATCTTTACCCGAGTGCGTCATCACGGATAAAAAGCTTAAGGGCAGCGAAATATGCTGCCCTTTTTTATTATTCCAGCGAGTTAACCTTTTTCGGTGCGGCTACACCAATTGTGCACTTTCATTGTCAGTAAATTTGATAAAGAACGGCAATTATCTCCGCTATCCGCTGCATCAACCTCGGTCTATTATTCATATCAACAAGGCGACACGCCTTACCTTACTAAACATCTACCAAGGAATTGACCATGAAAACCATCAAAACTTTTGCTGCTATTATCGCTCTCTCTGTTCTTCCGCTGACCAGCTTCGCGCAGAGCGTAACCGCTACCGACTCGACGCTGGACGGCGCGGAAGCAAAAATCGCGGCGCAGGCGAAAGACGCGGGTGCATCATATAAAGTGACCGAAGCCTACACCAACAACGGCGTGCATATGACCGCTGAACTGCTGAAATAAGTCTGACCGGCTGTTGCTGACAGGACGCCTTCGGGCGTCCTGGCGGCGTTGTAAGCGCGGGAAACCGCTTCCCTTTCGGCGTTAAATCCTTATCATTTGCTAAAAAACACATCTTTGACGGCTTCAGGGCCGCTTCTCTTTTTGCAGGATTTGCAATGTGAGCTTTCCAGCACTGCCTGACGGCGGTGAATCTTTACTATGGAGAGATCATGAAATCCTTATCCTTTGCGCTGCTTGCTACCGCGCTCTTTTCCGCCTCCGGCATGCTGGCGCATGCAGACGAACTCAGCCAGCCCGTCAGCAAGGGCGCTTATGAACTCGCCTTCAGCCCCAGCGACAATGCGCTGTTCCTCGCCGCGTCCCAGGGCAGTGATGCGCTGGGCGGCGCGGTGTTCCGCCTCGATCCGCAGACGCTGGCCGTTAAGCAAACCATTCCTACTGAGCTGAAGAGCTTCGGCGCGGCCATTAATCCGCAAACCAACGTGCTCTTCGTCGGCAACACCCTGAACGGCGCGCTCACCGCCATTGACGCCGCCAGCGGCAGGGTTATCAACACATTGGTGCTGGATGGCCGCAAGCGCAGCGAAAACCTGCGTCCGCTGCAGCCGCGCGAGATCGCCGTCGACGTGAAAACCGACCGCGTGTACGTTACCGGGCTTGGCTCGCAGAGCGTGGTCTGGGTGGTGGATGGCAAAACGCTGCGGCTGATTAGCGTGGTGCCGAATACCGGTAAAATGGGCACTGGCCTGGCGGTCGACAGCGAACGGCAGAAACTCTACGTCACTAACAGCGATGGCGAGCTGGTCACCATCAACACCCGCACCAACGCTATTGAAAAGCGCCAGAAAATCGACGGCAATAACGCGCATTTCTTCCTGAATATCGCGCTTGATACCCAGGGCCAGCGCGCCTTCCTCAGCGACTCGAAGCAGCCGCAGGTGCTGGTCATCGATCTGCGCGATCAAAAGGTGATCCAGTCGATCGCCGTTCCAGAGTCGCTGGCGGTGCTGTTTAATCCGCACAGTAATGAGCTTTACGTTACGCACCGCAAAGCGGGCGAAGTAAGCATCATCGACGCTGCCAGCTATAAGGTAAAACGCAGGGTTAAAACGCCAGGCCTGCCTAACAGCCTGGCGCTTTCCGCCGACGGCAGGACGCTGTTCGTCAGCGTCAAACAGCCAGGCTCGCGCAAAGAGCCGCCGAAAGATCCAGACAGCGTGATGCGCATCGCGCTTTGATTTCACTGTTAGTTTCCGGGGCGGCTGCGGGCCGCCCTTTGCATTTCTTCGGCTACCTTTAAAAGCGTGCCGCTGCCTGGCGGCATCAACACCATTGGAGAGGATGCAATGAGCCAGTTCCTGATGAATGAAAAAAATAATCTGGTCAACGAAGCGATAGAGGGCGTACTGCTGAGCACGCCCTGGCACAACCTCAGCCGCCTGGATTTAGGCGACGACATTCGGGTCGTGGTGCGCAACGACTGGGACAAAAGCAAGGTGGCGCTGATTTCGGGCGGCGGTTCAGGGCATGAACCGGCCCATGCCGGTTTCGTCGGCAAAGGGATGCTGACCGCCGCAGTCTGCGGCGATATTTTCGCCTCCCCCAGCGTTGACGCGGTGCTGAGCGCCATCATTAACGTCACCGGCGACGCGGGCTGCCTGCTTATCGTGAAAAACTACACCGGTGACCGCCTCAATTTCGGCCTGGCGGCGGAGAAGGCGCGGGCGCAAGGCTATAAGGTCGAGATGGTAATGGTGCAGGACGATATCGCCCTGCCGGACAACCCGCAGCCGCGCGGCATCGCAGGCACCGCGCTGATCCATAAAATCGCCGGTTATGCCGCAGAGCAGGGGCAATCGCTGGCGCAGGTAAAAACGCTGGCGCAGCGCGCCATCAAGGGTACGGCAAGTATCGGCGTCGCCTTTTCGACCTGCCATATTCCCGGCGAAAAGCGCGACAACCGCGTTAAAGAGGGAGAGAGCGAGCTGGGCATGGGCATCCACGGCGAGCCGGGCGTTATTACGCTGGACACGCAGAACAGCGAAAAGCTGGTCAGCATCATGACGGAGAAACTGGCTAACAGCCTCTCTTCCGGCACCAAAGCGGTGCTGCTGGTCAACAATCTTGGCGGCTTCTCTATGCTGGAGCTGGCGCTGGTAACGCGCGAGGTACTGAAAAGCCCGCTGGCGGCGCAAATCAGCCATCTGATTGGTCCGGCGACGCTGGTGAGCGCGCTGGATATGAAAGGGTTCTCGCTGACGGTGCTGCAAATCGAGGCGGCATTTCTTGAAGCGCTGAAGGCGCCGGTCGAGGTGCTGGGCTGGGCGCCGATCCATGCGGTAGAGCCGGTGACGACGCTGAGCAGCCAGCGCGTGGTCAGCAAGCTGGAATTTACGCCTTCGCAGGATGAGCAGACGGCGCGGGTGGTGAGCCGCGTTGCGCAGACGCTGATTGACCTTGAAGCCGAGCTGAACGCGCTGGACGCTAAAGTTGGCGATGGCGATACCGGCTCGACCTTTGCCGCGGGCGCGCGCAAGGTGAAAAGCGCGCTGGAGGCGCAGCAGCTGCCGCTGGCGGATCTGCCGTCGCTGTTCGCGCTGGTGGGCGAACAGCTGGCGACGGTGATGGGCGGGTCGAGCGGCGTACTGATGTCGATCCTCTTTACCGCGGCGGGCCAGCAGCTGGCGCAGGGCGGCACGCTGCCGGAGGCGTTACAGCAGGGGCTGGCGCAGATGAAGCACTACGGCGGCGCGCAGATTGGCCATCGTACGCTGATCGATGCGCTGGAACCGGCGCTGGAGGCGCTGGTTGCGGGTAAAACTCTGGCGGAGGCGGCAGAGGCCGCGGCGCAGGGGGCTGAATCGACGGCGCAGATGCAGAGCGCCAGAGCGGGGCGCTCCTCTTACCTGAATCAACAGACGCTGGATGGGGTGAAAGATCCCGGCGCGCACGCCGTGGAGCGGGTTTTCGCCGCGCTGGTTTAACATCTGACCGCTGTCCCGCGCACCGGCTGCGCGGGACCTTTTACTGCTGGATCCTGCCGCGCTACTCGTTTTCCGCCGCTTCGCGCATCATCTCCTCATGCGGAATATCCTGCAGGATTTGCTCAAAGCTGCGCAGACGTTTGTAGATCGACATCAGCTCCACCAGCGTCGACCAGGAGGTGATCAGATACTGGAACGAGGAGCGCACCTGGTCGAATACGTTAGTGATCTGGTTCAGCAAACCGAGCGTAATGGTGCCCGCCACGATTGACGGAAACAGCACAAACAGACCGAAAACGTTATCGACCTGCAGATAGAGAATGCGGGTGATATTAAAGTAGAGATAGTGAAAGTAGAGGCGGAAGTAGTTAACCCGCACGCGGCTAAACAGCGCCTGCACCGTCGGCGGCGTCGCGCGCTCGGGATCGTCCTCGCCATAGACCAGCTCTTTACGGTAGGCCGCCTCAACCCGCTGATTGCGGAACTCCAGGCCCGGCAGCTTAATGCCCACCAGCGCCAGCAGCGCTGTGCCGAAGAGCGACCAGAGCAGCGCCGCAATCACCAGCGCGTAGGGAATATTGCCGAGAATCGGCACGTCTTTAACGTGGTGCGACAGACCAATCAACACCGGTAAAAAGGCCACCAGCGTCATAATCGCCTGAATAAAACTCACGCCCCAGCTCTCCAGCGTACTGGCGAAGCGCATGGTGTCTTCCTGCACACGCTGCGCCGCGCCTTCCACCTGACGCAGGCGCTGCCAGTTATGCATGTAGTAGTTGTTCATCGCGGTGCGCCAGCGGAACACCCAGTGGCTGATAAAGAATGAGTTCATCACGCCGATGACCACGGCAATAAGCGCGATGCCGAGAAAGGCCACCACTTCGGCGTAAAAACGGTTTATCTGCACCGAGCCTGCTTTAGTCAGCGCCTGCTGTATCAGATCGTAGAACGGGCCGTACCAGGCGTTAATCGCAACGCCGACCTGCACGCCGAACCAGGTGACGAAAATAATCAGCGCCGAGCCCCAGACCGACCAGCGCTGCCACGGATGGTTATCAATAACGCGCCAGGCCAGGCCGAATATCGCCACGACAATCCAGTAATAGCTGTAGAACCAGAGCTGGCTGGGCGCGATAAAGCGCGCGGCTGTAGTCGGCAGCTCCTGCTGCATCGCGGCATGTAGCGCTGACCAGCGTGACGGCAGATCGTCGGCAAAGCCGAACCAGGCAAAAATCGCGATCAGACTCCAGATCGCCGCCGTGCTGAAAAACAGCGCTGGCCGGGGGAAAAAGGACTTAAACATAGGCTCTCCGCTGTTGTATGCACCCTTTTATAACGTTTTTTAGCGTTATTTGTCTGTTGAGTGTTGTTTCTGAAGGTGACAGCTTTCGCCCGCGTCAGGTAAAGCATTCCGACGAGATGTTAATGAATTTGTGCGAATTTGTTTTGGCGAACTAAATGTTTCGCCACAACAGTGTTACACTAGCGCCCGCTGTTACCGGTAACAGTGCTGCTGTAACCCTTAATCCGCATAAAAAAATCATTACAACGCAACTGTTTAACTTTCATGCCGCATTATAAGCGGTACTAAGGCAATGTCATGTCAGAACAAAAACGTGGGCAGACACGCAGGGATTTTCTGTTAAAAACCATTGCGCTGGCACCCGCTATGGCGGCGGGCAGCGCCGTCGTCGGCGGCTTCAGCGTCGCGCCTGCTGTGCAGGCTGCCGATCCCGCTGCTGCGCAACCCGCGCGCGACTATCAGCCGAGCTGGTTTACCGCAGAAGAATTCGCCTTTATCAAAGCAGCCGTTGCACGCCTGATCCCAAATGACGAGCGTGGCCCCGGCGCGCTGGAAGCGGGCGTGCCGGAGTTTATCGACCGCCAGATGAATACCCCTTACGCCACCGGCGCTAACTGGTATATGCAGGGACCGTTCAATCCGGATCTGCCTAAAGAGCTGGGCTATCAGCTGCCGCTGGTGCCGCAGCAGATCTACCGTCTGGGCCTGGCAGACGCCGACGACTACAGCAAGCGTCAACACGGCAAGGTGTTCGCCGATCTCAGCGGCGAGCAGCAGGATGCGCTGCTGCAGGCGATGGAGAGCGGCCAGGCCGATTTCCGCCAGCTGCCGGCGAAAACCTTCTTCGCCTTTCTGATCCAGAATACCCGCGAAGGCTTCTTTAGCGACCCGATTCACGGTGGCAACCAGAATATGGTGGGCTGGAAGCTGATCGGCTTCCCCGGCGCGCGCGCCGACTTTATGGACTGGGTTGAACGCGGCGAGCGTTATCCCTTCCCGTCAGTTTCTATTCGCGGGGAGCGCGCGTAACCATGGCAAACGAAATGAAAAAAGCAGATGCGGTGATCGTAGGTTTCGGCTGGGCCGGCGCGATCATGGCGAAAGAGCTGACCGAAGCCGGACTTAACGTGGTGGCGCTGGAGCGCGGCCCGCATCGCGATACCTATCCTGACGGTTCCTATCCGCAGTCGATTGACGAGCTGACCTATAACATCCGCAAAAAGCTGTTCCAGGATCTGTCGAAAAGCACCGTGACTATCCGCCACGACGCCTCACAGACGGCGGTTCCCTATCGTCAGCTGGCAGCGTTTCTGCCGGGCACCGGCACCGGGGGCGCGGGACTGCACTGGTCCGGCGTACACTTCCGCGTCGATCCCACCGAGCTGCGCCAGCGCAGCCATTACGAAGAGCGCTACGGCAAAAATTTTATTCCGGAAGGGATGACAATTCAGGACTTCGGCGTCACCTATGACGAACTGGAGCCGTTCTTCGACAAGGCGGAGAAGGTCTTCGGCACCTCCGGTACCCCCTGGAGCATCAAAGGTCAGGTGATCGGCAAGGATAGCGGCGGCAACCCGTTCGCGCCGGATCGCTCTGACAAATTCCCGCTGCCTGCGCAGAAGCGCACCTGGTCGGCGCAGCTGTTTGCCGAGGCGGCGAAATCAGTGGGCTATCACCCCTACGATCTGCCATCGGCCAACACGTCCGGCCCGTACACCAACACCTACGGCGCGCAGATGGGGCCATGCAACTTCTGCGGCTACTGCAGCGGCTACGCCTGCTACATGTACTCGAAGGCGTCACCGAACGTAAACATTCTGCCTGCGCTGCGCCAGGAGCCGAAGTTCGAACTGCGCAACAACGCCTATGTGCTGCGCGTTAACCTGACTGAGGATAAAAAGCGCGCCACCGGCGTGACCTACGTCGATGCGCAGGGGCGTGAAGTGGTGCAGCCAGCGGATCTGGTGATCCTCTCGGCGTTCCAGTTCCACAATGTGCACCTGATGCTGCTCTCCGGCATCGGCAAGCCTTACAACCCGATTACCAACGAAGGCACCATCGGCCGCAACTTCGCCTACCAGAATATTTCGACCCTGAAGGCGCTGTTCGATAAAAACACCACCACCAACCCGTTTATTGGCGCGGGCGGCGCGGGCGTTGGCGTAGATGATTTCAACGCCGACAACTTCGACCACGGGCCGTACGGCTTCGTCGGCGGTTCGCCGTTCTGGGTCAACCAGGCGGGCACCAAGCCCATCTCTGGCCTGCCGACCCCGACAGGCACGCCGAACTGGGGCAGCAAGTGGAAAGCGGCGGTCGCGGATACCTATACGCACCATATCTCCATGGACGCCCACGGCGCGCATCAGTCTTACCGCGTCAACTATCTCGACCTCGATCCTAACTACAAAGATGCCTACGGCCAGCCGCTGCTGCGCATGACCTTTGACTGGCAGGATAACGACATCAAAATGGCGCAGTTTATGGTCGGCAAGATGCGTAAAATCGCCGAAGCGATGAGCCCGAAGATGATTATCGGCGGCGCGAAAGGGCCGGGTACCCACTTCGACACCACGGTGTACCAGACCACGCATATCAGCGGCGGCGCCATTATGGGCGACAATCCCGCCACCAGCGCGGTGAACCGTTATCTGCAAAGCTGGGACGTGCCAAACGTCTTTGTGCCGGGCGCATCCGCGTTCCCGCAGGGGCTCGGCTATAACCCGACGGGGATGGTAGCGGCGCTGACCTACTGGTCGGCGAAAGCGATCCGCGAGCAGTATCTGAAAAACCCGGGTCCACTGGTGCAGGCATAAGGAAATGGCGATGAAAAACGGCTTACTGGCCCTGATTCTGGGCACGATGACCTTTGCCGCGCTGGCGGACGATAACGGCGGCGATCGGGTAAAACGCGGCGAGTATCTGGCGCGCGCGGGCGATTGCGTCGCCTGTCACACCAGCAAGGATGGCAAACCTTTTGCGGGCGGCCTGCCGATGGCGACGCCGATCGGCACCATCTACTCCACCAATATCACGCCCGATAAGGCGACCGGCATTGGCGACTACAGCTACGACGACTTCCAGAAGGCGGTGCGTCACGGCGTGGCGAAAAATGGCGATACCCTCTATCCGGCGATGCCTTACCCTTCCTATGCGGTGGTGAGCGACGAGGATATGCAGGCGCTTTACGCCTACTTTATGCATGGCGTCGCGCCCGTTGAGCAGGCTAATAAAGAGAGCGCGATTCCCTGGCCGCTGTCGATGCGCTGGCCGCTGGCGATCTGGCGTTCAATGTTCGCGCCGGACGTAAAAGCGTTCCAGCCTGCGGCGCAGGAGGATCCTGAGCTGGCGCGCGGTCGCTATCTGGTAGAGGGGCTGGGCCACTGCGGCGCCTGCCATACGCCGCGTAGCATTACCATGCAGGAAAAAGCGCTGAACAACGGTGAAGGCAGCGACTATCTGGCGGGCAGCAGCGCGCCGATTGACGGCTGGACCGCCAGCAACCTGCGCGGCGACAACCGCGACGGGCTGGGACGCTGGAGCGAGAACGACTTGCGCCAGTTCCTGCGCTATGGCCGTAACGATCATACCGCCGCGTTTGGCGGCATGACCGAGGTGGTGGAGCATAGCCTGCAGCATCTCAGCGATGAGGATATCGCCGCGATTGCGCGCTACCTGAAGTCGCTCGGCGCGAAAGATCCGAGCCAGGCGGCTTTTAGTCAGGACGACGCCACGGCGAAAGCGTTATGGAAAGGCGACGACAGCGCGACCGGCGCATCGGTCTATGTCGATAGCTGCGCGGCCTGCCATAAAACCGACGGCAGCGGCTATCAGCGCTTTTTCCCGGCGCTGCGCGGCAACCCGGTGGTGATGACTGACGATCCCACCTCGCTGATCCATATCGTGCTGGCGGGCGGTACCTTGCCGGGCGTAAAAGGCGCGCCGTCGACCATCACCATGCCAGCGTTCGGCTGGCGGCTCAACGATCAGCAGGTCGCGGACGTGGTGAACTTTATCCGCACCAGCTGGGGTAACGGCAGCCAGTCGAAGGTCACGGCGAAGGATGTGGCGAAGCTGCGTGAAGATAAGACGATAAAACCTTATCAGGGCAGCGCGGATATTCATCAGCTCGAAAACCCGTAGTGCTCAAAGGCACCCGGTTGACGCCGGGTGCCTTTTCCCGCCTCTTTAGCCTTTCATCGCGCGCTGACGCTTAAATATTTTCCAGATCGATGCCGCGCGTCTTCGGCCCGTAAATCCCTACCGAGAGCATCACAATCAGCATACTTGCCACAATAAAGGCGATAACGCCCTGGCTGCCCGCATACTGCAAGATCAGGCCGATCAGGATACTGCTGAATACCGTCGAGAGGCGGCTGAAGGAGTAGCAAAAGCCGACCGCGCGGGCGCGGATATGGGTCGGGAAAATTTCCGTCTGGTAGGCGTGATAGCTAAAGGTCAGCCAGGCGTTGGACCAGGTGATCAGGAAGCCGCAGACAATCAGCAGCGCCGGGCTGGTCTGAAAGGCGAACAGCGTGCCGAACACCACGGTCATCAGACAGGACAAAACGATCTGCCATTTATTCTCCAGCTTATCAGCGTAGCGGCTGGAGATCAGCGAGCCGAGCGGGTAGGCAAGGGTAATGAAAAAGGCGTAGAGCAGGCTGTGGGTGACGGTGGTCCCTTTGCCCGACAGCAGCGCTGGCAGCCAGTTGCCGAAGCCGAAAAAGCCGATCGCCTGAAAGAGGTTCATCACCACCAGCATCAGGGTGCGCTTGCGGTAAGCTGGCGCCCAGATTTCGCTGAACCGGCCGCGTTTTGGCAGCTGCGCCGCCGCGTCATCCGGCGGGAAATCCGCGCCGGGAGCGACGCCACAGCGTTTTTCCATGGCGCTCAACACCTGATGCGCCTCCTGATGGCGTCCCTGCTGCGCCAGCCAGCGCGCCGACTCCGGCAGATCCTTACGGATAAACCAGATCGCCAGCGAACAGATCGCGCCCGCGATCACCACCCAGCGCCAGCCCTCAAGACTCAGCACTGTTTGCGGCACCAGCCACCATGACATCAGCGCCACCGCAGGCACAGAAAGGAACTGCACAAAGAAAGAGAAGGCGAAGGCGCGGCTGCGCAGATGCGTCGGCACCCATTCCGAGAGATAGGTATCGATAGTGACCAGTTCGATGCCGAGGCCGATACCCACCAGAAAACGGAACAGAATAATCATCTCCGCGCTCTGCTGAAAAGCCATCAGCAGGGAGAAAATGCCATACCACGCCAGCGCGCACATAAAGGTCAGGCGGCGGCCGAAGCGGTCAGCATAGGGTGCCAGCAGGCTGGCACCAACAAACAAGCCGAGAAAGGTCGCGGAAGCGAAGGCGGCCTGATCGGCGATGCCGAACACGCCTGCGCTACCGGTATGGAAAACGCCAGCGGCCAGCAGGCCAGAGCTGATATAGCCGGTCTCGAACAGGTCGTAGAGTTCAAAGAAGCCGCCGAGCGCGAGCAGCGTAATAAAACGCCACAGGCCTCGCGATGACGGCAGGGCGTCGATGCGCCCCGCTAAGCTGCTGTTATGCGGCGTCGGCGCAGCGAACGCCGGCGCTATCCCTGAAGGGCAGGTTGTTGTCATTATTTTATGAACCTCGGTGTGACGGTGTTTGCCTGTCCTGCTAACGGCGTGGCGACGTTGTAAAAATAATTAACCGTTAGCAAGCGAAGAGATAGCAGAATAATCAATTCGGCGATCCTTGCCGAGAGGGTTGTTGGTGAGTTTTTAGCAACGTACGTTGCAGTTTTAGCCGTCCCTGGCAAGCCCGCTACGGCATCTGCGGATAGACCCCTGGGCCGATAGGCAATCCCAGCGCATACCAGGCGAGCAGCAGCGCAATCCAGGTGATAAAGAAGAGCACCGGATAGGGGAAAATCAGCACGTAATAGGTGCCGAGCTGCGCATCTTTCTGGTATCGCTGCAGGAAGGAGAGGAACAGCGGCAGAAAGGGCGACATCGGCGCCAGCGGCAGCACTGCCGAATCGGCGATGCGGAAGATCATCTGGGCGAAGGCGGGATGGAAGCCGAGCAGCATAAACATCGGCACGAATACCGGCGCAAGAATCGACCAGATCGCCGAACCGCTGGCGATAAACATACAGAGAAACGCCGACAGGAACATCAGGCCGAGGAAGGCTGGCGCGCCGCTGATGCCCGCGCTCTCCAGCACATCGGTCAGCCCGATGGCCATAAATTTGCCCATGTTGCTCCAGTTAAAAAAAGCCACGAACTGCGACAGCGGAAACACCATCACAATAAAGCCCGCCATGCTTTTCATCGGCTCCACCAGCAGCTGCGGAATATCATCCGGACGGCGGATCTGCTTCGTGACTGCGCCATAGACGATCGCCACGACAAAGAAGAACAGGATGATGATCGGCACGATGCCTTTGATAAAGGGCGACGGCACGATACCGCCGCTTTTCGGATCGCGCAGCGGCGCGTGTTCCGGCACGACCAGCAGCGCCATCACGCCGATAAACAGCAGCGCCGCGATGCCTGCCGCGCGCAGGCCGCGATTCTCCAGCGGCGTCAGGGCCGCCAGCCGCTCGCTGCTGCCTTCTTTCCACTGCGGCAGGCGCGGCTCGATAAACTTGTCGGTCAGAATGGCACCCGCCACGGTCAGCACGATTACGGAGGTGGCCATAAAGAACCAGTTGTCGATCACGCTCACGTGCACCGTATCGCTCACCGCTTTCGCCGCCTCGGTGCTGATGCCGGAAAGCAGTACGTCGGTGGTGACAATCAGCAGGTTGGCGGTAAAGCCGGACGCGACGCCCGCAATCGCCGCCAGCAGGCCCGCGACCGGATGGCGGCCCACGGCGAGAAAAATCAGCGCGCCGAGCGGCGGCATCACCACCAGCGCGGCATCAGAGGAGATATGGCTGAAAAAGGCGATAAACAGCACCATATAGCTGGCGTAGCGGCGGCTGACGCGCGACGCCATCTTCACCATCAGCGACTGCAGCAGGCCAACTTTTTCCGCCAGGCCCGCGCCGAGCACCAGCGCCAGAATCGAACCGAGCGGCGTAAAGCCGCTGAAATTTTTGATGATGTTGGGCAGGATCCACTGCAGGCCCGCGACGCTCAGCAAATTATTGACGCGCACCAGCTCGCCGCTGACAGGATTTTTTACCGCCAGATCGAGGCTGCTGATAATGGCGGTCGCCACCATCAGCACCAGGATCAGATAAACAAACAGCAGGAAGGGATTGGGGACTTTATTGCCGACCCGCTCAATCCAGCCGAACACTTTCCCAGGGCTGCGATTCTCCGACATTACGGTCATGTTATTCCTCGTCTTGTATGGTCGTGTTTGCGTTTTTTTATTGTGTTATCGGTCCGCGCCTGAGGCGCGGCCGTGGCTCAGTTGGCCAGTTTTGAAGGCGTGACGCCTTCAGGTATCGGACAGCGATAGGGCTGGGCGCGGCGCGCGCGCTCAAATTCGGCGCGACAGCGCGCCAGCGCCGGGTCATCGTTCAGCAGCTCCAGTACGGTGGCGGCCATCACTTTGGCCGCCAGCAACATGCCTTTATGCGCGATAGAGGTGCGTCCCTGCGCCACCAGCTGCCACGTATGAAGCGGGGTGCCGAAGGTAAAGCAGGGCGCGAAGCACTGCGCGACAGGCGTGACCCAGCTGACATCGCCGACGTCGGTAGAGCCGTAGAGCAGCTCGCGCATCGCCGCGCAGGGCGCTACCTCGTCCATCAGCAGCTTGTCGCCGTTCGCCTCGATCCAGGCCGCGCCCGCCTCGCCGCCGGTGCGCGCCGCATTGAGTCGGGCATTGCGGAGATCGTCCTCGCTGAGCGTGGCGCGGATCTCGGCGGCGAAGGCGCGCTCTTCGTCGCTGTAGTGCGGCAGACCGAAGTGATGCAAATAACGCTCCATCACCGCCTCCAGCGCGCGATTCGGCACGTAATTGGAGCACGCCTTGTCGAAGCGAACGGTGAGGTGCGTGTCGGTCATCAGCGCCGCGCCCTGGGCGATATTGATAACGCGCTGGTAAATCTCCTGCGCCTGCGGCAGCTCCGGCGCGCGGATCAGGTAGAGCACTTCAGCATCAGCCTGCACGACGTTAGGCGAGACGCCGCCGCTGTTGGTGACTGCATAGTGCAGCCGCGCCTCCTGCACGATATGCTCGCGCAGAAAGTTCGCGCCGGTGTTCATCAGCGTCACGGCGTCCAGCGCGCTGCGTCCGAGGTGCGGCGAATTAGCGGCGTGCGCCGCCACCCCTTTAAAGTGAAACGCCGCCTGGATATTCGCCAGCGTGCTGAGGTTAAACAGGCCGCTGAAGCCTTCGGGATGCCAGGTTACGGCGGCGTCGACATCATCGAACAGCCCCTCGCGCACCATAAAGGTTTTGCCGGAACCGCCCTCTTCGCCGGGGCAGCCGTAAAAGCGAATCGTACCGCGCCCGCCGTGTTGCTCCCTCCACGCCTTAAGCGCGAACGCCCCCGCCAGCCCTGCGGTGCCGAGCAGGTTATGGCCGCAGCCGTGGCCGTTGCCATTCTCCTCCAGCGGTTCAGGCCGCGCGCAGCCCGCTCGCTGGCTCAGCCCCGCCAGCGCGTCGAACTCGCCAAGAATGGCGATAACCGGTTTGCCTTCGCCCACGCTGGCGATAAAGGCGGTTTCAATGTTGCCGACGCCGCGCGTCACGGCGAAGCCTTCCTGCTCCAGCGCATCGGCCAGCAGCGCGCTGGAGCGAGTTTCGGCGAAGCGGGTTTCCGGCGTGTCCCAGATGGCGTCGCTGAGAGCGGTAAAGCGCGCCTGGTTAGCGTCGATATAGTCGCCGAGGAAATCAGCGCTCATCGCCCGCCTCCAAACTGCGACTGATTGAGTGCCAGCGTCGCCAGCATCTGCACCGCTTTACCCATTACGCTTTCGTCAAAATCGAACTTCGCGTTATGGTGGCCCGCTGCCAGCTCGCAGCCGAAAATCGCGTAGGTCGCCTGACCACCGCGCTGTTTTACCCGCTCCATCATATAGGTGGCGTCTTCCGATCCGGCGGCCTGCGCTTTGCTATCCACCACCGAGTCGAAGATGCCCAGCGCCTCCGCCTGCTGATGAAGGAAATCGACCCAGGGCTGCGTTGGCGTGCAGCTGCGCGCCGCGCCCATCAGTTTGACCTCATACTCCACGCCGTACATCGCCGCCGCGCCAGCGATAATACGCAGCGCCTGCTGGTAGATATCGTCGTTGACCTCATTGCTGACGCCGCGCGTCTCCACCTTCATCAGCGCCGTATCGGCCACCACGTTGCGGCCCGTTCCCGCCTGCAGTACGCCGACGTTGACGCGCGCTACGCCACCGCTGTGCTGCGGCAGGCCATGCAGACCCAGCGTGGCCTGCGCCGCCGCCAGTAAGGCGTTGCGACCCTCTTCAGGCTTGCCGCCCGCGTGCGCGCCGACGCCGGTAAAATGCACGTCCAGCTTGGTGGTGGCGAGGAAGCTGTCGCTGCCGCACACCAGCTCGCCGGCGGGCACGCCGGTGCCGAGATGGATGGCGGTAAAGAGATCGACATCATCCACCACGCCTGCTTCCACCATCGCCTTCGCGCCGCGCACGCCCTCTTCGGCAGGCTGAAAGATCAGCTTAATGGTGCCGCTCAGCTGCGACTTCATCGCCATCAGCACGCTGGCGAGGCCGAGCCCGATGGTGGTATGGCCGTCGTGGCCGCAGGCGTGCATCATGCCAGCGTTGCAGGAGGCGAAGCCTTCGCGCTGCGGCAGATGGTCAGCCGCCTGGCTCTCATTGAGATCCAGCGCGTCCATATCGACGCGGAAACCCATTACCGGGCCGGGGCGACCGGTCTCCAGCGTGGCGACAATGCCGCAAAAGCCGCCGGAGAAAGCGGGCAGCCACTGTGCCAGCGCTCCCTGCTGCAGCGCGCGCGCCTCCTGCTGCTTGAGGGTGTCGGCGTCGGGCAGCCCCATACGCGCCTCGGCATTGATTACCTCGCGGCCGAGCTGCAGCTGATAACCCAGCGTATGCAGCGCGTCGGCCACTCGCGTTGCGGTGCGGAATTCCAGCCAGCCGGATTCGGCGAACTGATGAAGATCGCGCCGCCAGTTTTGCATTTGCGGCGCCAGCGCCTGGACCTGTTCAGAGAGGGTTGTCATAGGAAATCCTTATTGTTGGTTTTTTATGCACAGTCCCGAATTTACACAAGCCTCTCTGGCCGCATAAGATGCAAATATCTTTCTCCTGATAAACAGTGGTTATCATGCCGTCACAGCTTAAGCTGCATCAGCTGCGCGCCTTCGTTGAGGTCGCGCGCCAGGGCAGCATCCGCGCCGCAAGCCGTCTCTCCGGGCTTTCCCAGCCTGCGCTGACTAAATCGATTCAGGAACTTGAGCAGGTTTTAGGCGCGCGGCTCTTTATCCGCCGCCAGCAGGGCGTGGTGATGACCGACGTGGGTGATAACTTTTTTCGCCATGCCAGCCTGGTTTTAGAAGAATTACGTGTGGCGCAGGAGGATATTCAGCAGCGGCTTGGGCTGGCGGGTGGACGGGTCAATATCGGCGTCGGCGGCAGCGTGGCGCGCACCATCATGCCGCAGGTGATCACCCAGTTTCACCGCGAATATCCGCTGGTTAAAGTGCGTATCGTGGAGGGGCAGCTGGTGTCGATGATCCCAGAGCTGCGCCAGGGCGAGCTTGATTTCACCATCAACACCTACGATCAGAGCCATCTCGATCAGGAACTGAGCTTTGAGAAAATGATGCAGCGCGAATACCGGGTGGTGATGCGTAAAGGGCATCCCATGGAGAAGGCGCGTTCGCTGGCGGCGCTACAGCAGTGCAACTGGACCATGCCGACGCCGAAAGGCAGCTACTACCGCCTGCTGCACGATCTCTTTAGCGAGCGCGGCATGGCGCCGAAAATCGTGGTCTCCTGCGAGACGTTTATGGCCTGTACCAGCCTGGTGGCGCAGAGCGATTTCGTCAGCATTTTGTCGGTGGACGTGATCAACGACCCGGTGCTGGGCCATCAGCTGGTGGCGCTGGAGCTGGACGATCCGCTGCCGAAAGCGACCTTCTATTTGATTCAGCGAAAGGATACCGCGCTGACGCCGATGAGCGCCTACATGGCGCAGCTGTTCCGGCGTTATTGTCAGTAAAAACAAAGGGTAAACTCTATCGTCTACACTGTTAAGGTGCTGTAAAAATCCAACCGACAAATGGAGGTGAAGATGCAAGTCAGTCCTTATCTGTTTCTCTACGGCCGTTGTGAAGAGGCTATCGACTTTTACCTGAAGGCCACCGAGGGAGAGCTGCTCTATAAAATGACGTTCGGCGATATGCCGGATCAGGGCGAACAGGTTGGCGATCAGTCTGCGCCGCCGCTGCCGCCGGAGAAGATTATGCATGCCCATCTGCGTATCGGTCAGGGCGAGCTGATGCTGAGCGATGGCAATACCGATCAGCCTCCGGCATCGGAGCACGCCGGTTATGCGGTGAGCCTTTCGACTACCGATGTGGAGCAGGGCAAAGCCTGGTTTGAGAAACTGTCGGCTGGCGGGAAAGTGACGACGCCGTGGCAGGAGACCTTCTGGTCAAACGGATTCGCCATGTTTATTGATAAATTCGGCATCCCGTGGCGTATTAACGTGGTGAAGCCGCAGCACTAAGTTATATAAGTGCTCACGCGGTTAGCCTGATCCGATCGCAAAGACGCTCAAGGCATCCCTGCGCGCTCGGCCCGCGACATCCTTGTCGCGGGACGCTTTGCTCTTCGGCTCAGGCTAACCACTTTGTCAGTGAGGTGCGCTTGACTGTTTTATCAGAAGTTATAGCCCGCCACCAGGTAGTAACCCCAGCCGGTCGATTTCACTTCAAACGGCCCGCGGCCAAAGTTCAGCTCCTGACCGTCCGCCCACTGTCCGCCGTTATGGAAATAACGCGCCACGGCAGAGATATGCCAGTGATCGTAACCCAGTGACAGAATATGGCTGGATGCGATGGAGTTGCTGGTACGCGAAGCGTCTGACTTGTCGCGCAGGTCAGAACCCCAGTCAAAGTTGGTAAAGCCGATATAGCTCAGGTTGCCGCCCCACAGCGTGGTGATCGGCACCATATATTTCACCTTGAAGCGATAGCCATCCCAGCTGTTCTCATTCGCCGCGCCGTAGTTTTCCCACTGGTATTTGGCGTAAACGTTAAGCGACAGGCCAACGTCGCTGTGCGTATCGATATCGGTGCCGAGACCCATATACCAGGTGTTCTGACGGTTATCGCTGTTGCGGCCCATATCGTAGATATAGTTGTTGGCGAAATACCACTCTTTGAACGGACCGAAAGCCAGGCTGGTGCCGGTCAGCTTATCAATAGAGAAACGCGGCTCAATTTCCATGAACATCGGCGAGCCGTGGTCGAAAATACCGTTGGCGTTACTGTTGCCCATGCCGAAGAAGTTGGTCAGGTCGAGGTAGCCGTAAAAATCGAACCAGTCTTTTTTGGCAAAAGCCTCATATTCCAGATAGACATCATTATTGAACTGCGGCCCGAAGCGGGTGTGATAGCTGCCTACCACGTTAACGCTCTGGTGCCACCAGTCGGAAAGATATTGCGGATCACTTTCGGCGGCGTGCGCGCTGCCAGCCAGAGAGGTCGCCAGCAAGGCTCCTGCTATCAAGGTTTTAAATGTCATTCTCATTAACCACATGCTTTCGACCACGCCTGAACGCAGTCAAGGTGAAATCAATCCCAGAGTAGGGCGGCGGAAATGTAACCGTTTTTTACTGCCGGTTTCTAGCCTGCGTAGCCTGACCGTTACAGGGCGATAGAAAATAGATTTTGCTCACGTTTGTCAAAATGTGTTGCATTGCATTTACGTGAAATTGTGAAGTTCATCACGAAAATAAGCAGCAGCGAACGGAACGCCGCAACCGTTTACGTTGTCGGCATCGCGCGCGAACGTGAAATTCAAGGCAGGGTGACGCGAACCTGCAAACCGCAGATAACGCCTTGAGGGTTGAGACAGTTGGAGAGGGCAACCTGGATATGGTGTTTCTGCGCCACGCTGCGCACTATTGATAACCCTAAACCGCTGCCCTGCGCCTTCACCGTGGGGGCACGAGTAAAGCGATCAAAGGCGCGATCGATAAAGGTTTCCGGCATGCCAGGCCCATTGTCGACGATATCGACCACGGTACGATCGCCAACGCGGTGCAGCAGCACGTCCACCAGGCTGCCTTCCGGCGTGTGCAGCATGGCGTTGCCGATCAGGTTATCGAACAGGCTGCGCAGCTCGGAGCGGCTCGCCTGCAGACGATAGTGGGTCGAGCCGTTAAAGCCGATATCGATGCCGCGCTTATCGGCCACCACCATCAGTTGCTCAATGCTCTCTTTCAGCAGATCTTCCAGCTCAATATGCTCAACCGAGGCAACGACGGTTTTATCCTCCTGCCGAGAGATATTAAGCAGCTGCGTCACCAGATGGCGCGTGCGCGTGACGCCTGCCTCCAGTTGATCGAACTGGCGGCTCGCTTCGCCGGGCTGAATATGCTGACGCAGGTTCTCCAGCTGCAGCGTTACCGCGGTCACCGGCGTGCGTAGCTCGTGCGCGGCGTCCTCAAGAAACTGGCGCTGCGACGACCAGGCGGCGCGCAGCTTATTGAGCAGCGAGTTGTACGCCTCCACCAGCGGCAGGATCTCGTCCGGCAGTCCTTCCGGCGAGACGAGATGAGGATGCAGCGTCTCCTGCGCCGCGATTTCACGCGACGCGACGCGCAGATCGCGGGTTATTTTGCGCACCACCAGCCAGATCACCAGCAGCGAGAGCGGCATCATTAAAATCATAGGGATAATGGCCGACAGCGCGCGCTGTACCATTACGGAACGCATATAGCTCAGGTTATGCATAACCTGAATGGTCTTGATCTCGCTGCCCGGCTCGCCGGGGCGCGTATAGATACGCCAGGCGCACTCGTTGCAGTCGCCGACGTCGATATCGTGCCACCCTTTTTCCGCCTGCAGCGGCGCATGCAGCTCCGGCCAGGAGCTGGCGCGCAGCTTGCCGTTGCTGTCCCACAGCTGCACCACATAGGCGCTTTTGACCTTGTCGGCGTGCAGCATCAGCGGCATCAGCGCCGGGATCTCTTTATTGGTCGCCCAGGCGTCGGCGATTTTCGACAGCTGGTCATCCTTCATGGTACCAATCATCTCGCCGTAGCAGCTGAAGAAGTACCAGGTGACGCCGCCAATCATCAGCAGATGGATAATCAGCAGCGTACTCAGCAATTTATTACGCAGGGAGCGCATAAAGGTAAAAGGTTTCATAATGCAGGCACGCGCCAGCCGAGTCCGCGCACGTTGCGGATGGCGTCATTGTCGAGTTTGCGGCGCATGCCGTGGATAAGCACATCGACCGCGTTGCTGGTTACCTCTTCACCCCAGCCGTAGATGCGGTTCTCCAGCTGTTCCCGCGACAGGATCGCGCCGGGACGCTCCAGCAGAGCGTAAAGCAGCGCATATTCGCGCGCGGTAAGCTGCTCGCGCTGACCCTTATAGAGCACTTCGCGCGTCATCATATCCAGCTGTACGTCGCCGCTGCCGAGCAGCGAGTCCGCCGCGCCGTGGCGACGCCGGGTAATTGCGCGCATGCGCGCCAGCACTTCTTGCAGATCGAAAGGCTTCAGAAGGTAGTCATCGGCGCCGCTGTCGAGTCCCTGCACGCGCTGCGCCACGGTATCGCGCGCCGTTAAAATCAGCACCGGCGTGGTATCGCCGCGTCCGCGCGCGCGCTTCAGCACCTGCAGGCCGTCATCGCGCGGCAGGCCGAGATCGAGCAGCACGCAGGTATAGTCACCTTCGCTCCAGGCGTGATGCGCGAAAACGCCGTCGCGCACCCAGTCAACCGACCAGCCTGTGGCTTCCAGCGCCTGCTGCAGGTTGGCGCCGATCATTTCATCATCCTCCACCAGTAGCACGCGCATGAAAAATCTCCTCGTTGATAAGTAGCCGCAGTTTACGCCGGGATTATTAGCACAGAATTAAAGCTGCCGCACAGCGCGCCCTGCGGCGCGCGATGCTAATTCTGCGCTAATTTTCCGCTAATTAAGGGATAAATTTCCTGCGTTAAAGTGGGTTCACTGAAGATCATGCCGTATCAGGAGGAACTCATGAATCAGCGCGAATTTATTCGTAGTTTGCTGCAGTGGATTGAAAACAACTTAGGTCAGGATCTGCATCTGGATGAGGTCTCGCGCCGCTCGGGCTATTCCCGCTGGCACCTGCAGCGTCTGTTTCGTCAGCATACCGGCTTTTCGCTGGCGGAGTATATTCGCCAGCGCCGTCTGACCGAATCCGCTCTGCTGCTGCTGAACAGCAACGAGGCGATTCTGCAGGTGGCGATGAACTACGGTTTCGATACCCAGCAGGCCTATACGCGCACCTTTAAAAATTATTTCCGCGTGACTCCAGGGCAGCTGCGACGTCAACGGCGCGTCGAGCCGGACCGGCTGCTGTTCCCGCTGGCGATGGCGAGCTAAGGTCAGCAAACAGGTGTAACGGATCGCTGAATTGTTTAGTCTGCTTTTTTCCGGCGGACAAAGACAATCATGGATAACAGCGAAAACTTAACGGCGATGATGATGTTCGCCCGCGTGGTGGAGTGCAGGAGCTTCAGCGAAGCCGCGCGCGCTCGGCCTGTCGAAATCCCACGTCAGCCGGGAGATCGCCCGGCTTGAGGTGCGGCTGGGATTTAAGCTGCTGCAGCGCACCACGCGCAAACTGGCACTGACCGAGCTGGGTCAGGCCTACTATCCTTTCTGCACCCGCATGCTGGCGGAGATGCATCGCGCCGACGCCTTTGTCCAGCAGCTGCATCAGAACGTTGCAGGCAACGTGCGGCTGCAGGCGCCGGTCACCTACGGCTGCCAGTGCGTGGTACCAGCGCTCAATCCTTTTCTGCGTCGCCATATCCATATCAACGTCGATCTCGACCTGACCGATCGCGGCAGCGATCGGCTGGAAGAGCAGGTCGATATCGCCATTGTTATTCGCGCCCGCGCGCCGCAGGGGGCGCACGTTCGGGTGTTAGGTAATATCGACTGGGGACTCTACGCCGCGCCGGACTATCTGGCGCAGCGCCCGCCCGTTACCCATCCCGATATGCTGCCGCGTCACGATTTGCTGATGTTTCACGGCCCGGCGCATACCGCCGCGCTCCCTTTTCGCCGCGATAAGCAACGACTGGCGATCGACGTGCGCAGCCGCTTTCGCGCCAACAACAGCATGGCTTTGCTCAACGCCGCGCAGGCGGGCAGCGGCATCGCCTATCTGCCTTCCTATATGGCGCAGGCGGCGCTGGCGCGCGGCGAAATCACCCAATTGCTGACGGAGTGGCAGATGGATCGCCTGCAGAGCTATCTGCTGCTGAAAGAGGCACAGCCCGCCGCGCCGATCAGCCTGCTGTGCGACGCGCTTATCGCCGCGCTGAGCGGCTGATTGTTGCTGTCTGGCAACAGCGGGCGGCGCTGAGTAATTATCGCGGCGGGACTGTTGTTCGCGCATCAACGCCGCTAGCCTGAAGGTCAAATAAGACGGAGGGCTTTATGGAAGCGATCGCCGCGCCAGACGCGCAAATCTGGAAACGTAACTTATGGGTCTGCGTGCTGGGCTCGTTCAGCACTATCGTGGCGATGACGCTACTGCTGCCGTTTCTGCCGCTCTATGTGCGTCAGCTTGGCGTGACGGAACCGGCGGCCATCGCGCGCTGGTCCGGGCTGGCCTATGGCGCGACCTTCTTCAGCGCCGCGCTGACCGCACCGCTCTGGGGCAGGCTGGCGGATCGCTATGGCCGCAAGCTGATGCTGATCCGCGCCAGCCTCGGCATGGCGATCGCGATGGCACTGATCGGCATGGCAAGCGCGCCCTGGCAGCTGGTGGCGCTGCGCCTGCTGGCGGGGCTGCTTGGCGGCTACGCCTCCGGCTCAACCATTCTGGTGGCCTCCCAGACGCCGAAGGCGCAGACGGGCTGGGCGCTCGGCGTGCTCTCATCCGGGATTATGGCGGGCAATGTCGTCGGCCCGCTGTTAGGCGGCGTGCTGCCGCCGCTGATTGGCATCCGCCATACCTTCTGGCTGACCGGCGGCGTGATTTTTCTCGCCTTCCTGGCGACCGCGTTTCTGCTTAAAGAGCTGCCGCGTCAGCCTGCGGCGACGCATCGCGCCGACAGCAGGTCGGGCCACCTCAATCACGGCGTAGTAAGGCTGATGTGGCTGTCGGGGATGCTGCTGATTTTCGCCAATATGTCGATTGAGCCGATTATCACGCTCTATGTCGGGCAGTTTGTTCAGGGGGAGCACGCCGTCACCGTTACCGCCGGGCTGGTGATGGCCGCAGCCGCGCTGGGCAGCATTCTTTCTGCGCCGCAGCTGGGCAAACTGGCTGACCGTATCGGCCACTGGCGCGTGCTGAGCGCCGGGCTGCTGGTCTGCGCGATGCTGCTTATTCCTCAGGCGTTTATTACCGCCGCGTGGCAGCTGGTGGTGCTGCGCTTTTTAATGGGGATGGCGCTGGGCGGCCTGTTGCCCTGCATCACGGCGATTATTCGGCACAGCGTGCCGGAAGGGCAGGTCGGCCGTATGCTTGGCTACTCTACCTCGGCGCAGTATATCGGCCAGGTAAGCGGCCCGCTGTTCGGCGGCTTTATTGGCGGGGCGTTCGGCATGCGGCCGGTATTTTTGCTGACGGCGGCGGTAATGGTGCTGTGCGGGGCGGTAAACTGGTGGCAAAGCCGGAAGGAGCAGCAATAAAAAAAGCGGACCGAAGTCCGCTTTTTTAATCACCTCAACGAGGCTTATTTCTCATCAGGCAACGCATAGGCAATAACATAGTCGCCCAGCTTGGTGCCGAAGGAACCATGACCGCCTGCTGCGATGACAATGTACTGCTTGCCGTTCGCTTCATAGGTCATCGGGGTCGCCTGGCCGCCAGCCGGCAGACGCGCCTGCCACAGCTGCTCACCGGTTTCGGTGCTGAAAGCGCGCAGATAGTTATCTGCGGTCGCACCGATAAAGAACACCTTACCGGCAGTGGCGATCGGGCCACCCAGCATCGGCATACCCATCTTGAACGGCAGCGGAACCGGCGCGCTGTCGCGCGTGGTGCCGATACGTTTCTTCCAGACGACTTCATTGGTTTTCAGATCGACAGCAGAAACGTAGCCCCAGGCCGGCTGTTTACACGGCAGACCAAACGGCGACAGGAACGGGTTCAGCTCTACGCCGTACGGCACGCCGTACTGCGGCTGGATACCGGTTTCGGTGCCTGAACCACCGTTCGCGCCTTCTGGCGGCTCGATCGGGTTGCCCGGACCGCGCGGCACCAGTTTAGAAACAAACGGCAGCGCCATCGGGTTGGCAATAGCGATCTGGCGATGCGGATCGACCGCAATACCGCCCCATTCGAACATGCCCAGGTTGCCCGGGAACACCAGCGTGCCCTGCTCGGACGGCGGAGTGAACGGACCTTCGTAGCGCAGACGCTTGAAGATCACGCGGCACACCAGCTGGTCATACAGGGTTGCGCCCCACATATCCTTGTCCGTCAGATTCTGCTTCGGACGGAAGGTAAGCTCGGAGTAAGGCTGCGTCGGCGAAACGTGGTCACCTTTCGCTGCACCCTGCGGAACCGGGGTTTCCGGCGCAGGTACAACCGGCTTGCCGGTACGGCGATCCAGCACAAAGATGTTGCCGGTTTTCGCCGGGGCGTAGATCACCGGAACGGTATTGCCGTCTTTATCGGTGATATCGGCCAGCGTCGGCTGCGACGGCAGGTCCATGTCCCACAGATCGTGGTGTACGGTCTGATAGGACCATACCAGCTTACCGGTGGTGGCGTTCAACGCCAGCACGCTGCTCGCATAACGCTCCTGCTCCGGCGTACGGTTGCCGCCCCAGATATCCGGGGTAGAAACGCCCATCGGCAGGTAAACGGTATCCAGTTTCGGATCGTAAACCGCCGGCGCCCAGGAGTTCGGCGAGTTCATGGTGAAGGTGTGTTCGTCAGCCGGGATAGCGTTAGGATCTTTCGCGCCCGGATCGAAGACCCACAGCAGTTTGCCGGTGTTAACGTCGAAGCCGCGGATCACGCCTGACGGCTCGCGGGTCGAGTAGTTATCGGTTACCGCGCCCGCAATCACGATAGTGGTATCGGTGATAACCGGCGGTGAGGTCGGCTCATACTGACCGGAGGTAGTAACCGGCTGCTTGTGCTGCAGATCCAGCTCGCCGTTGTTGCCGAAGGCAGGGCAGCGCGCGCCAGTTTCCGCATCCAGCGCGAACAGGCGACCATCGTTTACCGGCAGGTAAATACGGCGCGAGCAGAACGCAGGCTGGCTGTTAGCAGCATCGGCCGCAGCAGGCACTTCGTGGTAAGAGACGCCGCGACAGGTGACATGCTGGAAGGTCGGGTTCGGTTTCAGGCCCGGATCGAATTTCCACTTCTGCTTGCCGGTGGTCGCGTCGAGCGCGAACAGGATCTGGTGCGGCGAGCAGAGATAGAGGGTGTCGCGAACCTTAATCGGCGTCACTTCGTCGGTGATTTCACCCGGATCGTTCGGGGTTTTCAGATCGCCGGTCTGGAACTGCCAGGCAACCTGCAGGTTCTTCACGTTCCCTTCGTTGATCTGCTTCAGCGGGGAGAAGCGGGTGCCCTGCTGGTCACGCGCATAGGCGGGCCAGTCGGCGTCGTCGATATTGCTCAGCGGCTGTGCTGGCGTGGCGTTCTGCGCGGTTTCCGGCAGCTTGCCGTTCACCGTCTGCGGATCGTTAAACACCGCATAGGCCAGCACGAGAGCGCTGGCAATCAGCGCCACAGCCATGCTGCCCAGCGCGGCTTTGCTGCCAGCGTTTACGCTACGGTAAACGAAGGGCAGGATCAGCCAGACGCCGAAGATCACCAGCACGTCGGTGCGCGGCGCCAGGGCCCAGAAGTCAGTACCGACTTCCCACACGCCCCAAATCAGGGTGCCGATCAGCAGCAGCGCATAGAGAACCAGCGCGGTGCTTTTGCGACGTGACAGCAGATAAGCGGTGATAAGCATAACCACACCGCCGATAACGTAATACCAGGAACCTCCGATAGCGGCTAACCAACCACCGCCAATCAGCATAAACGCGCCCGTCAGGAATGCGAACAGTACCGTCAGGAAACGAATTACGCCAAAAGATGAGGAACTTTTCCCCATAATGTCGACCTCGTTTTTTTGCCATAAAAACACAGAAAACAACGCATTAGGCTGTTTTCACGTCATAAAGTACGTAAGAAAGCAGGTGTTCAATGCTGCTCTTTCCGTGAGCAACGCAGTCCATGTGAGTTAAATTTTATAGCAAAAACGTTAAGAGGTTTGATTTTTTTAGCGCTTTGCGCTTGAGCGCGTAATTAGGACGACATTTTATGGGGTTTTACGCTGCGTTATGGCGCGAAGCCTGCGCCCATAACGCTAGCGGTTGGGTTTTTCCTCGGTAATTCAGCTAAGCAGGGAGCCTGCGCGTCGCTGCTGCTGCCAGCCAGATATATTCAACGCCTTCATCACCTCGGCGGGCGGCGCGGGCTGAGCGCTGCGGACAATAACCTTAATGTCTCTTTCAGCAAATGAAGATAATAAAAAGGGAAAGGTGAATTTTTGATAATTAGCGTTAAAGAAATCTTCGCTTAACACGATGCCGGAAAAAGGAAAAGATTCTATCAGCCGCCAGTCAGCGCCGGGCGGGGCAAAGTCGAGTAGCCAGAAGTGAAAAATATTTGTTATTTCAGGCAAAGCGAGGCGGCACTCTTTCAGAGTCTCATAGTTAATGGCAAGACGGATCCGTGAATTTTGCCAGTTACAATATTGTTCCGGCGCGGCAATGATTTGTTTAAGTTGCTTTACCGCGACGGGAATAATCATTAAGGCTGCTTCATTTGCAGAATGATTCGTCCACGCAACTATGTCGGTATTATTATTGGTTTCTTTAACATCATCCAGTAAGTAAGGTTTTGAATAACAAAAACCCAGCAGCGTACCTGCCGGGCAGAGAATATTTTCAGTAACATATGGATTGTACAAGCTATTTTCCATGCATCTCTGGTTAAAAGAAAAAGTCGGACAAAATTGAAAATTGTTTTTCAAGGTAACGCTCAGGTTACTGCTGGACTCAATATAAAACGGAATTATTAAAGGCGTCACCCTTTTTATGCGCCTTGCCGCGCGGCAATTAGCAGACATTATAATGAAACCTTTAATAATTTTCTGGTACTAATTCTGGGTTTCTGGAAATAAATAGTCTGATAATAGTCAGTAATTAACCCAATGCCAGACGTGCCATTTTACCCGCCTGACAAAGCACATCCCGACATTGCCAGGGGGCGTGAAATCAAGCACGCTGTGCTACGCATTCGCCTGCGCGGATAAAAAAGAGAGGCTCACGCTATGACGTGAGCCGGCAGAGTGATCAACGGGATATATTATGGATTCTATGGCATCGACAGCGGATGATTCGCTGTTAAAACACCGGGCGTTCGTCGCTTTCTGGCTGGCGCGCACCTGCTCATCGTTTGGCTTTCAGATGTTCTCCGTCGCCATCAGCTGGCAGATCTACGCCCTTACCGGCAGCGCTATGGCGCTGGGGATTATTGGCCTGATGCAGTTTCTGCCGTCGGTGCTGCTGGCGCTGCCTGCCGGTCATCTGGCCGATCAGTTCGACCGACGCCGCATCGTCCTGCTGGGCCAGCTGATAGAGTTTGTCGCGCTAGGGGCGCTGGTGCTGTTAACCCTGTTTCAGTGGGCAGGCAAAATCGAAATCTGGGGGCTGGTGTTCCTTATCTCGGTGGCGAAAGCGCTGGAGTGGCCCGCAATTACCTCGATGCTGCCTGCGCTGGTGCCGCCCGCTATTCTTGCGCGCGCCATGGCCTCGACGTCGGTTGGGAGCCAGGCGGCGGTTATTGTCGGCCCCACGCTGGGCGGTCTGCTCTATGTCGCCGGACCAGACGTGGTTTATGGCGTCTCTGCCGCCTTTTATCTGCTGTCGCTTTTCCTGGTGGCCCGCCTGCGCTATGAGCGTCCGCCGCAGACGCGTCTGCCGATGAATCTGCCGAACCTTTTTGCCGGCGTGCGCTTTATCCGCGACCGTAAAGATGTGCTCGGCGTGATTTCGCTGGATCTTTTCGCCGTGTTGCTCGGCGGCGCGACGGCGCTGCTGCCGATATTTGCCCAGGATATTCTCCACACTGGCCCCTGGGGGCTTGGTCTGCTGCGCGGCGCGCCTTCGGTGGGCGCCCTGCTGGTGGGATTGTGGCTGAGCCGCAATAAGCTGGAGAAACATGTCGGTATGATCATGTTCGGCTCGGTGGCGGGATTCGGCATCGCCACGCTGGTGTTTGCGCTCTCCACCCAGCTCTGGCTGTCGCTGCTGGCGCTGGCCGCGCTCGGCGGATTCGATATGGTAAGCATGGTGATCCGCGGCGCGCTGGTGCAGCTCGATACGCCGGATGATATGCGCGGCCGCGTTAACGCGGTTAATGCCATTTTTATCAATACCTCGAACCAGCTCGGCGAGTTCGAGTCGGGGATGCTGGCCGCCTGGTTCGGCGCAGTGCCCGCCGCGGCGATTGGCGGCATCGGCACGCTGGTAGTGGTGGGGCTGTGGATGGCGCTGTTCCCGCATTTACGCAAGCGCCAGAAGCTGGAGAATGACGTCGATTCCGCATAAAAAAGCCGGCCCATGGGCCGGCGACAGTGAGCTTCCAGTCATACCGCTAATCGCAGACTAAGGCGCGACGGGGGACGGCGCGCCTCAGGAGAGGGCTATCAGGCCCCTGTTTTTCCCAGGTTGGCGTCAAAGGTTTGCCAGCTTTCGCGCATATCCACTACGCTGCGGGTTTTGCGCGCCTCATCGATTTTTATGGCGGTGAGGCCCGCTTCCAGCGCGTCCACGACTGAAACTTTCAGCGGTGTTCCCTGTTTAATGTGTTTTACAATCTCTTCCGCCATCAGCGCGTCGGCACCGTAGTGGCCGTCGTAAGCATTGCCGCTGTAAGCGGTATCGACCTCTTTCTCGCCGCTGCGCGCATTGTGGACGCGGAAATAGTTGCGAACGAAATCGCCTTCCGCCATGCCATCGGTACCGATGACGCAGAAGCGACGGAACTCATCCGGCACGTTGAGATTGGCGTGGAAGGCGAGGGTAGCTCCGCCCGCGTATTCAATCAGGGCGGTCTGGTAGTCGACAATATCCGCATCGCTGTCAAATACCGCATCGGTACTTGACCAGCCGCTTGGCTTAATATGATAGACCTCGGAATCAGCAGTTACCGCCCCCTGCGGCGCATGCGCCGGGGTAAAGGATTTACGGCCGCCAAAGCTGGCCACCCGCACCGGTCGTTGCTGCATCAGCCCCTGATAAAGATCGATGTCGTGGCAGCATTTTTCCAGAATGTAGGGACCGGCATATTTTTCCAGCCGCCGCCAGTCGCGCTGGAAGAACGCGCCATGATAAGGCTTGATATGCTCCGTCGCCTCAATTGACGTGATTTCACCCAGCTGCCCAGCGTCGCGTGCGGCCAGCAGATCGTGATAGAGCGGCGAATAGCGTAGTACCAGCCCAACCAGAATGCGCGCCTCGCCATATTGACGTACCAGCTTCGCCATCTCCATGGTTTGCTGTTCGTTGATCACCACCGGTTTTTCGGTAAAGACGGTATAGCCCGCCGCCAGCGCCTGACCCACATGCTCAAGATGGAGAAAATTAGGTGAGCCCACCAACACCACATCCATACCGCCGTGTTGCAGTAATGCCTCAGCCGAATCAAACGCCTCTCCCGGATCGATACCAAAACTGTGCAGATTAGGTAGCCCGGCGGGCGCCGGGTCGTAATAGCCCACCACTGAGAAGGCGTCGTCAGCGTTGTTGAACTCTTTAATGACGTGGGACAGACGAAAGCCAAGACCGATAATGCCTACTTTCATGTTAAACCCCTGATCCTGAAATCGGATAGCGCATAGCCCGCTCATAGCCAGGCGCGGCTGTTGATAATCTGAACGCCAACTTATTACGGTAGAAAAAGTAATGTCAATATCGCGCTGCGAAATTTGCAGAGGGCTTTTTAATTATCTTTATGTAAATTAAGACGAAAATAAGGATATTTTTTTGCGATATTTATTTGTTATTGCGATTTAAGTTTTTTTCCCCTATCGTTCGCTCATTATGGCTACAACTCTTAACCAGTGGAGGCGGGAGAAAACGCGTGCAATCACACTATCTCCTTGGCATTGATGGTGGCGGCACCCAGTGTCGCGCGCGGTTAACCGACCTTCAGGGTACGGTACTGGCGGAGGCCGCTGGCGGGCCTGCCAACGTCTGGTCGCAGTATGAGGCTGCCCTGTCCAGCGTCGGGCAGCTGATCGATAAGGTATTTGTACAGGCCGGACTGTCACCAAAGATGCTGGCACAGACCTCGCTGGTCGCCGGATTAGCTGGTGCTAACGTCGCGTCGGTACAGGCGCGGCTGGCCAGCTGGCAGCCAGCATGCGCGGCTTTACAGGTGGTCAGCGATGTAGAGATCGCCTGCGCGGGCGCCCATGGCGGGCAGCCTGGCGCGGTGTTCATTACCGGCACCGGTAGCCAGGGCGCCGCCTGGGATGGCGCACGCTTTACGCTGCTGGGCGGCTGGGGCTTTGCCCTCTCCGATCATGGATCGGGCGCGGAGCTGGGCCGCCGTGCGCTTCGCCTGGCGCTGCTGGCTCACGAAGCGATTGTCGGGCAAACCGATTTTACTTATCAGCTGATGGCACAATTTGGACACAGCCCGGAAACCATGCTGCTGTGGACCCGTACGGCCGCGCCCGCTGACTGGGCGCGAGTGGTGCCGCAGGTTTTCGCCGCCGCTGCTGCCGGTGACCATCATGCGCAGGATCTGTTGCGGCAGACGGCTGAAGATATCGGCCTGATGGTGCATCGGCTGACGGCGCTAAGCTCCGGGCGTGTGGCGCTAATGGGCGGACTGGCGGCGCCGATTCATCGCTGGCTGGCAGCCGATATTCAGGCCTGGCTGGTGACGCCGCAGGGTGACGCATTAAGCGGAGCGCTGAAGCTTGCCCGCGCGCATCCTGCTTTATCGTCCGATAACGTCACTCCGGCACAGCTACCCAGTCACTGACCGGAAGCCTGCTGGTTAACGACAGGGATATAACCCGAGGAATTTATGACCGCTCCCAACGTGACCGCGCGTATTCTGCGGTTGATTGTTGAAAACGCGCCGATTAGCCAGTCCGATCTTAAAGTCCGCAGCGGCCTGAGTATGTCGACGGTCTCGCAGGCAACCAATCGCCTGCTGGCACAAGAGATTGTGCAGGAGCTGGGGCTGCGTCGCGTGTCGATGGGGCGGCCAAAAACGCTGCTGGGTCTCAACCCCGATCGTGCCAGCGTAATCGGCATTCAGCTCAACGCTGAACGTAACCTCATCGTGATGACCGATCTCAGCGGCAATCTGCTGGGCGAACAGCAGATGCCTTCTGGTCCCCTGACGCCGCGCCAGCTCGGCGATGCGCTGGCAAAATTCCTGCGCGGCGTTGAAGAGAAGCGGGTCGGCGCTATCGGTCTGGCGTTATCGGGGCTGGTAGATGCTGAAAACGGCTACTGCATCCGCTCGAAAGTACTCGACTGGGAGAACGTGCCGATCGCGCGTCAGCTGGAGGAACGCTTCTCACTGCCAGTCTTTATTGAAAATGATGCCAACGCGATGGCGATGGCGGCGCTGGTATTTGGCCAGCTCGGCACGGCTCAGTCGGCGGTTATTGCCACCTACGGCAAGGGCATCGGTGCCGGGATCATCCTCAATCGCCAGCTCTACCGGGGGCGCCACGGCAAAGCGGGTGAGATTGGTAACGGGCTGGTCGGCGACGGCTCGCTGCGGTTGCTGGAGGACGTGGCCTCCTCCCGCGCTATTTTGCAGCGGGTGGCGGAGCACGAGCCAACTGCGCTAACCACACTGCAGTCGCTGGATCAGCGTCCGACGCCTGAGGTGCTGGCAGCGCTGGAAGAGGCGGGGCGTGAGCTGGGGATCTCGCTGGCAAATCTGTCGGTGGCCTACGATCCTGATGTAGTGTATCTGGCGATGGAGCCGCATATGGCGTCGCGTATTCTCCTCGATCACATCACCCAGAGCTTCCAGGCTTATCGGCTAAAGCTGACGCCGCATATGACGCCGCTGCAGTTCCTGACCGAGTCAAACCGCATGTGGGCGCTGGGGGCGGCGGGCTTTGCCGTTAACCGCCTGCTTGACCTGCTGGCAGCGCAGGCCGATGAAGAGCCGGTAACCTGATACTGGCTGTCAAAGAAAACGGGCGCCGCAGCGCCCGAATCTCCTGTTCGCTTCTCTTAACGCAGCCGTTCTCCGCGCTCGTCAAACAGCAGGCAATGATCGGCGGAAATGCCCAGTTCTACCTGTGCACCCAGCTCACGCGCATGCGCTTCGCGCTCTTCAACTACCAGCATCTGTTCACGCCCAATGTCGAGATAGAGATAGTTGGTGTGGCCGAGCATTTCGCTAAACGACAGCTCACCCTGAAAGCGCAACGCCTCTGACGTCTGCATCACCGGCTGAAAATGTTCCGGCCGAATGCCCAGCGTTACCGCTTGCCCCTCGCGGCAGGGCGCAGCAATGCGCAGTACCAGGCTGTTAATCTTCAGTTCCGGCACCCGCAGCTGCACTTCGCCTTTGCCAACCGCGCTGATTTCAGCGTGCAGGAAGTTCATCCTGGGCGAACCGATGAAGCCGGCGACGAAAAGGTTATCGGGATCGTGATAAAGCGTTAACGGTGCGCCGACCTGTTCAATGCGGCCCTGACGCAGCACCACAATGCGGTCAGCCAGCGTCATTGCCTCCAGCTGATCGTGCGTGACATATATCATGGTGTTGCCAAGCGAGGCGTGCAGCCGGGCAATCTCAATCCGCATCTGCAACCGCAATTCCGCATCCAGATTAGAGAGCGGCTCATCGAACAGGAAAATCCGCGGACGACGGATGATCGCCCGACCAATCGCCACGCGCTGCCGCTGTCCGCCGGAGAGCGCGCGCGGCAGGCGGTCAAGGAGTTCGGTCAGGTGCAGACGCGCCGCCGTCTGCTCAATCGCCTCGGCAATCTCCGCCTTTGATTTTTTCATCACCTCAAGCGGATAGGCCAGATTTCCGCGCACCGTCATATTGGGATAGAGCGCATAAGACTGAAAGACCATGGCGATGCCACGTTCGGTGGCGGGCTGCTGCGTCATATCCCGTTCCTCAATCAGCAACTGCCCGCTGCTGATCTCCTCCAGCCCGGCGATCATGCGCAGCAGCGTCGATTTACCGCAGCCGGAAGGCCCGACAAATACGACAAACTCACCGCTGTTGATCGTCAGATCGATACCATGAATGACATTGACGTGCTCGTAAGACTTCTTCACATTCTGCAAGCGCAGGCTGGTCATCGGCTACCTCACTCAGAGTATCTGGCCCATGTAAATGGCGTTGCTGCGCATGATCGGCGTGAATCCCATGCGCTGATAGAAAGCGCAGACCTGCTCGTTTTGCAGACTCACGCCAAGATGAACGCCGCTGACGCCTGCCGCCCGTAATGCTTCCAGTTCATGCTCAATCATTTTGCGTCCCCAGCCCCCTTTTTGCGCCGCTGGCAGCAGGTTAATGTGCAGATGCGCTGGCCACTGCGCCACCAGCGCCTCAGCCGCGCTGTCGGGCTGACGGATGGCGTCGAGCACTTTATTATCGAGCGGCGCGCTGGCGGTACGCTGGCGATATTTCTCCTGCCATAACGGCCACCATTCCGCCTGCAGCTGCGCCTCGAAAGCACGCGTATCGGGCGCGGCTACCACATAACCCATTACCTCGCCGGCGATCTCCAGCACAAAGGCAAAATCAGGCGCGAAGCGCGCATAGGGCACGGCAAACCGCTGGCCGGGATAGTCCGGATCGGAGTAAAGCGCGCGGGCATCGCCTCCGGCATCGGCTGTCTCCAGGCAGATGCGGTAGAGCGCCGGATAGTCCGCCGGGGTGGCCGGACGAATGACACCTTGATTCGCCATAATGCATTCTCATAAGTGGATGAGAGGGCTAGTCGATGAACCGGCCCGCAGATGAAAAGTTACGTTAGTGAAAGTGGACTTAGTTTTCAAGATAGAATAATTATCTTATCGCACTAACGCATCGGATCCGGCAATCTTTACCGGTATCACCTTTCACAACTGTGATCGCCAACACGCACGACACGCGGCGTCTGAGGCTGTCTTTCAGAGCGGAGAAAACGGCAAAATGTGAGCGCGATAGGATTTTCATATGTTTTATCATGGGTTTATTTAGCATTATTGACGTTGGTATTTTGTGCTGAGGAAAGACGCTCGGGTGGCGTTCCGCTGCGGTCACGTCGCAGATAGCCAGCGCGGCATGCTGATTTTGCCGCCACAGTGCTGTTTATTTGCGCGTGCTCACAGCGCTGCAATTTCACCGGCTGGCTGTTTGACTTTATTTTTTTATTAAAGTAAGTATGGATAAGCGTGTGATGTAAGAGGCTTCAGCCTGCGGGATGGCGGGTGGTGAGATGAAAGGATGCCGACCCTGGTCTGGAGAAGGTGAGCATAATGTCTGTTTCCTCAGTTCGTTCGTTCCGAATTCGCAATGTGGGTCGGCTATTGGCGGCAGGCTTGCTGGCGGGCAGCGTCGTGCACGTCGCGCAGGCCGCCGTCACTCTCAATGAGTGGGATATCTACAACTATCCGCAGCAGACAGCCGCCGTGGACGAGGGCCTTAAAGCCTTTTCGCAGCAGAATCCAGGCATTGTGATTAACCGGTCGGTGCACTCGTTTGAAGATACGCGTATTCCGCTCAAGCTGGCGCTCACCGCTGGTGACGGGCCGCAGATCGCCCAGGTGAATCAGGGCGGCGGCGATATGGGCTCGCTGGTGAAAGATAAACTGCTGGTGCCGCTGGATAGCTACGCCAGCGCCGACGGCTGGACCACACGCTTCCCCGACTCGATTCTTAAACGTAACCGCTGGTCTGACAGCGGCGAATTTGGCAGCGGCAAACTGTACGGCGTTGCCAGCCTCGGTGAAATGGTTGGGCTTTACTACAACAAAGCGCTGCTGGATAAAGCGGGCATTGCGGTTCCTAAAACCCTGGCTGAGCTGGAGAGCGCCATGGCGAAGCTGAAACAGCAGGGCACCGCGCCGATGATGCTCGGCCTGCTGGATGGCAACATGGGTCAGCAGCTGCTCAGCACGCTGTGGCAGGCGCAAATAGAAAGCCACGACCGTAAGACGCTGGACAATCTGATCTACGATGTCGGCGGCAGTTTTAAGGATGACAAGCTGGTAAAGGCCGCCACCATGATGAAGCGCTGGACCGACAACGGCTACTTTTTCCCGGGCTTCCAGGGGATCGGTCACGATGACGCCGCGACGCTGTTTCAGAACAATCAGGCGGCCTTCCTGGTGAGCGGCACCTGGTACCTCGGCCAGTTTAAAGACAATAAAGATATTCACTTTGCCGCCATGCCTGCCGGTGACGGCGTGAAGCAGCCGCTGATGGTGGGCGGTACCGATCTGGCCTTCTCCGTCACCAGCACTGCGAAGGGTAAAGAGCAGCAGGATGCGGCGGCGAAATTTATTAACTATATGGTGTCGGATGAGATGGCTGACCGCTGGCTGAAAATCGGCTTCCTGCCTGCCAGCACTAACAAGACGGCCAAAATGCCGGCGGACAATCCGCTGCTGGCGGAGGCGTATCAGGTGTGGCTGACGCTCAACGACTATGACGGCCTCGGCCACTACGTTGACTGGGCGACGCCAACCATGAATGCCGAGCTGAATCAGAATGTTCAGCTGCTGCTGGCCGGCCGCCAGACGGCCGACCAGATGATCGCTAATTTTGACGACAACTATCAGCGTTACCTAAAAACCCTGAAACATTAAGCCGGTGGCCCGGCGTATTGCCGGGCCTGAGTGTCGTTCTGAGCCACGAGTACGGTTATGTTGAATCTAAGCGGTTGGCGTAATTTTCTCTATGTTCTGCCTGCGGTGCTGGTCTATGCGGTATTTTTGCTCTTTCCATTGCTGGCCTCGCTGGGCATCAGCTTTACCGAGTGGGACGGCACCTCGCTGCCGCTGTTTAGCGGTGTCAGCAATTATCTGCGCATGTTCAGCGATCCGGTATTCTGGATTGCGCTAGGTAATAACGCCATTTTGATGCTGTTCTATACCCTGTTGCCCATTAGCGTGGGCCTGCTGCTGTGCAGCTTTTTGTATGACACGCGCAGTAACAGCGAACGAAGCGTGCTGCGCATTCTCTTTTTTCTGCCCTATATCATGCCGATGGCGGTGCTGGGGGTCGTTTGGCGCTGGCTGTATAACCCGGCGTTTGGTCCAATCGATCAGGTACTGCGTGCTATCGGCTTGCCGCAGTTGGCGATGTCGTGGCTCGGTGACTTTACCTGGGCGCTGCCCGCCGTCGGATTAGTCGCTACCTGGTACTTCTTCGGCTTCTGCCTGGTGCTGTTTATGGCGGGGCTGCAGCGGATGGATCCTTCTCTGCTGGAGGCCGCCGATCTGGATGGCTCTTCGCGTCGCCAGAAGTTTATGCGAATCACTCTGCCGGGCCTGCGGCCCGAGTTGCGGATCGCGCTGCTGTTGACGGTTATCGCCAGCCTGAAAGCGTTTGATCTGGTCTATGTGATGACCCAGGGCGGGCCGGGCACGTCGACGATGGTCACCAATATCTTTATGTATAAGCAGGGCTTTGACCTGCACTACTTTGGGTATGCTTCATCGGTAGCGGTGTTCAGCATGCTGATCGTGCTAGGGATTAACTACCTGATACATCTGGCTTTAAAGGAGCGTTACTGATGCGAAGTACGCTGGTGATTTCACGCGCGCTGATCTGGATTGTCGCGCTGATGACTATCCTGCCGTTTCTGATGGCGTTGATGACCTCCTTCAAAACCCAGATGGAGCTGTTTCAGGGCGTGTTCACGCTGCCCGCCTCGTTTAGCTTCAGAAATTACGTGACCGCCTGGCAACAGGGGCATTTTAACGTCTACTTCCTTAACTCGGTGCTGGTGGTTATTCCAGTGGTGCTGTGCAGCGTGCTGCTTGGGATTCTGGCAGGGTTTGGCTTCGCCTGGCTGAAAATCCCCGGTAAAAAAGGGATTGCAGCGCTGCTGGCGCTCGGTATGGTGCTGCCGAGCGAGGCGTTTATCATTCCGCTCTATCATGAACTGCGCTGGATGGGACTGACGAATACCTACCTGGCGCTGATCCTGCCGCAAATCGCTTTGTCGCTGCCGTTTACCACGCTGATGATCGCCAGCGCCTTTCAGCAGGTGCCGAAAGAGCTGATAGAAGCTGCGGTGATGGACGGCGCGTCGCGGATCAAAATCCTGTGGGGTATCCTGGTACCGGCTATCTGGCCGACGCTGTCGACGCTTGGGCTATTACTCTTTATCTGGACCTGGAACGAATTCCTTATTCCCCTCATTCTGGTCAACAAAGATGAACTGCGCACCCTGCCGATTGGCATGATGTTTTTTCAGAACAAAAACACCATCGATATTCCGGTACTGATGGCGGGCGCGATGATTGTCATTATGCCGCTGATAGCGGTGTTCCTGATTTTCCAGAGGAAATTTATCAGTGGCGTGACCGAAGGCGCCGTGAAGTGATGCGTAAGATGTCATATGGAGCGGCGCAGTGGCGACCAGACAAAGGTTTGCAACGCCGGAACGTGCTGCAATTCTTCCTCCTCACTGTTGCGGGAGCCGCACTATGAACCTTTTCCTTGCTGATTTTCATCCTGCCGCCGATGGCGAAACCCTGGATACGGCGGTGCTGCAATACGCCATCGCTCAGATCGCTGCCGCGGGCGGCGGGCGCCTGACGGTGCCTGCCGGGCGTTACCGCAGCGGCTGCCTGAATCTGCCTTCAGATTTTGAACTGCACCTTGAAGCGGGCGCAGTGCTGATCGCCAGTCAGCGGCTGGCCGATTACCAGCCGTTCCAGGCGCTGAGCAGCGCCGAGAAGTCGCACAATGTGCTGCTCTACGCCCTTGGTCAGCGCAATCTCATCATCAGCGGCACTGGCCGCATTGACGGCGACGGCGAAGCCTGGTTCGCCGCCGGGCGTGACGAGCAGGGCTACCGACTGCCGCGCGCCGACAGGCCACGCATTATTGTGTTTGAAGATTGCGAACAGGTGCGGCTGGAGGACTTTACCATTGTGCAGGCCCCGATGTGGACTGTGCATCTGGTAAGCTGCCGGCATGTGCATATCGACCATCTCACCATCGACAACGCCATGACCATGCCGAATACCGACGCGCTGGATATCGACAGCTGCGAGGCGGTGTTTGTCAGTAACTGCTACCTCAGCGCTGCCGATGACGCAATCTGCATTAAAACCACCCACAAACCAATGGCTCTGCGGCGTCCGGCGCGGCAGATTATGATTAGCAATTGCCAGCTGCGCAGCTACAGCTGCGCCTTTAAGATCGGCACCGAAACCTGGGATGATGTGGAAGATGTGACGGTCACCGGCTGCACCATATTTGACTCCAATCGCGCCGTAGGCATTCTGTCTCGCGACGGCGGCGCCCTGCGGCGTCTGCTGTTCAGCCAGCTGACCTTTGTCTGTCATCATGCGCCGCCTTGCCACTGGGGAAAGGCCGACCCGCTGTTTATTTCAGTACGCAGCCGCAGTCCTGACATTATGCCCGGCAGGGTTGAGCAGGTGCAGTTCAGCAATGTTGTCGGCGTGGCGGAAGGGGCGATCAACCTGCATGCGGCGCGGCCGGGCGATATCCGCGACGTGCTGATCGCCAGTGTGCAGCTGCGCCAGACGCTGAGCCATGATAGCGCGCAGGGACAGTATGATATTCGGCCGCCGTGCAACCCGGACGCGCCGACCGGCATGGGACTGGATAATGCGTATAAGCTTGACCCCAGAACCGGCGAAGCGTACGGCGTAGAGCGTTATCCCGACGGCCTGCCCGCGCTGTTCGCACGCGGCGTTGAGAACCTGCGCTGGCATCACCTGGCGGTTGAGCGGCCTGAGCCGCTACCGCCAGGCTGGCATACAGAGTTGTTTGACGTGGATTAAGCGTTGAGCGCGGCGGCGATCGCTGCGCCAAGCGCTTCGGTGCCTGCGTCGCCGCCAAGATCGCGCGTCAGGCATTCGCCCTGCGCCAGCGTGCGTTCGATAGCATCAAGCACCGCGTCGCCCGCCTCTTTATAACCCAGGTGTTCCAGCATCATCGCGCCGCACCAGATCTGGCCGATGGGATTCGCCACGCCTTTACCGGCGATATCGGGCGCGGAGCCGTGTACCGGTTCGAACAGGCTGGGGAAGGTGCGGTCAGGGTTGATGTTAGCGGAGGGCGCAATGCCGATGGTGCCGGTACAGGCCGGGCCGAGATCGGAGAGGATATCGCCGAACAGGTTGCTGGCGACCACCACGTCGAACCAGTCAGGATGCAGCACGAAATTGGCGGTAAGAATATCGATATGATACTTATCGACTTTGACCTGCGGATAGTGCTCGCCCATCGCCTCAACCCGTTTGTCCCAGTAGGGCATAGTGATGGCGATGCCGTTAGATTTCGTGGCGGAGGTCAGGTGCTTTTTCGGGCGGCTGTTTGCCAGCTCGTAGGCAAATTTCAAGATGCGATCGACGCCGGTGCGCGTCATCACGGTTTCCTGGATCACCACTTCACGCTCGGTGCCGGGGAACATCGTGCCGCCGACGCTGGAGTATTCGCCCTCGGTATTTTCGCGCACCACGTAAAAGTCGATATCACCCGGTTTGCGGTTCGCCAGCGGTGCCTTAACGCCGGGCATCAGGCGCACCGGCCGCAGGTTAACATACTGGTCGAACTCGCGGCGGAACTGCAGCAGCGATCCCCACAGCGAGACGTGATCCGGCACGATCTCAGGCCATCCCACCGCGCCGAAGTAGATCGCATCGAAGGTTTCCAGCTGCGCAAACCAGTCATCGGGCAACATCTTGCCGTGTTGCTGCCAGTATTCGGCGCTGGCGAAATCGAACCACTCCCAGCGCAGCGCGATACCAAATTTTTCAGCCGCCGCATTCATCACGCGGATGCCTTCCGGCATCACCTCTTTACCGATACCGTCGCCGGGGATCACGGCAATACGATGGATTTTTTCAGTCACAGGGCACCTCACAGGGTTGATGTTCGAATTGTCTGCGCAGTATAACTTTGCATCACCGGGAAATAATTAGCCTGAAACGCAAGCCAATGTTGAATCAAAGTAAAGAATCCCGCACTTCGACCGACGATCTCGCCTTCTTTGTGCGTATCGCTACCCTTGGCAGCCTGACGGCGGCGGCGCGCGATCTCGGTTTATCGCTGGCGGCGGTTAGCAAGCGCCTCAGCCAGCTTGAGCGACGGCTCGGCGTGCAGCTGCTCAGGCGCACCACGCGGCGTCTGGAGCTGACGGCAGAAGGACGCCGCTATCTGGACGGCGCGCGTCCGCTGCTCGATCAGCTGGCGGCGCTGGAGGAGGCGGTAAGCGGCCAGACGCAGACGCTGCGCGGCACGCTGAATATCAACGCCTCGTTCGGCTTTGGCCGCCGCCACGTCGCCGCCTGCGTCTCGGCGTTCGCGGCTCTGCATCCCGACCTGTCGCTTTCGCTGCAGCTCAGCAGCCAGCCGCTCAATTTTCTCGACGCTAACGTGGATATCGATGTGCGTGTCGGCGAACCGCCCGATTCACGGCTGGTGGCGCGTCGGCTGCGCACTAATCCGCGCATCCTTTGCTGTTCACCCGCTTACGCGGCCCGCTGCGGACTGCCTGCCGATATTCATGGGCTGGCGCAGCACAACTGCATTCTGCTGCGCCAGCATGAAGGGGACTTTACCCTATGGCGCTTTGTTAAGGGGGGTGAGAGCAGCAGCCAGAAGGTGCGTGGCAGCCTGCTCACTAATGACGGCGAGGTGGCGATGCGCATGGCGCTGGACGGTCACGGCATCCTGCTGCGCTCGTGGTGGGATGCGCAACACGCCATTGAACGGGGCGAGCTGCTGCACGTTCTGCCGGAATGGCAGGCGCCTGACGGTGATATTTTCGCGGTATGGCAGGCGCAGCGTCAGCTTCCAGCGCGTATTACCGCCTTCGTCGATTTTTTACAGGCGCGTTTACAGCAGGAGGCGTAACGCTGTCGTCGCGGCGGGTTAATATTTACACATTGATTGTTAATGAGTATTATTCTCATTCTTTTTGAGCGCTGACCGCTGCGGATTAACCGGGTGGAGGCGACTCATTCGCTAAGGGAGTCATGCATGAAACCTCTGTTCAGTCCGCGCAACGCCGCGCTTGCTCTGGCGATTGCCGCCGCTTTTGGCCTGACAGCCTGTCAGGCGCCGGCGAAAAAAGCCGAAGCCCCGACCGCCGCCGCGCAGCCCGCCGCCTCACAGGTGAAACAGCGCGAACTCGCCTTCGGTCTGTACGAGATGGCCTACGCGCCGGGCGCCAAAGCGCTTTACGTCGCCAGCGCCGACGCCTTTAAGGATGTCAGCGGCGGCGTCATCTATCGCCTCGATCCCGCCACGCTGGAGACCACCGGCAAAGGCTATACCGATCTGAAGAACTTCGGTATGACCATGAACGATGACGGCAGCCTGCTCTACGTGACCAACACGCTGGATGGTGGCGTCTCGAAGATCGATCCGGTGAAGGGCAAGGTGCTGGCACGCACGCTGTTCAGCGAGCGCAACGAGAAGGGATCCCCGTTCGGCGCGCGCGAGATCTTTCTGCATGACGGGCAGCTCTATATCGGTGGCGTGGGCGATCCCGGCGTGATCTGGGTGGTGGACGCGCAGACCATGAAGCTGAAAACCCGTATTAAAAACGCAGGCAAGTGGGTCACCGGCATTATCTATTCCCCCGTCACCGATCGTATTTACGCTGCGAACGGCGGCGGAGAGATCCTGGTGATCAACCCGCGCAGCCATAAGATCGAGAAGCGCCTGACCGCAGGCGACGGCAAAGAGTATCTGCTGCTGAATATGGCGGAAGATCCGGCGACGGGCCGTCTGTTTGTAACGGACAACTCCAAAGCGAAGACGACGCTGGTGTTCGATGAGCGTACGGGTAAGGTGATCAAACGTATCGACGGCGACGCGCTGGGGATTAAATTCAACGCGAAACGCAACGAGATCTATATCAGCCAGCGCGAATCGAAAAAGGTGTTGCAGCTTGACGCCACCACCTATGCGGTGAAAAACAGCTGGTCGTTCGAGGGACATCCCAACAGCCTGCTGGTCACGCCGGATGGTCAGACGCTCTATGTCACCGTCAAGCAGGGCTTCAATAAGGACCACAGCAGCAAAGGCCCCGACAGCGTGGCGCGTATCCAGCTGGACTGAGGCAAAGCGCCGTGGGGATAGCAGCCATGGCGGGCAGAGCAGGTGTCCAAAAACAAAGCGTCCCGCGCTATGGATAACGCGGGACGCGCTGACATCAATGCTGACTTTCGCCTTTTTGCGACGGGATCATGCAACCCGCGTCGGCACGCTGTCAGCTTTTAAGGGGACGCCATCAGGCGTCCCTTTTTACTTCTCGACGCCCTGCACCAGCACCACGCGATACTCCGCGCCTTTCAGGCGGTGCGCTTTGGCTTCCTGATATTCCGGGCTGTCATACCAGCCGTGTGCCGCTTCTACCGTCGGGAATTCAAGCACCACAACGCCGTCCGCTTCCGGCCCTTCCAGCGTCTCCAGCTCACCATAAAATGCCAGCGGCGTAATAGGGTGATCGCCGCGCGCTTTGCCCGCCTTTTCGCCGTAGATAGCGAACTCTTCAGGGTTGGTAATTTTGTCGCGAATAAAGATTACATATGCGCTCATTGTTGGCTCCTTTACGCCTGGCGTTTGTCTTCGGTGTTGGTATCAAAATCGGATGCGTCGTGACGCTCATGCAGCTGATCGGCCGGTTCGCCCATCACGCGGTTTACTTTGCGGCCGCGGATCACCGCCGGACGTTCCGCAATCTCCTGCGCCCAGCGCACCACGTTTTTATAAGATTTCGCGTCGAGGAACTCGGTCGCGCCATACTGGTTGTTCAGCACCAGCCCGCCGAACCACGGCCAGGTCGCGATATCGGCAATGGTATAGGCGTCGCCGCCAAGGAAGCGGCTCTCCGCCAGACGGCGATCCAGCACGTCGAGCAGGCGCTTGGTTTCCAGCGTATAGCGGTTAATGGCGTATTCGATTTTCTCCGGCGCGTAGTGATAGAAGTGGCCGAAACCGCCGCCGACGAAGGGCGCTGCGCCCTGTAGCCAGAAGAGCCAGTTCAGCGCTTCGGTACGGCCTGCCAGGTCTTCAGGCAGGAAATGGCCGAACTTATCCGCCAGGTAAAGCAGGATATTGCCGGACTCGAACACGCGCAGCGGCGGGTTCACCGAATGGTCGCTGAGCGCCGGAATTTTTGAGTTCGGGTTGATATCAACAAAGCCGCTGCCGAACTGATCGCCTTCGCCGATGCGGATCAGCCAGGCGTCATACTCAGCCTCCCTGACGCCGACCGCCAGCAACTCTTCCAGCAGGATGGTTACTTTCTGTCCGTTCGGCGTGCCGAGCGAGTAGAGCTGCAGCGGATGTTTGCCGACCGGCAGCGCTTTTTCATGGGTTGCGCCTGCGATGGGACGGTTGGTTTTCGCGCCGTTGCCTTTGGCTTCCGGATCCCATTTCCAGACTGTTGCGGGCTGATAACTGTTTTCCGACATAGTGTGGGTTCGCCTTGTTGATGAGAGTTTGTCAGACGTCTCTGAGTGTAGCAGGGCGGATAATTGCGGTTTAACTCTGCTGGCGTTCGCTAATCGACGTTCTCCTGGGTATAGAGCATAAAGTCGACGCGGCCCTCCTCATAAGTAGAAAAGTCTCCGCCTTTTTCCAGCTGCTGCAAAAGCAGGTTAAGCGCCAGCTGGGCGTGACGCTGGGTGTTCTGATCGAGCGTTAAGGTGAGGATGCGCTGCTGCAACAGGCGGCGCGTGGTGGCGTAAAGCTCATGCGTAATGTAAACCACGTCGCGTTCGCGGCGGTGGCGCGCCAGCGCCTGCGAAATCTCGCTGTTGCCGAGGCCGGTATTATAGATGCCGACAATCGCGGGCGACTCCACCAGCGCCTTCTCCAGCAGCTTGCTGATGCGCTCGCGCTCCTCCTGTCCGGCCAGCACTTCGCGCAGCGCCAGATGCGGAAAGCGCTGCTGCAAAACGTCGCGAAAGCCTTCAATGCGCTGGCGATGCGCGCGATAGTCGACGCGACCGCTGATCATCAGCACCTCGCCCGCGCGGGCCAGCATGCTGCCCATCATCAGCCCGGCGGTGCGTCCGGCTTTAAGCTGATTGATGCCTACATGCAGCAGCCGCTCGGCATCGGGCAGATCGGAAACCAGCGTAATCACCGGCACATCGCGCGCTTTGCAGTCGCGCAGCGCCTGGTAAATCGCAGGATGTTCATGAGCGAAGACCATCAGCCCATCCATCCTGCGGCTGCTGGCGAGAATATGCGCCGCCAGCTTCTCCGGCGCGTTCTCGGCGATAAAGGTGCGCTGCAGGCGCAGGCGGCGATAGCCGAGCGCGTCGGCTAACTGCTGAAAATCCTGCGCCAGCTGCTGAAAGAAAAAGGAGTCGTTGCCGCTGAGGATCACTTCGATTTGCCACGGGTGGCGGTGCTCTTCCGGCAGGATGCGGTTAAGGCCCGCCGCGCGCGCCGCGTCCAGTACCTTTTTCGTCATCGCTGGCGACACGCCGCCGCGTTCGTTGAGCACCCTGTCCACGGTCGCCACGCCAACGCCTGCGGCGCGCGCCAGGTTGCTGAGCGTCATTCGCTTCATGCTGAGTGAATTCCATCAATTTCTGCGTTCAGCCAGCCTGACAGAACGGGCTATTTTGACAAGGCAAACCATCCCGAACTGTGAAGAGGAAACCGAAAATGTCGCCAGTAACTCAACGCGTTGCCCTGATCGGCAGCGGCTTTATCGGCCAGGTTCACGCTGCGAATCTGGCGGCGCATCCTGGCGCGCATCTGGCGCTGGTGTGCGACCTTGACGCGACGCGCGCCGACGCGCTGGCGCAGCGGTATGGCGCGCGTGCTGGTCACGTCAGCGAGGCGCTCAGCCGCGATGATATCGACGCGGTGCTGATCGCCAGCTCGACGCCGACCCACGCCGACTTTCTGGCGCAGGCGGTGAATGCGGGCAAGGCGGTCTATTGCGAAAAGCCCATCGACCTGTCGCTGGCGAAGGCGCGCGCGGTAGTGGAAAGCATTACGCCGCTGAAGGTGCCGGTTACCGTCGGCTTCAACCGCCGCTTCGACCGCAGCCACCAGCAGCTTAAGCAGCAGATTCAGCAGGGCGCGATTGGCATGCCGGAGCTGATCCAGATGGCGTGCCGCGCGTCGGAAATGCCGTCGCTAGAGTACCTGCGCGCGTCGGGCGGTCAGATGCGCGACCAGGCGATACACTTTTTCGATCTGCTGCGTTTTCTCACCGGGGATGAGGTAGAGGTTGTTGGCGCACTGGGCGCGACGCTGGCGCAGCCTGCGCTGCGCGAACTGGGCGATGTGGATACCTCGGTGCTGATTATGCGGCTTGAACGTGGCGCGCTGGCGCAGCTCGACAACACGCGGCGCACCGCTTACGGCTATGATGAGCGCATCAGCGTGGTGGGATCGAAAGGGATGCTGGCATCTGAGCCGCAGGCGATGCGCGGCGCGACGCTTTATCAGGAGAGCGGCATCACTCAGCCCGGCCTGTTTCCGGACTGGTTTAGCCGCGTGCGCGATACTTACTACGCCCAGCTGGATGCGTTTCTGCGCCATCTCGGCGGCGAAACGGTGGCGGATCTGCCTGGCCTGATGGATGGTCTTCAGGCGCAGGCGATTGCCGAAGCGGCCTGCGAATCGCTGGCCAGCGGGCGTTTCGTTCAGGTGGAGCGGCTGGTGTAAAGCGATTACCGGCTCAGCAGCTCGCGTTCAATCAGCTCACGCGTCTCTACCGCCTGGACTTTCATCTTCTCCGGATAGCCGAACAGCGCGGAAGCGATAATGGATTCGCCGCCCACTTTATAGGTGCGGTTGGCGAAATCCATCTCGCGCAGCGTCTGGAACAGGGTATCAAAGTCAACTTCGCCTTCGCCGACGCCAACGTGCTGGTGGATCGTGGCATCCACGCCCGGCGGGTTAACGATATAGCGGCAGTGCTTGGTATGGTTCATGGTATCGGCGATCAGGACGTGGGAAAGATCGTCACCGGCATACTCCAGCATCGGCCTGACGTCGCCTTTACCGTTGTCGTAGAAAAAGGTGTGCGGCACGCTGTAGACATATTTCACGTTGTCGCTGCGGAACGATTTCACCATATCGGCGGTTTCGTTGCTGTTCTCGCAGAAATCCCACGGATGCGACTGGATTTCAACGCGAATATTCTCGCGCTCAAAAATCGGCAGCAGCTCTTCCATCGAGCGGTAGAACATCTCTTCGCAAATCTCCGGCTCGTTCGGATTGCCGGAGAGTTCGGTGTTGATCACCTGCACGCCCATTTCGACTGCGATTTCGATCATGCGCTTCCAGTTTTTCACCGCCGCCTGACGACGCAGCTCATCCGGGCCGGACCAGCGATAAACCACGATAAACGAGGAGATCTCTACCCCGGTGGCGTTCAGCGCGTTTTTATATTCGCGCATGATTTCGCGGCTGGCCTTCGGGTGCTTATAGAACGGGTTGATCTGCGGATGAGGCGATTGCTCGATATATTTATATCCCCACTCCGCCACCTGGTGCACCATGCGGGTGATGCCCATATCCCTGATTACATCCACATCAAAAGCGATTTTCATCTTAACTACTCCAGGCTTAAGTTAGCGTTCTTCGTTAAATACCACACCGATCTGCCGACGCGCCTCATCCATCGCGCGCAGCGTCAACAGCGACGTCGCCAGCGAGCGAACCGGCGAATCAGTGAGGCCCTGGCCTACGCACCAGGCAAAATGGTTGATTTCATGGCAGAGCTGCTGGTAGCGGTTAGCGGGTTCTTCCCAGTGCAGCGTATGACGCCTGTCGCTGGAAACCAGACGGAAGTTGCCAGGGGCATAGAACTGGCCGTCGAGGTAGAGCGTGGCGTCGCGTCCAGCGATCACCGCCGTACCCGGCGTGTTGCTGAACAGCGTGGTGTGCAGCACCGACTGCATGCCCTGCGCATGGGTAAAGATCATCGCGGTCTGGCCGTTGACGCCACCCGGCGCGGGTTCGCCCTGCGCAATAATGCGCTCGGGCGCGCCACCGACCAGAATACTAAAGGCGACAAGATAGCTGCCGAGATCGAGCATTGGCCCGCCGGCGAGATCGGCATTGAAAATACGATGATCCGGAGTAAAAAATTCGCCGTGGTCTGCAATGAGGCTGTGAACCTCGCCCAGCGCGCCGTCCGCCAGCAGCTGCCGGATAACGTCATATTTCGGCGCAAAGTCGCACCACATCGCTTCCATGCAGAGCCGCTGCGCCCGTCGCGCCGCCTGCTGCAGCTCTTCGCCCTGACGCGCGTTGAGCGCCAGCGGTTTTTCAATCAGTACATGTTTCCCTGCCTGCAACACGCGCAGGCCATCAGGAAAATGGTGGTTATGCGGCGTGGCGATATAGACCGCGTCGATATCATCGCGCGCCAGCAGCGCATCAATGCCGCCGCACGCGTGAGGGATGGACCATTTATCGGCGAAAGCCTGCGCTTTCTCGCGGCTACGCGATGAAACAGCAACGAGCTGCTGGCCGGTATGGCGGCACAGCGCGTTGGCAAAGTGATCGGCAATCCAGCCGGGGCCGACAATGCCCCAGCGCAGCGCAGGGATCTGTTGCGCATCGGGCAGTCGCGGAGCAGGTAAGGTAGAGGGAAACATAATATCTCCAGATTTATTAGCACGTTAATGGAGCGCGGCGGCTAACCGCTTCGTCCGCCAGGCTTTCACTATAGAAAGCCTGCTGCTGCCCTCTCTAACCCTTTGATGATGGAATCCCATCAACCCTTCTGCTGGCAGAACGGGGAAATTTTTAACAAATGTATTTTCCAAATGAAACACGTTTAGAAATAAATATTTCATTATGCGAAGAGGATCAAATTTATAAGCGCTTTTTTATTAAAGAAGAGGCAGCGGCCGCCGCGTAGAGAGGACAGCAACAGCGAAATTTCAGAGTCAGCCGGGCGGGGGAGATCGCTGTCAGAACGGGGTGCCAGCGATGAAAAATTGTCATGCATGCGAAGGCGCGATGCAGGAGCGGGCGTGGCGACAGCGGCCTGCATGCTGGCATCGAGAAAAGAGATAAATCAGTTAGTTAATGATTTAAATGGGAAATTTTATGTGATGATGATGTTAAAAATAACTATGACCGCTATCAAAGAATAAAATTTCCACAGTTGTTAGTTGCGGAAAAAATATTCGATACTCCCGGCAAAGCTACCTGCCAGGAGAGTGATCGTGACCATTCATATCGCCAATGCGCCCTGTAGCTGGGGCGTCGATAACCCTGATAATCCCTTTCTGCCGCCGTGGCAGACCGTACTACGCGAAGCGGCGCAGGCGGGCTACCGCAGCATTGAACTAGGTCCCTGGCGCTATCTGCCCAGCGATCCTGAGCAACTCAGCCGCGCCCTGAACCATCACGGCTTGTCGATCGTCGCCGCTACGCTGTTTGACGATCTGGTCAGCGAGGCGAATTTCCCCGCGATGGTCGACCTGACGCATAAGCTGTGCCGAACCCTGTCCCAGATCCCGACTGCAGAGAAGATACACGGCGACAACGCGCCCGCGCCCTATCTGGTGATAATCGACTTCGGCAATCCTGAACGCGCCAGGCTGGCCGGACAGTTTGAGCGTGCCCCGCGGCTCGGCGCAGCGGAGTGGCAGCGCCTGATGTGCCATATTACGGAAATCAGCGAGATCGCCTGGCGCGACTATGGCGTGCGGCCGGTGATCCATCCGCACGCTGGCGGCTGCATTGAGTTCGCCGACGAGCTGGCGCAGCTGGAGCAGGACATTCCACATCAGGTAGCCGGGCTCTGCCTCGATACCGGCCACCTCTATTATGCGGGCATGGACCCCATCGCTACGCTGCGGCGCTACTGGCATCGCATCGACTATCTCCATTTTAAAGACGTCAACCATGAGGTGTGGCGCGATGTGCTGGCGCGCGGTCTCGACTTTTTCAGCGCCTGTGCTGAAGGGGTGATGTGCCCCATCGGGCAGGGTGCCATCGACTATCCGGCAGTGCGCGCTTTTCTGGCCGAGCAGGGCTATCAGGGCTGGATTACCCTGGAGCAGGAACGCGATCCGCGCCAGTCCGACACCAGCCTGCGCGACGTCAGCGCCAGCCTGAGCTATCTCAAATCCGTGGGTTTTTAAGGAGCAGAGGATGATTAACGGCACAAAAGCAGTGGATCGCGCCCTGCGCTGGGGCATGGTTGGCGGCGGCGGCACCAGCCAGATTGGCTATATTCATCGCTCCGCAGCGCTGCGCGACGGCAACTTCAGGCTGCTGGCGGGCGCGTTCGATATCGATGCCGAGCGGGGCCGCGCTTTCGGCACCTCGCTGGGCGTTGCGGCCGAGCGCTGCTATCCCGACTATGAGACGCTGTTTGCTGCGGAAGCGGCACGCGAGGATGGCATTGAAGCGGTCTCTGTCGCCACGCCCAATAACACCCACTTCGCTATCTGCCGTGCCGCGCTCAATGCCGGACTGCACGTCGTCTGCGAAAAGCCGCTCTGCTTTACCACGCAGGAGGCGGACGAGCTGGAACGGCTATGCAAAGAGAAAAACAAGCTGATCGGCGTGACCTATGGCTACGCGGGACACCAGCTGATCCAACAGGCGCGGGAGATGATCGCGCAGGGGATGCTGGGAGAGATCCGCATCGTCAATATGCAGTTCGCCCACGGCTTTCATCATGAAGCCGTGGAGTTGCAAAATCCCAGCACGCGCTGGCGCGTCGATCCCAGATTTGTCGGGCCTAGCTATGTACTGGGCGATCTGGCAACCCATCCGCTGTTTCTCGCTGAAACCATGGCGCCGCAGCTGAAAGTCAAACGGCTACTCTGCTCGCGGCAGAGCTTTATCGCCTCGCGCGCGCCGCTGGAGGATAACGCCTTTGTAATGATGGAGTACGAGAACGGCGCGGTCGGCACACTCTGGGCGTCGGCGGTGAACTGCGGCTCGATGCATGGCCAGAAGATCCGTATTGTCGGCGCGAAGGCGAGTCTGGAGTGGTGGGACGAACAGCCTAATCAGCTGCGCTACGAAGTGCAGGGCGAACCGGTGCGTATTCTTGAGCGCGGCATGCCGTACCTGACGCCGCGTGCGCTGGAAGAGGACCGCATTGGCGGTGGCCATCCTGAAGGCCTTTTTGAGGCCTGGTCGAATCTCTATCGCCGTTTTGCCCAGGCGTTCGCCGCCAGCGATCGCGGTGACGCCGCTTTTCTGCAAACCTTCTGGTATCCGGATGTTCATGCAGGTTTAGCGGGCGTGCGCTGGGTCGAGCAGTGCGTTAAGTCAGCGGATGCGGGCGCGGTCTGGGTTGAGTGCTAGCGGCTCTCTGGCGCGCGCCGTTATTTTGACGCACGATGCGGCGAGGATATTTCGATGACGGGTTCCGCACAAAAGCAAAAACCCAGCCATAAGGCTGGGTTCTTTAATTCGTGGTGCCCGAACCCGGAATCGAACCAGGGACACGGGGATTTTCAATCCCCTGCTCTACCGACTGAGCTATTCGGGCAACGGGGCGCATTAAACCGTAATGGCCGCTTCGCGTCAACGCCTTTCCGGTAAAAAAGCGGGAAAACGTGACTGATTGCCTGATTTTCAGGCAGAAGCGGCAAAACCCTAAGCCAGCGCGCCGTTGGCGCGGCACAGCGCGATGCGCAGCACATCTTCCGCCAGCCGTTTGGCTGTCGCGACATCCTGTACATTACGCTTCACCAGCAGCTTGCTGAGACAGCCTTCCAGGATAAGCTCCAGCTGATCCGCCACCATTGTCGGATTATCCAGCCCCAGCTCCACCAGAATGCTATGGGTGAAGTGCCAGGAGGCCTGTTTCTGCTGTTCGGCAATCTGATGCACCGGCTGGTCCGGCTGCGGATAAAAGCTGCAGGCCGCAATAAACAGGCAGCCAGGATAGCGCCCCTTTTGCACCTGTTCGCTCAGCACCTGATAGCGCGCCAGCAACTTCTGCTCGCCGTCGAACTTATCGCTGAGCAAAACCTGGCGCCGCCAGCTGTCGATCTGCTGGCCGTGATAGCGCAGCGCATCGTAGAGCAGGGCATCGCTATCGGGCCAGAATTTCTCTAGCTGCGCCAGCGACAGTTCGCTGTTGGCAGACAGCTGCGGTAGTAATGACGTCGTCGCCGCCAGTCCATTTTTTTCGAGCACGTTCAACGTATGCTCGAGTATCTGTTCACGCTGCAAGTGACGTCTCCTCTCTGTACGAGTCCGCCTGTGGCGGAGTTACTCCAGTGTCGTTTAGCGCGTCCGATTCTGCAAATGCGCGCGGAAATCCTCAGCGTTGAGGAAGCCCGTCACGCGAGAATCCGGGATCTCACGGCCCTGCGCATCAAAAAACAGAATGGTCGGCAGGCCGAGCACCTGAAGATGCTGCAACAGGGCGTTATCCGTGGCGTTATTCGCGGTTACGTTAGCCTGCAACAGCTGAAAACGGCTCAGCGCTTCGCGCACGCCCGGATCGCTAAAGGTGTATTTTTCAAACTCCTTGCATGCCACGCACCAGTCGGCATAGAGATCGACCATGGTAACGCGGCCGTTAGCCTGCCGCAGCGCCTCGTCCAGCTGCGGCGCAGAGGCGATACGCTGAAAGGGTAGCTGCGCTGCCGTCTGCGAGGCAGCAGGCGCGTTCCAGACCCACTCCTGTAACGGGCGGGCGCTGATTAACGCCGCAGCCAGCATCACCATCTGCAGGATACGCCATTTGCCGCCGTGGCCGCGCAGGCTGCTGCAAAACGCCCAGGCGAAGCCAGCGACGCCCAGCGCGCTCCAGAGCCGCGCTCCCCAGAGATCGCCCAGTACGCGCTCCAGTAAAAAGACCGGCAGCGCAAGAATAACGAAGCCGAAGCCCTGCTTGACCGTCTGCATCCAGGGGCCGCTTTTCGGCAGCAGGCGGTTGCCAAACACCGTCACCGCAATCAGCGGCAGGCCCATGCCCATTGCGTAGAGCCACAGCGTGCCCGCACCGGCCCAGAGATTACCGCTCTGGGCGATATAGAGCAGGATGGCGCTGAGCGGCGCAGTGGTGCAGGGCGAGCAGATCAGCCCCGCCAGCGCGCCCATCAGGAAGACGCCGGGCAGCGAACCGCCCTGCTGGCGATTGCTCCAGAGCGTCAGGCGCGTCTGGACGCTGGCGGGAAGCTGCAGCTGGAACAGACCAAACATCGAAAGCGCCAGCAGGGTGAAAATCAGCGACAGACCGATCAGGACATAGGGGTGCTGCAGCGCCGCCTGAAAGCGCAGGCCCGCCGCCGCAACCACCACGCCCAGCAGCGTATAGGTGAGCGCCATGCCCAGGACATAGACTAACGCCAGGCTAAACAGCCGCAGCAGAGAGCCGCTGCGCTGGCCGCCGAGGATAATCCCGGCGATCAGGGGATACATCGGCAGTACGCAGGGGGTAAAGGCGACGCCGATGCCGATCAACAGCGCCCAGAGCGGTGAGAAGGGCAGCGGCGTTGCGGGAGCGGGCGAGGCGCTGACCGCTGGCGTCGCCGCGTCGGCGGCCACTGGCGTTAGCGGAATGGTGCGCGTTTCAGGCGGATAGCAGAAGCCTGCCGCCGCGCAGCCCTGATAGGTCACAACAAGGCTGGCGCCGCTGGCGGCCTGCTGTAGCTGTACCGGCACGCGGAGATCCTGCGGATAGATTTCGCTTTTGCCGTAGAACTCATCCTCATGCGGCTGGCCTGGCGGCAGCGCCACTGGCGCCATCTGCGCCTGGCGCGCGCTGAAATGAATCTGCTGTCGGTAAAGGTAGTAACCCTCTTTGACCTTCCAGTTGAGGGTCAGCTGATGGCCCTGCTGGCTAAAGTCGAAGGCAAACGCCTGATCCACAGGAACAAAGCGGCTATTGCCGTTAGAGGTGAAAATCGACGCCTGCGTCGGCAGCGCGATAAACAGCGCCAGCACAAAGGCGATCAGGCAAGAGATGCGTGCAGCCATGACAAGTATTCACTGTCTCCATATTGAACCGGTAGCGCCAGCAGTTCAGGCACATCGTAAGGATGTTCGCGCTTAAGCAGATCCATCAGCGCCTGCTGGTGCGTCGTATCGCTTTTTAACAGCAGCTGAACTTCGCTAGCCTGCTCAAGTTTGCCTTGCCAGACGTAAAGCGAAGTTGCGCCGGGCAGCAGCGTAACGCAGGCGGCAAGCTTCGCTTCCAGCGCCTGGGCGGCGAGCCGACGCGCGCAGGCTTCATCCGGCGCGGTACAAAGAATCACAACGGCGTTCATTGCGTCGCTCCTGTTGCGGAAAGCGAGGATGATAGCACGCCCGCGGCGCTTCAGGCTTTACAGGTTGTAACGGCGCTACAGCACCAGACCGCCAATCAAAAAGCCAAACAGCACCGAAAGCGCAATCGCCAGCACGCCGGGCACGATAAAGGCGTGATTGAAAACATAGTTGCCGATCCGCGTCGATCCGGTATCGTCCATCTCCACGGCGGCGAGCAGCGTCGGATAGGTCGGCAGCACGAACAGCGCGGAAACGGCGGCGAAGGAAGCGATGGCGGTATGCGGCGAAACGCCCAGCAGCAGAGCGGCGGGCATCAGCGCTTTGGCGGTCGCCGCCTGCGAATAGAGCAGCATCGAGGCGAAAAAGAGCGCTACCGCCAGCAGCCAGGGCGCCTGCTGCAACAGACCACCCGCCAGTTGCTGGATCTCGCCGATATGCGCTTTGACGAAGGTGTCGCCGAGCCAGGCGACGCCCATCACGCAGACGCAGGCGCTCATGCCTGACTTAAAGGTGCTGGCGCTGAGGATGGCGCTGGTGTCAATTTTGCAGCTCAGCGAGATCAGCGTTGCGATGGTCAGCATAAACACCACTATCGCTTCGTTGCGCGGCAGCGGCGGATTGGCTATTAATCCCACCCCGTCGCTGATGGCGGTGGCGTAGAGCACCACGGCGGCGATACCGACCAGAAATAGCAGCACCGATCGTTTTGCGCCCGGCTTCTCCTCATAGCGGCTGGCCCCGCGCAGGCGCACTTCGCCTTTGGCAAGGCGCGCCTGGTAAACCTCATCTTCATGCAGCTCTTTGCCGAGGAAGTTGGTCACCAGCGCCGCGAGAAACAGGCCGATCATCGTCGAGGGGATCGCGACCGCCAGCAGGGAGATATAGCCGACGCCGCGTGGCTCCAGCAGGGAGGCGAAGAAGACCACCGCGGCGGAGAGCGGCGAAGCGGTAATGGCAATCTGCGAGGCGACCACGGCGATAGAGAGCGGACGCGACGGGCGAACGCCTTGCTCTTTCGCGACTTCGGCAATAACCGGCAGCGTCGAGAAGGCGGTATGGCCGGTGCCGGCCAGCAGCGTCATCATATAGGTTACCAGCGGTGCCAGCAGGGTGACGTAGCGCGGATGGCGGCGCAGCAGCCGTTCCGCCAGGCTAACCAGATAGTCCATGCCGCCCGCTACCTGCATCGCGGCGATAGCAGCAATCACCGCCATAATAATTTCAATGACATCAAAAGGGATTGCGCCCGGCTTCAGCCCACAGACCAGCGTCAGCGCCAGCACGCCCAGACCGCCCGCGAAGCCGATACCGATCCCGCCCAGACGCGCGCCCAACCAGATCGCCAGCAGGACGATCGCTAATTCAACGACGATCATTCGTCACCTCATCAGAGTGAAAAGAGCCGGTTATGTACCAAATAAAAAGGCGCGCCGTGTTGATCGCGGCGCGCCTTTCTTCTTAATTACGTGAAAGAGTTACTGTTCGTTTTCGTCAGTGTAGCGACGGGCTTTATAAACCGGGTACATCAGGTTCTGCACCGAGAAAATGTCGTCCAGCTCGCTTTCGGTCAACAGACCGCGCTCCAGCACGACTTCGCGCACGCTTTTACCTGTCTCCGCGCAGATCTTGCCGACGATATCGCCGTTGTGATGACCAATATACGGGTTGAGGTAGGTCACGATGCCGATAGAGTTGAAGACATAGGCTTCGCACACCGCTTTGTTGGCGGTAATGCCGTTAACGCATTTTTCCAGCAGGTTGTAGCAGGCGTTGGTCAGAATGCTGATTGACTCAAACAGCGCCTGGCCGATCACCGGCTCCATTACGTTGAGCTGTAGCTGACCCGCTTCCGCCGCCATGGTCAACGTGGTGTCGTTGCCGATCACCTTGAAGCAAACCTGGTTAACCACCTCCGGCACGACCGGGTTGACCTTCGCGGGCATGATCGAAGAGCCAGCCTGCAGCTCTGGCAGGTTGATCTCGTTAAGGCCCGCGCGCGGACCAGAAGAGAGCAGGCGCAGGTCGTTACAGATCTTCGACAGCTTCACCGCCAGGCGCTTCAGCGAGGAGTGCACCATTACGTAGGCGCCGCAGTCGGAGGTCGCTTCGATCAGATCTTCTGCCGGCACCACCGGCAGGTTGCTGACTTCGGCGAGACGCTGGACCGCCAGCTGCTGATAGCCGTCCGGCGTGTTCAGACGCGTACCGATCGCCGTAGCGCCGAGGTTCACCTCCAGCAGCAGTTCAGCGGTGCGCAGAATGTTGCGCGTCTCTTCGTTCAGCAGGACGTGAAAAGCGTGAAACTCCTGGCCCAGCGTCATCGGCACCGCGTCCTGCAGCTGCGTACGGCCCATTTTGAGAATGGTCTCGAACTCTGCCGCTTTACGCTCAAAGCCTTCGCCCAGCTCTTTAATGGCGTCCAGCAGCTTCAGGATCGAGCTGTAGACCGCGATGCGGAAACCGGTGGGGTAGGCGTCGTTAGTGGACTGGCACTTATTAACGTGATCGTTCGGGTTGAGGAACTGGTATTCGCCTTTCTGATGGCCCATCAGCTCCAGCCCGATATTAGCCAGCACTTCGTTGGTGTTCATATTGACCGAAGTGCCCGCGCCGCCCTGATAAACGTCGACCGGAAACTGATCCATGCACTTGCCGTTGTTCAGCACCTCATCACAGGCCTGAATGATGGTATTGGCGATATTGCGCGGGATGGTCTGCAGCTCTTTATTGGCGAGCGCGGCGGCCTTTTTCACCATCACCATGCCACGCACGAATTCGGGAATGTCGCTGATTTTACTGTTGCTGATACGGAAATTTTCAATCGCACGCAGAGTATGAACGCCGTAGTAGGCATCGGCGGGGACTTCACGCATGCCTAGCAGGTCTTCTTCGATACGAATGTTGTTCGCCATGATAACCTTCTTGTTATTGGCCGCTTGCGCTGGCGCCATCCATCACAGGTGATGTATTGATTTGTCGTGGAAAGCCGGAGCGGACAGTGTATCCGCCTCGCCACCGGCGCGCACGATCATATGCTGCTGCCGGGCTAAAGCGCGAGCGTGGATACGTATCCATGCATCAATTATCGTCGCAATAACCACGATATGTGATATCGCGCACAAATTTAACCCTACTGTAAATATTTGAAAACAGCGGTTGAATTAGCCGCGTCACAGGCCCATCTCATGGCTATGCCGTTTAACAGGGCATTTTTCGCTGTCTGCCTGACGCAGAGCAGCCCGACTAAAAGGAGAATACGGTGCGCTGGTTACCGTTAATCATTATTTTTGCGCTCGCCTGGATTGAGATCACGCTGTTTATTCAGGTGGCTCACGCGCTGGGCGTGTTGCTGACCATGCTGCTGGTGATTTTCACCTCGGCGATTGGCGTGTCGCTGGTGAAAAATCAGGGCATGAAAAACTTTATGCTGATGCAGGAGAAGCTGGCGCGCAACGAGAGCCCGGCTGAAGAGATGATCAAAAGCGTGTCGCTGATTATCGCCGGTTTCCTGCTGCTGCTGCCCGGTTTCTTTACCGATTTTCTCGGCCTGCTGCTGCTGTTGCCGCCGGTGCAGAAACATCTGACGCTCAAACTGATGCCGCACCTGCGCGTCTGGCGCGGGCCGGGCGCTGGCCCTGACAGCGGATTTACCGTTGATGGCGAATATGAGCGCAAGGACAGCGATCGTATCGGCCATGACGATCGTCACGATCGCTAAGGGCTTCCAAAAGAAAAGCGTGACCTGCGGGCCACGCTTTTTTTATGCGCGGTGCTAAAAGGGTCGTTGCTGCGCAAAAAACAGGCAGTTGTCATTACCAGGTAAAAAAAATTGTCCTGCCGCCCCTTGAAAGCGATTTTGACCGACCCTATCTCTTGCACCACGAGGCCGGAAGCCCTGCAGCCCGGCGTTCAACCCAAAAATGAATGATTGGACTTCTCAAAGGAGAGCTATCTAATGAAAATTCGTCCGTTGCACGATCGCGTTATCGTCAAGCGTAAAGAAGTTGAAGCTAAATCTGCTGGCGGCATCGTTCTGACCGGCTCTGCAGCAGGCAAATCAACCCGTGGTGAAGTTCTGGCCGTGGGCAATGGTCGCATCCTGGAAAATGGCGATGTGAAGCCGCTGGACGTCAAAGTGGGCGACCTGGTGATCTTTAGCGAAGGTTACGGCGCAAAAACCGAAAAGATCGACAACGAAGAAGTGCTGATCATCTCTGAAAGCGACATTCTGGCGATTGTTGAAGCGTAATTACGCGAAATTCACTGAACGAAACGAATTTAAGGGACAATTGAAATGGCAGCTAAAGACGTAAAATTCGGTAATGACGCTCGCGTAAAAATGCTGCGCGGCGTGAACGTACTGGCAGATGCAGTAAAAGTTACCCTGGGCCCGAAAGGCCGTAACGTGGTTCTGGATAAATCTTTTGGTGCACCGACCATCACTAAAGATGGCGTGTCCGTAGCGCGTGAAATCGAGCTGGAAGACAAGTTCGAAAACATGGGCGCGCAGATGGTGAAAGAAGTCGCGTCTAAAGCTAACGACGCAGCGGGCGACGGCACCACCACCGCGACCGTACTGGCGCAGTCTATCGTTAACGAAGGTCTGAAAGCTGTAGCTGCAGGCATGAACCCGATGGATCTGAAGCGCGGTATCGACAAAGCCGTTATCGCCGCCGTTGAGCAGCTGAAAGCGCTGTCTGTACCTTGCTCTGACTCTAAAGCTATCGCTCAGGTCGGCACCATTTCCGCTAACTCCGATGAAAGCGTCGGTACCCTGATCGCGCAGGCGATGGAAAAAGTGGGTAAAGAAGGCGTAATCACCGTTGAAGAAGGCACCGGTCTGCAGGACGAGCTGGACGTGGTTGAAGGTATGCAGTTCGATCGCGGCTACCTCTCTCCGTACTTCATCAACAAGCCGGAAACTGGCGCAGTAGAGCTGGAATCACCGTTCATCCTGCTGGCTGACAAAAAAATCTCCAACATCCGCGAAATGCTGCCGGTGCTGGAAGCCGTTGCTAAAGCAGGCAAACCGCTGCTGATCGTCGCTGAAGACGTAGAAGGCGAAGCGCTGGCAACGCTGGTGGTCAACACCATGCGCGGCATCGTGAAAGTTGCTGCAGTGAAAGCGCCGGGCTTCGGCGACCGTCGTAAAGCTATGCTGCAGGATATCGCTATTCTGACCGGCGGTACCGTTATCTCTGAAGAGATCGGTATGGAGCTGGAAAAAGCGGCGCTGGAAGATCTGGGCCAGGCGAAGCGTGTCGTGATCAACAAAGACACCACCACCATCATCGATGGCGTGGGCGAAGAGTCTGCTATTTCCGGCCGTGTGACGCAGATTCGTCAGCAGATCGAAGAAGCGACCTCTGACTACGACAAAGAAAAACTGCAGGAGCGCGTAGCGAAACTGGCAGGCGGCGTTGCCGTTCTGAAAGTGGGCGCAGCAACTGAAGTTGAAATGAAAGAGAAGAAAGCGCGCGTTGAAGATGCCCTGCACGCAACCCGTGCTGCGGTAGAAGAAGGCGTGGTAGCTGGCGGCGGCGTAGCGCTGGTGCGCGTAGCGGCACAGCTTGCTGACCTGACTGGCCAGAACGAAGATCAGAACGTCGGTATCAAAGTCGCGCTGCGCGCGATGGAAGCGCCGCTGCGTCAGATCGTTTCCAACGCAGGCGAAGAGCCGTCTGTTGTTGCTAACAACGTGAAAAACGGCGACGGCAACTACGGTTACAACGCGCAGACCGAAGAGTACGGCAACATGATCGACTTCGGTATTCTGGATCCGACCAAAGTGACCCGTTCTGCTCTGCAGTACGCGGCCTCTGTTGCCGGTCTGATGATCACCACCGAGTGCATGGTGACCGACCTGCCGAAAGGCGACGCGCCTGATTTAGGTGCTGGCGCTGGCGGCATGGGTGGCATGGGCGGTATGGGCGGCATGATGTAATTGCCCTGACGCTTTCGTCATCTGAAAAACCCCCGATCGGAAACGGTCGGGGGTTTTTCTTTTGCAGATGAAAGGGTATAAGTAAGGGCGCAATACTTCGGCTTTGCGGGTTCAGGGCAATGAATGTTCAGAAAAAAGAGACATTTTTCTGCTACGCTGCCGCCCGATACTGATGATAATAAATGGGGATTACAATGCGGATTAACCTCTTGCTCGGACTGGCGGTCGGCACCTTATTGCTGGCTGGATGCAGCAGCTCTCACCAGTTGAGCGCTGGCGGCGAACGTGTCACCTTCACCGACCAACAACCGGGCAGCGAATGTCAGCTTCTGGGAAATGTCACCGGTTCACAAAGTAACTGGCTGAGCGGCTCCGGCGGCGAAGGCAGCTCTCTGCGCGGCGCAGCCAACGATCTGCGCAACCGCGCGGCGGAAATGGGCGGCAATGTGATTTACGGCGCCACCAGCCCGACGCAAAATCTGTGGTCCGCTTTCGCGCCGCTGGACAGCAAAATGAACGGGCAGGTCTATAAGTGCCCGGCGAAAGGCTGATCGCGTTCGCAAGCTTACTGATAACGGCCGGTCTTTACCGGCCGTAAATTTTTAGCAGGCGCAAAGCCCGGCTTGAGATAGCGGCTTTGCTCTGGCGTCGCCGCTTATGACCCGCAAAGGCAAGGGCAGCCTGACCTCTCTACTCCTGACGCAGCTGCAAATCGAGCGGCGTTTTGCTCGGCTCGCCGCCAATCTCGCGCGCCAGCTTCGGCACCATATATCCAGACACCTGCGTCAGCAGCTCGCGTACCAGCGCACGCGCCTCTTCGTCGGAGACAAAAAAGTGCGCCGCTCCCTGCACCTTATCCAGAACGTGCAGGTAGTAGGGCAGGATGCCCGCGTCGAACAGGGCGTTGCTGAGGTTAGCGAGCGTCTGCGCGTTGTCATTGACGCCGCGCAGCAGCACGCTCTGGTTCAGCAAGGTGACCCCGGCGCGCTTAAGCTGCTGCATGGCAGCCGCCAGCGGTTCGTCAATCTCCTGCGCATGGTTGATATGCGTCACCATCAATACCTGTAAACGCGTTTCGGCGAGGATTTGGCACAACCCGTCGGTAATACGCGCCGGGATCACGACCGGCAGACGACTGTGGATACGCAGGCGTTTCAGGTGCGGGATCTGCGCCAGCGCGTCGATCAGCCACGCCAGCTCATGATCCTTCGCCATCAGCGGATCGCCGCCGGAGAAGATGATTTCGTCCAGCTCGGGATGGGCCGCGATATAGTCGATAGCCGTCTGCCAGTTGCGTTTGTTGCCCTGGTTATCCTGATAGGGAAAGTGACGGCGGAAGCAGTAGCGACAGTTAACCGCGCAGCCGCCTTTAACCAGCAGCAGCGCGCGGTTTCTATACTTATGCAATAAGCCCGGCACCACGCTGCTCTGTTCGTCGAGCGGATCGGCGCTGTAGCCTGGCGCCTGGATAAACTCCTGGCGCTGGGTGAGCACCTGCAGCAGCAAGGGATCCTGCGCATCGCCTGGTTTCATGCGGGCGATAAAGGCGCGCGGCACGCGCAGCGCGAAAAGCCGGCGGGCATCATGACCAGCTGCCAGTTCGGCATGCTGTTCGAGGCCTAAAAGTTGCAGTAATTCATCAGGTTCGGTGACAACATCAGCAAGTTGCTGCAACCAATCTTCTCTGGAAGGGGTTTTTAGGGTTACAATGTGTGCCATTTTTTTGGCTATTACCAGTTCAATATTTACAGAGGGCCTTTATGGCGACTTATCTTAGCAACGATTTTCGTTCCGGTCTTAAAATCATGTTCGAAGGCGAACCTTATGCCATCGAATCCAGTGAATTCGTTAAGCCAGGTAAAGGCCAGGCATTCGCACGCGTTAAAATGCGTCGTCTGCTGACCGGTACGCGCGTTGAGAAAACCTTCAAGTCTACTGACTCAGCTGAAGGTGCGGATGTTATTGATATGACGCTGCAGTATTCTTACAACGACGGCGACTTCTTCTACTTTATGCACCCGGAAACTTTCGAACAGTACCAGGTCGAAGCGAAGATCCTGGAAGACGTGCAGAAGTGGCTGCAGGACAACTCAGAGTGTATCGTCACGCTGTGGAACAACAAAGCCATCGCCGTTCAGCCGCCGAACTTTATCGAAGCAGAAGTCATTGAAACCGATCCGGGCCTGAAAGGCGACACCGCTGGTACAGGCGGCAAGCCTGCCAAACTGGCGACCGGCGCAGTGGTAAAAGTGCCGCTGTTCGTACAGATCGGCGAAGTGGTTAAAGTCGATACCCGCTCCGGCGAATACGTGTCACGCGTAAAATAAGTGCGAAGGCGCATCCTGGGATGCGCCTTTTTCTTTGGTGAGTAAAGAAGAATGAAAAAACAGCTAACGCTTTTCACTCTTGTGCTGCTGGCCTGTTCCGCGCTCAGCGCCTGTAATACTTTTCATGGCTTCGGCGAAGATGTTTCCCACCTTGGCGGCGCCATCTCGCGCGCGGCAAAATAGACCCGGTAGATAACCTTTTTTCTGCGTGTTTCAGTCCGTTTGGCCATAAGCAGTCTATGCTTAAAGCGCTGTACTTGACTGCAACCACAAAAAGGACATTGCCATGTTAAAGAAAAGTATTGTTGCGATTTTCTCAGTGCTGGTGCTCTCTTCTCTGCTGTCCGCCTGTAACACCACCCGTGGTGTTGGCGAGGACGTAGAAGCGGGCGGCCAGGCTATTCAGCGTACTGCGCAGTAAATTCTTCAAGCCGGTACGATCTCTTCGTACCGGTTATTTCTGTTTGACCCAGATAAGCTCATCCACCGGGAAACCGGCCTGCCGCGCCTGATCCACCAGCTTCTGCTTCACGCCCTCTTCCAGCTGCGGCGTGCGCGATAATATCCAGAGATAGTGACGGTTGGGGCCGCACACCAGCGCATAGCGGTAATCCTTATCCAGTGCGATAACGTTGTATCCGGCGTAGAAAGGTCCAAAGAACGAGACTTTCAGGGAGGCGCGCTGCGGATCGCCGGTAAAGTACGCCTTGCCTTCGCTCTCCTGCCATTTCTGCTTCTGCGGCTTGTAGCCGCGGTTAACCACCTTGATACCGCCGTCATCGCGCGGGCTATAGGTTGCGGTCACCTGTTCCAGACCGCGCTCGAAGCGGTGATCGAGACGCGCTATTTCATACCAGGTGCCGAGGTAACGCTGGCTGTCGAACCCTTCGACAACGGTAACGTTTTTCGGCGGCGTGGTAGAGCAGGCTACTGAAAGCACTGAACTCAGGCCTGCAATAAAGGTTTTCCATGGGGACATACACGATTCCTTTTTAGCTGAACAGATTAAGTATAGATGCCGCTGCGATTTTTCCCTGGGTTTGGGCGGCTCATTGTCTGCCGAGAGCATTGCAGGTAGACTTCCACCCCTTATTTGTATACGGAGTCATCACCATGAGCGAAACGGCAAGCTGGCAGCCGAGCGCACCCATTGCCAATTTGTTGAAACGTGCGGCTATCCTCGCGGAAATTCGACGTTTCTTTGCCGATCGCGGCGTGCTTGAGGTCGATACGCCGGCGATGAGCCAGGCGACCGTCACCGATATCCATCTGGTGCCCTTTCAGACGCGCTTTGTTGGCCCCGGCGCGACGCAGGGACGCGATCTCTGGCTGATGACCAGCCCGGAATACCATATGAAGCGTCTGCTGGCCGCGGGCAGCGGGCCCATTTATCAGATGGGGCGCTGCTTTCGTAACGAGGAGGCGGGTCGTCACCACAATCCTGAATTCACCATGCTGGAGTGGTATCGTCCGCACTACGATATGTATCGCCTGATGAATGAGGTTGACGATCTGCTGCAGCAGGTGCTGGAGTGCGACAGCGCTGAGTCGCTCTCTTACCAGCAGGCGTTTATTCGCCATCTCAATCTCGACCCCTTGTCAGCCGATAAAGCGCAGCTGCGCGAAGCGGCGGAGAAGCTGGGTGAAGGCGAGCTGGCAAACCGCGAAGAGGATCGCGATACCCTGCTGATGCTGCTGTTTATGCTGGGTGTTGAGCCGAAGATTGGCATTGATAAGCCGACCTTCGTTTACCATTTTCCAGCCAGCCAGGCGGCGCTGGCTGAGATCAGCACTGAAGATCACCGCGTTGCGGAGCGTTTTGAGGTCTATTACAAAGGCGTGGAACTGGCGAACGGTTTCCGTGAACTGACCGATAGTCGCGAGCAGCGTCAGCGTTTTGAGCAGGATAACCGTCGGCGCGCAGCGCGTGGGCTGCCGCAGCATCCGGTCGATAATTTTCTGCTGGATGCGCTGGCGCATGGCATGCCTGCCTGTTCCGGCGTGGCGCTCGGCGTGGATCGTCTGATTATGCTGGCGCTGAAGGCGGATTCGCTGAGCGAGGTTATCGCTTTCCCGGTGGATCGCAGTTAGAAGCGGCTTTTTGCTATTGGCAAACGGCAGCCAAAGCTAAGGAGTGGGTGGTATGGACCGAAGAGCAAAGCGTCCCGCGCCACGGATGGCGCGGGCCGAGCTGGCAGGGATGCCGTCTTTTGCGTCTTTGCGATCGGGCCATACCACCCGCGACGGCACCCTCCTGGCAGCTCAGAATCAGTTCTCGCTGTCAGGAAACTCCTGAATAGTGACCGGCAGCGTCAGCTTCTGATCGTTGCGTAATACGTCAACTTTAATCACCGACCCTGGGCGGATCTCCGCGACCTGATCCATCGTCTCCTGAGCGGAAACGGCCGGTTTGCCGTTGACGCTCAGCAGCACGTCATTCACCTGAATGCCTGCTTTCTCCGCCGGGCCGCCAGGCGTCACCACGCTAACGATAATGCCCTGAACGTGATCGATACCGCTGCCCTGATTATGCAGCGCAGGCAGCTCGCGCCCGGTAATGCCGATATAGCCCCGAATAACGCGGCCGTCGCGGATCAGCTTATCCATAATCTTGCTCGCCAGCGCGGTAGGAATGGCGAAACCAATGCCTTCCGGCGTCTCGCCGTCGTTGCTTTTATCAAAGGTCAGGGTGTTGATGCCCATTAGCTCGCCCAGCGAGTTAATCAGCGCGCCGCCGGAGTTGCCCTGATTGATGGAGGCGTCAGTTTGCAGGAAGTTCTGGCGCCCCGATGAGCTCAACCCGACGCGGCCAGTGGCGCTGATAATACCCTGCGTAACGGTTTGCCCCAGGTTATAGGGGTTGCCGATCGCCATCACCACATCGCCGATATGCGGCACGCGGTGTGGGTTAATCGGGATAACCGGCAGGCTGGAGGCGGTAATTTTCAGCACCGCCAGATCGGTCATTGCGTCCGAACCTACCAGGTTGGCTTCAAAGAAACGGCCATCCTGCAGCGCGACGATAATCTGATCGGCGTTGTTGATAACGTGCTTGTTGGTAAGGATGTAGCCTTTAGCGTTCATGATCACGCCGGAACCCAGCGTGGTAATGCCGCGGTTGTTATTGCCGTGGGCGCTGCGGTTGTAGACGTTGACTACTGCGGGCACAGCGCGGCGGACGCCGGCATTAAAGCTGAATGGCGTCTTATCGTTGCTGTCGTCATGGTCGAGAAGGGCGCTGGTGCCGCCCATACGCAGTGCGGGCAGCGCCGCAAGCAAAATGCCCGCGACTATCAGGCCCAACACCACTGAACGCAAAAGTTTAGGAAACATGGTGTTAACTTACGCCAGGGGGAGATCGCAGGGCAGAATAGCACGAGAAAGGCGAACAAACACGCGATCGTGTTGTTCGCCTGTAGAGAAGATTAACGCAGCAGCAGGTAGATAGATTCGTCGCCGCGCACCACGTTCAGCGCCAGCACCGGCGGTTTACCTTCCAGCACCTTGCGCATCTCAGCGAGGCTGTTAACGCGCGTGCGGTTAACGCCGACGATCACATCATCTTTTTGCAGACCGACCTGCTCAGCAGGCGTGCCTTTTTCAATGCTGTCGATCTTCACGCCTTTATCGCCAGTTTTCGTCGCGCCGTCGCTCAGCATTGCGCCCTGCAGCGCAGGCGACATTAACTGGGCGCTCGCAGTGCTCTGCGCGCTTTGCTCCAGCGTTACCTCGACCGAGAGCGGCTTGCCGTCGCGCAGCAGGCCGAGCTTCACTTTTTCGCCCGGCGCGGTGGTGCCCACCTTCACGCGCAGTTCAGCAAAGCTGGTGATCGGCTTGTCGTTAATCGAGGTGATAATATCGCCTGACTTAATCCCCGCTTTCTGGGCGGCGGACTGTGGCAGCACCTCGGAGACGAACGCGCCGCGCTGCGCATCGACGTTAAACGCCTTGGCGATATCCGCCGTCATTTCGGTACCTTTGATACCGAGCTGGCCGCGTTTCACTTCGCCATATTTAATCAGCTGCTGCGCCAGATTCATCGCCATGTCGCTGGGGATAGCGAAGCCGATGCCGATATTGCCGCCGCTTGAGGCCAGGATCGCCGTGTTGATGCCGATCAGCTCGCCATTAAGATTGACCAGCGCGCCGCCGGAGTTGCCGCGGTTAATAGCGGCGTCGGTCTGGATAAAGTTTTCCAGGCCTTCCAGATTAAGCCCGCTGCGGCCCAGCGCAGAGATAATGCCGGAGGTGGCGGTCTGACCCAGACCAAACGGGTTGCCGATCGCCACGGCGAAGTCGCCGACTTTCAGCTGATCGGAGTCGGCGATTTTCACCTGAGTCAGGTTCTTCGCGCCTTCAACCTGAATCAAGGCGATATCGGTCTGTTCGTCATGTCCAATCAGCTTCGCGTCATATTCGCTGCCGTCGCCAAGCTGCACGCTGATTTTGTCCGCGCCGTTAACCACGTGGTTATTGGTAAGGATATAGCCCTTAGCGGCGTCGATAATCACGCCGGAGCCCAACCCTTCAAAAGGCTGCGCCTGATCGCCGCCCGGTCCCTGACCGAAGAAGCGTTTTAACGGCTCAGGAATATCCTGCGCCTGGCTGGCTGCTTCCGTACCTTCAACATGGACGCTGACTACCGCCGGCAACACTTTTTCCAGCATTGGCGCCAGGCTGGGTAATGGCTGGCCCTGAATCTGCGCGGGTAATGTCGCCATTGCAGCAGGCGCTGCGGCAAGGCTCATCCCAATACTCAAGGCTAATGCGCTTAACAGTCGTGCTTGTTTTTTCATTGCTACAACGCTCTCGCTGCGAAAAGTGGGGGAGTAAACGTATGTGACAGCTGATTCAGGGTCGGGTTCGCAAAAATGCGGGGCGCAACGTGATTGCGCCCCAATAAGATTAGTCGCGCGCGGCGCGTTCGCCACGCAGCAGGCCGGAAGCGCCTTCAGAATAGTCGCGCGGGATCTGAACCGGCGCCTGATCGTTATCCGCTTCCGCTTCAGTCAGCTGATAGGCAAAAGGATTTTTTTCGCCCGGCAGGTTCGGCAGCAGATCGTTCGATCCTTTCGCCATATGCTGATAAAGCTGGCGATAGTCGCGCGCCATATTATCCAGCAGCTCTGCGCTCTGCGCGAAGTGGTTAGTGAGCTCTTCGCGGTAATCCGCCAGCTCCGCTTTGGACTTCTCCAGTTCGTACTGCATGCTGCGCTGTTCACGCAGCTTTTTGTTACCAAAACGCATGGCAACCGCGCCGATAATAATGCCAATTACTAAACCAATTAGCCCGTATTCCCAGGTCATAATGACTCCCATGTAATTTCCGTTGCTTGTAGGGCATCCACCATTTCAATAATAGCCACTATACCCGTTAATCTTATGGATGTGGAACTCTGAGGCGGCATGCCTTAGTGTAGAGCGGCCTTTTTTTCATCAACCGAACTGTGAATAAGACCTTATCAGGGATTCTGAGAGAACCATGCAAACCTCATCTCCGCTTGCGCGCTATGAGCAGGCGCTGTCGCAGGGCGACTTTAAACCCGATGATGTACAACGCGAAGCGATCACCCGACTGGACGCCGTTCAGCGGGCGCTGATCGCGCGTCAGCCTGAGCAACCTGCGAGCGGCAAAGGATTATTTGGCCGCCTGTCCCGACTGATGGGCAAAGAGAAAAGCGAAACGCAGGCGCCGGTGCGCGGCCTCTATATGTGGGGTGGTGTAGGGCGCGGCAAAACCTGGGTCATGGATTTGTTTTTTCAGTCTATTCCTGGCAACCGCAAGCTGCGCCTGCATTTCCATCGCTTTATGCTGCGCGTGCATGAAGAGCTGACCCAGCTGCAGGGACAGAGCGATCCTTTACTGACGATCGCCGACCGTTTTAAAGCCGAAACGGATATTCTCTGCTTCGATGAATTCTTCGTCTCCGATATTACCGACGCTATGCTGCTCGGCACGCTGATGGAGGCGCTCTTCGCGCGCGGCATCACGCTGGTGGCGACGTCGAATATTCCACCGGACGATCTCTACCGCAACGGCCTGCAGCGCGCGCGCTTTCTGCCAGCGATTGAGCAGATCAAACAGCACTGCGACGTGATGAACGTCGACGCCGGCATCGACTACCGGCTACGCACCCTGACCTCAGCGCATCTGTGGAATTCGCCGCTGAACGAGGCGACGCACGCCGAAATGGAACGCATGTTTAAGGCGCTGGCGGGCAGCGCGCGCGACGACGCGCCGGTGTTGGAGATTAACCATCGTCAGATGCCGACGCTGGGCGTCAGTGAAGGTGTGCTGGCGATCGACTTCCTGACGCTGTGCGGGGAAGGGCGCAGCCAGCATGACTATATCGAGCTGTCGCGCCGCTTTCACAGCGTGCTGCTCTATGACGTGCCGGTGATGATTTATAAAACCGAAGATCAGGCGCGACGCTTCCTTGCGCTGGTAGATGAGTTCTACGAGCGCCACGTCAAACTGGTGGTCGCGGCGGAAACCTCGCTGTTTGAAATCTATCAGGGCACGCGGCTGAAATTTGAGTATCAGCGCTGCCTGTCGCGCCTGCAGGAGATGCAGAGCGAAGAGTATCTGCGGCTGCCGCATCTGCCCTGATCGCGCCCAATAAAAAGATCAAATAGAGTTCGATTTTTGTAATCGACTTCTCTATAATCTTGCGACCCCACGTTACAGCAACTGGATTTATTTCCCGAATCCGTTGTGCTCCGGTAACTCTATCCGAAGGGGTGGGCTTGCTGGTCAAAATGGTCGTGTGAGCCTCAACCGTTTACTTAAGCGTTTGGGTTTTCACCAACGTGTAACTTAATTTGGGTAAGCTTTTCGATGAAAACTTTTACAGCTAAACCAGAAACCGTACAGCGTGACTGGTATGTTGTTGACGCAACTGGCAAAACCTTGGGTCGCCTGGCGACTGAACTGGCGCGCCGTCTGCGTGGTAAGCATAAAGCGGAGTACACTCCGCACGTTGATACTGGTGATTACATCATCGTTCTGAACGCTGACAAAGTCGCCGTTACCGGCAACAAGCGTACTGACAAGATTTACTATCACCACACCGGCCACATCGGTGGTATCAAACAGGCGACCTTTGAAGAGATGATTGCTCGCCGTCCTGAGCGTGTGATTGAAATCGCGGTTAAAGGCATGCTGCCGAAGGGCCCGCTGGGCCGTGCAATGTTCCGTAAGCTGAAAGTTTACGCGGGCAACGAGCACACCCATGCGGCACAGCAACCGCAAGTTCTTGACATTTAATCGGGATTACAGGCAATGGCTGAAACTCAAAACTACGGCACTGGTCGCCGCAAAAGCTCCACCGCTCGCGTATTCATTAAGCCGGGCAGTGGCAACATCGTTATCAACCAACGTTCTCTGGAACAGTATTTCGGTCGCGAAACTGCCCGCATGGTAGTTCGTCAGCCGCTTGAGCTGCTGGACCTGGTTGGTAAATTTGATCTGTACGTCACCGTTAAAGGTGGTGGTATTTCTGGTCAGGCAGGTGCGATCCGTCACGGCATCACCCGCGCTCTGATGGAGTACGACGAATCTCTGCGTGCTGAACTGCGTAAAGCGGGCTTCGTTACCCGTGACGCACGTCAGGTTGAACGTAAGAAAGTCGGTCTGCGTAAAGCACGCCGTCGTCCGCAGTTCTCCAAGCGTTAATTGTTTGCGGCTCCGGCTGCTACGATTGGCACAAAAAACCCGCTTCGGCGGGTTTTTTATTTTCCCCTTCGGCGCGTCTGAATAGCGCTAAAATCCCTGCGCTGCTCGCAAATTCCCCGCAAATCTCGAATCCCCGCCCACAAGCTGCCCAAAATCTGGTAAACTCTGTGTCACTTTGCGCCCATAAGTCGGCGTGTTATGTCGGTCAACCGTCGGGATGTCGGAGAGACAAGACTAGCGCAGGCTGTGAGCGAACGATTGAGCAGGTGAGTCGCCGTGTGGTTGGCTATTCGCAGTAACTTTTTGTGAACAAACTTGGAGGTTTTCATGGCTGTCGCTGCCAACAAACGTTCGGTAATGACGCTGTTTTCCGGTCCTACTGACATTTTCAGCCATCAGGTACGCATCGTACTGGCTGAAAAAGGCGTTAGTGTAGAGATCGAGCAGGTCGAAATGGATAACCTGCCGCAGGATCTGATTGACCTCAACCCGTATCGCACTGTGCCGACGCTGGTAGATCGCGAACTGACGCTGTATGAATCCCGCATCATTATGGAATACCTGGACGAGCGCTTCCCGCATCCGCCGCTGATGCCGGTTTATCCGGTTGCGCGTGGCGAAAGCCGTCTGATGATGCACCGCGTCGAGCAGGACTGGTACAGCCTGATGCACACCATTGAAAAAAGCAGCGGTCAGGAAGCGGAAGCCGCGCGAAAGCAGCTGCGTGAAGAGCTGCTGGCGATTGCGCCGCTGTTCGCCCGCACCCCGTTCTTTATGAGCGAGGAGTTTAGCCTGGTGGATTGCTATCTGGCACCGCTGCTGTGGCGTCTGCCGTCTATGGGCATCGATCTTGCTGGCGCCGGTTCGAAAGAACTGAAAGGCTATATGAATCGCGTATTTGAGCGTGACTCTTTCCTCGCTTCACTGACGGAAGCGGAACGTGAAATGCGCCTGCAAGCCCGGGGCTAATCTATGGAAATGTCGCAACTCTCAGCCCGTCGTCCTTACCTGTTGCGCGCGTTTTACGACTGGCTGCTCGACAACCAGCTGACGCCGCATCTGGTGGTCGACATCAATCTGCAAGGCGTTCAGGTGCCGCTTGAGTACGCGCGCGATGGCCAGATTGTGCTGAACATTGCGCCGCGCGCGGTCGGCAATCTGGAACTCGGCAACGACGAAGTGCGTTTCAATGCGCGTTTCGGCGGCGTGCCGCGTCAGGTTTCTGTGCCGATGGCCGCTATTCTGGCAATCTACGCGCGTGAAAATGGCGCGGGTACTATGTTCGAGCCGGAACCGGCCTATGAGCTGGGCGCACAGGACGCGGAAGAGACGCCGGCCGATCCTGTGATGTCAGTAATTGATGGCGATCGTCCGGACGATGCCACCGAAGAAGACAACTCGCCGGATGACGATCCGCCGCCGCGCGGCAATCGCCCGTCGCTGCGCGTGGTGAAATAAAAGATAAAAAAAAGCCGGCTGCGATAGCCGGCTTTTTTGTCGCTGTAGAAGCTTACACTTCCAGATAGTCCATAATGCCTTCTGCGGCTTTACGGCCTTCGGCAATTGCTGTCACCACCAGGTCTGAACCGCGCACCGCATCGCCGCCGGCGAAGATTTTAGGGTTGCTGGTTTGAAAGGCGCTCTCCGCGTGTTCCGGCGCGATAATGCGTCCCTGGCCATCCAGCTCTACGCTAAAATCGGCAAGCCATTCCATTTTGTGCGGACGGAAACCGAACGCCATTACCACTGCGTCTGCGGGCAGCACATGCTCCGAGCCGGCCACGATCTCAGCGCGACGACGTCCTGCCGCATCGGGCTGGCCCATCTCGGTACGCGCCACTTTTACGCCGCTGACGCGACCGCTGGCGTTGATTTCGATGCCCAGCGGCTGCACGTTGAACTGAAACTCCACACCCTCTTCACGCGCGTTTTTCACCTCGCGTTTCGAGCCTGGCATATTCGCTTCATCACGACGATAGGCGCAGGTCACGTGCGTTGCGCCCTGACGGATTGAGGTACGTACGCAGTCCATCGCGGTATCGCCGCCGCCCAGCACCACAACGCGCTTGCCTTCCATATTGACGTAAGGCTGGTCGTCCTGCTGCGCAAAGCCCATGGTATGTTTGGTGTTGGCGATCAGGAACGGCAGCGCATCATAGACGCCTGGCGCATCCTCATTCTCCAGTCCGCCGCGCATCGACTGATAGGTGCCGACGCCAAGGAAAACCGCATCATAGGCGTTCACCAGGTCGCTCATCTGTATGTCGCGGCCCACTTCAGTATTCAGCTGGAACTCGATGCCCATTTCGGTAAAGAGCTTACGGCGTTTGATCATCACCTCTTTTTCCAGCTTGAACGACGGAATGCCGAAGGTCAGCAGGCCGCCGATTTCCGGATGGCGATCGTAAACCACCGCTTTCACGCCGTTACGCGTCAGCACGTCGGCGCAGGCGAGGCCCGCCGGGCCAGCGCCGATGATCGCCACCCGCTTGCCGGTCGGTTTAACGTGCGACATATCCGGCTTCCAGCCCATCTCCATCGCTTTATCGTTGATGTAGCGCTCGATATTGCCGATAGTGACCGCGCCGAACTCGTCGTTCAGGGTGCAGGAGCCTTCGCACAGACGATCCTGTGGACAAACGCGTCCGCACACTTCCGGCAGGCTGTTGGTCTGATGCGACAGATCCGCCGCTTCCATAATGCGGCCTTCGTTCGCCAGCTTCAGCCAGTTAGGAATGTAGTTGTGAACCGGACACTTCCACTCGCAGTAAGGGTTACCGCAGGAGAGACAGCGATCGGCCTGCGCCTTCGCCTGGCTCTCGGAAAAGGGCTCATAGATTTCCACAAACTCAATTTTACGAATTTTCAGCGGCTTCTTTGGCGGGTCAACGCGCTGCAAGTCGATAAATTGATAGACGTTTTGACTCATCGTAACCTCTTACGGCTATCCCGTCCGGCGCGACGCGCCAGACGGGGCGAACTATTACTGTGCCTGCACACGCAGCTCGGCTGCGGAACGACTGCGGTGACCCAGCAACGCTTTAACATCACTGGACTTGGGTTTAACCAGGGCGAAGCGCGACGACCAGAGCGGCCAGTTGGCAAGGATCTCCTCGCCGCGGCTGGAACCGGTGTGCTGCACATGCTCGGTGATTAAGCCGCGCAGGTGCTCCTCGTGGATCGCCAGCTCGTCGACGTTAAGCACTTCCACCAGCTCCGGGTTGACGCGCTTGCGGAACTCGCCGTCTTCATCCAGCACGTAGGCGAAGCCGCCCGTCATGCCAGCGCCGAAGTTCACGCCGGTGCGGCCCAGTACGCAGACAATGCCCCCGGTCATATATTCACAACCGTTGTCGCCAATCCCTTCAACGACCGTAATCGCGCCAGAGTTACGCACTGCGAAACGCTCGCCTGCGCGGCCTGCGGCGAACAGCTTACCGCCCGTCGCGCCATAGAGGCAGGTATTGCCCGCAATGGTCGCTTCGTGGCTGCGGAACGCGGAGCCGACCGGCGGACGAATCGCCAGCATACCGCCAGCCATCCCTTTGCCGACGTAGTCGTTGGCGTCGCCGGTCAGCGTCAGTTCGACGCCGCCTGCGTTCCACACGCCGAAGCTCTGACCGGCGGTGCCGGAGAAGTGCGCGCGGATCGGATCCGCCGCCAGTCCCTGATCGCCGTGGATCGCCGCGATAGCGCCAGAAAGCGTCGCGCCTACGGAGCGGTCGGTGTTGCGGATGTCGAAGAAGAAGGTCTTACTCTGTCTTGCTTCCACAAACGGCATCGCCTGGTCATGCAACGCCTTATTCAGCTCGCCTTTGTCGAACGGCGGGTTGCTGCCTTCGGTGCAGTGCAGCGCTTTGCCCGGCATCGGCGTCGCCGTTTTCAGCAGCGACGAGAGATCCAGGTTCTGCTGCTTGGCGGTGAAGCCATCCAGCTCTTTCAGCAGATCGGTGCGGCCAATCAGGTCGGTCAGGCGTTTTACGCCCAGGCTGGCCATCAGCTCGCGGGTTTCACGCGCAATGAACTCAAAGTAGTTAGTTACCTTGAAGGGCAGGCCGTGATAGTGGTTCTTACGCAGCTTGTCATCCTGGGTCGCTACACCGGTCGCACAGTTGTTAAGGTGACAGATACGCAGATATTTACAGCCCAGCGCCACCATCGGGCCGGTGCCAAAGCCAAAGCTTTCCGCGCCGAGGATCGCCGCCTTGATAATGTCGCGGCCGGTCTTCAGGCCGCCGTCTACCTGCAGACGGATCTTGTGGCGCAGACCGTTGGAGACCAGCGCCTGCTGCGTTTCCACCAGGCCAAGCTCCCACGGACAGCCCGCATATTTGACCGAACTTAACGGGCTGGCGCCGGTGCCGCCGTCATAGCCTGCGATAGTGATCAGGTCGGCATAGGCTTTCGCCACGCCGGTAGCGATGGTGCCGACGCCTGGTTCGGAGACCAGCTTCACTGAAATCATCGCCTTCGGGTTCACCTGCTTCAGGTCGAAAATCAGCTGCGCCAGATCCTCAATCGAGTAGATGTCGTGATGCGGCGGCGGCGAAATCAGCGTAACGCCCGGTACGGAGTAGCGCAGCTTCGCGATGTAAGGCGTTACTTTATCGCCCGGCAGCTGACCGCCCTCGCCAGGCTTGGCGCCCTGCGCCACTTTAATCTGAATCACGTCGGCATTGGCCAGATAGGCTGGCGTAACGCCGAAACGGCCCGATGCGACCTGTTTGATGCGCGACACTTTATTGGTGCCGTAGCGCGCCGGATCTTCGCCGCCTTCGCCGGAGTTAGAGTAGCCGCCGAGCGAGTTCATCGCTTCGGCCAGCGCCTCATGCGCCTCCGGGCTGAGCGCGCCGATTGACATCGCTGCGGTATCAAAGCGTTTAAACAGCTCGCTGGCCGGCTCGACGTCGTCGATATGAATCGATTCGGTGCCCGGCTGCAGCTCCAGCAGATCGCGCAGCGTCGCTACCGGACGTTCGTTCACCAGCTTCGCGTACTCCTGATAGTCGCTGTATTCGCCGCTCTGTACGGCGCGCTGCAGCGTAGCGACTACATCTGGGTTGTAGGCATGGTATTCGCCGCCGTGGACGTACTTCAGCAGGCCGCCCTGGTCCAGCGGTTTACGCTGTAGCCAGGCGCGCTTCGCCAGATTGATCAGGTCCTGCTGGAAATCAGCGAAGTTCGCGCCGCTGATGCGGCTGACGACGCCCTGGAAGCAGAGGCTCGACACATCGGCATGCAGGCCCACCGCTTCGAACAGTTTCGAGCAGCGATAGGAGGCGATAGTCGAGATGCCCATTTTGGACATGATCTTGTAGAGACCTTTGTTGATGCCGTTACGGTAGTTCAGCATCACCGCGCGATAATCTTTCTCGATGACGTTGCTGTCGACCATCTTCGCCAGCGATTCATAGGCGAGGTAAGGATAGATAGCGGTCGCGCCGAAACCGAGCAGTACAGCGAAGTGGTGCGGATCGCGCGCGCTGGCGGTCTCAACGATGATGTTGGCGTCGCAGCGCAGGTTCTTCTCAACCAGGCGCGTCTGCACCGCGCCGACGATCATCGGCGCCGGAACCGGCAGACGGTTTTCGCTGATAGCGCGATCGGAGAGCACCAGCAGTACGGTGCCGTTGCGCACCATACGCTCTGCCTCGTCGCACAGGGCGTGCATCGCCTGCTCCAGCGTCTGCGTCGCCGGGTCGAAGGTGCAATCCAGCGTATCGGCCCGATAATATTCGCCTTCCATCGTGGTCAGCTGATTGAAATCGGACCACAGCAGGATAGGGGACTTAAAGCTGACGCGGTGCGCCTGGCCTTCCGCCTCGCAGAACACGTTCATCTCGCGGCCGATGCTGGTGGCCAGCGACATCACATGGTTTTCACGCAGCGGATCGATCGGCGGGTTAGTCACCTGCGCGAACTGCTGGCGGAAATAGTCATAAATGATGCGCGGACGGCTGGAGAGTACGGCGAACGGCGTATCATCGCCCATTGAGCCGACCGCTTCCTGGCCGTTCTCGCCCAGCACGCGGATAATGGTGTCGAGCTCTTCGCTGCTGTAGCCGAACTGCTTCTGGTATGTCGCCAGCAGCGGGTCGTTAAGCTCGCGGCTGCCGACCTGGTTGTCAGGCAAATCTTCGAACGGCACCAGACGCTTAACGTTTTTCTCCATCCACTCTTTATAGGGATGGCGGCTCTTGAGATCGTTATCGGTTTCCGCCGAATGCAGAATGCGCCCGATACGGGTGTCGATCACCATCAGTTCGCCAGGCCCGACGCGGCCTTTCTCCACCACTTCGTCTGGCTGGTAGTCCCAGATGCCGACTTCGGAGGCGCAGGTGATCAGCTTGTCTTTGGTGATCACGTAGCGAGCCGGGCGCAGGCCGTTACGGTCAAGGTTACAGGCGGCATAGCGACCGTCGGACATCACGATGCCTGCCGGGCCGTCCCACGGCTCCATATGCATCGAGTTAAAGTCGAAGAAGGCGCGCAGCTCTGGATCCATATCCGGGTTGTTCTGCCAGGCGGGCGGCACCAGCAGGCGCATAGCGCGCACTAAATCCATGCCGCCGTTCAGGAACAGCTCCAGCATGTTATCCATTGAGCTGGAGTCAGAGCCGGTTTCGTTAACAAACGGCCCGGCGTTCTGCAAATCGGGGATCAGCGGCGTATTGAATTTGTAGGCGCGCGCACGCGCCCACTGCCGGTTGCCAGCGATGGTGTTGATTTCGCCGTTGTGCGCCATATAGCGGAATGGCTGCGCCAGCGGCCAGCGCGGCACTGTGTTGGTGGAGAAGCGCTGATGGAACAGGCAAATCGCTGACTCCAGACGCAGATCCGCCAGATCGAGATAAAAGCGCGGCAGGTCGGCCGGCATACACAGGCCTTTATAGATATTGACCTGGTTTGAGAAGCTACAGATGTAGAACGCTTTATCGTCGCTCTGCTCAATGCGCTTTTCCGCGCGGCGGCGAGCCATATAGAGACGACGCTCCATATCGCGCGGACGCCAGCCAGCCGGCGCATTGATAAAAAGTTGCTGAATGCGCGGCATAGAAGAGAGAGCAATCTCTCCCAGCACATCCTGATTGACGGGCACGTCGCGCCAGCCGACCACAGAGAGGGTTTCACGGACCACTTCCTCTTCCACGATGCGGCGGCTCGCCTGAGCCTCTTCCTCATCGTGGCTAAGGAAAAGCATGCCCACGGCGTAATTTTTCGCCAGGCGCCAGCCTTTCTCTTCCGCCACTACGCGGAAAAAGCGGTCAGGTTTTTGTAATAACAGACCACAGCCGTCGCCGGTCTTGCCGTCGGCAAGGATCGCGCCGCGGTGTTGCATACGGGCCAGCGCATGAATGGCGGTACGCACTACCTTGTGGCTAGGTTCGCCTTCTATATGGGCGATGAGGCCGAAACCACAGTTATCCTTTTCAAGGGATTTGTCATACAACATTTCAGTGAACCTCCCCAGGCTCTGTGGATTCCCTTTGGTCGGGCTACGGGCGCAGAAAGAGCTAAGCGACAGGCTGGCGCGCATCGTGCGCTGCACTCCTTTGTCGCCCCATCTGTCTGGCCGTTGGCGTCGTTGTCACAAGCGTCGTGGTCTTGTTACAGGGGGAATCTCTGTTACTGCATAAATATGACGAGTTGAGCACCCGTCCAGAAAGCTTCCAGCGGATTTCCAACTTATCGGGAAAGCGGAATTACGTCAAATAGCGTTCCTGGTCGTGTTTTTATCAAGGTTAATTGAGTTAATTTCTTGAATTTAATGAAATTTAACCCTAAAAAACTGTCGGTTGGCCATTTGGCATGACCGGCGGAAATGTGAACTGTCTCACTGTCATGAAGCGGTCATATCCCTTTAGCGTGCTGGCTTGAAGGGGTTTTACAGCAGAATCTGCTACATAGCAGATTACCCGCACATCATGTATCTGTTTTTCTTATAACGGCATATTTGAATCAAATGCGGGGTCGCCATAAGTAAAATTAATCAAAGCAGGTTCGATTATCCACGCAGTTAAAATGAATTTCTATTCAAAAAAATAAAGAGGTGCCGGGACAACAGAACGCTGTCGGCAAAGAGAAATGAAAGACTTAGATCACAATCGCCGGTAAACAGGCGGCCCTCCAGATTATTCGGTTGGCACAATTAGTCAAGTGATTTAGCGTCTGCGCAGGCATCGTCGCCGATCGTGGCGTCAGATGCACCATAACGGGGCATAACGCGCGCTTTCCTGCGCATCGTCGCGCCAACCGCAGGGTAATTACGCTATGATGAGCCTGTTCTTTTCCAGGGAGTTCGTATGAAACAGATTCGCCTGCTGGCGCAGTATTACGTTGATTTAATGGTTAAGCTGGGACTGGTGCGTTTTTCGCTGTTGCTGGCGTCGGCGCTGGTGGTGCTGGCGATGGTGGTGCAGATGGCGGTGACCATGGTGCTGCGCGGGCATGTCGAGAGCATCGACGTCGTGCGCTCGGTTTTCTTCGGGCTGCTGATTACGCCCTGGGCGGTCTACTTTCTCTCCGTGGTGGTCGATCAGCTGGAAGAGTCGCGCCAGCGTCTGTCGAGGCTGGTGGATAAGCTGGAGGAGATGCGCACCCGCGATTTAGAGCTGAACCAGCAGATGAAAGAGACCATCACGCAGCTCAACCAGGAAATTAACGATCGTATTAAAGCAGAGCAGGCGCGCGAGCAGGTGATGGATAAGCTGCGCGAAGAGATGGCCCGCCGCGAACAGGCGCAGATCGAGCTGGAACAGCAATCCTCGTTTCTGCGCTCTTTCCTCGACGCTTCCCCCGATCTGGTGTTCTACCGCAACATCGACAAGCAGTTTTCCGGCTGTAACCGCGCTATGGAGCTGCTGACCGGAAAAAGCGAAAAGCAGCTGATTGGGCTGACGCCGCGCGATATTTACGATGAGGACGCCGCCAGTAAGGTGCTGGAGACGGATGAGAAGGTTTTCCGTCATAACGTCTCGCTTACCTACGAACAGTGGCTGCAATACCCTGACGGGCGCAAAGCCTGTTTTGAAATCCGCAAAGTGCCTTACTACGATCGCGTTGGCAAACGCAGCGGGCTGATGGGCTTTGGCCGCGATATAACCGAGCGTAAGCGCTATCAGGACGCGCTGGAGAACGCCAGCCGGGAGAAAACCACCTTTATCTCAACTATCAGCCACGAGCTGCGTACGCCGCTTAACGGCATTGTCGGTCTGAGCCGTATTCTGCTTGATACCGATCTCAATCAGGAGCAGTTGAAGTACCTTAAAACCATCCACGTTTCCGCTATTACGCTCGGCAATATCTTCAACGACGTCATTGAGGTGGACAAGATTGAGCGCCGCAAGGTGCAGCTGGATAACCAGCCGCTCGACTTCACCGGCTTCCTCGCGGATCTGGAGAACCTCTCCGGGCTGCTGGCGCAGCCGAAGGGGCTGAAGTTCGTTATGGCGCCGAACCTGCCGCTGCCGCATAAGATTTGCGCCGACGGCACGCGCCTGCGTCAGATCCTGTGGAACCTTATCGGCAACGCAGTGAAGTTCACCCAGCATGGGGAGATCGTAGTGCGCGTCGCCTATGAACAGAACGAAACGCTGCGCTTTGAGGTTGAGGACTCCGGGCAGGGAATTCCGCAGGAGGAGCAGGACAAGATCTTCGCCATGTACTATCAGGTGAAAGATCAACACGGCGGCAAACCGGCGACCGGCACCGGCATTGGACTGGCGGTATCGCGTCGGCTGGCGCAGGCAATGGGCGGCGATATCAGCGTGCGCAGCGCGCCGGGGCAGGGCTCCTGCTTTACCGTACTGATTAAAGCGCCGCGCGTGGCGGAAGAGGTGGAGGATGATGACAGAGACGACAGCATGCCGCTGCCGGCGCTGCACGTCTTGCTGGTAGAAGATATCGAGCTGAACGTGATCGTGGCGCGCTCGGTGCTGGAGAAGCTGGGCTGTAGCGTTGAAGTCGCTATGACAGGCCAGGCCGCGCTGGAGATGTTCGACCCGCTGGAGTTCGATCTCGCCCTGCTGGATATCCAGCTGCCGGATATGACCGGTCTCGACGTCTCGCGCGCTATCCATCAGCGCTACCCTGGTGCCAGCCTGCCGCCGCTGGTGGCACTGACCGCCAACGTGCTCAAGGATAAGAAAGAGTATCTGGACGCCGGTATGGATGACGTGCTCAGCAAGCCGCTCTCCGTACCGGCGCTGACCGCCATGATTAAAAAGTTCTGGGATCATCAGAGCGAAGAGAGTGAGGCTGAACGCCCCGAAAGCGACAGCAAGACGCGCACGCTGCTTGATGTGCCGATGCTGGAGCAATATATCGAGCTGGTAGGCCCTGGCCTGATTACGCAGAGCCTGACGATGTTTGAACAGATGATGCCTGGCTATCTGGAGGTGCTGGATTCAAATCTGATGGCGCGCGATCAGAAAGGCATTGCGGAAGAGGGACACAAAATCAAAGGCGCGGCGGGATCGGTTGGGTTACAGCATCTACAGCAGGTGGCCAGGCAGATTCAGAGCCCGGAACTGCCGGCATGGTGGGACAACGTAGGCGAATGGATCGAAGAGCTAAAACAGGAGTGGCGTCATGACGTTCAGGTGCTGCGCGACTGGGTAGCGGAAAGAGAAAAGTCAGGGTCTTAAAAAAAAATGACCCCAGTCGAAGACCGGGGTGCGCGAATACTGCGCCAACACCAGGGAAAAAGGCGCTGTTGCTATACTTAGAGGAGTTAAAGTGCAGCAGCGTGGTATTGGTTAACGTCTGTCATCACCTTAGCAAATTCATCAATGACCAGGGAAAGATTCATTAAAATGTGTGATGTTGAGCAGCGTTTAAATACAGAAAACATTAATTTGGCAACACAGTCAAGTAAGGAATTAGTTTCTGCGTTGCATTGCGCTTATTTTGATCAATTGTACTATTTTTTGTGCGGTTTTTGTTTGCCAGAACGAACGGAGCACGGCCTCAGGCAAGAGAAAAAGCGTCTGACCGGCAACGGACACTTTTTATCAATGTAAGGCAATGAAATTTATGGGATAACAGGGTATTTACCTCGCTTTATCCAAAACGTTTTGGAAAGCACGCCTGTAAAGTTCCAGATTTGATTTAAGTCGTACTGATTTAGAGGGGTTAAGCCGGGAAAGTGAACGCCATTGACCCCACCAGAAAGATCAAATTAGCAGTCCGAAGCTGTATATTGTGTAACCATCATAGTCAAATGGTGAAATGCAGAACAGTGCGCTAAAGAACATAGTTTAGAAAGGTGAATGATTCGAAATCATCCTTATCACAAATGATTAAGTATAGAGCGTGAAAACCGATAAGCGATTAGGGCGTATGGAACCGATTCCTTTTTAACGGAAGTGCTTGATGTCATTCGATCTGTTTTGAGATTCTGGTAGTAAAATGTCGCTGTTAAGGATAAAAAAAACGCATTTTATTGCGCTCCTTCAGCGATTTTGACCAAGACGGGACTTTTATCACGTCGGTAATTGATTAATGCAGGGAACAGGTAAGAGAACATTGCATGAGCAAGAATAAAGGGAGCCGCTGGCGCCGTATTAAACGAGCCGGCATCGGCGCTGTCGTCGTTATCCTCGGTATCTGGGCGGCTGGGATTGCCCTGTTTGCCTTTTTGCCCGTACCCTTTTCTGCGGTGATGGCGGAACGGCAGGTTGGCGCCTGGCTGCGCGGCGATTTTCATTACGTCGCGCATTCCGACTGGGTGGGGCACGACGAGATCTCCCCCTGGATGGCGCTGGCGGTCATCGCCTCAGAAGACCAGAAATTCCCAGAGCACTGGGGCTTTGACGTCGGTGCAATTGAAACGGCGCTGGGCAGCGAAAGCGAACGCATGCGCGGTGCTTCAACGCTGTCGCAGCAAACGGCGAAGAATCTCTTTCTCTGGGATGGACGCAGCTGGGTGAGAAAAGGGCTGGAAGCGGGATTAACAGTGGGCATTGAAACCGTCTGGACGAAACGGCGCATTCTGACGGTTTATCTGAATATCGCCGAGTTTGGGCAGGGAACCTTTGGCGTAGAAGCGGCGGCGCAGCGTTATTTTCATAAACCGGCCAGCCGCCTGACGATAGCCGAAGCCGCGCTGCTGGCGGCTGTGCTGCCTAACCCCATCCGCTTTCGCGCCGATGCGCCTTCAGGCTACATACGCCAGCGTCAGCAGTGGATTATGCGTCAGATGCGCCAGCTGGGCGGTGAAGGCTTCCTGCTGCGTAACCACCTTAGCTAGCGATTAATCTTCGTCGAAGCCAGCCTCGAAAAGTTCGATAACGGCAGCCAGCGCCTGCTGTTCTTCCGGGCCGCTGGCTTCAATTTCAATATGCCCGCCCTTTGCCGAGTCGAGCATCAGCAGTGCGATAACGCTGCTGGCCTCCGCCTCGGTCCCGGACTCGTTACGCAGCAGAACCTCAGCGTCAAAGCTCTGCACCAGTTCAAACAGCTTCATGGCCGGACGCGCATGCATGCCCAGCCTGTTTTTAATTTCTACAGTTTGTTTGACGGTCATGATTTGCGTTTTTCCAGCGTGCGATGGCGCGACTGTACATTTTTGCCGCGTGAGCGGAAGTAGTCCGCCAGCTGCTCGGCGATATAAACCGAACGGTGTTTACCGCCCGTACAGCCGATAGCGACGGTAAGATAGCTGCGGTTGTTGGTTTCCAGCATCGGCAGCCACAGCTCAAGGTAGCTACGCGTCTGGTAGATAAAATTGTGCACTTCGGTATGGCGATCGAGAAACGCCGCGACGGGGCGATCGAGGCCGGTCATCGGACGCAGCTTGGGATCCCAGTGCGGGTTAGGCAGAAAGCGCACGTCGAAAACGTAGTCGGCATCGATAGGGATGCCATGCTTGAAGCCAAACGACTCAAATACCATCGTCAGCTCGCGTTCGCGCTTGCCCAGCAGCCGCGTGCGCAGCATCTCCGCCAGCTCGTGAACCGACATTTCAGATGTATCGATAATTAAATCGGCCCGTGAGCGCAGCGGCTCCAGCAGATCGTTCTCTTCGTCGATAGCGCTTTCCAGCGACAGGTTCTTACTGGAGAGCGGATGCAGGCGGCGCGTGTCGCTGTAGCGGCGGATCAGCGTATTGCGATCGGCGTCCAGAAACAGCAGCTGCGGTGAAAAGGCGTCCGGCAGATTATTCAGCGCAGTTTCAAAAATTTCCGGCGACTCCGGCATGTTGCGCACGTCGATGCTGACGGCAGCCGAAATATTACGCTCTACCAGCGAGTTCGCCAGCTCGGGCAACAGCACCACGGGCAGGTTATCGACGCAGTAGAAACCCATATCTTCAAGCGCGCGTAGCGCCACCGATTTTCCTGAGCCTGACCGACCGCTAACGATCATCAGCACCATGACCTTCTCTCCCGTTTTAAACCGGCGCGCACGCCGGTAAAAGCGCAGCGCGCGTTACTGCTCCTCTGGAGCTTCTGTAATAATGGCGTAGAGTTCTTCATCGCTTTGCGCCGCGCGCAGGCGGCGACACACGGTCTTGTCAGCCAGACGTTTCGCGACCAGAGACAGGGTGTGCAGGTGGGTTTTGCACTGGTCCGCGGGTACCAGCAGCGCAAACAGCAGATCGACCGGCTGGTTGTCCACCGCGTCGAATGCGATAGGCTGGTCAAGGCTGATAAAGACGCCTACGGCGCGCAGCGTATCCTCTTCCAGCTTGCCGTGCGGAATAGCGATACCGTTGCCGATGCCGGTACTGCCCATGCGTTCACGGGTCAGGATCGCTTCAAACAGCGTTTGATGCGGCAGATTAAGCTGCTTCGCTGCCAGTTCGCTGATAATTTCCAGCGCGCGCTTTTTACTCTGGCAGTGTACGCCGTTGCGCGTACAGTCCGGCGTCAGCACGGTGCTCAGTTCCAGTGTCAGATCGTTGTTCATTGTCGTTTCACTTGCGAGTTCACAGAGCCGCGAGCCTGCCGCGCTTAACAGCCGCGCGGTATCCCGTGGCGCTTGCACAGATGGCAAAACGGGGCGGTAAATCCGCCCCATCCAGACCGCCCTGAGCGCGCGGCGCGCGCTCTGCAAGCGTGAAGGTTAGTGTTTTTTCAGTTTGTCTTTATGCCGGGTTAGCTGACGGGCGAGTTTATCGACCAGCCCGTCAAGCGCCGCATACATATCTTCCGCTTCCGCCGTGGCGTGCAGCTCGCCGCCGTTGACATGCAAGGTCGCTTCCGCAACCTGAGTGACCTTTTCCACTTTCAGAACAATATAAACCTGATTGATACGATCGAAATAGTGTTCCAGTTTGGCAAATTTACTGCTGATGAATTCACGCAGCGCTTCGGTGATTTCAACATTTTGCCCAGTGAGGTTTAGCTGCATAGGTCTTCCTTCTCATTTCTGTCAAACCAGCTGTTTACGCTGGTTGGAGGGCGGGATAGATAAAGACTCGCGATATTTAGCGACGGTTCGGCGCGCCACCATGATGCCTTGTTCAGATAACATGGAGGTAAGCTTACTGTCACTCAAGGGTTTAGCGGGATTCTCCGCCGAGATTAATTTTTTCACCAGCGCGCGAATAGCCGTAGAGGAGGCTTCGCCACCGCCTTCGGTATTGACGTGGCTGGAGAAAAAATATTTAAGTTCAAAGATGCCGCGCGGGCTGTGCAGATATTTCTGCGTGGTCACGCGCGAAATAGTGGATTCATGCATATCCACGGCCTGCGCGATATCCGCCAGCACCATCGGACGCATAAACTCTTCGCCCTGCTCGAAAAAAGCCTGCTGCTGCTCAACGATGCAGCGCGTCACTTTCAGCAGCGTATCGTTGCGGCTTTCCAGGCTTTTAATCAGCCATCGCGCCTCTTGCAGATTGCTGCGGATAAACTGGCTGTCGCTGTCGTTACGCGCGGCGCCGCCCATAGCGGCATAGTGTTGATTGATCTTCAGACGCGGCACGCTGTCGGCATTCAGTTCTACCGTCCAGCGCGTGCCGATCTTGCGGACCAGCACGTCGGGAATGACATATTCCGGCTCGCCGGTCTGTACCGACTGGCCAGGGCGTGGATCCAGCGACTGGATCAGCAGCATCGCCTCTTTCAGCACATCTTCTTTGAAACGGGTTACGCGCATCAGGCTGCGGAAATCGTGATTAGCCAGCAGATCGAGGTGGTTGCTGACAATCAGGCGTGCTTCGGCCAGCATCGGCGTGGTCGGCGCGAACTGAGAAAGCTGCACCAGCAGGCAGTCGCGCAGATCGCGCGCGCCGACGCCCACCGGATCGAAGCGCTGGATACGCTTCAGCACCGCCTCGACCTCATCCAGCGCCAGCTCGTCATTGCCCATGCTGTCGAGGATCTCGTCAAGCGAAACGGTAAGGTATCCGGTATCGTCGATAGCATCGACGATCGAGGTGGCAATAGCGCGATCGGTATCGGTGAAAGGGGTGAGATCCACCTGCCACATCAGGTAATCCTGTAGCGACTGGGTTGTCTCGCCCTGATAGATCGGCAGTTCGTCATCCTGATAGTCAGTGCCGGTGCCGGAAGGCGTGCCTGCGGTGTACATTTCGTCCCAGGTGGCGTCGAGCGGCAGATCGTCCGGCATCTCTTTCTGTTCAAGCGCCTCGCGCGTGTCCAGCACCTCATCTTCCTGATAGTCGCGGCTGTCGATCTCTTCATGCACTTCAGCCTGTTCCAGCAACGGATTGCTCTCCAGCGCCAGCTGCAGCTCTTGCTGCAGCTCAAGCGTAGAGAGCTGCAGCAGCCGGATTGCCTGCTGCAACTGCGGAGTCATTGCCAGCTGTTGGCTGAACCTGAGTTGCAAACCTTGCTTCATATTCAGGACGAAATTTCCTAAGCAAACATCGTATTAACGACACCTTATCAGAGTCTGAACTCTTCGCCCAAATAAACCCGTTTAACCTGCTCATCTGCAAGAATTTCATTGGGCGTGCCGTGGGCGATAAGACGCCCCTGGCTGACGATATAAGCGCGTTCGCAAACCGCCAGGGTTTCACGCACGTTATGGTCGGTAATCAGTACGCCGAGGCCGCTGTCGCGCAGGTGCTCAATAATCTTTTTGATGTCGATAACCGAAATGGGATCGACGCCGGCAAAAGGCTCATCAAGCAGGATAAATTTAGGATTAGCGGCCAGCGCGCGGGCGATTTCTACGCGGCGGCGTTCGCCGCCCGACAGCGCCTGACCCATGCTGTCGCGCAGATGGGCGATATGAAACTCATCCATCAGCTCGTTGGCGCGATCCTGGCGCTGCTCTTCGGTAAGATCGTCGCGGATTTGCAGCACCGCCATCAGATTGTCATAGACGCTCAGGCGGCGGAAAATCGACGCTTCCTGCGGTAGATAGCCGATACCGCGACGCGCGCGTGCGTGCAGCGGCAGAATGCTGATATCGTCCTGGTCGATCACGATGCGGCCAGCGTCGCGCGGCACGATGCCGACGACCATATAGAAGGTGGTGGTCTTACCCGCGCCGTTAGGGCCGAGCAGGCCGACGATCTCGCCGGATTTCACCTGCAGGCTGACATCTTCCACCACGCGACGGCCTTTATAGGCCTTCGCCAGGTTTTCTGCGATTAATGTGGCCATAGCGATCAGTTACTCTTTTTCGGGCTGTTAGCGTTCTTGTCCTGCAGCTGCGACGGCACCAGCACAGTGGTGACGCGTTTGCTCTGGCCCTGGCTGTAGGCCTGCATTTTCTGCTCTTTGACCAGATAGGTAATGCGGTCGCCTTTAATATTGCTGTCCTGCTGCTCAATGTAGGCGTTGCCGGTCAGCTCAACGAAATCTTTCGCCAGCTCATAGTGCAGTTTGGCGGCGTGACCCTGAACCGGCTTGCCGCTGTCCTGCATCTGATAGAAGGTAGCGGGATTGCCGTAGGCATCGACGATGGTTTTGTTGCTGTCGCCGCCGGGACGCGTCACCACCACTTTGTCAGCGGTGATTTTGATCGTTCCCTGGGTCACGATGACGTTGCCGGTAAAGGTCGCCACATTGCCTTGCAGGTCAAGCGCCTGATTCTCGGAATCGATGTTGACGGGTTTGTCCGAGTCGCCGGTCACCGCCAGCGCGGGCAAACTGGCCGCCAGCAGCGCGCCGACCAGGAAAAACTTAAGGCTGTTGTTGTGCATTTTGGATTTCATAATAAGTTTTGACCTTTTCAATCAACTCGGCGTTTTTCGTCCGTAAATTTCCGCGCATCTTCATGCCGGTAGAGTTAAAACCGCGCCCGAATAAGGTCACCTGATCGTCGGACGTCACATCCTGCGAGACGAGGTTGACCTGCGCGTTGTCAGTTTTGATGCGCTGAAGCTGCGAATCCTGCGTCAGGGTGTTCACCTCGACATGGCCATACAGATACAGCATACGATCTTTCGTTAATTTGGCCTTATCGGCGCGTACAGACCAGGTTGGCACCTTATTTTCGTCGTAGGTGGTCATGACCGGCTTGTCGAACCAGCTCACCTCATCCGCCGAGAAATAGGTTACTTTTTCCGACACCAGTTTGTAGGCCAGCGCCCCTTGCGGGTTGTAGACCACGGTATTCGAATTCGCGCTGGTATAGGTCGGTTCCTGATCGTTGGCGGCGACCGGCGCGCTATTGTCATCCTGGCTGGTCAGGTTCCAGCCGATCAGCACCAGCGCAATCAAGGCCAGAATCAGCGTTATCCAACGCCTGCTTTTACTCATACTGATTGCCCTTTGGCATCCTCAAATTTGTTCTGCGCCATTAAAATCAGGTCGCACAGTTCGCGCACTGCGCCGCGTCCGCCCGCAATGCGCGTGACGTAATGGGCGCGCGGCAGCAATACCGGATGCGCATCCGCTACCGCCACGCTCAGCCCTACGCGGGCCATCACCGGCCAGTCGATAAGGTCATCGCCGATATAGGCGACCTGTTCGTCGGAAAGCGACAGTTTATCCAGAAGTTCGCGATAGGCCAAAAGCTTATCGGACTGTCCCTGGTAAAGATGACGAATGCCTAAAGTTTTGCAGCGATCCTCCATCAGGCGCGCATTGCGCCCGGTAATAATCGCCACCTCTATATCAGAGGTTAGCAAACAGCGGACGCCGTAGCCGTCGCGCACGTTAAAGGCCTTCAGCTCTTCGCCATTATTACCCATATAGATCACGCCGTCCGACATCACGCCGTCGACGTCGCAAATCAGCAGCCGGATCTGGCTGGCGCGCGCCATCACCTCCGCGCTGACCGGGCCGTAGCAGGTTTCCACCAGGGAAGTATTTACCGACATTCTCATTTCCTGTTCAGACTACGCCGGCGCGCAGCATGTCATGCATATGTACCACACCGAGCAGACGATCGTCATCGGCCACCAGCAGTGCGGTAATGTTTTTGTTTTGCATCAGGTTCAGCGCTTCTACCGCCAGCATATTGGGACGAACCCGAATGCCGCCGCGCGTCATCACTTCCGAAATAGTGGCCTTCTGGAAGTCGATGCCCATATCGAAGATGCGGCGCAGGTCGCCGTCGGTAAAGATGCCTTCGATCTTCATCAGATCGTCGACAATTACCGTCAGCCCTAAATTTTTACGCGTGATCTCCAGCAGCGCGTCGCGCAGCGATGCGTCGCGCGTGACGTGCGGGATCTCGTCGCCGCTGTGCATAATGTCGCTGACGTGCAGCAGCAGCTTGCGTCCCAGCGCGCCGCCCGGATGCGACAGCGCGAAATCTTCTGCGGTAAAGCCGCGCGCTTCCAGCAGCGCGACCGCCAGCGCGTCGCCCATTACCAGCGTCGCAGTGGTGCTGCTGGTAGGCGCGAGTCCGAGCGGGCAGGCTTCCTGCGGCACTTTCACGCACAGGTGCACGTCCGCGACGCGGCCCATCGCGCTGTCGGGGCGGCTGGTAAGGCAGATAAGCTTCACATGCTGCCGCTTCAGCACCGGGATCAGCGCCAGAATCTCATTGGACTCGCCGCTGTTGGAGATGGCGAGCACAATATCACTGTGGCCGACCATGCCGAGATCGCCGTGGCTGGCTTCGCCGGGATGCACGAAAAAAGCGGGCGTGCCGGTACTGGCGAAGGTAGCGGCCATCTTTTTGCCGATATGGCCCGATTTGCCCATGCCCATAACGACGACTTTGCCCTGGCAGCGATAGATCATCTCACAGGCGCGCGTGAAGTCGTCGTTAATATACTGGTCCAGCTGCTCCAGACCTTCACGCTCAATGCGCAGTACCGCTTTTCCCGCCGTCTGAAAGTCGAAATTCGCAATTGAAAGCTGAGTTGACATGGCAAATCGGTCCTTTGTTATCCGTCGATGAAAGCGGGCTGAATCCACAAAAGCGCGCCCCAGACGATGAAACCACAGAGTAAGAACGCACCCGCAACGCGGCCGATGCGGCGGCTGCGCTGCAGGCAGAGCAGGGCGAACAGCACGCTGACTCCCAGCATCACCCAGTAATCGCGCGCAAAAGCGTGTTCATCGACGCTGCCGGGGTTTATCAGCGCCGGTAAGCCCAGCACGATGGCGATATTATAAATATTGGCGCCGATTAAATTGCCGATAGCGATATCATCTTCGCCCTTCAGCGCGCCCGCCAGCACCGTCGCCAGCTCCGGCAGACTGGTGCCTACCGCAATGAGCGTCCCGCCCATCACCAGTTCGCTGACGCCGAAGTAATCGGCAAAGGCGGTAGCGTTGTCGATCACCATGCGCGTCGCCATCGGCAAAATAATCAGCGCGACCGCCAGCCAGAGAAAGGCTACCGTATTGCCGCTCTCTTCACGCGGCAGTTCTGCAAGCTGTTCGCGCGTCAGGGTGTCGCTATTGTCGCGTTCGGCGCGGCGGGCAAAGCGGATCGCCACCAGCAAATAGACGATGGCGATAGCGATCAGGCCGAGACCGTCAAGGCGGCTCAGGTAGTTATCGAACAGCATCAGACCGCTGAGTAGCGAGACCAGCAGCATCAGCGGTAGCTCGCGTCGTACCAGATTGGAGTATATGTTCAGGGGGTGCAGCAGCGCCGCGGCACCGAGTATCAGTAGAATATTGGTAATGTTGGAACCCAGCGCGGTGCCTACGGCGAGATCCATCTGACCATGCTGCGCCGCCGAAAAAGAGAGGATCATCTCCGGCAGCGACGTGCCGATGCTGACGACCGTCATGCCGATAATCAGCGGCGGGATACCAAAGGATCGACACAGGATCGCGGCGCTAAACACCAGGCGATCGGCACCATAAGCCAGTAAAATCAAACCGATGATCAGCAGGGCAGAGGCTACGAACATGGAAAATCCTTGGATGAAATGCGTTGCCGGCACGTCTTGTGCGGCAGGTTTCAGGTTCTGTCATCATAAACAGGCGCTGATTTTGACCGTCTGAGCGGCAAAAGTAAATTTTATGCCCGCTTTAGCCAAATGAAGGCGGTAAGTTTCTGTAAAGCTATCGTGTGCTGGCGTGTTACAGGCTACCATCGTACGCTTTATAACGCCCGCTCCACAGAAGAGGTAATAATGGACCAACAGGAAACGAACCTGGTTGAGGTTCGTGGCGTCAGTTTTTCACGCGGCGATCGTCCAATTTTTGACGATATTTCGTTGACGGTGCCAAAGGGAAAAGTCACGGCCATTATGGGACCGTCGGGCATAGGTAAAACTACGCTGCTGCGCCTGATTGGCGGCCAGTTACAGCCCGATCGGGGCGAGATCTGGTTTCGCGGCGAAAACATTCCTCGGCTGTCCCGCGCGAAACTCTATGAAACCCGTAAAAAGATGAGCATGCTGTTCCAGTCCGGCGCGCTGTTCACCGATCTGACCGTCTATGAAAACGTGGCCTGGCCGCTGCGCGAGCATACTCAGCTTCCTGCGCCGCTGCTGCACAGTACGGTGATGATGAAGCTGGAGGCGGTGGGATTACGCGGCGCGGCGCAGCTAAAACCGGCAGAGCTTTCCGGTGGTATGGCGCGGCGTGCGGCGCTGGCCCGCGCTATCGCGCTTGAGCCGGAGCTGATTATGTTCGACGAACCTTTCGTCGGCCAGGATCCCATTACCATGGGCGTGCTGGTAAAGCTGATCGACGAGCTGAACCACTCGCTGGGTCTGACCTGCATTGTGGTATCGCACGACGTGCCTGAGGTACTCAGCATCGCCGACAGGGCCTATATCGTGGCCGGGCAGAAAATCATCGCTCAGGGCAGCACGCCGGAGCTGCGGGAAAACCCCGATCCGCGCGTGCGTCAGTTTCTGGATGGGATTGCGGACGGACCTGTCCCGTTCCGGTTTGCCGCCGGAGACTATCTTGCCGATTTAATCGGCTCAGGGAGAATGTAAGCCAATGTTGTTAAAGGCGCTGGCGTCATTGGGACGTCGGGGAATTAATACCTGTTCCACCTTTGGCCGGGCAGGCTTAATGCTGTTTCACGCGCTGGTGGGCAAACCTGCCTTTCGTAAACACGCGCCGCTGCTAATCAGGCAGCTCTATAGCGTCGGCGTTTTGTCGCTGCTGATCATCGTGGTTTCCGGGCTGTTTATCGGCATGGTGCTGGGGCTGCAAGGCTATCTGGTGCTGACAACCTACAGCGCGGAAACCAGTCTCGGCATGCTGGTGGCGCTGTCGCTGCTGCGCGAGCTGGGGCCGGTGGTCACCGCGCTGCTGTTCGCCGGCCGCGCCGGATCGGCGCTGACGGCGGAGATTGGCCTGATGAAGGCGACCGAGCAGCTCTCCAGCATGGAGATGATGGCGGTGGATCCGCTGCGTCGCGTCGTTTCGCCGCGCTTCTGGGCGGGCTTTATCAGTATGCCGCTGCTGACGCTGATCTTCACCGCCGTCGGTATTGCAGGCGGCGCGCTGGTAGGCGTGAGCTGGAAGGGCATCGATCCCGGCTTTTTCTGGTCGGCGATGCAAAACGCGGTCGATTTTCGCACTGACGTAATCAACTGCATTATCAAAAGCGCCGTTTTTGCCGTGACGGTCACCTGGATCGCGCTGTTTAACGGTTACGACGCGATTCCGACCTCTGAAGGGATTAGCCGCGCGACGACGCGCACCGTGGTGCACGCCTCACTGGCGGTGCTCGGTCTGGATTTTGTGCTGACAGCACTGATGTTTGGGAACTAATGCAATGCAAAGCAAAAAAAGCGAAATTTGGGTTGGCGTGTTTATGCTTCTGGCGCTGGTGGCGATGCTGTTTCTCTGCCTGCGCGTAGCGGATCTTAAGTCGCTCGGCACGCAGCCGACCTGGCAGCTCTATGCTACCTTCGATAATATCGGCGGGCTGAAAGTAAGCTCGCCGGTCAAAATCGGCGGCGTGGTGATTGGCCGCGTTACCGACATCTCCCTGGAACCTAAAACCCTGCTGCCGCGCGTCACTATGGCGATCAGCGACGAGTACGCCAATAAGATCTCTGACACCAGCTCGCTGGCGATCCGCACGCAAGGCTTACTCGGCGAGCAGTTTTTAGCATTGAATTTAGGTTTCGACGATCCCGAACTGGGCTCGGCGATGTTAAAAGACGGCGATACGCTCCGCGATACCAAGTCGGCTATCGTGCTGGAAGACCTGATTGGTCAGTTCCTGTATAAGAGCGGCGGCGACAATAAAAATGGCACGAATAACAAGGATCCGCAGAGCGCCGACAGCGCGCCTGCGGCCCCGGCCCAACCTTAAGAGGTAAAAATTAATGTTTAAGCGTTTACTGATGGTTGCCATGCTGGTCATCGCGCCGCTGGCTGCGGCGAATGCAGCCGATCAAACCAACCCCTATAAGCTGATGAACGAAGCGGCGGCGAAAACCTTCACCCGCCTGAAAAACGAGCAGCCGAAAATCAAGCAGAACCCAAACTACCTGCGCGACGTGGTGCGCCAGGAGCTGCTGCCTTACGTTCAGATTAAGTATGCCGGCGCGTTAGTGCTGGGCCGCTACTACCGGGAAGCGACGCCGGCGCAGCGTGAAGCCTATTTCAACGCGTTCGGCGATTATCTGGCGCAGGCTTATGGCCAGGCGCTGGCGCTCTACCACGGCCAGACTTATCAGATCCAGCCGGAGCAGCCGCTGGGCAATGCCAATATCATCGCGATTCGCGTGACCATTCTCGATCCCAACGGTCGCCCGCCGGTACGTCTGGATTTCCAGTGGCGTAAGAACAGCCAGACCGGAAACTGGCAGGCCTACGATATGGTGGCGGAAGGGGTCAGCATGATCACCACCAAACAGAACGAGTGGAGCGACCTGCTGCGCACCAAAGGCATCGACGGCCTGACCGCGCAGCTTAAAACCTACGCGGCGCAGCCGATTACGCTGGATAAACAGTAACGATGCATGAGTCATTACGCTGGCAGCGTGACGCCAGCACGCTGTCGCTGTACGGCGAACTGAACCGCGATACGCTGCTGGCGCTGTGGCAGCAGCGCGACACGCTGATCGACAAAGCGGAGATTATTGACGTCTCGGGACTGGCGCGCGTCGATTCAGCCGGTCTGGCTTTGCTGGTTCATCTGCGGGAAATTGCGCGTGCGCAGGGCATTACGCCGCGTTTTAGCGGCATCAGCGAAAAATTGCAGTCGCTGATTACTCTCTACAATCTTCAGCAGATTATTGTTTCTGCGGAAAAAAGCAGCTGATCGCTTTTCTGCTCTGTTAAGCCCCTGTTTTTCGCAGGGGCTTTTGCATGTTTAAGAGTCCGCCGCTTTCCTCTAAGATGTTACCCTTTATTATTTTCAACTTAAGTAATGAGCAATGGAAAACAGTGAAATTCAGGCTGTGCTGATGAAAGCGCTGCCGCTGGAAGAAGTGCATGTGATGAGCAACGACGGTAGCCACTTTCAGGTGATTGCCGTAGGTGAAATGTTTGGCGAACTGAGCCGTGTGAAGAAACAGCAGGCCGTTTACGCGCCGCTGATGGAATACATTGCCGACAACCGCATTCATGCCGTCTCCATTAAAACCTATACCCCTGCTGAATGGGCGCGTGACCGTAAACTCAACGGTTTCTGAGCCTGCATCATGGGCGCTCGCCGCTGGCGAGCTCTACCCGTCTTTAGTTAATTGAGAGCCGTGTTAATGGACAAATTTCGTGTGCAAGGCCCCACCCGTCTGAGTGGTGAAGTGACCATTTCCGGGGCGAAAAATGCCGCGCTGCCGATTCTGTTTGCTGCGTTGCTGGCTGAAGAGCCGGTCGAGATCCAGAACGTGCCGAAGCTGCGCGATATCGATACCACTATGAAGCTGCTGAGCCAGCTGGGTGCGAAGGTTGAGCGCAACGGTTCCGTCCACGTTGACGCCAGCAAAGTCGATATTTACTGCGCACCGTATGAGCTGGTGAAAACCATGCGCGCATCTATCTGGGCGCTGGGCCCGCTGGTGGCGCGCTTTGGCCAGGGACAGGTTTCTCTGCCGGGCGGCTGCGCGATTGGCGCGCGTCCGGTCGATCTGCATATTACGGGTCTGGAGCAGCTGGGCGCGGAAATCAAGCTGGAAGAGGGCTACGTTAAAGCCTCTGTCAATGGCCGTCTGAAAGGCGCGCATATCGTGATGGATAAGGTGAGCGTCGGCGCGACGGTCACCATCATGAGCGCCGCGACGCTGGCGACCGGCGTCACCATCATTGAGAACGCAGCGCGCGAGCCGGAAATTGTCGATACCGCCAACTTCCTGATTACGCTGGGCGCGAAGATCAGCGGCGCAGGCACCGATAAGATCACCATTGAAGGCGTTGAGCGTCTGGGCGGCGGCGTCTACCGCGTGCTGCCGGATCGTATCGAAACCGGCACCTTCCTGGTAGCGGCGGCGATCTCAGGCGGTAAAGTGCTGTGTCGCAACACCCAGCCGGACACGCTGGACGCGGTGCTGGCGAAACTGCGCGACGCGGGCGCCGACATTGAAACCGGCGACGACTGGATCAGCCTGGACATGCACGGCAAACGCCCTAAAGCGGTAAACGTGCGTACCGCGCCGCACCCTGGCTTCCCGACGGATATGCAGGCGCAGTTCACCCTGCTTAACCTGGTCGCGGAAGGGACGGGCGTGATCACCGAAACGATTTTCGAAAACCGCTTTATGCATATTCCTGAGCTGATTCGTATGGGCGCGCACGCGGAGATCGAGAGCAACACCGCTATCTGTCACGGCGTGGAAAAACTCTCCGGCGCACAGGTAATGGCGACCGACCTGCGCGCATCGGCGAGTCTGGTGCTGGCGGGCTGCATCGCTGAAGGCACGACGCTGGTGGATCGCATCTACCATATCGATCGCGGCTATGAGCACATCGAAGACAAGCTGAAGGCGATGGGCGCTCAGATTGAGCGCGTAAGCGGCGAGTAATCGCGACTTTTATCGTTACTGAAACCAGCCACGTTCGCGCGGCTGGTTTTTTTGTGCCTGAAGGATCTTCAGGTGCTGGTGGGATCCTGCTTGCACTTCTCATGCCCTGAAGGGGATCGAATACGCTTTTTACGATCCAGCAGCAGATGAGTCTTCGGATCGTAGTAGCGGCTTGGCCAGATCTCAGCGGGATGGACGTTAATCGCGTCGGCAATCAGCCATTCGCCTTTTGGCCATGGACGCGACAGGGCATTCGCCAGCGTGGATGAACTTAATCCTGCCTGGCGTGATAATGCCGCCAGCGTTGTACCGCGTCTGCGCAGCGCGGCTATCACATCGGCTGGATGCCAGTCTTTATTCCTTTTTTGCATATCGCATTCTCCTTGTTCCTTGCATGTCTGTTCCCTGTATAGCCAGGGGCGTTATCGGTTTCTCTTATCTGGAAATTTATAGAAATTTTATAACAGAAACGTTCCATTTCTTTCCAGTAATTTTTGGACCAGTCCCGAGAAGTGCGCGTCACCACGCAAAAGCGCGGCAACAGACAGAAGGTATTGCTGAAAAAGGCGAAGCGGAGAGGAAAATCAGAGAGCGGAGCTGCGCAGGCAGCTCCGGGGGATATCAGAAATCGCGCTGTACAGACATATGCGCCAGCGATTCAAGCGCGCTGCGCCAGGGGGATTCCGGCAGTGCGCTGAGCGCCTCAATCGCTTTATCCGCTTCCTGTTCGGCGCGCTTGCGCGTCCACTCCAGCGAGCCGCACTGGTGCATCGCGGCCAGCACCGGTTCGAGAAGATGACGGCCGTTGCCCTGTTCGATCGCCTCGCGGATCATTTTCGTCTGTTCCGGCGTGCCGTTATGCATCGCATGCAGCAGCGGCAGCGTCGGTTTGCCCTCGCTCAGATCGTCGCCGGTATTTTTACCCAGCGTAGCGCCGTCGGCGCTGTAGTCGAGCAGATCGTCGATTAACTGGAAAGCTGTGCCGAGGAAGCGTCCGTAATCCTGCATCGCTTGTTCCTGCGCCGGAGTCGCCTCGGCGAGAATGGCGGATGCCTGCGACGCCGCCTCGAACAAACGCGCGGTTTTGCTGTAAATCACGCGCATATAGCTCTCTTCGGTGATATCAGGGTCGTTGACGTTCATCAGCTGCAATACTTCGCCTTCGGCGATCACGTTCACCGCTTCGGACATCAGCGCCAGGATACGCAGCGAACCCATGCTGGTCATCATCTGGAAGGCGCGCGTATAGATAAAATCGCCGACCAGCACGCTGGCCGCATTGCCGAACGCCGCGTTCGCGGTGGCTTTGCCGCGACGCATATCGGATTCATCCACCACGTCGTCATGCAGCAGCGTCGCGGTGTGGATAAATTCGATCAGCGCCGCGTTAGTGACGTGCAGTTCGCCCTGATAGCCCAGCGCGCGTGCTGAGAGCACGGCGATCATCGGACGGATGCGCTTACCGCCGCCGCTGATGATGTAATAGCCCAGCTGATTAATCAGCGAGACCTCGGAATTCAGCTGGTCGAGGATGGTCTGGTTGACGGCCGCCATATCCTGCGCGGTTAATTCATTAATTTGTTCTAAGTTCATTCGTCTGTTCAGCTTTGACTCGTTTCAACGGCTCATGGTACGTGCTTTAACCAGCCTGAGTTCAGGTAATCTGTTACTGATTGTACTTGAATTTTCCGGATGAGAAACGTTTGCGATCGGCCTGTGTTTTTTTTCTGCAAGAGAGTGCAAAGTGCACTTGTCTTCTGCTGGAGTTTTGCGTAGAATTCGCGCCCTATTGTGAATATTTATCGCGCCGCCTGATGAACGAAAGGCATGCGCAGAAGCGGAGTTTTATATGTACGCGGTTTTCCAAAGTGGTGGTAAACAACACCGAGTAAGCGAAGGTCAGACCGTTCGCCTGGAAAAGCTGGACATCGCAACCGGTGAAACCATTGAGTTTGACCAGGTGCTGATGATCGCAAATGGCGAAGACGTGAAAATCGGCGCGCCACTGGTTTCAGGCGGCGTGATCAAGGCTGAAATCGTTGCTCACGGTCGTGGCGAGAAAGTTAAAATCGTTAAGTTTCGTCGTCGTAAGCACTACCGTAAGCAGGCTGGCCACCGTCAGTGGTTCACTGATGTGAAAATTACTGGCATCAGCGCTTAAGAGGAGATCTGACAAATGGCACATAAAAAGGCTGGTGGCTCGACTCGTAACGGTCGTGACTCCAATGCAAAACGTCTGGGTGTAAAACGTTTCGGTGGCGAATCTGTTCTGGCAGGTAGCATCATCGTTCGTCAGCGTGGCACTAAATTCCACGCCGGTAACAACGTAGGTTGTGGTCGTGACCACACTCTGTTCGCTACCGCAGACGGCAAAGTAAAATTCGAAGTGAAAGGTCCGAACAACCGTAAATACATCAGCATCGTTGCTGAGTAAGGTTGTCGTGACGCAGACAGCGACTGTCTGAACGCACGAATAAAAGCCCCGCAGCCATTGCGGGGCTTTTTACATTCTGCGACCTGTCGTTCTGTATTGCTGTACACTTTATGTACGCCTGATGCAAATCAGTCCTGATTTATCCGCCGCCGGTCAGCGCAGACAGACCCTGGCGGACCCGTCCGCTGCTCTCTCAGGAGCGCGGACGATTGTGTGACGGAGAAATAAAATGAAGTTTGTTGATGAAGCGACAATCCTGGTGGTTGCCGGCGATGGCGGCAATGGCTGCGTCAGCTTCCGCCGTGAGAAATATATTCCTAAAGGCGGTCCGGACGGCGGCGACGGCGGTGACGGCGGTGACGTTTACCTGGTTGCCGACGAAAACCTGAATACCCTGATTGACTACCGCTTTGAAAAATCTTTCCGCGCTGAGCGCGGTCAGAACGGCCAGAGCCGGGACTGTACCGGCAAGCGCGGTCAGGACATCATCGTCAAGGTGCCGGTCGGCACGCGCGTGATCGATCAGGGTACCGGCGAAACGCTGGGCGATATGACGCGCCACGAGCAAAAGCTGATGGTCGCCAAAGGCGGCTGGCACGGGCTGGGCAACACCCGCTTTAAGTCTTCGGTAAACCGTACGCCGCGTCAGAAAACCATGGGTACGCCGGGCGAGAAGCGCGATTTACAGCTGGAGCTGATGCTGCTGGCCGACGTCGGCATGCTGGGCCTGCCGAACGCCGGCAAATCGACCTTTATCCGCGCCGTATCGGCGGCTAAGCCAAAAGTGGCGGACTATCCGTTTACCACGCTGGTGCCGAGCCTGGGCGTGGTGCGTATGGACAGCGAGCAGAGCTTTGTGGTTGCCGATATCCCGGGCCTGATTGAAGGCGCTGCCGAAGGCGCTGGCCTCGGCATCCGCTTCCTGAAGCACCTGGAGCGCTGCCGCGTGCTGCTGCACCTTATCGATATCGCGCCGATTGACGAGTCCGATCCGGTGGAAAACGCGCGTATTATTCTCGGCGAGCTGGAAAAATACAGCGACAAGCTGTTCAACAAGCCGCGCTGGCTGGTGTTCAACAAAGTTGACCTGATCAGCGAAGAGGAAGCGCAGGCGCGCGCCAAAGCGATTGCTGAGGCACTGGGCTGGGAAGAGAAGTACTACCTGATCTCTGCGGCAAGCCGCCAGGGCGTTCAGGATCTCTGCTGGGACGTGATGAGTTTCATCAACGCCAACCCGAAAGAAGCGGAAGAAGAAGAGAAGAAACCCGAGAAAGTCGAATTCATGTGGGATGATTACCACCGTGAAGCGATGGAAAGCGCGGTTGAAGAAGAAGATGAAGAATGGGATGACGACTGGGACGAAGATGACGACGAAGGCGTCGAAATCATCTACCAGCGTTAATGCCGGAAAAAAAGGGACAGCGAAAGCTGTCCCTTTTTGTTTATCCCAGCACCGCCACCGTCAGACGCGACGAGCAGCAGAGCTGGCCGCGCGCGTTGCGGATCTCTATCTGCCACACCTGATTGCGTGAGCCGATATGCAGCGGACGGCAGATACCGCGCACTTCGCCGCTGGAGACTGAGCGGTGGTGGCTGGCGTTCACCTCAATGCCGACCACGCTTTTTCCCTCTTCGGTGCAGAGGTAGCCAGCGATCGATCCCATCGACTCCGCCAGCACCACCGACGCGCCGCCGTGTAGCAGGCCGAAAGGCTGATGGGTGCGCGCGTCAACCGGCATCACCGCTTCCAGATAGTCGTCGCCGATCGCGGTAAAGCGGATGCCGATATGCGCCACCAGCGAGTTCTCGCCGATAGCGTTCAGCGCGTCGAGATCGGTTTCGCGTTTCCAGATCGCCATCGGTCAGGCTCCCAGCGTTGCGCCGCCGTCGACCACGATATCCTGCAGCACGACATGGCTGGCGAGATCCGAGGCGAGGAACAGCACGTTATGGGCGATCTCCTGCGGTCTGGCGATCTTACGCAGCGGGATCCCAAGCTTATATTGATCCGGGAAGCCGTCGATCATCTCCTGTTCGGCGGTCGGCGTATGCCACAGGCTGCGCTGCATCTCGGTATCGGTCGAACCGGGCGAAACGATATTGCACCGAACCCCATAAGGCGCCATCTCCAGGCCCACCGTCAGGGCAAGGCTGCGCAGCGCGGCTTTCGACGCGCCGTAAGCTGACATGCCAATACGCGGCGCGTGCGCCGAGTTAGAGGCGATAGTAACGATGGCACCCGCCCGCTGCTGGCGAAAGAGCGGCAGCGTCTGCTGAAACATATTAAAGGCGCCGCCGACATTGACCGCCAGACAGGCCTGGAAATCTTCAAATGAGATTTCATCGGTCGCGCCGATGCGCAGGATGCCCGCGCCATTTACCAGCACGTCGAGCCGCGGCTGCTGCGCCAGCAGAGGCTGGCACGTCGCTTTCACCTGCTCCGGGTCCGCAACGTCCAGCCTGTGGCAGGCGAAAGGGTAGTCATGGTCGTGAAAGCGCAGGTCGAAGCCCTGAACCTGCGCGCCCGCCGCATGGAAAGCGAGCGCGGTATGATAGCCGATGCCCTGGCCTGCGCCGGTTACCCAGACGATTTTACCGCTGAAGTCGAAGTGCTGGCTCATTGTGCAGGCTCCCGCGACAGCAGCGTCCACCAGCCGTCGATGGTCGGGTTTTTTGCCAGGCTAACGAAGTCGATATCGCCGTGTACCTGACGCCAGCGCGCCGCCAGCGCCATCATGCGAACGGAATCCAGACCGTAGTCGATCAGGTTCTCGCTATCTTCCGGCACGTCGTCATCCTCCAGCAGCGGCAGGATCAGCGCGCGCAGATCGTCTTTGCTGAGCGGCAGCGGCATCAGATCGGCGGTCATCACTACTTTGCCGCTGCGTCCGGCGGTATAGGTCAGCGCCATCATATGCTCTTCGCGGCTAAAGTCAGCCAGCGCATCCGCCACCATAAAGGGCTGAATATTGCGCATAAAGGCGTCGGTAGCAGTAGTGAGGCAGCCGATGTGCGCATAAACGCCGGTAATGATCAACTGGTCGCGGCCCATCTCCTGCAGGATCGACTCCAGCGGCGAGCGTACAAAGGCGCTGTAACGCCACTTGGTCAGTACCTGATCCTCCGCATCGGGCGCCAGCGCATCCACGATCTTCTGCTGCTCCGGATGTTTGTTCAGGCCCGGCCCCCACATATCGTTGAGCAGCGCGCGATCTTCATCGCTCTGCTGATTGGGCTGCGCGGTATAGAACACCGGAATGCCCTGCTCCTTACACCAGGCGCGCAGGCGGGCGATATTCTCCACCACCTGATTAACCAGCGGGCTGTTTTCGCCCCAGAAGTTAAGGAAATAGGCCTGCATATCATGAATAAGCAGCGCGGCGCGCTGCGGCTCCAGCGTCCATTTCACCTTGTTGGTGGGCAGCTCGGCGGCGGCAGGCAACGGATATGAGGTCAGTTTTGGAATAGCCATAAAATCTCCGGAACAGGTCAGGCTTGTGCTTGTTGATCGGCAAGCTGTTGGCGCAGGCGTTTCTTGTCTACTTTGCCGACGGGCGTCAGCGGCAGTTCATCCACGCAGGTAATACGGTCGGGCAATTTATATTCGGCGACGCCCAGTTCGCGCAGGTGGCGTCGCAGCGCCACCGGCTTGATCGGCTGACGGGAAACGATAAAGGCGCAGCTCTTTTCACCCATCAGCTCATCCTGCATCGACACCAGTGCCGCATGGATCACATCGGCATGGCGCTGCAGAAGGTTTTCAATCTCCTCTGCGGCGATCTTTTCGCCGCCGCGGTTGATCTGATCTTTTTCACGGCCCTGTACGGTGATGTAGCCCTGCGGGTTAATCTCGATCAGATCGCCCGAGCAGTAAAAACCCTCGGCGTCGAAGCTGGCCGCGTTGTGCTCCGGGCTTTTGTAATAGCCGCGAAAGGTATAGGGGCCGCGCGTCATCAGACGGCCAATAGCGCCGGTTGGCAGCGGATTGCCGTTTTCGTCTGCCACCCAGACCTCATCGTCCGGCGAAATCGGACGGCCCTGGGTGGTGAGTATGGTTTTCTCGTCGTCGTCAAAGCGGGTGTAGTTCACCAGGCCTTCCGCCATGCCGAACACCTGCTGCAGCCTGCAGCCGATCTCGCTCTGAATGCGCGCCGCGATGGTTTCGCTCAGCTTGGCTCCGCCGACCTGCATACGCTGCAGAGACGCCAGCGCCTTATTGCTGCCCCACTCATTGATCGCCTGCAGCCAGAGGCTGACGGCGGGCGGCACCAGGCCGGTATCGGTCACCTGATGCTTTTCGATCAGCGGGAAGCAGTTCGTCGCGCTGGGATCTTCGGCCAGAATCACCTGGCCGCCCGCATAGAAGACGCCCAGCGAGCCGGGCGAACTCATTGCAAAGTTATGCGGCGCGGGCAGGGCGATCAGGTAACGCGTTTCAGCCGTGACTGCGCAGATCTCGTCGCTGGCGCGAATGCTGTAGTAGTAGTCATTATGGGTGCGCGGGATGAGTTTCGGCGTACCGGTGCTGCCGCCAGAGAGCTGGAAAAGAGCCACTTCGTCGGCGGCGGTCGGCGTTGGCCGGTAGTCGCCCGCCGCTTCGGCCATCAGCGCTTCCAGGGTATTTTCCGGCTGGCTGTCATTGCGCAGGATCACCTGCCGCAGCGACGGCTGGGCAGTGCACAGCGCGTCGATAAAGCTATCGTCGGCGAACAGCGCATGGCGGCGATCGGCGATCAGCAGCGCGGGTTCGATCTGCGCGGCATAGGCCTGCAGCTCGGTGCGCTGGTGGCTGAACAGCGCATAGACTGAAACGACGCCCAGCTTAAACAGGGCGAAGACGGTGACGTAGAAATCGGCAACATTGCTGAGCTGTACCAGCGCGGTATCGCCGTTTTTCAACCCGCGGCGCTGTAGCGCGGCGGCGAGGTTGTCGCTGCGCTGCGCCAGCTGACGGTAGCTCAGCTGCAGATCGCCCTCAATAACGGCGATGGCGTCACTGTTTTTATGACGCTCCAGGATATCGGTCATCGGCACATCCAGCCAGTAACCTTTCTCGCGGTAGCGCGCCGCCAGATCGTCTGGCCAGCGGTGGTATGGGATCGACATGGTATTTCCTTTATTGCAGTCCAAAAGCGCGCAGCATGGTGTCGAGCTTGACACCGGTCTCGCGCCATTCTGATTCCGGTTGCGAATCCGCCACAATGCCCGCGCCAGCGAACAGGCGCACCCGCGCGCCCTGTACGGTACCGCAGCGGATGGTCACGACCCATTCGCCGTTGCCCTGATCGTCGCACCAGCCGACGATTCCGCCGAACAGCCGACGGTCAAACGGCTCCAGCGTCTGGATCAGCTGCTGCGCGCGCTGATGCGGGAAGCCGCTCAGGGCTGGCGTCGGATGCAGCAGACAGGCGAGTGACAGCGCGTTCTCCTGTTCGTCGAGCGCTTCGCCGTCGATCTGCGTCGCCAGATGCCACAGCGTGGCGGTCGTCAGCAGAGAAGGGGTAGCGGGAACCGAGAGCAGGCGGCTGCGCGGCTGCAGCACCTCACGCATCGCGTCCGTCACCAGCTTATGCTCGTGGCGATCTTTCGCTGACTGCATCAGAGCGTCGCCGGCTGCCCGGTCGCGCTCGGCAAGGGCGTCGCGACGCGCAGATCCGGCGAGCGGACAGGAGCTGAAATCACGTCCCTTTTTACGCAGCATCAGTTCCGGGCTGGCGCCGACCAGCGAACCGCCCTGCGGCAGCGGCAGGTGAAAGTGATAGCTGTCAGGGTTTTGCGCCACGATGCGCTGCATCAGCGCGGCGATATCCACCGGCTGTTCCGTCACGATATCCATCAGGCGCGACAGCACCACTTTATCCAGTTCACCGCGCTGCGTGGCCGTAACGGCCTGCGCCACCATCGCGGTAAAAGCGTCGTGCTCCGGTATGGCGGCGCGGCGACGCACCTGCGGCAGCGGCGGCTGAACGGCTGGCAGCGCACCTTGTAAATCGGCGCGGTCAAAGGTCTGATGCGATTCAGGAATAAACAGCGCGGCGGGCTGCGTGACGTCGAAGGGAATAGCGCCAACCAGGATCGGATGGGCAATACCCTGTTTTTTTGCCGCGGCGAAGTGGCGGCGCAACTGCTGTTGAAAATCGCCGTTTAGCGCATCGCCATCGGTCACCGGGGTGGTGACGGTGGTGTAGCAGCCTTGCGTAGCGATACTGCGCCACGGAGATGTGAAGATAAAACCCCGACACAGCGCGGAGAAATCCTCAAGCAGGGGATTTCCAAACGTCAACGTTTCAACCATAATTTTCACCTATAAATGATAAGATAATTAATAATGATTATCATTTGTATTGTGGTTCTGTAACCTACGTTGATTGGGCCGGAGTGTCAATAAATTCGCGGCGTTGAGCGCGCAATCTCCGCATCTTTCAGAAAGGTGGCAGGGCCTTGTCTTACAGTAAAAGGTGGACTGAATCTTATGTTTAAGCGGACTTTTATGACGGTGGCCGCGCTGGTTTTCGTCACGTTGCTGACTAACCCGGACGCGCGGGCCGAAGACGGCTGGCCGCGCACGCTGCAAAGCGCCCACGGCAGCGTGACGCTGCCAAAAGCGCCGCAGCGTATCGTCTCGACCAGCCTGACGCTGACCGGCTCGCTGCTGGCGATCGACGCGCCGGTAATCGCCAGCGGCGCTACCGCCCCAGGCAGCCGTCTGGCCGACGATCAGGGTTTTTTCCGTCAGTGGGGCGACGTAGCGAAGCGCAGAAACGTCAAGCGTCTCTATATCGGCGAACCCAGCGCTGAAGCAGTAGCCGCCGAAGCGCCGGATCTGATTATCGTCAGCGCTACCGGCAACGATTCCGCCATCAAGCTGGTGGATCAGTTCTCGGCCATTGCGCCGACGCTGGTGGTGAACTATGACGATAAAAGCTGGCAGCAGCTGGTGACGCTGCTTGGCGAAGCGACCGGCCACGAAGCTGACGCGGCGGCGCGCGTTAAAGCGTTTGATGAGCAGGAGGCGGCGCTGAAGCAGAAAATCACGCTGCCGCCGCAGCCCGTTTCCGCCATGGTGTTTAACGGCGACGGCCGCGCGGTAAACCTCTGGACCAGCGAATCAGCGCAGGGCAAGCTGCTGGAGCAGCTCGGCTTTACGCTCGCTGTGCCGCCCGCCAACCTGCAGCAGACGCACAGCATGGGCCAGCGCAAAGATATTATTCAGCTCTCTGGCGAAAACGTCGCCAGCGGTCTGAACGGCAATAGCTTCCTGCTGTTTGCCGCAGAAGATCAGGCCGCGCAGCAGCTGATGCAAAACCCTTTCCTGGCGCAAACCGCAGCGGTGAAGCAGCGGCAGGTTTATGCGCTGGGCGCGGATACTTTCCGGCTCGACTACTACAGCGCCAGCCATCTGCTGACGCGTCTGGAGCAGCTGTTCGTTAAGTCATAACGCCTCGTCCGCCAGCGTCGGCGCTGGCGGCTGATAGCGTCGCAGCCTCGCCATCAGGAGCCACATCACTAACCCCAGCAGCGCCGCGCCGAAACCGAAAAGCGCGGTGGCCTGCTGCGGCAGCAGCCATGCCCCCATCGCGCCGATCAGCGCCGCGCCGACTGCATCGCCGGTAACATTCTGCGCCGTCCAGAGACTGTTGATGCGCCCCAGCAGCGCATCAGGCGTCAGCGACTGGATTAGCGTGTATTGCACCAGGCTGTTAATGGCGCTGAAGTAGCCGAACGCCGCCAGACACGCCAGGCTGAGCGCGAACAGCGGCATCAGGCTAAACAGCCCAAGCGCAAGGAAGGCGGCGACGGCGCTGCCCAGGATCAGCCGCCCAGGCTGCGGCGACTGCGTCAGGCGTCCGCTGGTCAGCGCGCCCAGCGCCGCGCCGAGCGGCACAGCTGCATACATCAGGCCCAGCTCATCAAGACTGATCTGCCAGTGCGGCGCCAGCGCCGGATAGAGCACGCGCGCCGCGCTCGCCAGCGTAACCAGCGCGCCGATCAGCGCAGCCATACCGACCACCGGCGCGGCGAAAAGAAACTGCACGCCGCTGGCAAGCGCCCTGAGCGGATGCTCGCGCGGCTGGGGCGGCGGCGGCATCACGGGCAGCCTGAGCAGGGTCAACACGGTGAGCAGCGTACCGAAGGCAGCGAGCGCGTAGTTCCACGCCGCGCCGCCATGCGCCAGCACCACGCCGCCAATGGCGGGCGAGAGGATCGCGCCGAAGCGCACCGTCAGCATGGTAATGGCACCCGCCTGCATCAGGTTTTCGCGTCCTACCAGCGCCGGGGTCGCCGCCAGCAGCGCGGTGACGCCGATCGCGCCGAAAAAACCGTCCCACAAGCCCAGCAGGAAAACCGCGCTGACCGAAGGCGTCGGCAGTGAAGCGTTAACGGCCAGCGCCACGAAGCCGAGGCCGCAGGTGGAGCGCGCAATCAGGATCAAACGCTTGCGCTCGTAGCGATCCGCCAGTACGCCGCCGATCAGCAGCCCGATAAACATGCCTGCGCCCGCCAGGGTAACCGCCAGCCCGACCAGCGCGGGGGAGCGGGTCAGCTGCTGGATTTGCACCGGAACGGCAACTGCCAGCATGCCGAGCGCGACAATAGAGATAAAGCGAGCGATAAAAACCGCGCGGAAAGCGGGGTGGGTCTTCAACAGGCTGAGATCGATCAGGTGGGAGGGTTTGGTCATTTCTATGCCTTTTGCTGCGGTTTTCCTCGTTATGGTCGAGGCGAATCATGGTAACATACAAAATACGAGTAATAACGATAACAAGTATCATTATCAAATTGATGCGCCAGACGCGTCAGTGAACAGTGAAGGTTCGGAACGTTATGCGCCAACTCACCGCAATAGCCGCCTCAGGGATGCTGCTGTTGCTCTTGCTCGCGCTCAGCCTGATGCTCGGCGCTAAATCGATCGCCATCCATGATGTTTATCTTGCCCTGACCACACGCTGCGGCGGCGCCGACTGCATAATTGTGCGCGAAGCGCGCCTGCCGCGTACTCTTGCAGGTTTGATGGCGGGTTGCGCGCTGGGGCTGGCAGGCGCGCTGATGCAGAGCCTGACGCGTAATCCACTCGCCGATCCCGGTATCCTGGGCGTTAATGCGGGCGCAGGTTTCGCCGTGGTGCTCGGCATCGCCCTGTTCGGCGCGGATTCGCCCGCCGACTGGCTCGGCTTCGCCTTTGGCGGCGCGCTGCTGGCGTCGCTGCTGGTGGCGCTGACCGGCGCGCTCGGCGGCGGCCGCGTCAATCCTGTGCGTCTGACCCTGGCGGGCGTGGCGCTGGGCGCTGTGCTGGAAGGGCTGACTTCCGGTCTTTCTCTTCTGAACCCCGATATTTACGATCATCTGCGCTTCTGGCACAGCGGCTCGCTGGATATTCGCAGCTTTGCCGTACTGCGCGTGACGTATCCGGCTGTGGCTGTGGGCGTGCTGATTGCGCTGCTGCTGTCGCGCTCGCTCAACAGCCTGAGCATGGGTGGTGACCTGGCGACAGCGCTCGGTACGCGGGTGGCGCGAACGCAGATTCTGGGACTGCTGGCTATCGCCCTGCTGAGCGGCGCCGCGACGGCCGCCGTAGGCCCGATCGCCTTTGTCGGGCTGATGACGCCGCATCTGGCCCGCTGGCTGTGGGGCAACGATCATCGCTGGATGCTGCCCGGCACGCTGCTGATTACGCCCTGTCTGCTGCTGGCCGCCGATATTCTTGGACGTCTGATGGTGCCCGGCGAGCTGCGTGTCGCCGTCGTTACCGCGCTGCTCGGCGCGCCGATGTTGATTGTGCTGGTACGCCGCAAGCTGGGGAGAGGGCAGGTATGAGCCGGGCGATGAGGCATACAATCTGGCTGCTGGCGGCCTGCGCGCTGCTGGCGTTTTTTGGCGTCACCCGCGGCGCGCTGCCGATTACGGGCGCGCAGCTCTGGCAGCTAATCACCGGCGAGGCGGCGCGCAACGTTCAATTGATCGTGCTGGAGTGGCGTCTGCCGCGCGTGGCAATGGCGTTGCTGATCGGCGCGGCGCTGGGCGTCAGCGGCGCAATTTTTCAGTCTTTGCTGCGCAATCCGCTCGGCAGCCCCGACATACTCGGCTTCAATACCGGCGCCTACAGCGGCGTGCTGGTGGCGCTGGTGCTGTTTCACCAGCACAGCGAAGCGATAACGCTGGCGGCGCTGCTGGGCGGCGTACTTACCGCAGGCGTGGTCTATCTTTTTGCCTGGCGCAACGGCGTCGAGACCTTCCGACTGATTATCGTCGGGATCAGCGTGCGTGCGCTGCTGATGGCGCTCAACGGCTGGTTGATTATCAGCGCCTCGCTGGAGGCGGCGCTCAGCGCGGGATTGTGGAGCGCCGGATCGCTCAACGGCATCACCTGGGCGAAAACGACGCCGGTAATCGTCGTGCTGCTGGCGGCACTGCTGATGACCGCGCTAATGGCGCGGCGTATGCGTCTGATGGAGATGGGCGATGATACCGCCTGCGCGCTGGGCGTGTCGGTGGAGCGCAGTCGGCTGTGGCTGATGCTGCTCGGCGTGGTGCTGACCGCCGCTTCGACCGCGCTGGCTGGCCCCATCTCATTCGTTGCGCTGCTGGCGCCACAGATCGCTCGTCGCCTGTGCGGCGGCATCAAAGGCGCACTGCCGCTGGCGGCGCTGTGTGGCGCGCTGCTGCTGCTGGCGGCGGATTACGCGGCGCAGCACCTTTTCCTGCCTTATCAGCTGCCGGTTGGCGTGATTACCGTCAGCCTCGGCGGGCTTTATCTGATTGCACTACTGGTTCGGGAGGCACGACGCCAATGACAGAGAAAATTGCTCGCCTGCAGGGCGAAGCGCTGACGCTGGGCTACGAGAAGAAAATTGTGGCGGAGGCGCTGTCGGTAACGATTCCTGATGGTGAACTGACGGTGATTATCGGCCCCAACGCCTGCGGCAAATCGACGCTGCTGCGGGCGCTGAGCCGTCTGGCGCCGCCGCTCAAGGGGCAGGTGCTGCTCGACGGCGAGGCGATTTCGCGTTTCTCTACCAAAGAGGTGGCGCGGCGTCTCGGTCTGCTGCCGCAAAGCTCGCAGGCGCCGTCGGGCATCAGCGTCAGCGAACTGGTGGCGCGCGGCCGCTATCCGCATCAGCCTTTGTTTGGTCGCTGGCGCGATGAGGATGAAGCGGCTGTACAGCAGGCGATGCAGGCGACCGGCGTGGCGGATATCGCTGCGCAGCCTGTGGATCAGCTCTCCGGCGGTCAGCGCCAGCGCGTCTGGATCGCTATGGTGCTGGCGCAGCAAACGCCGCTGCTGCTGCTGGACGAACCCACGACCTGGCTCGATATTACCCATCAAATTGAACTGCTGGAGCTGATGCAGGATCTGAATCAGCAGCATGGCCGCACGCTGGTGGTGGTATTGCACGATCTCAATCAGGCGTGTCGCTACGCCACTCATCTGATTGCGATGCGCAGCGGCGAGATTATTGCCGAGGGCAAGCCTTCGGAGATTGTTACGCCGGAACTGATTGAGGCGGTGTACGGATTGCGCTGCATGATTGTGCAGGACCCGGTGGCACATACGCCGATGATTGTACCGCTGGGGCGCGGTAAGCTCTGAAGAGAGGAGCGCCGAAGCGGGTGAGCGGGCCCGATCGCAAAGTCGCTCAAGGCATCCTTGCTCGCTCGGCCCGCGACATCCCTGTCGCGGGACGCTTTGCTCTTCGGGCCCGCTCACCCGCTTTTCAGGCTAATCAGCTGCCTGTATAAAAGGGCGTCAGGCAAACTTTGCCAGCAACTGCTGCAGCTGCGGGCCGATCTGCGCAAACATGCGCGGCGAGATAATCTCTACGTGGGCGCACGCCAGCGGCCGAACCTCAAGCTCGCCTACATAGGGTGCCCAGGCGCGGCGCGCATCCTGACCCGGCTGCTGCGTCTGGGTAGCGAGGAACAGCGTCGCGCGGCCGTTGAAGCGCGCGCTGCGCGCCGTCGCCAGCAGGCGTACCGAACTGGCGTAGTTGGCCTCAATCGCATCGAACATCGCTTCCAGCCCTTCGCCCGCCTGCTGACGCTGCGCGGCGACAAACTGCTCACGTTCGCGGTTAACCTCATCCAACACCGCCGGATCCAGCTGGTTCTCGCCACGTTTCTCGTCCCAGTTCTGCGTCTCAGGTGGCCAGGTATCAAGCAGGCCGAGGAACGCCACCTCTTCGCCAAGCGCCTCCAGCCGCGCGGCGATGCCCTGCGCCAGGGTGCCGCCCAGCGAATAGCCGAGGAAATAGTAAGGACCATGCGGCTGCTGCTGGCGCAGCGTGGCAAGGTGCGCGTCGCAAACCGCGTCCAGATGCGCCGCCTGACTGAGCGGGCCGCTGGCGTCGGGCGACTGAATGCCGACAATTGACCAGCGCGCGTCAAGATAGCGCTGCAGAACACTGAACTGCCAGGCGAAGCCTGACGCCGGATGGAAGCAGAAGAGCGTTGGCCCGCTGCCCTGGCGCAGCGGCAGCACCGGCTCGAAACCGGCGTTTTGCGCCGCCTGCGCGTCGCTCAGCAGGGCCGCCAGCTTCTCAACCGTAGAGGCGACCATAATCTGACCGACGGAAACCGGCAGTTGCAGTTCGCGCCGCAGCTGCGCTGCCAGACGCATCGCCAGCAGCGAATGACCGCCCAGCGCAAAGAAGTCCTCCTGTGCGCCGACGCTGTCGCGCGCCAGCAGCGCGGCGAACGCCTCCGCCAGCTGCGTCTCCAGTCCCGGCAGCGGCGCGCGGCCCGCGTCGTTCGCGCGGCTTTGCGGCAGCGGCAGGGCTTTGCGGTCCAGCTTACCGTTGCTGCTGAGCGGCAGTGCCTCCAGCTCGACGATCGCGACCGGCACCATATGCGCGGGTAGCTGCTGCGCCAGCGCGGCGCGTATCGCCTCGGCATCAACCGGCCGATCTGCCACGACATAGCCTACCAGCTGGCGCGCGTCGCCCTGCTGCGCGCTGGCGTTGCCCAGCACCACTGCGTGCGTTACCGCCTGCAGAACGCCGGGCAGCGACGCCAGCGCATGGTCAATCTCATTCAGTTCAATACGCTGGCCGCGAATCTTTAGCTGATCGTCGCTGCGGCCCAGATATTCCACCGCGCCGTTAGCGAGCCAGCGCGCCACGTCGCCTGTGCGGTACATGCGCGTGCCGTTGCCGAAGGGATCGGCGACAAAGCGGCTGGCGGTCAGATCGGGGCGGTCAAGGTAGCCGTGTGCCAGCTGCACGCCGGTGAGATAGAGATCGCCAGCGACGCCCGGCGGAACCGGCTGCAGGCGCGCATCAAGAATGCGTAAGCCGGTGTTCCAGACCGGAAAACCGATCGGCACGCTGGCACCTTCTACCGCCGCCAGTTCGGGGCCGAAAGCGGGGTAATAGCTGACGTCTACCGCCGCCTCGGTCGGGCCGTAGAGGTTGTGCAGCGGCACCCGGGTCAGGGCCTCCCACTGGCGCGACAGCTCGGCAGGCAGCGCTTCGCCGCTGCAGAAGACGCGGCGCAGGCTGGCGCAGCGCGCCACAGCTTCGTCATCCTGTAATGAGGCGACGAACGCCGCCAGCATTGAGGGAACAAAGTGCGTAGTGGTGACGCGCCAGCGCGCGAAGAGCTGCTGCAGCGCGTCGGGATCGCGGTGCGCGTCCGGCGGCGCCATTACCAGCTGCGCACCCGTCAGCAGCGGCCAGAAAAATTCCCAGACGGAGACGTCGAAACTGCTGGGAGTCTTTTGCAAAACCACGTCGTCGGCGGAGAGCGGATAGCTCTGCTGCATCCACAGCAGCCGGTTAACGATCGCCTCATGGCCGACCAGCACCCCTTTTGGTCGCCCGGTCGAGCCGGAGGTATAGATAATGTAGGCGCCGTCCTGCGGACGCGGATGCTGAGAGTGCTCGCGCTCGGCAACCGCTGGCAGCAGCGCGTCATAAAAGAGCGGCGCGACAGGCGAAAGCGCGGCGAAACGCGCTGCCAGCTCGCGGCTGGTGATCAAGGTCTTCGGCGCGGCGTCCTCCAGCATCATTCGCAGGCGATCGTCGGGATAGCCGGTATCAAGCGGCAGATACGCCGCGCCGACGCTGACGATCGCCTGCAGCGCCAGCGACAGAAAGATCGAGCGCGGCAGCGCCACGGCGACGATATCGTCGCGTTGCACGCCGCTGGCGATCAGCTGCTGCGCCAGCGCCTCGACCTGCTGACGCATCTCGCGGTAGCTCAGCTGGTGACGGCTGTCCGCCAGCGCGGGCGCGTCCGGCGTGCGCAGCGCCTGCGCCTGCAGCAGGCTGCTGAGCGTCGCTTCCGGCAGCATTATGGCGGTCTGGTTGATGCGATCCAGCTGCTGATGCTCCGCCTGGGTGAGCAGATCCAGTTCGCCGCAGGGACGCTCCGGCTGCGCCGCCAGCTGCTGCAGCAGCAGATCGAAACGGCTGGCGTGCTGTGCCAGTACGCTCTCCTGATAACGTTCGGCGTTGGCCAGCAGCTCCAGCGTAAGCTCGCCCTGTTCGCTGATATAGATAGCGATCTCCAGATCGCGCACCGGCCCGGAAGCGAGCTGATGCGTTATGCCCTCGATGCCGTTGAAATCGAGCTGATAGTCAAACATCTTCAGGTTGATAACCGGCCCGTAGAGCGGATCGCTATCGCCGAGGCGGCCTGCGTCGCGCTGAACCTGCTCGGCGTCGAAGCGCTGATGGCGGCGCATCTTTTTCACTTCGGCGGCCAGCTGGTTTGCCAGCGCGCTAAGCGGCTGAGCGGGATCGTAGTGCACCGCCATCGGCAGCACGTTAATCACCGGGCCGGTGGCGCAGAGCGCCGCCGAGCCGATGCGGCGCATAAAAATAAAGCCTGCGGCGAAATCACTCTGGCCGCTCAGGCGCGCCAGCCAGAGCGCCACCAGCGCAAAGGCGGCGTCGGCCGCGCTGACGGCCATCTGCTGCGTCAGCGTCTGGAAAAGCGCGCGGTCCGGCGAAATAGCATGGCGCAGCAGCGCGGTGCTGGCGCTCTGTCCAGCCAGCGGCAGTGCGGAAAGGGTAGCGGGCGGCGGCAGCTGCGCGCTCTTCTCACGCCAGAAGTCGCGGTCTCGCTGCCAGGTCGGTGACGCCTGATAGCGCTGGTACTCCTCAACCACGTCGCTAAAAGGCACAAACGGGGTCGGCTCCGGCGTTTCGTTGCGCATCCACGCGCTGTAGAGGTTGGCGATGCGGCGCGTCAGGGCGGTAAAGCTAAAGCCGTCTACTACCAGGTGGTGATAACGCTGATACCAGAACCAGTGCTGCTCGCCGAGGCGCATCAGCTGGTGATGCCACAGCGGCGCGCCGCTCAGCACGCGCAGATCGCCGGACATGTCGGCGCGCATCAGGGCGCGCGCGGCGGCTTCTGGATCCGCCTCCTGGCGCAAATCGACAACCTCAGGCAGCGTAAAGGCCTGCGGCGACAGCCACTGCACCGCTTCACCCTCATGTTCGCCAAAGGCCATATTCAGCGTGTCGGCCTCCTGCATTCCGGCGACAATCGCCTTGCGCAGCAGCGCGCTGTCCAGCTCGCCGCGCAGCTCGACAAAATGCGCGACCGCATAGGCATTAGCCTGTTGCGACAGCTGATCGGCCATCCAGATGCCGGGCTGCGCCGCAACCAGCGGCAGGATTTTCTGGTCGGTATGAAGGGGATTCATCAGGGTCTCAGACATGGTCGCTCCGGTTCGCGTTCGGGTAAGCCGGGCGAATATCGCGCCAGTTTGCATTGAGCCAGCTCAGACATTCCGCCTGCGGCCGGGGGCCGAATACGCTGCGCCAGCCGGCGGGCAGCGCGCGGAAAGCAGGCCAGAGGCTGTATTGCTGACAAGCGTTTATCAGCACGAGACAATCCTGCTGTGGATCGTCAAAGGGATTAGGTTGCATATCGGTCTCCTGCCCGCACCAGCCGGGCTAGCCAGGCGATTTAAAGAAGATGCTGCCACATTGCTTTCAGTCCATTGAGCAGCCCGCCGCGCCAGCAGAGCGCGTCGTGGCCGCCGTCGACCGGGTGGAAAATGACCTGATGTCCCGCTGCGGAGAGGTCTTGTTGGAGTTGTTGGTTTGCTTTGAAGATCAGATGCTCGCGGCGTCCGGCTTCCAGATAGAAGCGCGACGGCGAAAGACGGTAGTCGCCCTGCTGCAGCTGCTGGATCAGCCTGCCGTTGGCCTGGCCGCGCTCCGGCCACCAGAACGAGCCGGAAAGGCTGATGGCGCCGCCGAAATGGTGAGGCCAGTTAAGCGCCGCCCAGACGGATGACAGCCCGCCAAAACTCTGCCCGCTCACCAGCGTCTCGGCGGCGCTGGCGCGATGCGGCGCCCAACCCTGCAGCTGCGGCAGCAGCTCTTCCTGCAGGGCCAGCCAGAAATCGGCGTTGCAGGTCAGCTCGCGGCTGCGATGTTCGCGATCGATGATATCGATCATGACGTAGACCGCTGGCGGCAGTTCGCCGGCGTCGGTCAACTGCTGTAGCGGCCAGGCGATCGGCATGCTGTTGGCCCAGAACTGACCATCCAGCAGCAGCGCCAGCGGGCGCTCGCTCGGCTGTGCCTCGCCGGTCGCGTAGACCCACACTGAGCGGTGATTGCCGAGGCGCGCGCTCTGCCAGATATAGTGCTGCAGTGGCAGCACAGGCGCGCAGCCGCTGTCCACCGCCTGCCAGACATGCTGTTCGGGCGCTTCGGGCAGATGCAGCGGCGACACACGCATACCGCGCCCGCCCGCCCAGCCGCGCAGCGGATTGAGTGGATCGTTCTGCGCGGTGGAAAACTTCTTGCTCCACCAGGCGCGCAGGGTTTGCATATCTGGCTCGCCCGCAAATGAGGCGGGATCGCTGTCGGGTATCAGGCAGTAGCTACCGCGCCAGCTGACGGGAAGCTGCGTGCGCCAGAACCAGACGTCGGTGCCTGCAATACGGCTGAGCGAGCGGGGCGTTGTGCGCTGATGATGGTCGGTGACGCCGGTAATATTGATCCAGACGCGGCGGACAGGGGAGGTGGCTTCACTCCCCTGCGGATCGCGCCAGAAAAAGGTCACGCCACATTCGCCGTTACCGACCAGTTCAATTAAGGGAAGACCCTGCTGCCTTAAGGTGTGCCACCAGGATTCACTGCCGGTTTCGTTGGTTAACCACGTCATAAATAGAGTATTTACTGGGCCAGATGCGCGCAAAGTTTCACAGATGTTATGAATAATACTATTGATAATTATTTGCATTTGCAATAGGGTGTTTCCCGCTCCGACATCAGGAGCGCGCGCGTTCCGCCAGCCTCATTAGCCTGTGTTGTCAGACGGATGTTCCGCGATGGAAAGCCTGGGTGCGGCTGGAATGCTTGCTTGCAAGGAAAGACTCTTTCACCGGCGCGCCCGCAGGAGACGAACAGGTTTCCGCTGGCAATCCAGGAATATAAAAATGCTTAAATTATCCCGTTTGTCATTAGCCATTTTGATTGAACTCGGCCTGACTGCTACCAGCGTACAGGCCGCAGACAGCAGCACTACCTCTGCTTCCAGCGGCGGCGACACGCTGGTAGTCAGCGCGGCGCAGCAGAATCTGCAGGCGCCAGGCGTTTCGACTATCACCGCCGACGAGATTAAAAAGCGTCCGCCTGCGCGCGACGTGTCGGAAATTATTCGCACCATGCCGGGCGTCAACCTGACCGGCAACTCCACCAGCGGCCAGCGCGGCAATAATCGCCAGATCGATATTCGCGGCATGGGGCCGGAAAACACCCTGATTCTGATAGATGGCATCCCGGTCTCCAGCCGTAACTCGGTGCGTCTGGGCTGGCGCGGCGAGCGTGACACGCGCGGCGATACCAACTGGGTGCCGCCGGAGATGATCGAACGCATTGACGTCATTCGCGGCCCGGCGGCGGTACGCTACGGCAACGGCGCGGCGGGCGGCGTGGTGAATATCATCACCAAAAAATATGACGACCAGCAGTGGCATGGTTCCTGGAACGCCTACTACAACGTGCCTGAGCATAAAGATGAGGGCGCGACCCGGCGCACTAACTTCAGTCTGGAAGGGCCGCTGGGCGATGATGTCAGCTTCCGTCTCTATGGCAACCTGGCGAAAACCCAGGCGGACGCTTACGACATCAACGAAGGGCATGCGGCGGAACGTACCGGTACCTACGCCGGAAGCTATCCGGCGGGTCGCGAAGGGGTAATCAATAAGGATATTAACGCCATGCTGCGCTGGGCGTTCGCGCCGATGCAGGCGCTGGAGTTTCAGGCGGGCTATAGCCGCCAAGGCAATCTCTACTCCGGCGATACCCAGAACACCAATACCAGCGATCTGGTGAAAAGCTTCTATGGCAAAGAGACCAACCGGCTCTACCGCCAGAACTTTGCGGTGAAGTGGACCGGCGCCTGGGATAACGGCGTCAGCACCAACAGCTACGCGCGCTATGAAAACACGCGCAACTCACGCATCAACGAAGGGCTGGCCGGTGGTACCGAAGGCATCTTCTCTAACAGCGGCTTCAATACGATTGAGCTGAACGATGTGCTGCTGCATAGCGAAATCAGCGTGCCGTTCGAACTGCTGGTGAACCAGACCGCCACCCTCGGCGTCGAGTGGAACCAGCAGCGTATGAAAGATCCCTCATCCACCACCCAGGCCGCCTCTGACGGCGCAGTGCCCGGCATCTCCAGCAGCGGGCGCAGCCCCTATTCGCAGGCGGAGATCTTCTCAATGTTCGCCGAAGACAATCTGGAGCTGACCGACAGCACTATGCTGACGCCCAGCCTGCGCTTCGATCACCACTCTATCGTCGGCGACAACTGGAGCCCGTCGCTTAACCTGTCTCAGGGCCTGGGCGATGACTTTACGCTGAAGATGGGCATCGGCCGCGCCTATAAAGCGCCGAGCCTCTACCAGACCAACCCGAACTATCTGCTCTACAGTAAAGGGCAGGGCTGCGCCGCCAGCACCGGCTCCTGCTACCTGCAGGGCAACAGCGATCTGAAAGCGGAAAACAGCATCAACAAAGAGATTGGGCTGGAGTGGAAGCATGAAGGTTATCAGGCAGGGCTGACCTGGTTCCGCAACGACTACCGCAACAAGATTGAGGCGGGTTATGCGCCGTCCGGCAAAGCCTCTAACGGCACCACTGACATCTATAAGTGGGAGAACGTGCCGAAAGCGGTGGTCGAGGGGCTGGAAGGAACGGTGAACGTTCCTGTGACTGACAGCATCGCGTGGAATAACAACTTCACGTACATGCTGCAGAGCAAGAATAAAGAGACCGGCGATCGCCTGTCGATTATTCCTGAATACACGCTCAACTCCACGCTGAGCTGGCAGGCGACGCAGGATCTGTCGCTGCAAACCACCTTCACCTGGTACGGCAAACAGGTACCGAAAAAGTATGACTACAAAGGCAATGCCGTAACCGGCAGCGCGACGAAACAGGTAAGTCCTTACTCCATCATCGGGCTAAGCGGCACCTATGACGTGAATAAATACGCCAGCGTAACGGTCGGTATCGACAACCTGTTTGACAAGCGTCACTACCGGCAGGGCAACGCGCAGACCACCGGCAATTCCACGACGGGCGCTTATCTCTATGGCGCGGGCGCGAATACCTACAATGAATCAGGCCGTACTTATTATATCAGCCTGAATACCCATTTCTGATCAGTTAAGACGCAACGGCAGTACGCAGCGGGCAATCAGCCCGCTGCGATCGCTGCGATTGATTAACTTCAGCTCGCCGTAGTGCATCTGCAAAATGCGCAGGACAATATTCAGTCCCAGACCGCTGCCGCCGTAGCGCTGATCGCGACGGCGAAACGCTTTAGTCAACTCTTCCGCCGCCTCGGGATCGATGCCCGGCCCCTCATCAATAACGCTGAGAATAATGTGGCTGTCACTCTCTTCCAGGGTTATCTCTATCAGGCTGCCCGTTGGGCTGTAGCGCGACGCATTCTCCAGCAGGTTGCGCAGCAGCAGACGCAGCAATACCGGCTCGCCCTGGCTTTGCGCTACCGCTTTTTTCGGCCAGATAATTTGCTGCTGGCGCGCATCGACCAGCTCCCGCATCTCTGGCTGCAGCGGCTGCAGGATTTCAGTCAGCCAGTGAACAGGCTGAGCAAGCCCGCTGGCCAGCGCCTGGCTGGCGCGCGCCAGCATCAGCAGCTGTTCAACGGTGTGCATCAGCTGATCGATGCGCGCCACCAGCATCTCGCTGTGCGGCACGCCCTGCTGCTGCAACAGCTCAAGATGCAGGCGCAGGCCGGCGAGCGGCGTGCGCAACTCATGGGCTGCGTCTGCCGTAAACAGACGTTCCTGCTGCAGCGTATGGTCAAGGCGCGCCAGCAGCTGATTAATTGCGCCGGTAACCGAGACGATCTCTTCCATATCGGAATGAATGTCGAGCGGCGTGAGGTTATCGGCGGAGCGCTGCGCCAGGCTGGTCTGCAGCGCGCGTAGCGGACGCACGATCCAGCTAATCGCCCAGAAAGAGAGCACCAGCGTCAGGCCGACCATCACGACAGAGGGCAGCAGCAGCGAGGCGATCGCTTCGCGGATCTCATTTTCAACGCGATCGTTGCGCGCCTTAGCGGAGAGGGTTTCGTTAACAAGAAAGCCGATCTGTTCACGGCTTTCGTGCCACAGCCAGAACGCGCTCATGATCTGGCAGGTCAGCAGAATCAGCGCCAGCATAATCAGTAAGCGCTGACGCATACTGTTCATTCGCGGTTCTCCAGACGATAGCCGACGCCGCGTACGGTTTTAATCCGGTCCTTGCCCAGCTTGCGGCGCAGATTATGAATATGCACTTCCAGCGTGTTAGAGCCGGTATCATCCTGCCAGCTGTAGAGATCCTGCTGCAGGGTTTCGCGGTGCACGTTTTGTCCAATGCGCATCAGCAGACGCGTCAGCAGCGCGAACTCCTTGGGCGTGACGTCGAGCGGCTGGTTCTCCAGCAGCACCTGTTGCGAAGAGAGGTTGAGCGTCAGATCGCCCTGGCGCAGCAGATTATCGCTGTGACCCTGATAGCGGCGGATCAGCGCGCGTACGCGCGCCTGCAGCTCTACCAGCGCCAGCGGCTTAACCAGATAGTCGTCGGCACCGGCGTCGAGTCCTTCCACGCGATCCTGGAGTGCATCGCGCGCGGTCAGGATCAGCACCGGCAGGTCGACGCCGGATCGCCGCCACTGACGCAGCAGATCGCCACCGTCGCGATCCGGCAGGCCGAGATCCAGCACGATCAGGCTGTACTGCGCGCTGTGCAGCAACGCATCCGCCTCGGCGGCGCTGGCGGCGCAGTCAACGGCGTAACCCTGGCTGCTCAGGGCCTGAGTCAGGCCCGCCTGCAGCAGTACATCGTCCTCAACGATCAATATTTTCATGCGCTAATTGTTCTGATAGATATCCCGATAGAGTCGGCTCTCAAAGCGTACCAGCGGAACGCGCCGCGTGCGTTGATCCTGCGGCGGTACGGCATAGCCCGACAGGTACTGCACAAAGGCGACGCGCGCGCCGCTGGCGGTGGTAATAAAGCCCGCCAGATTATAGACGCCCTGCAAAGAGCCGGTTTTGGCTGAAACTTTGCCGTCGACGCCCGCCTCATGCAGACCGCCGCGATACTGCAGCGTGCCGTCATGGCCCGCCAGCGGCAGCATGGAGATGTAGTCCAGCGTCGCGTCGTTTTTCGCAATGTACTGCAGCACCTGCATCATGGTATCCGGCGCGATAAGATCGTGGCGCGACAGCCCCGAACCATCAACCTGGATACTGTTGCCTAAATCAATGTTGGCTTTCTCGCGCAGGATGCGGCGGACAGCGTCCGAACCGGCGCGGAAGGTGCCAGGCACGTTGAAATAATGATGGCCTATGGTGCGGAATACCGTATCGGCAATCATGTTGTCCGACTTTTTCAGCATAGTATGCAACAGCGAATGCAGCGGCGCCGACTGGGTTGAGGCCAGTACGGTGCCCGGCGAAGTGACCTGCGTCTGGCGCACCAGATGGCCGCTGTAATCGATATCGGCCTGGCGCAGCTCCTGCTTCAGGATCTCGCCAGCCCAGGCGGCGTCATCCTGTACCGCGAACGCCAGCGGCAGCGGCTCTGCGCGCTGGCGCATACAGCCGGTCAGCGTATAGCGGTTAAGTTCGCCTGGCACCACGTCGAGTTCGCAATATTGCCCTTCGCCGCTGTTGCGGCCAATCGTGCGCACCTGACTGAACATATGAGCGGGATAGTAAGAGGCGATGCGCACAAAAGCGGTTTCGCCTGGGGTGCTGGCGCTATAGAGCGAGACGGAGAAGCAGTTTTTATCCACAATTGCCGCGCCCGGCGGTGCGCTGAAGCACTGCGTCAGATCGTTCCACGGCCAGCCCGGCGCCATGTCATGGCTGGCGAACACCGAGGTATCGATCACCAGGTTGCCTTTAATATGGGTTACGCCCTGCTTCTTTAGCGCGGCGACCATATTGCGCAGATCCTGACGGCCCAGCGTAGGATCGCCGGCAAAACGCGCCACCAGATCGCCGTTTAGCGTGCCATCGCTGATGGCGCCTTTGGTCTCCAGCGTGGTCTGAAAGCGGTAGTCGCCGCCCAGCTCCAGCAGCGCCGCCAGCGCGGTAATCACCTTCATGGTACTGGCGGGTAACGCCATCTGTTTGCCGTGATAATCGATTATCGGGGCGCTGGCACCCACTTTCTGCACCATCAACGCCAGATTGGTGCCATCAGGCAGATACTGCATGTATTCATCTACGGGCGCTGCTTGTGCCTGCAGCATAAACGCACAGGTTAGTCCGGTAACAAGTCGTGAAAATCGCATAATCTCGCGGTAACTGGCAGGTGAAGCCGTCAATACTACGTCCCGCAGTGGTGCAAAGTAAACGATGACCAGCAGGGAACTCTGGGTTAAAATACGTATCAAAATGCAAAACCACTTTCTGGCCTGGAACCTTTTCCGGGTCAGGATTCTTTTATTTGCAAAACGAGGGTCAGGCCCTGCAGAACCGGTTTTTCTGTGGACACTGGTCAGGATGACGCCGTTAAAACAGGAAAGAGAGCGAGGAGCTTAAATGAATCAGATTCCGATGACGTTAAGGGGCGCCGAAAAGCTGCGCGAAGAGCTGAACGAACTGAAAACCGTCAAACGCCCGCGTATCATCGCCTCAATCGCTGAAGCGCGCGAACACGGCGATCTGAAAGAGAACGCCGAGTACCATGCCGCTCGCGAAGAGCAGGGGTTTTGCGAAGGCCGTATTCAGGAGATCGAAGCCAAGCTCTCTAACGCGCAGGTTATCGACGTGACCGCCATTCCGAACAATGGCCGCGTGATCTTCGGCGCGACCGTAACCGTACTCAATACCGATACCGACGAAGAGTCGACCTATCGCATCGTGGGCGATGACGAAGCGGATTTTAAGCAAAATTTGATTTCTGTTAACTCGCCGATGGCGCGCGGTCTGGTAGGAAAAGAGGTGGACGATGTGACCATCATCAAAACCCCGGGCGGCGATGTTGAGTATGAAATCCTTAAAGTGGAATACCTTTAAGGGACAGCTACGCTTTGAAAAGCGTGGAAGCATTATGTAAAGAATGGAAAAGGCCGCGATGCGGCCTTTTAACCCATGCGGGAGCATGGCACTTTCTCTGGCCGGTTTTACGGCGCGCGCATTAGCGCGGCAGAGAGATCTTGCTCTCTTTAGAAGGGCGATACAGCACCAGCGTTTTACCGATTACCTGCACGTTGCTGGCTTTGGTTTCACGCACGATAGCCTCAACGATCAGCTGTTTGGTTTCACGATCTTCCGAGGCGATTTTCACCTTAATCAGTTCGTGATGTTCCAGTGCGGATTCGATTTCGGCCAGCACGCCTTCGGTCAGGCCGTTGCCGCCCAGCATCACCACCGGTTTCAGTGGATGGGCGAGGCCTTTAAGGTGCTGTTTTTGTTTGGTACTTAGATTCATCGTATTTTTTGCTTACTCAGGGATTGAAAACGGTTCATTCTACCGCCATCTCGGGGTTATCACCAAATCAACGCAACCCATTGCGTGCAGGTTTATCGCTGCGATGACGATTTAGTTGAGAAAATTATGACGGGTAAAAAGCGTTCGGCCAGCTCCAGCCGCTGGTTACAGGAACACTTTAGCGATAAATATGTGCAACAGGCACAGAAAAAAGGGTTGCGTTCGCGCGCCTGGTTTAAACTTGATGAAATACAACAGGGTGACAAGCTTTTCAAACCCGGTATGACCGTGGTAGATCTGGGGGCGGCCCCCGGCGGCTGGTCACAGTATGTGGTGCAGCAAATTGGCTCTTCGGGACGCATTATCGCCTGCGATATTCTGCCGATGGATCCTATCGTCGGCGTCGATTTCCTTCAGGGCGATTTTCGTGAAGAATCGGTGATTAAGGCGCTGCTCGATCGCGTAGGCGATCAAAAAGTGCAGGTGGTGATGTCAGATATGGCGCCCAACATGAGCGGGACGCCGGCCGTAGATATTCCCCGGTCGATGTATTTGGTTGAACTGGCGCTCGAAATGTGTCGGGATATCCTGGCGCCGGGCGGCAGTTTTGTAGTGAAAGTGTTTCAGGGAGATGGCTTCGATGAATACCTGCGGGAAATTCGCTCCCTGTTTACGAAAGTGAAAATTCGTAAGCCGGACGCTTCGCGATCACGTTCGCGCGAAGTGTACATTGTGGCGACAGGGCGCAAACTATAGCCCAATTGATGAAGTTGCAGCCCACCAGCCGCGATTCCATGTATGAAGGATATATAGTACCCTACGCTGTCTGTTAACACCGTTGTAATATGAGGTTAATCCCTTGAGTGACATGGCGAAAAACCTGATTCTCTGGTTAGTCATCGCGGTCGTGCTGATGTCAGTATTCCAGAGCTTTGGGCCCAGCGAGTCGAATGGCCGTAGGGTTGATTATTCAACCTTCCTGTCGGAAGTGAACCAGGATCAGGTCCGCGAGGCACGTATTAACGGGCGTGAGATTAACGTAATCAAGAAAGACAGTAATAAATACACGACCTACATTCCTGTCAATGATCCCAAGTTACTCGATAACCTGTTGACCAAAAACGTCAAAGTAGTTGGCGAACCGCCGGAAGAACCGAGCCTGCTGGCTTCGATCTTTATCTCCTGGTTCCCGATGCTGCTGCTGATTGGCGTGTGGATCTTCTTTATGCGTCAGATGCAGGGCGGCGGCGGCAAAGGCGCGATGTCCTTTGGCAAGAGCAAAGCCCGTATGCTGACGGAAGATCAGATCAAAACCACTTTCGCTGACGTGGCAGGCTGCGACGAAGCGAAAGAGGAAGTCGGTGAGCTGGTCGAGTATCTGCGCGAACCGAGCCGTTTCCAGAAGCTGGGCGGTAAAATTCCCAAGGGCGTGCTGATGGTAGGCCCGCCGGGTACCGGTAAAACCCTGCTGGCGAAGGCTATCGCAGGCGAAGCGAAAGTGCCGTTCTTCACCATTTCCGGTTCTGACTTCGTGGAAATGTTCGTGGGCGTCGGCGCATCTCGCGTGCGTGACATGTTCGAACAGGCGAAGAAAGCGGCTCCCTGCATCATCTTTATCGATGAGATCGACGCCGTCGGTCGTCAGCGCGGCGCAGGTCTCGGTGGCGGTCACGATGAACGTGAGCAGACCCTGAACCAGATGCTGGTTGAGATGGATGGTTTTGAAGGCAATGAAGGCATTATCGTCATCGCTGCGACTAACCGTCCAGACGTTCTCGACCCGGCGCTGCTGCGTCCAGGCCGCTTTGACCGTCAGGTCGTCGTCGGTCTGCCGGACGTGCGTGGCCGCGAGCAGATTTTGAAAGTGCATATGCGCCGCGTACCGCTGGCGACCGATATCGACGCAGGCATCATCGCGCGCGGTACGCCGGGCTTCTCCGGTGCGGATCTGGCTAACCTGGTGAACGAAGCGGCGCTGTTTGCCGCACGCGGCAACAAGCGCGTGGTATCGATGGTTGAATTCGAGAAAGCGAAAGACAAAATCATGATGGGTGCGGAACGCCGCTCCATGGTGATGACGGAAGCGCAGAAAGAATCCACCGCGTATCACGAAGCGGGCCACGCGATTATCGGCCGTCTGGTACCGGAACACGATCCGGTGCACAAGGTAACGATTATTCCGCGCGGACGTGCGCTGGGCGTAACCTTCTTCCTGCCTGAAGGCGATGCGATTAGCGCCAGCCGTCAGAAGCTGGAGAGCCAGATTTCGACCCTGTACGGCGGCCGTCTGGCTGAAGAGATTATCTACGGTGCGGAACACGTTTCCACCGGCGCCTCTAACGACATCAAAGTGGCCACTAACCTGGCGCGCAACATGGTGACGCAGTGGGGCTTCTCGGAAAAACTGGGTCCGTTGCTGTATGCGGAAGAAGAGGGCGAAGTGTTCCTGGGCCGCTCTGTGGCGAAAGCGAAACACATGTCCGATGAAACCGCGCGTATTATCGATCAGGAAGTTAAGCATCTGATCGACAGCAACTACCAGCGTGCTCGCCGTATTCTGAGCGAAAATATGGACATCCTTCACGCGATGAAAGACGCGCTGATGAAGTATGAAACCATTGATGCTCCGCAGATCGATGACCTGATGGCGCGCCGCGAAGTGCGTCCGCCAGCGGGTTGGGAAGATCCAGGTAGCAACTCTGACAGCAACGGTACGCCGAAGGCGCCGCGTCCGGTTGATGAACCGCGCACGCCGAATCCTGGCAACACCATGTCAGAGCAGTTCGATAAATAACAGGGTTCTGTTCACCCTTGCAAAAACCCCGGCTGGTCCGGGGTTTTTTACATCCGTTATCAGGTAATCAGAGGAGATTTCCCCTATGAAGTTGTACGCCCGTGATGCCCATCTCGATTTATCGTTTCCCCATGTGATGGGTATTTTGAATGTCACGCCGGACTCCTTCTCCGATGGTGGAAAACATAACTCTATGGTAGAGGCGCTGACGCACACCAATGAAATGGTTAACGCAGGCGCAACGATTATTGACGTTGGCGGCGAATCGACCCGGCCAGGCGCGGATGAGGTCAGCGTCGAAGAGGAGCTGGCGCGCGTGATCCCGGTCGTGGAGGCGATTGCGCAGCGTTTTGAGGTGTGGATATCGGTCGATACCTCAAAAGCTGAGGTCATCCGTGAAGCGGCGCGAGCAGGCGCTCACATCATCAATGATATCCGTTCGCTGTCAGAGCCTGGCGCGCTGGAAGCTGCTGCGGCGGCTGACCTGCCGGTTTGCCTGATGCATATGCAGGGCGAGCCGCGCACCATGCAGCAGGCGCCTGAGTATCACGATGTCGTCAGCGAAGTGGACGCTTACTTCGAGGCTCAAATTGCGCGCTGCCAGGCGGCGGGCATTAAAAAAGAACATCTGCTGCTCGACCCTGGCTTCGGTTTCGGTAAGAATCTCAGCCACAACTATGAGCTACTGGCCCACCTCAGCCATTTTCACCGTTTTGAGCTGCCGCTGCTGGTGGGTATGTCGCGTAAATCCATGATTGGTCAGCTGCTGAACGTCGGGCCGTCGCAGCGCCTGACAGGCAGCCTGACCTGCGCCGTGATTGCCGCCATGCAGGGCGCGCAGATCATTCGCGTACATGATGTTAAAGAGACGGTCGAGGCGATGCGCGTTGTCGAAGCGACACGGAGAGCAAAAGGATAATTAAGGCATGAGTAATCGTAAATATTTCGGTACAGATGGCATTCGCGGCAAGGTTGGCGAAGCGCCAATCACCCCTGATTTTGTCCTGAAGCTGGGCTGGGCGGCGGGCAAAGTACTGGCGCGCCACGGCTCAAGAAAGGTGCTGATCGGCAAAGACACGCGCATTTCCGGCTATATGCTGGAGTCGGCGCTGGAAGCGGGTCTGGCGGCGGCAGGCCTCTCCGCCGCGTTTACCGGCCCGATGCCGACACCTGCGATTGCCTATCTGACGCGTACCTTCCGCGCCGAAGCGGGCATCGTTATCTCCGCCTCGCATAACCCGTTTGACGACAACGGCATCAAATTCTTCTCTGCTGAGGGCACTAAGCTGCCGGATGAAGTCGAAGAGGCGATTGAGCTGGAGATGGAGAAGCCGCTGACCTGCGTGGAGTCCGCCGAACTGGGCCGCGCCAGCCGTATCGTGGACGCCGCTGGCCGTTACATTGAATTCTGCAAGGGCACTTTTCCCAGCGAGCTGAGCCTCAACGGCCTGAAAATCGTCGTTGACTGCGCTAACGGCGCGACCTATCACATCGCGCCAAACGTGCTGCGCGAGCTGGGTGCGACCGTAATCGCTATCGCCACGCAGCCCGACGGCATGAATATCAACAAAGAGTGCGGCGCGACCGATCTGCGTATGCTGCAACAGCGCGTGCTGGCGGAGAAGGCCGATCTCGGCCTGGCTTATGACGGCGACGGCGACCGCATCATGATGGTTGACCACCTGGGCGAAAAAGTCGATGGCGACCAGATCCTTTATATCATCGCGCGCGAGGGGCTGCGTCAGGGCCAGCTGCGCGGGGGCGTGGTTGGCACGCTGATGAGCAATATGGGCCTGGAGCTGGCGCTTAAGCAGCTTGGTATTCCTTTTGCGCGGGCGAAAGTGGGCGACCGCTACGTGCTGGAGAAAATGCAGGAGAAAAACTGGCGTCTCGGCGCGGAGAACTCCGGGCACGTTATCCTGCTGGATAAAACCACCACCGGCGACGGCATTGTGGCAAGTTTGCAAGTGCTCACTGCAATTGTGCGCAACCATATGAGCCTGCACGACCTGTGTAGCGGCATGAAAATGCTGCCGCAGGTGCTGGTCAACGTGCGCTTCAGCGGCTCCGACGACCCGCTGGAAAATGAAACGGTGAAAAGCGTAACGGCGGAAGTTGAGAAGACCCTGGGCGGACGTGGACGCGTGCTGCTGCGTAAATCGGGCACCGAGCCGCTGATCCGCGTTATGGTCGAAGGGGAGAATGAAGCACAGGTCACCGAGCTGGCGCACCGGATCGCCGAGCAGGTGAAAGCGGTTTAAGGGGCTAACGGCGGCGGTTTTTACGCCGATCCGCCGTTAAAATCATCATGATGGCGCTTTTTTCCGCAGTCAGTCGCGTTAAAGAAAATTGCACTTGCAGAGGTATGCGCCTTTGGTTAGTATTCACACCCGCTTCTGATGGGTGATGACGACACGGCCCATCTATACTGGCTGAAGCTTAACTGTGCGGTTATCGCGCAAGGAAACAGGTTGATTATGTACGAAGCTCTTTTAGTTATTTTCCTTATTGTGGCCATCGCCCTTGTGGGTCTGATTATGCTGCAGCAAGGTAAAGGCGCTGATATGGGAGCCTCATTCGGTGCAGGCGCATCCGCAACGCTGTTCGGTTCTACGGGTTCAGGTAACTTTATGACTCGCACTACCGGCATTCTCGCGGCGCTGTTCTTCATCATCAGCCTGGTTCTGGGTAACCTGAACATCAATAAGACTTCAAAAGGAAGCGAGTGGGAAAATCTGTCAGCGCCGGCTCAGTCAACGCAATCGACTCAGCCTGCACAACCGGCAACGCCGGGTAACGATATCCCGAAATAAGTTCGTCATGCTTGCGACGCGACAGATTCAAGTCGCGGTCTGAAAAGTGCCGAGGTGGTGGAATTGGTAGACACGCTACCTTGAGGTGGTAGTGCCCGATTGGGCTTACGGGTTCAAGTCCCGTCCTCGGTACCAAATCTGAGTTTTACTTGCAAAAATCGCAAGATCGGCGTAACATTCGTCACGTTTTCGGACGCGGGGTGGAGCAGCCTGGTAGCTCGTCGGGCTCATAACCCGAAGGTCGTCGGTTCAAATCCGGCCCCCGCAACCACTTTCCCTTAGAGTTCTTTTTCAAATATACTGTGTGCATCGACGGGCGCATCGCAGCGAGTTTTGAAAAAAATTCTTCTGGACGGTGCCGAGCCGCTTAGCGGCGTACAGGGTCCAGTCACAAAAAGCCCCGAATTTTCGGGGTTTTTTGTTATCAGGAAATCGCAACACTGGGCTATTAAGCCCTTTTTTTATGTCTTGGGGGTGGGCTTGTCCACATTAGAGCAAAAATTGACAGAGTTGGTATCGGCTCCGGTAGAAGCGCTCGGCTATGAACTGGTCGGTATTGAATTCGTTCGTGGTCGCACATCAACCCTGCGCATCTATATTGATAGTGAAGATGGCATCAATGTCGATGATTGCGCGGATGTCAGCCACCAGGTAAGCGCAGTGCTGGATGTGGAAGATCCCATCACCGTGGCTTACAACCTTGAAGTCTCCTCACCGGGACTGGATCGCCCTATGTTTACCGCGGAACACTATGTACGGTTTACAGGCGAAGAAGTCAGTCTGGTCCTGCGCATGGCGGTACAGAACCGTCGCAAATGGCAGGGCATCATCAAGTCGGTCGAAGGCGAGATGGTGACGGTGACCGTTGAGGGTAAAGATGAGGTGTTCGCGCTGAGTAATATTCAGAAAGCGAACCTGGTCCCCCACTTTTAAAAGTCCGGATTGAGGCTAACCAGGATGAACAAAGAGATCTTAGCTGTTGTAGAAGCCGTTTCTAACGAAAAAGCCCTGCCGCGTGAGAAAATCTTCGAAGCGCTGGAGAGCGCGCTGGCAACTGCGACCAAGAAGAAGTATGAGCAAGAGATTGACGTTCGCGTCAGCATCGATCGCAAAAGCGGCGACTTTGACACCTTCCGCCGTTGGGAAATCGTAGAAGAAGTCACGCAGCCGACGCGCGAGATCACGCTGGAAGCAGCCCGCTTCGAGGATGAAGCGTTCAATCTGGGCGATTACGTTGAAGATCAGATCGAATCGGTCACCTTTGACCGCATCACCACCCAGACCGCGAAGCAGGTTATCGTGCAGAAAGTGCGCGAAGCTGAGCGTGCGATGGTGGTCGATCAGTTCCGCCAGCACGAAGGCGAAATCATCACCGGCGTGGTGAAAAAAGTGAATCGCGACAATATCACTCTCGATCTCGGCAGCAACGCCGAAGCGGTGATTTTGCGCGAAGATATGCTGCCGCGTGAAAACTTCCGTCCGGGCGACCGTATTCGCGGCGTTCTCTACGCCGTACGTCCGGAAGCGCGCGGTGCGCAGCTGTTCGTGACCCGTTCTAAACCGGAAATGCTGATCGAACTGTTCCGCATTGAGGTGCCAGAGATCGGCGAAGAAGTCATCGAAATTAAAGCGGCGGCTCGCGATCCGGGCTCACGCGCTAAAATTGCGGTGAAAACCAATGACAAACGTATCGATCCGGTTGGCGCCTGCGTCGGTATGCGCGGCGCGCGCGTACAGGCCGTATCAAGCGAGCTGGGCGGTGAGCGTATCGATATCGTGCTGTGGGACGATAACCCGGCGCAGTTTGTTATTAACGCCATGGCGCCGGCCGACGTGGCGTCAATCGTGGTTGATGAAGATAACCACACCATGGATATCGCTGTTGAAGCCGGGAATCTGGCTCAGGCGATCGGCCGTAACGGCCAAAACGTGCGTCTGGCTTCCCAGCTGAGCGGCTGGGAGCTGAACGTGATGACCGTCGATGATCTGCAGGCGAAACACCAGGCCGAAGCGCATGCTGCTATTGATATGTTTACTAAACATCTCGACATCGACGAAGAGTTCGCCACCGTACTGGTGGAAGAGGGCTTCTCTTCGCTGGAAGAGCTGGCATACGTGCCGATCAACGAGCTGCTGGACGTTGATGGTCTGGACGAAGAGACCGTAGAAGCCCTGCGTGAACGAGCCAAAAATGCGTTAACCACCCTGGCGCTGGCGAAAGAAGAGAGCCGTGGTAATCAGGAGCCCGCTGAGGATCTTCTGAATCTCGACGGCCTGGATCGTACGCTGGCGTACCGCCTGGCGGCGAAAGGCGTTTGCACGCTGGAAGATCTCGCCGAGCAAGGTGTCGACGATCTGACGGATATTGAAGGGCTGAATGATGAGCAAGCCGGCGCGCTGATTATGGCCGCGCGAAATATCTGCTGGTTCGGCGATGACGCGTAATAACAGGAAGGAACAGCATGACAGATGTAACCGTAAAATCGCTGGCCGCAGAGATTCAGACCCCGGTCGATCGCCTGGTTCAGCAATTCGCTGACGCAGGGATCCGCAAGTCGGAGAACGACGCGGTCACGCAGCAAGAGAAAGAAACTTTATTGTCTCACCTCAATCGCGAGCATGGTCAGACCGGCTCAAGCAAGTTAACATTGCAGCGTAAGACACGCAGTACCTTGAATATCCCAGGCACCGGGGGTAAAAGTAAATCGGTGCAAATCGAAGTCCGCAAAAAGCGCACCTACGTAAAAGGTGATGCGGAAGCTGAACAGGCAGAAGCAGAAGCCCAGGCTCAGCGTGAAGCGGAAGAAAAGGCGCAACGCGAGGCTGAAGAACAAGCCCGTCGCGAAGCTGAAGAAAAAGCGCAACGTGAAGCCGAAGAGAAAGCCAAGCGCGAAGCCGCTGAAAAGGCGAAGCGTGAAGCAGCGGAAAAAGAAAAAGTGACGAATCATCAAACCGACGATATGACCAAGGCTGCGCAGTCCGACAAAGCCCGTCGCGAAGCGGAAGCGGCTGAACTGAAGCGTAAAGCGGAAGAAGAAGCGCGCCGTAAGCTGGAAGAGGACGCACGCCGCGTTGCTGAAGAAGCGCGCCGCCTGGCTGAAGAGAAATCGGCTGAATGGGAAAAACCTGAGGAAGAGGATAAAGGCGACTATCACGTCACTACCTCAACTCATGCCCGTCAGGCTGAAGACGAAAACGACCGTCAGGTAGAAGCGGGCCGCGCACGTGCGCGCACTACCGCTAAAGCGGCGCGTCCGGCGAAAAAAGGCAACAAGCATTCCGAAGCCAAAACCGATCGCGAAGAAGCGCGCGCGGCGATTCGCGGCGGCAAAGGCGGCAAACACCGCAAGCCAAGCATGCTGCAGCAAGGCTTCAACAAACCTGCTCAGGTTGTTAACCGCGACGTTATCATCGGCGAAACCATCACCGTAGCCGAACTGGCTAACAAAATGGCGGTGAAAGGTTCCCAGGTCATCAAAGCGATGATGAAGATGGGCGCGATGGCGACCATCAACCAGGTGATCGATCAGGAAACAGCTCAGCTGGTAGCGGAAGAGATGGGTCATAAAGTGATCCTGCGCCGCGAGAACGAGCTGGAAGAAGCGGTAATGAGCGATCGCGATACCGATGCTGCGCAGGAATCGCGCGCGCCGGTCGTCACCATCATGGGTCACGTCGACCACGGTAAAACCTCACTGCTGGACTACATCCGTTCGACCAAAGTCGCCTCTGGCGAAGCGGGCGGCATTACCCAGCACATCGGTGCTTACCACGTTGAAACCGACAACGGCATGATCACCTTCCTGGACACCCCGGGCCACGCCGCGTTTACCGCGATGCGTGCACGTGGTGCGCAGGCGACCGATATCGTTATCCTTGTGGTAGCGGCTGACGACGGCGTGATGCCACAGACCATCGAAGCGATCCAGCACGCGAAAGCGGCGGGTGTGCCGGTGGTGGTTGCCGTCAACAAAATCGATAAGCCAGAAGCCGATCCGGATCGCGTGAAGAACGAGCTGACGCAGTACGGCATCATCCCGGAAGAGTGGGGCGGCGAAAACATGTTCGTCAACGTCTCTGCGAAAGCGGGTACCGGCATCGACGACCTGCTGAACGCGATTCTGCTGCAGGCGGAAGTGCTGGAGTTGACCGCTATCCGTGAAGGTATGGCGAGCGGCGTCGTGATCGAATCCTTCCTGGATAAAGGTCGCGGTCCGGTAGCAACCGTTCTGGTGCGCGAAGGTACCCTGAACAAAGGCGACATCGTGCTGTGCGGCTTCGAATATGGCCGTGTGCGTGCGATGCGTGACGAACTGGGTCGCGAAGTGCTGGAAGCGGGTCCGTCCATTCCGGTGGAAATCCTCGGTCTCTCCGGCGTGCCGGCAGCGGGCGATGAAGCGACCGTTGTACGTGACGAGAAGAAAGCGCGTGAAGTGGCGCTGTATCGTCAGGGCAAGTTCCGCGAAGTCAAACTGGCACGTCAGCAGAAGGCGAAGCTGGAAAACATGTTCGCCAACATGACCGAAGGCGAAGTTTCCGAGCTGAACATCGTGCTGAAGTCCGACGTCCAGGGTTCTGTGGAAGCGATCTCCGACTCGCTGCTGAAACTCTCCACCGACGAAGTGAAGGTGAAGATTATCGGTTCTGGCGTGGGCGGTATCACCGAAACCGACGCAACCCTGGCTGCGGCATCCAACGCTATCATTCTCGGCTTCAACGTGCGTGCCGATGCCTCTGCGCGTCGCGTCATTGATGCTGAAAACGTTGACCTGCGTTACTACTCCGTCATCTATAATCTGATCGACGAAGTGAAAGCAGCGATGAGCGGTATGCTGGCACCGGAGTTCAAACAGCAGATTATCGGTCTGGCTGAAGTTCGTGACGTGTTCAAGTCACCGAAATTCGGCGCGATCGCTGGCTGTATGGTCACCGAAGGCAACATCAAGCGTCACAATCCGATCCGCGTACTGCGCGACAACGTGGTTATCTATGAAGGCGAGCTGGAATCTCTGCGTCGCTTCAAAGATGACGTCAACGAAGTGCGTAACGGCATGGAGTGTGGTATCGGCGTGAAGAACTACAACGACGTTCGCGTTGGCGACATGATCGAAGTGTTCGAAGTGATTGAAGTTAAGCGCACCATCGACTAAGCACTGGACGATGTGTTGCAATTTGGGAGGCCGCTGGCCTCCCGAATTATTTTGGAGAGTTGATTATGGCGAAAGAATTTGGCCGCCCACAGCGCGTGTCGCAGGAGCTGCAAAAAGAGATCGCAATCATTCTGCAGCGCGAGATTAAAGATCCGCGTCTCGGCATGATGGTGACGGTATCCGGCGTGGAAGTTTCACGCGATCTCGCTTATGCCAAAGTATTTGTCACCTTCCTCAACGATAAAGACGAGGATGCGGTGAAAAACGGCCTGAAGGCGCTGAAAGAGGCGTCTGGCTATATCCGTATTCTGCTCGGCAAGGCGATGCGTCTGCGCATTGTGCCGGAGCTGACCTTCTTCTACGACAACTCGCTGATTGAAGGTATGCGCATGTCGAACCTGGTCTCTAACGTTATCAGGAACGATGTCGAGCGTCGCGGTGAGAACCCGACGGAAGATGACAAGGAGGACTGATGAGTCGTCCTCGTCGTCGCGGTCGCGACGTCCACGGCGTGTTTCTGCTCGATAAGCAGCAGGGCGCGTCGTCCAACGATGTGCTGCAAAAAGTTAAGCGCCTGTTTAACGCCAACAAAGCGGGCCATACTGGCGCGCTCGATCCGCTGGCGACCGGCATGCTGCCGATTTGCCTCGGCGAAGCCACCAAGTTCTCACAGTATCTGCTCGACTCGGATAAGCGTTATCGCGTGATCGCGCGCCTCGGCGAACGTACCGATACCTCCGACGCTGACGGCAATATCGTCGAAACCCGTCCGGTGACCTTTAGCCAGAGCGAACTCGACGCGGCGCTGGAGAGCTTCCGCGGCGAGACGATGCAGGTGCCGACCATGTTTTCGGCGCTGAAGTATCAGGGCCGGAAACTGTATGAGTACGCGCGCGAAGGCGTCACTGTGCCGCGCGAAGCGCGTCCGATTACCGTATTCGAACTGCAGTTTATCCGCTGGGAAGGCGATGAGCTGGAGCTGGAGATTCACGTTTCCAAAGGCACCTATATCCGCACCATTATTGACGATCTGGGCGAGAAGCTCGGCTGCGGCGCGCATGTCATTATGCTGCGTCGTTTGCAGGTGGCGCGCTACCCAATCGAAAAGATGATGACGCTGGAACAACTGCAGGCCGTAGCGGCGACGGTAAACGCGGCGGAAACGCCCGATTACGCGCCGCTCGACGCGCTTTTGCTGCCAATGGATAGCCCGGCGGAAGCGTTTCCTCTGGTGAATTTGCCCTCTGCCGTTGCTGCCTTTTTCAAACAGGGCATGCCGGTTCAGGCGGCGGATGCACCGCAGCAGGGACTGGTGCGCGTCACCGAAGGGGATGCGCATAAGTTTATCGGGATGGCGGAAATCGCCGATGACGGGCGCGTGGCGCCGCGTCGTCTGGTGGTGGAGTACCCCGCGTAATCATTGCTCAACGCCGCATTTGCGTTGCTATCGGGCGAAGAGTAGAATAGCGCGGCTTTAAAGCGGGTAGCTGAATTAGAGATCGGCACCCATACATTCATTTATTACTGGAGTTTATTATGTCTCTAAGCGTAGAAGCTAAAGCAGAGATCGTTGCCAAATACGGTCGTGGCGCTAACGACAGCGGTTCAACTGAAGTTCAGGTTGCTCTGCTGACTGCTCAGATTAACCACCTGCAGGGTCACTTCTCTGAGCACAAAAAAGACCACCACAGCCGTCGCGGTCTGCTGCGCATGGTATCTCAGCGTCGTAAGCTGCTGGACTATCTGAAGCGTAAAGACGTTGCTCGCTACACCAGCCTGATCGAAAGCCTGGGTCTGCGTCGCTAAGTCTGAAGAATCTGATCAAAGATGTAGTGCAGAGACTTTGCAAAAAACGCGTCTTGCGATCAGATTCGTGCGAGTTTCGCGAAAAGGGGGCCTTTACGGCCCCTTTTTTCGAGCAATGCGCAGCAATCCGTACCAAACTCATGTATTGTTGCAGTGAGTGATCTTCGTTTGCAGAGGTTCGCGCGGCTAATGAGAGGCTTTACCGCAGATTCGGTTAAAGGTTGTCATTAGTCGCGAGGATGCAGCTGAAGATCGGTAATCCATGGCTCGCCAGAAAGGCGTTGCCCCGAAGTTAAGGAATTCATTTTGCTGAACCCGATCGTACGTAAATTCCAATATGGTCAGCATACCGTCACGCTGGAAACCGGCATGATGGCGCGCCAGGCCACCGCAGCCGTTATGGCCAGCATGGACGACACCGCCGTATTCGTTACTGTTGTCGGCCAGAAAAAAGCGAAAGCAGGTCAGGACTTCTTCCCGCTGACCGTGAACTACCAGGAGCGTACCTACGCCGCTGGCCGTATCCCGGGCAGCTTCTTCCGTCGCGAAGGTCGTCCAAGCGAAGGCGAAACCCTGATTGCGCGTCTGATTGACCGCCCGGTTCGTCCGCTGTTCCCGGAAGGCTTCGTGAACGAAGTTCAGGTTATCGCAACCGTAGTCTCCGTTAACCCGCAGGTTAACCCGGACATCGTTGCAATGATCGGCGCCTCTGCTGCGCTGTCGCTGTCAGGCATTCCGTTCAACGGCCCGATCGGCGCCGCGCGCGTCGGTTACATCAACGACCAGTATGTGCTGAACCCGACCGCTGACGAAATCAAACAGTCTCGTCTGGATCTGGTGGTTGCCGGTACGCAGAATGCGGTACTGATGGTAGAGTCCGAAGCGGACATCCTGACCGAAGATCAGATGCTGGGCGCAGTGGTCTTTGGCCACGAGCAGCAGCAGGTTGTGATCGAAAACATCAATTCTCTGGTTGCAGAAGCGGGCAAACCGCGCTGGGACTGGCAGCCTGAGCCGGCTAACAACGCGCTGATCGCACGCGTTGCCGCGCTGGCTGAAGCGCGCATCAGCGACGCTTACCGCATCACCGACAAGCAAGAGCGTTACGCACAGGTTGGCGTCATCAAAGACGAAACCATCGCTGCGCTGCTGGCCGAAGATGAAACGCTGGACGACGCTGAAATCGGCGACATCGTTCACAGCCTGGAAAAGAACGTGGTGCGTACCCGTATCCTGAACGGCGAACCGCGTATCGACGGCCGTGAAAAAGATATGATCCGTGGTCTGGACGTGCGCACCGGCGTGCTGCCGCGTACTCACGGCTCGGCGCTGTTCACCCGTGGCGAAACGCAGGCGCTGGTTGCCGCGACGCTGGGTACCGCGCGCGACGCGCAGAACCTGGATGAGCTGATGGGCGAACGTACCGACAGCTTCCTGTTCCACTACAACTTCCCTCCTTACTCGGTAGGCGAAACCGGTATGGTCGGCTCGCCGAAGCGTCGTGAAATCGGTCACGGCCGTCTGGCGAAGCGTGGCGTGCTGGCAGTGATGCCGAAGCAGGAAGAGTTCCCGTACACCGTTCGCGTGGTTTCTGAAATCACCGAATCAAACGGTTCTTCTTCTATGGCTTCCGTGTGCGGTGCTTCTCTGGCGCTGATGGATGCCGGCGTGCCGATTAAAGCGGCCGTTGCGGGCATCGCGATGGGCCTGGTAAAAGAAGATGAGAAGTTCGTGGTCCTCTCCGATATCCTCGGCGACGAAGATCACCTGGGTGACATGGACTTCAAAGTAGCCGGTAGCCGTGAAGGCATCACCGCGCTGCAGATGGACATTAAAATCGAAGGCATCACCCGCGAAATCATGCAGGTTGCGCTGAATCAGGCCAAAGGTGCGCGTCTGCACATCCTGGGCGTGATGGAGCAGGCGATCAGCACGCCGCGTCAGGAAATCTCTGAGTTCGCGCCGCGCATTTACACCATCAAGATCAATTCAGACAAGATCAAAGATGTGATTGGTAAAGGCGGTTCCGTTATCCGCGCGCTGACCGAAGAGACCGGCACCACCATCGAAATCGAAGACGACGGCACCGTGAAAATCGCGGCAACCGACGGTCTGAAGGCGAAAGAGGCGATTCGTCGCATCGAAGAGATCACCGCCGAGATCGAAGTGGGCCGTATCTACAGCGGTAAAGTCACCCGTATCGTTGACTTCGGTGCCTTCGTCGCTATCGGCGGCGGCAAGGAAGGTCTGGTACACATTTCTCAGATCGCGGACAAGCGCGTAGAGAAAGTGACTGACTACCTGCAGATGGGCCAGGAAGTGCCGGTTAAGGTACTGGAAGTGGACCGTCAGGGCCGCGTTCGTCTGAGCATCAAAGAAGCGACAGAGTCTAAGCCTCAGGGCGAAGAAGCTGCCGTGACCAGCACGCCAGACGCAGAGTAATTCCCTGTTTGCCTCTCCTTATCCCATTGTGGATGGGAGAGGCGTTTGTGTCATCGCGAGGGCGGGAATCCTTGTGCACAGCAGGCGGATGACAGGAGCGTTATCCTAATGTTTGTATTCGGGAGTGGGAAATGAAGCCTTTTTTGCGCTGGTGTTTTGTTGCGACAGCTATCACGCTGGCAGGATGCAGCAACTCCAATTGGCGTAAGAACGAAGTTCTTGCAGTACCTCTACAACCCACACTGCAGCAGGAAGTGATTCTGGCGCGCATGGAACAAATTCTTGCCAGTCGCGCCCTTACCGATGATGAACGCGCACAGCTGTTATATGAGCGCGGAGTGTTGTATGATAGTCTCGGTCTGAGAGCACTGGCGCGGAACGATTTCTCGCAAGCGCTGTCTATAAGACCAGATATGCCGGAAGTGTTTAACTATCTCGGCATATATTTAACGCAGGCAGGCAATTTTGATGCTGCCTATGAAGCGTTTGATTCTGTACTTGAGCTTGATCCAACTTACAATTATGCGCATTTAAACCGTGGTATCGCCCTCTATTACGGCGGTCGATACAAGTTAGCGCAAGATGATCTGCTGGCGTTTTATCAAGACGATCCCAACGATCCTTTCCGCAGCCTGTGGCTCTATCTCGACGAACGTGAGATGGACGCTGACAAGGCGAAAGTTGCGCTGCAGCAGCGTTACGACAAAGCGGCCCGTGATCAATGGGGATGGAACATTGTCGAATTCTACCTTGGCGACATCAGTGAAAGCACGCTGATGGAACGTCTCAAGGCAGACGCAACGGATAACACCTCGCTCGCTGAACATCTCAGTGAAACCAACTTCTATTTAGGTAAGCACTACCTAAGTCTGGGGGAGAAGGACAACGCGAAAGCGCTGTTCAAACTGGCGGTGGCCAACAACGTCAATAACTTTGTTGAACACCGATACGCATTGTTGGAACTGGCGCAACTCGGCCAGACACAAGACGATTTATCAGAATCTGACCAGCAATAGCTGACGAACTTTTATTGCCTGAATTACCCGTTAAGTCATCATCTTCCGGGATGAGGGCTTTTCTGTTCGTCGAAACTTCTAATTTGAGCCGGTTCACACTTTTTGATGAAAATGACTGAAAATTTTCACGACGAGTTATGTAGACTGGCCGCCGCAATCTAAGAGGCACGTGTACTACATGACTGATATTCAAACCACTTTTGCTGACCTGGGCCTGAACGCCGACATCCTCGAATCACTGAACGGCATGGGCTATGTTAAGCCTTCTCCGATCCAGGCTGAGTGTATTCCTCACCTGCTGGCGGGCCGTGATGTACTGGGCATGGCGCAGACCGGCAGTGGTAAAACTGCAGCGTTCTCGCTGCCGCTGTTAAACAACATTGATCCTTCTCTTCGCGCACCGCAGATCCTGGTGCTGGCGCCGACTCGCGAGCTGGCGGTGCAGGTTGCAGAAGCGATGACCGAATTCTCTAAACATATGCGTGGCGTCAACGTCGTGGCTCTTTACGGCGGCCAGCGTTATGACGTGCAGCTGCGCGCGCTGCGTCAGGGCCCGCAAATCGTGGTGGGCACCCCGGGTCGTCTGCTCGACCACCTGAAACGCGGCACGCTGGATCTCTCCAGCCTGCGTGGCCTGGTGCTGGACGAAGCTGATGAAATGCTGCGTATGGGCTTCATCGAAGACGTTGAAACCATTATGGCGCAGATCCCGGAAGGTCATCAGACCGCGCTGTTCTCAGCGACCATGCCGGAAGCGATCCGTCGCATCACTAAGCGTTTCATGAAAGATCCGCAGGAAGTACGCATTCAGTCCAGCGTTACGACGCGTCCGGACATCAGCCAGTCTTACTGGACGGCGTACGGTCGTAAAACCGACGCGCTGGTGCGTTTCCTGGAAGCGGAAGATTTCGATGCCGCTATTATCTTCGTGCGTACTAAAAACGCAACGCTGGAAGTGGCCGAAGCGCTGGAGCGCAACGGTTACAACAGTGCGGCGCTGAACGGCGACATGAACCAGGCGCTGCGCGAGCAGACGCTGGAACGTCTGAAAGATGGCCGTCTCGATATTCTGATCGCAACCGACGTTGCGGCGCGTGGTCTGGACGTTGAGCGTATCAGCCTGGTCGTTAACTACGACATCCCGCTGGATGCCGAGTCTTACGTGCACCGTATCGGTCGTACAGGCCGCGCGGGCCGCGCCGGTCGTGCGATTCTGTTCGTCGAGAACCGTGAGCGTCGTCTGCTGCGCAACATTGAGCGCACCATGAAGCTGACTATTCCAGAAGTGGAACTGCCGAACGCAGAACTGCTGAGCACCCGTCGTCTGGAGAAATTCGCCGGACGCGTACAGCAGCAGCTGGAAAGCAGCGATCTGGACCAGTATCGCGCGCTGCTGGAGAAACTTTCTCCGCAGGACGATCTGGATATGGAAACGCTGGCCGCTGCGCTGCTGAAAATGGCGCAGGGCGAACGTCCGCTGATCGTGCAGCCGGATGCGCCGCGTCCGCAGCGTCGTGAGTTCCGCGATCGTGACGATCGTCGTGACGACCGCCGCAGCCCGCGTGAAGCGCGTGACAACCGCGAAGGCGGCGATCGTCCGCGTCGCGAACGTCGCGACGTTGGCGAAATGGAGCTGTACCGCATTGAAGTTGGCCGTGATGACGGCGTTGAAGTTCGTCACATCGTTGGCGCTATCGCTAACGAAGGCGATATCAGCAGCCGCTACATCGGCAACATCAAGCTGTTCGGCACCCACTCGACTATCGAGCTGCCGAAAGGCATGCCGGGCGATATCCTGCAGCACTTCACCCGCACGCGTATTCTCAATAAGCCGATGAATATGCAGCTGCTGGGCGATGCGCAGCCGCAGAGCGATGCGCGCGGCGAACGTCGTGGCGGTGGTCGTGACTTCGGCGGCGAGCGTCGTGGCGGCAACCGTGAGGGTGGTCGTGAAGGCGGACGTCGTTTCTCTTCCGAGCGTCGCGAAGGCGGTCGTGAAGGCGGACGCAGCAGCTTCAGCCGTGAAGGCAGTCGCGGTCCACGTCGCGAAGAAGGCGCTGCAGCAGCAGCACCGCGTCGTCGTGAGTTCTGATAATCAGCCTCGCTGATGAATAAAAAGGGAAGCCTCCGGGCTTCCCTTTTTTACTGGTGCGTTATGGTGACGCGCCTTTTTTTTGCCTTACGCGCCGCCAGCGATCAATACGCGCTCGCCGCTAATGTAGGCTGCTTCTTCAGAGGCGAGAAACAGCGCCACCTGTGCCACATCTTCCGGCAGCCCGAAACGACCGAGCGGCGTCGCCGCCAGCAGCTGCGCTTTAAGCTGTGGATTGAGCTTCTTCGCCGCCAGCAATCCTTCCGTCAAAATGATGCCCGGCGCCAGCGCGTTAACGCGAATATTGCATGGGCCGAGCTCGCGCGCCAGCCCCTGCGTCAGCGTATCGATCGCGCCTTTTGTCGTTGCCCAGAGCACTGAACCCGGCGTGCTCTGCTGGCTGTTTAGCGCGCTCAGATTGATGATACAGCCGCCCTGCGCTGGAAAGCGCCGCGCCGCCTGCTGACAGACCAGCAGCGTGCCCATCAGATTTACGTTGAGCTGCTGCTGCATCTCCAGCAGGCTCAGGGCGCTAAACTCGCCGTGATGAAACTGGCCAGCGTTATTGACCACAATATCGGGCGTGCCGAAGTGCGCCTCTGCGGTTTCGAACAGACGCTCGACATCTGCCTGGCGGGAAATATCCGCCTGCACCGCCAGCCCCTCGCTGCCCAGCGCGCGAATGTCGCTGACCACATCGGCCGCGCCCACCTCATCCTGACGATAGTTCACGACAACGCGCGCGCCAGCCGCGGCAAAAGCCATGGCGATTGCTGCGCCGATGCCTTTCGAGGCGCCCGTCACCAGCGCAATTTTTCCATCAAGTGCTTTCATCTTGTCTCTCCACCTGAATATCGCGTTTGCAAAATATGCGCTTTTGCGCCGATCGGGCGGTAGCGCAATCCTGCAAGTCTCTTGCACGATCCTGCAAATCTGGCGGAGAGACGGCTGCGTCTGTGAATGGTTCAGGTAACATATTCTCGACAACCCACGCGTGAAGAAAGAGGAGAGGATATGGCGGAACCGGCGCAGCTACAGCATCTGGCACAGCTTATTGCCCGTCATGCGGTCGAAGATGGCCGTCACGACAGCGCAATTGATTTTCTCTTTTTTGGCCGCAGCTCAAGACCGACCGAACCAACTTCCCATGCTCAGTGGGCCAGCTTTGCGCTGGTGGCACAGGGTGGAAAAGCGCTGCGTATGGGGGAAGAGGTGATTCACTACGGACCTGGCGATCTGCTGCTGGTAACGATGGATATGCCGGTGCGCTCCTGCGTAACCGTCGCGACGCCGGATAAGCCGAATCTCGGCATTGGCATCGCTATCAACGAGTCGCGCCTGATGCGCTATCTTGACAGCTTTCCACTGGCCTCATCGCTGGCGGAAGCGCGCACCGAACGCGGCATCGCCGCGCACAAAGTCTCGCCGCTGCTGGTCGATGCGGTGATCCGTCTGATTCGCCTGCTGGATCAGCCGCAAGATATCGCCGCGCTGGCGCCGCTTATTGAACAGGAGATCTTTTATCGTCTGCTGACCGGGCCGGAAGGTGGCCGCATCCTCAATATGGCGCTGGCGGAGCGGCCCGGCAACAAGGTGGCGCGCGCGGCGCGCTGGCTGCGTGAGAATTTTCACCAGCCGCTGAAAATCGAACGACTCGCCAGCAGCGTCGGCATGAGCCCCTCTTCGCTGCATCATCATTTCAAAGCGGTAACCGCAATGACGCCGATGCAGTATCAGAAGCAGCTTCGCCTTAACGAAGCGCGCCGCCTGATGATGATGGATAAACTGGATGCGGGAACGGCGGGTTATCGCGTAGGGTATCAGAGCGCGTCGCAGTTCAGCCGTGAGTACAGCCGTTTTTACGGCCAGTCTCCCGCACGCGACGTTCGCCAGCTGGCGGTGGGGCCTGAAGCGTAGCGCCCACCGCGCGCACGCTAGAGCGAGCGGGCCGCTTCCATCGCAATAGCGAAGGAGCGCAGGCGCGCCTCGGTATCAAAGATCTGACCGTTGACCATGATCTCGTCAGCCTGGGTTTCGCGCATCAGCGCGGCAAGGCCATGGCGCACCTTGTCGGTATCGCCGACCAGCGACATGCTCAGCGCCTGCTGCACGCCATACTGTTCCGACGGTGACCACAGGTTGTCCATGTTCTCCACCGGCGCAGGCAGCGGGCCGGGCTTGCCGCGGCGCAGGTTGATAAACTGCTGCTGCTGCGAGGTAAAAAGGAAGCGTGCGTCGCGCTCGCTGTCAGCGGCGACAACGTTGATGCAGACCATCGCGTAAGGCTTGTCCAGACGCGCCGAGGGCTGGAATTTTTCACGATACAGGTGCAGTGCCTGGAACAGCAGATCGGGCGCAAAATGTGACGCAAAGGCGAACGGCAGGCCGAGCTGCGCCGCCAGCTGGGCGCTGTAGAGGCTGGAGCCAAGCAGCCAGACCGGAATTTTCATGCCCAGTCCGGGCACCGGCTGAACGGGCGGCTGCGCATCTTCGTCGGCGTCAAACCAGTTAATCAGCTCCTGCACATCGTCCGGGAAGGTATCCGCATGGATGCTGGAGAGGTGACGGCGCAGCGCCATCATGGTGCGCTGATCGGAACCCGGCGCGCGGCCCAGACCTAAATCGATACGGCCGGGATAAAGAGACGCCAGGGTGCCGAACTGCTCGGCGATCACCAGCGGCGCATGGTTAGGCAACATAATGCCGCCCGATCCCAGATGCAGGGTAGTAGTGTTGGCCGCCAGATAGCCGATCAATACCGATGTCGCCGCGCTGGCGATGCCGGTCATATTATGGTGCTCGGCCAGCCAGTAACGCTCGTAGCCCAACGCTTCCGCCTGACGCGCCAGCGCCAGCGATGTGTGAAAGGCATCGCGCGGGGTTGAGCCCTGAGGAATCGGTGCCAGATCCAGCACAGAAAGACGAAGGGGTTTTTTCTCAGACATGGGCACTCCAGTTGGGTATGGCGCAGGTGATGATTAACCTGCACCAACCAGTATTACGTAATAATGCCCATATTAAAACTGCTAACAACGGCAGGCGACTAGCCTGTATGTGCCTTTCAGGAGGAGATCAGCGTCATGCCGGCGACTTTACGCCAGTAGCCGTTGCAATCGTTACCCTGCGCCATCATCAGCGGCGACTGCCCCTCTTCGTTGGCGCGGAAGCGGGCGATCTCGTCCAGGGTCGCGCTGTTTTGCGGCGACAGCCGCAGAATATCGACCCAGCCGCGCATGCCGGTTAAGTCATTGCCGAGGTTGTAGCAGTAGCCGCTCATGGTCTGAATGCCGTTCAGCACAAACACCTGCTGCCCTTCCTGTGAGTGGACGCGTCGCCCGTTAGGGTAGTTGATGCAGCAGGTCTGGCAGTCATCTTTGGCACGATGTTCGGCGCGGGCGGTAAAGCAGCGCGCCGACAGCGCCAGCGGCAGATAGCCATAGCCCAGCACCTCTACTTCAAACTGGCCGCGAATACCGCGCTCCTCGCTCTGCTGCAGCAGCTGCAGCAGCCAGTCGCGCGACATCTCCACCGGCATACACCAGCGCGTCATTCCCTCTTTTACCAGCAGATGCAGGGTCTCGACGTTATAGACGTTGAGCGTAGGCCCGGCGACAAACGGCAGTTTGCGTTCGGCCGCCATATTCACCGTTCCGATGTCGTTCGCCTCAATCAGAAATTCGCCGTTGTCGACGTAGCGCTTCAGCTCTTTCAGCTCTGAAGGCGACTGCAGCAGCGCCAGCGTGCTCAGCACCACCTGTTTGCCGCTGGCCGCCAGCTCGCGCGCCAGCTCCATCCAGCGCTGGTAAGAGGTTGCGCGCCGTTTGCTGCACACCGCTTCGCCGAGATAGACGATATCCGCGCTGCTGTTCGCCGCCTGCTGATAAAAGCTCGCCAGCTGCTCTGTCGGCCAGTACCACAACACCGGACCGATTGCGTATTGCATCCTGTTCTCCTTATTGCCATTCACGGTGGTAAGCGCCAAGCGTGGTCTGCGAGCCTTCGGAAAGCTCATCCAGCGCTGCTGACCAGGCGTCGCTGACCGCAAAGTTTTCCGGCGCGCTCTTACAGCGATCGATCGCCTGACGCCATACGCGCGCCACCTGCGCCACATAGGCGGGACTGCGCTGACGTCCCTCAATCTTCACCGAGGCGACGCCAGCGCGCAGCAGATCCGGCAGCAGCGTCAGGGTGTTAAGGCTGGTGGGCTCTTCCAGTACGTGATATCGCTGGCCGTCCACCTGATAGCGTCCTTTACACAGCGTGGGATAGCCTGCGCTCTCATCCGGCGCGTAGCGGTCGATCAGCACGTCATTCAGGCGGGACTCCATACCCTTGGGGGTTTGCTGCCAGCGCACAAACTTCGCGGGCGAACAGGCGCCCGCGCTGTTGGGCGACTCGCCGGTCAGCCAGGAGGAGAGATAGCAGCGGCCTTCCGCCATAATGCAGAGGCTGCCAAAGGCGAACACCTCGAGCGGCACCGGCGTTTCGCGCGCCAGCTGCCTGACCTGATGCAGCGACAGCACGCGCGGCAGCACTACGCGGCTGAGCGCGAAGTGGCGATGGTAAAAGCGCACCGCTTCCAGATTGGTGGCGGAAGCCTGCACCGACAGATGGCGCTCAATCTCAGGGTAGCGCTGCGCGGCGTACTCCAGCGTGGCGATATCGGCAAGGATCAGCGCGTCCGCGCCGTTCTGCGCCGCCACGTCGATGGCGCGTCGCCAGCGGCCCATACCGTCAGGGTGGGCGAAGGTGTTGATAGCGACATGTAACTTACGGCGATGCTGGTGCAGATAGCGGGCCGCTTCCGCCAGCTTCTTATCGGTGAAGTTCAGCCCGGCGAAGTGGCGCGCGTTGGTGTCGTCTTTCAGTCCGACATACACCGCATCGGCGCCATTCTCCACCGCTGAACGTACGGCGGGCAAATTACCGGCCGGGCACAGCAGTTCCATAGTGATCCCTCGTCGACAGGATAAGGCGTCGAGTCTAGGCAAACGGCTGGCGCTAAATGTTGATTTGAGGCAGTGAATCGCCAGTTGATAAGAGGGATAGCGGAAAATTCGCCTAAAGGAGCGGCGAAATTATTGATCTCGACTGCGGCGTGCGGCGGCGGATGTGGCAATATACCTGAAATTTTCTGAAGGGAGAGACGCCCGTGTTCGAGCAGTTACGTGCTGAGTTAGTGAAAAAAGGCCCAGGATTCCTCGCCTTACCGATTTTTCTGACACCGTTCCCGTTAAAAAAGGCCTTTCTGCAACAACTCTTAAACTGGCAATTTCGCCATGCTTTAGCGGAAGGTGAGTTAGACTTTCTGCAGGCGCGTCATCTGGGTATTGAGATCGCGGATGTGGGTTTGCGCTGGATTACCACCATTGAAGAGGGCCAGCTAAAGGTCTTACAGCATGCAGAAGCGGACGTCTGGTTTCGCGGCAATGCTAACGATCTGCTGCTGGTTGCCGCTCGTAAAGCGGATCCGGATATGTTGTTTTTCCAACGTCGTCTGCTGATCGAAGGCGACACGGAGCTGGGACTGGAGGTGAAAAACCTGATGGATGCTCTGGAACTTGAGGCCATGCCCACGGCGTTGCGCACGGGACTGCAGCAGCTGGCTGCGTTTGTTGAGGCGGGAATGAAACAGGACGCGAAGGCCGCACAGGCGCGCGCGGAGAGTGTATGTTAATTCGCACAGAAATAGGGTTGGATGCGGCAAGCATCGACAGCTTGTTACGGCGCAGCTTCAAGACCGAAGCGGAAGCGGAACTGGTTCAACAGCTGCGGGAAGATGGATTATTGACGCTGGGCGTGGTGGCGACAGACGACGAAGGCCAGGTGCTGGGCTACGCCGCGTTCAGTCCGGTGACCTTGCAGGGCGAAGACCGCAACTGGGTCGGCCTGGCGCCGCTGGCGGTAGATGAGAGCGTGCGCGGGCAGAAAATCGGCGAGCAGCTGATCTACGCCGGGCTGGATACGCTGAATGAGTTCGGCTACAGCGCGGTGGTGGTGGTAGGCGATCCCGCCTATTACAACCGCTTTGGCTTTGAACCTGCGGCGCGTCACGGGCTGCAGTGCCGCTGGCCGGGCGCCGAAGCGGCGTTCCAGGTCTACCGACTGGCCGATGACGCTTTTGTTGGCGCGGAAGGTCAGATCGATTTTGCCGAGCCGTTTAACCGGCTTGCGTAAGCCAGCTGGCGAGGCAGCCGGGCTGTTGCGCCACCAGCCGCAGCTTTTGCTGGCGGCTGAGCTGTTTGACCTGGTATTCCAGCCGCGACGCCGCGGCGCGGTCGCCAGCGTCGCAGCGATAGACCAGCGCCAGCGGGCCTTTGCCGCGCAGCGCGCGCGCGCCGCGTCCGCTTTCATGCTGCTCTACGCGCCGCGTCACATCGGTGGTAATGCCGGTGTAGAGCACGCCCGCCGCGGTCTGGACGATATAGAGCTGCCACGCCTTATTCATAATCTGAATCCCTGAATCTTTACTGCCGGGCAGTGTAGCGCGCCAGCGACGCGGCGGCTATCCGGCGATTTTTGCACGGAGCAATAGAACGTGTCTGACCATTCTCATCTGGTGCGCTACCTGAAAAAGCAGCATGTGCTCTCTCTCTGTTGTCAGGCTGACGGCGATCTCTGGTGCGCCAACTGTTTTTACGTCTTTAACGAAGCCAGCATGGCGTTCTGGCTGATGACCGAGCCTGATACGCGTCATGGCACGCTGCTGCAGGCGAATCCGCAGGTAGCGGGCACCGTAAATGGTCAGCCGAAAACTGTGCTGTTGATTAAAGGCGTGCAGTATCGCGGGAAAATCGCGCGGCTTGAGGACGCAGCGGAAGCGCAGGCGCGAATGATCTATCAGAAACGTTTTCCTGTGGCGCGCAAAGTCTCTGCGCCGCTGTGGGAGATCCGGCTGGATGAGATCAAGATGACCGATAATGCGCTGGGATTTGGTAAAAAAATCGTCTGGCGGCGGGAAGAGAGTGAAATCCCTTTCCCCTAAGGGAAAGGGAACAGCGCGTTACGACGCCTGCAGAATACGCAGAGACTCGCGATTAAAGGCGGGCAGATCGTCCGGCGTACGGCTGGTAACGAGACGATCGTCATCCACGATCACCTCTTCATCATAGAAGTCTGCGCCGGCGTTGCGCAGGTCGATAGCAATCGCCTTCACGCAGGTCATTTTGCGGCCGCGCACGCCGTTCGCGCTGATCAGCAGCTGCGGGCCGTGGCAGATAGCAAAAATCGGCTTGCCGCTGGCAACAAACTCTTTGGTAAAGGCGACAAAACGGTCATCGCCGCGCAGCGAATCGGGCGAATGACCACCGGGCAGCAGCAGCGCGTCAAATTCGGCCGGGCTTACTTCATCAATGGCGCGGTCAATCTTCACCTGCGCTTCGCCCTGTTTGCCGGTAACGGTTTTACCCGCCTCTTTCTCGATGGTGACCACCTCAAAGCCCGCCTGCTTGTAAGCGTCAGCCGGTGAGGTAAATTCTGAGTCTTCAAATTCATCGGTAATCAGTACCGCAATCTTCTTGCTCATTTTCCCCTCCTCATGATGATTTGCGCACGATGCGCTCTCCTGGTGAACAGGTTAAGCCTGGTTGTTTGTGCTGAAAATGCAAGCCGGGCGGCCAAAGCTGACTATATTTCAGAGTAATGGCAACAGGTTAGCGGGAGGCGAGATGCATCGTGTATTACTGACTGGCGCGACGGGCCTGGTGGGCGCGCATCTGCTGCGTTTGCTGGTGGCGGATACGCGCGTTGACGAAATTATCGCGCCGACGCGTCGTCAGCTGCCGCCAATGAACAAAGTGGTAAATCTGGTCGAGGCGGATCTGACCGACGTGCTGCGTCCGCTTAACGTCGCCATCGACAGCGTGTTTTGCTGTCTCGGCACCACGCGGAAAGAGGCGGGCAGTAAAGAGGCGTTTCTGCACGTTGACTATACGCTGGTGGTAGATACTGGCCTGAACGGGCTGCGGCTGGGCGCGAAACAGATGGTGGCCGTCAGCGCCCACGGCGCAAATCGCCATTCGCCTTTTTTCTATAACCGGGTAAAAGGCGAGATGGAGACGGCGCTGCGCCATCAGGGCTGGCCTCGCCTGACGCTGGTTCGTCCCTCTCTGCTGCTGGGCGAGCGCACGCGCCAGCGTACCGGCGAAAGCCTGATGGCACCGCTGTTTGGGATATTGCCCGGCAACTGGCGCTCGGTCTCCGCGCAGGCGGTGGCAGAGTGCATGCTCGCGCGCGCCTTTCAGCCCGGCGGCGACAGCGTGGAGATTATCGAATCGGGTCAAATCCCACGCTAGCCGCGCTCTTTACGCAGATCCCAGATAACCTGATTGCGGCTGCCGCGCCACAGCAGCGTGGCGTCTTTTTCCTCTTCTACAAAGCGCCCGTCGATCAGCACATCGATATAGTGCAGCACCTCGCGCTGGGAACCGCTTAACTCGGCGCGCTGATAGCCGGTCCAGAGCCAGATATCTTTACCTGGACACTCTGCGCGCACGCGTTTCACCAGCCGGCGGATATAGGGCACGTTATGCGGATGCAGCGGATCGCCGCCGCTCAGGGAGAGTCCCTGACGCGGAATGCGGGTGTCCTGAAGATCGGCGATCAGGCGCTCCTCCATCTCCAGCGTAAAAGGGGCACCGGAGTCGAGTCGCCACGTGCTCTGGTTGTAGCAGCCGCGACACTGGTGTTCACATCCGGCCACGAACAGCGTGCAGCGCGTGCCGGGGCCGTTAACGATATCGACCTCATAATAGCGATGAAAGCGCATCATCCCAGCGGCCCGCTCTCCAGATGTTTGACCCGCCGCTGCACCTCTTCCTGCTTGCCCGCGTTAAACGGTCGCGCGTCGGGGCTGCCGAGATAGCCGCAGACGCGGCGCGTTACCGACACGCGCGCCGGGTCGTGATTGCCGCAGTTCGGGCAGGTAAAGCCTCGGCTGGTGCAGCTGAATTCGCCGGTAAAGCCGCACTCGTAGCATTCGTCTATCGGCGTATTGGTGCCGTAATAGGGCACACGATCGTAGCTGTAGTCCCACACATCCTCCAGCGCCTTGAGGTTGTGCTGCACGTTGGGGTATTCGCCGTAACAGATGAAGCCGCCGTTGGTCAGCGGCGGATAGGGCGCTTCAAAGTCGATCTTCTCATAGGGGTTAACTTTCTTCTCGACGTCGAGATGGAAGCTGTTGGTGTAGTAGCCTTTATCGGTTACGCCAGGCACTACGCCGAACTGTGCGGCATCGAGGCGGCAGAAGCGGTCGCAAAGGTTTTCGCTCGGCGTGCTGTAGAGGCTAAAGCCGTAGCCGGTTTCCGCTTTCCAGGCGTCGGCCGCGGCGCGCAGACGAGAGATAATCTCGATCCCTTTGGCGCGCAGCGCGGGATCGTCATAAGGATGGCGCGCGCCGCCGCTCAGGGCGTTAAGGGTTTCATGCAGGCCGATAAAGCCCAGCGAAAGAGAGGCGCGGCCGTTGCGGAAAATTGGCCCTACCTCGTCATCGGCATTGAGACGTATGCCGCAGGCGCCCTCCATATAGAGAATGGGCGCCACGCGCGCTTTGGTTTTCTCCAGCCTGGCGATACGCGTCATCAGCGCGCGCTTCGCCAGCGCCAGCCGCTCGTCGAGCAGCGTCCAGAATCGCGCCTCGTCGCCCTGCGCCTCCAGCGCGATACGCGGCAGATTGAGGCTGATCACGCCCAGATTGTTGCGGCCGTCATGAATTTCGACGCCATTCTCCTCATAGACGCCAAGAAAGCTGCGGCAGCCCATCGGCGTTTTAAAGGAGCCGGTGACTTTTACCACCTGGTCATAGTTAAGAATATCGGGATACATGCGCTTGCTGGCGCACTCCAGCGCCAGCTGCTTGATATCGTAATTGATATCGCCCGGACGGCGATTCAGCCCTTCGCGGATAGCGAATACCAGTTTGGGAAAGACCGCGGTTTTATGATTTTTGCCCAGTCCGGCGATGCGGTTGCGCAGGATCGACTGCTGGATAAGCCGCGCCGCCCAGCTGGTGCCGAGCCCGAAGCCGAAGGTGACGAACGGCGTCTGGCCGTTGGCGGTGTGCAGCGTGTTGACCTCATACTCCAGCGACTGGAAGGCGTCGTAGCACTCTTTCTCGGTGCGCGTCCGCGCGTAGGCATCCACATCGGCAATCTGCCATTCGGCGGCGATGGCGCGATGCTTCTCCATGCTGAGCAGCACAAAGGGTTCCAGCACCTCGTCGATGCGGTTGATGGTGGTGCCGCCGTAAATATGGCTGGCGACCTGCGCGATGATCTGCGCGGTTACCGCGGTGGCGGTGGCGATCGATTTCGGTGGCTCGATCTCGGCATTGCCCATTTTAAAGCCGTTGGTCAGCATCCCTTTCAGATCGATCAGCATACAGTTGAACATCGGAAAGAAGGGGGAATAGTCGAGATCGTGGTAGTGGATTTCACCGCGCTCGTGCGCCTGCACCACGTCGCGCGGCAGAAGCTGCTGCTGCGCATAGTGCTTCGCCACGATCCCCGCCAGCAGGTCGCGCTGCGTTGGGATCACTTTGCTGTCTTTGTTGGCGTTCTCGTTAAGCAGCGCCGCGTTGGTCTGATCGACCAGGCCGCGAATGGCGTGATGCAGCTTGCCGCGCTGCTCGCGCGCTACGTCGCGATCGTGACGGTATTCGATATAGGCGCGTGCCAGCTGAGGGTAAGGGCCGCCCATCAGCGTCTCTTCAACCGCGAACTGAATATCACGAATATCGACTTCAACACGGTCGGCCAGTTTCTCGCTGACGCATCGGGCGACCGTGGCGCACCACTGCGTATCTTCGACCTGCGCCGCGTGCGCCGCCGCCAACACTGCCGCCTCAATTCTCGCGGCGTCAAACGCCGAGCGACAGCCGTCGCGCTTCATCACTACCTTTGCCATGATCTCTCCATTCCCTATATGTTGTGCTTAGCTGGATTTTAATCACTACATATGGATATGGGGATAATTTAATCGCAGCTGTTTTGACCTGAAACAAAGAACAGAAGGTCGCGGCGCAAAGCCAGGCGAAGAGGAAAATTTGCGTCAAAAGGGTGGAAAGGAGAGGGGCAAACAAACTGCGCGCTGCGGTCGCCGCGCGCAGCCGATCGTTAGCGGCGCAGGGCGATCGCTTCGATCTCGATCTTCACGTCTTTCGGCAGACGGGCAACTTCTACGCAGGAACGCGCCGGAAAGCTGGCGTTATGCTCGGTGAAGAAGGCTTCATAGGTAGCGTTAACGGTAGCGAAGTCGTTGAGGTCTTTAACGAACACCGTGGTTTTCACGATGTCGCCAACCTGCAGGCCAGCTGCTTCGACGATCGCTTTCACATTTTCCAGCGACTGACGCGCCTGCGCGTCGATCGCTTCCGGCACCGCGCCGGTCGCCGGATCGACCGGGATCTGGCCGGAGGTGATGATCATATTGCCCAGATCGACGCCCTGCACATAAGGCCCGATCGCCGCTGGCGCTTTTTCCGTACTGATTTCGCGAGACATACTTGCTCCTTAAGAGTGACGCAGCGGCGGCGTGCCGCCGCTGGCGAGAAACATCGCCCCATTATAGGGGCGGGCAGGGCGATTACCAGTGACCGAGCACCACGTGGTGGGCAAAGGCTTTCTCGCAGTATTTGCAGGTCAGCTGCACCTCGTCGTCGCGCTTTTTCACCGCGAAGCTGGAGAAAACCGGCTCGCTGCGGCTGATGCAGTTGCCGTTTGGACAGGTCAGCACGCGCTCGATGCGCTCCGGCAGCGTCGGCGCGATTTTTGCGACCACTTCGTAGTCGTCGATACGGTTGACCGTTGCGTGCGGCGCATAGACCGCCAGCTGGTTGATCTGATCCTCGGTAAGAAAGGTATTTTCAATCTTAATCAGATCCTTGCGGCCCATCTCGCCGGAAGGGAGGTTGAGGCCGATAGTGATGCGCTGGTCGGTTTCGGTGAGGCGAAACAGCGACAGCAATTTAAACCCGACCTGCGCCGGAATATGGTCAATGACCGTACCGCGCTTGATCGCTTCTACCTGCAGTTTGTTGTCATGAGTCATGGCGATTGCTCCTTACAGATCCTGTTCGCTGTTGAGTACCAGCGCCAGCAGAGCCTGACGCGCGAAGATGCCGTTGCCCGCCTGCTGGAAATACCAGGCGTAGGGCGTTTTATCCACGTCGGTGGCGATCTCGTCAACGCGCGGCAGCGGATGCAGCACTTTCATATTGTCGCGCGCGCCAGCCAGATCCGCCGCGCGCAGGATAAACTGTGCCTTAACGTTGGCGTATTCGGACGGGTCGAGACGCTCTTTCTGCACGCGGGTCATATAGAGAATATCGGCGTGCGGGATCACCGCTTCGATGCTGTCGTGGCGTGACCAGACGATGCCGCGCTCGTCCAGCATGTCGGTGATATAGGCGGGCATCGCCAGCGCGTCGGGCGCGATAAAGTAGAAGCGATTGCCGTCAAACTTCGCCAGCGCCTGCGTCAGTGAGTGCACCGTGCGGCCATATTTCAGGTCGCCGACCATGGCGATGCTCAGGTTATCCAGGCGGCTCTGCGTTTCGCGGATGGTGAAGAGATCCAGCAGCGTCTGCGTCGGATGCTGGTTGGCGCCGTCCCCGGCGTTGAGGATCGGCACGCCGCCGGAAAATTCAGTGGCGAGGCGCGCCGCGCCCTCCTGCGGATGACGCATCACGATGGCATCGACGTAGGTGCCGATAACGGAAATCGTATCCGCCAGGGTTTCGCCCTTCTTGCCGAGCGAGGTATTGCTGCCGTCGGCAAAACCCACCACCGACGCGCCAAGACGATGAATAGCCGTTTCAAACGACAGGCGCGTACGCGTCGAGGCTTCAAAGAAGCAGCTGGCGATAACCTTATGCTTTAGCAGCTCCGGCTGCGGACTGGCTTTCAGCCGCGCGGCGGTGTGCAGCACCAGCTCCAGTTCGTCGCGGCTGAGATCGTTAATGGAAATAATATGCTTGCGATATAACGGGTTAGCCATAGCTCGCTCCTCTGCGCTACCGAATTGCGGACAAAAAAAAGCCCCTGCTTAAGGGGCTTTTTTTACGATCGGGTTGGTGACGGAAAAAACAGGGGCGCCGCCTGCGTTCAGGCGTGATGTCGCGTGAATGTTTACGCTGCGCTGTTGCATGCTTCCTCCGGCAAATTGGGGCGCATTATACCCGTCCGACATTTTGCATCAAGGGAAAACGTTTGCGGAGCGCCTGCTGACTTATGCCTGGCTAAGCGTCGCCACCATGACCGCTTTAATGGTGTGCATACGGTTTTCCGCCTGGTCGAACACGATGCTGTGCTCTGATTCAAAGACCTCGTTGCTGACTTCCATACCGTCGTGCAGCCCGTACTGTTCGGCCATCTGCCGGCCTAACGTGGTCTGATCGTCATGAAACGCAGGCAGACAGTGCAGGAATTTCACCTGCGGATTGCCGGTCAGCTGCAGCATCGCCTGATTCACCTGATAACTGCGCAGCAGCGCGATGCGCTCTTCCCATACCGCTTTCGCCTCGCCCATAGAGACCCAGACATCGGTATAGATAAAGTCCGCGCCCTTAACGCCTTCGGCGATATCTTCGGTCAGCGTGATTTTACCACCGGTTTTCTGCGCCGCCTGACGGCAGGCCTCAACCAGATCCTGCTCCGGCCAGCAGCCCTTTGGCGCGACCAGACGCAGATCCAGACCAGTTACCGCCGCGGCTTCCAGCATGCTGTTGCCCATGTTGTTGCGCGCGTCGCCGACGTAGACCAGCGTCATCTCCTGCAGCGCTTTGCCCGGCAGGTGCTCCCGCATCGTGAGCAGGTCGGCCAGCAGCTGAGTAGGATGAAACTCGGTGGTCAGGCCGTTCCATACCGGCACCCCGGCAAATTCCGCCAGCGTCTCCACCAGCGCCTGGCCGTAACCGCGATACTGGATGCCGTCATACATGCGGCCCAGCACGCGCGCGGTATCCTTCATCGACTCCTTATGGCCGATCTGGCTGCCGCTCGGGCCAAGGTAAGTAACGTTAGCGCCCTGATCGTATGCGGCAACTTCGAAAGAGCATCGGGTACGGGTCGAGTCTTTTTCGAAGATGAGCGCGATGTTTTTGCCTTTCAGGCGCGGCGTTTCGTTACCGTTTTTTTTAGCGTGTTTTAATTCAGCGGCGAGGTCGAGCAGGTAAGTGATATCGGCCGGGGTGAAATCCAGCAGTCGAAGGAAGTGGCGTTGATAAAGCTGACTCATAACGGGCTCCAGTGCATCCATTCCGGTTGAATGAAAATTCAATTTAAACGTATGAATATTCATTTTCAACCCCAGCGTAAAGAAACTTTCCGTTTTGAGTAGTGGCGCGCTGGGCAGTGTGGGAAAATACTTGTTTATTGCCGAACACTGAGGGGAATTCGCCATGGCATATGAAGCATTGCTGGAAGAGCAGCGTGAAGAGACACGCCTGATCATTGATGAGCTGCTGGAAGACGGCAGCGATCCGGATGCGCTCTATACCATTGAACATCATCTCTCCTGCAACAACTTCGACTCGCTGGAGAAAGCGGCGGTCGACGCGTTCAAGCTGGGTTATGAAGTGACCGAGCCGGAAGAGCTGGAGCTGGAGGATGGCACCACGGTGATGTGCGTCGATATCCTGAGCGAGTCGGCGCTGAAGCCTGAGCTGATCGACGCGCAGGTAGAGCAGCTGGTTAATCTGGTGGGTAAATATAACGTCGACTACGACGGCTGGGGCACCTACTTTGAAGATCCCGACGCCGAAGACGAAGATGACGACGAAGATGGCGACATTATCGACGGCGACGAAGATACCGGCGTACATCACTGATTTCCCTGGCGGAGCCGCGCGCTCCGCCTTTCTGCCTTCTGCCTTTTGAACCGACATGAACTACGCACCGCTGCTTGAGCCTATCTATCAGTTTTTACTCTGCCGCACGCCGCAAGCCTGGATTGACGAGGCGCGCAAACCGGAAAACCTGACGCTGCTGCTGACCGACCATCTGGTTTGCGAACTGAAAGCGGCGCAAACCGCCACCTGGCTAATCCGTAAATATGTCGCCGACAAGCCGAGCGGAGAGGCGATCCTCGCCTGGCTTAAGCCCTATGAAGATTTTATTTTCCGCGAGCACCCCGACAGCCAGTTTATTCAGGCCCATAAGAATCTGTCCAAAAGCATTATTGTGCGCAACGAACTCCCCTGGGCGGACGATCTGGTAGAGAAAATGGTGCTGCTGATTAAAGAGGAGCTGCACCACTTTTATCAGGTATGGGAGATTATGCAGGCGCGCGGCTTGCCCTATAAAAAGATCACCTCCAGCCGCTATGCCAAAGGACTGCTGCGCGAAATCACTACCCACGAGCCCGATACGCTGGTGGACAAGCTTATCTGCGGCGCCTATATCGAAGCGCGCTCCTGCGAACGCTTCGCCAGCCTGGCGCCCTGGCTGGATGCGGAGCTGGAGAAGTTCTATATCTCGCTGCTGCGTTCGGAAGCGCGCCACTATCAGGACTATTTAGCCCTGGCGGCGCAGATCTCGCCGAAGGATATCGCGCCGCGCGTGCGCGCCATTGGCGAAGCGGAGGCAAAGCTGATTAGCGAACCGGACGCGGAGCTGCGTTTTCACAGCGGCGTGCCGGCATTCTGACAGGGAAAGCGCGGCTACAGCGCTTTCAACATTCTGTATTCGCAGTCGCCATGGCCGGTACAGCCCAGCGCGTTGTCGATACGCTCAAATCCCAGCGACTCATAGAGTTTGATAGCGCGCGTTAAGCTGCCGGTGGTTTCCAGATAGCAGCGGCGGAAGCCGCGCTGACGCGCATGCTCCATAGCACGCAGCGCCAGCTCGCGCGCTACGCCAAAGCCGCGCACCTCTGGCAGGAAATACATCTTTTGCAGCTCGCAGATATCGGGCGCGCTACAGGCGAGCGGGGCGATGCCGCCGCCGCCCATCACCTTTCCCTGATGTTCCACAATCCAGTAGGCGCTGTGTTCGGTGCTGTAGAGTTCATACAGGCTGTCGAGCTGCGGATCGGCCACGGTATAGCCTTTGTCGGCGGTCAGGCCGAACTCCGCGGAGACGGTGCGGATCACCCGGGCGATATGGGGATTGTCGGCAGCGCTAATAGGACGCAGCGTTAGTGTAGGCTGGGTTGCAGGGATCATAGCGAAATAGGGTGGTTAACATCGGTTAGACATTCACCAGAAATAGCATTATCGTCAGGGAAAAGCAATATTCGTTATGAGGCATGGAGGCTGGATATGGTGTTATTACGTATTTTTAAAAAGCTTAAGGCGTTTTTCCCATTATTTATTTTTGCGGGATTTATTAATGCATGGGGTTACCTGAGATGGATAGGTCGGCTGGATATTTTTCCGCTGATTATTAATAACGTCACTGGCGTGATTGCGGTGTTAATTACCTCGCTATTATTCTGTAGCGCTTTTGCCCTAACTTTACTAATCCCCTCGGCATTTTCCTCTCTGACAGGCGAGCAGAGCAATAAAAAGACAAAGCTAAAGATAAAATATAATGAGGGATGCTGTGCGGCTACCGCTTTAGCGGCGGTTGTGGCAGCGCTCACGCTTATGTTCACGGAGGAAAAGATCTCAGCATGGCATGCTGTTTTAGCCTGCATTGTGCTGTTTTTTATTCATTCTTTTTTAAACTATCGCTTTAACTGTCAGCGGCAAAAGCACCATCGCGAGCTTCTCAAACGCTTAAAGCAGATTCAGACCGGAAAGGATGGCCTGGCAGACAAGCGGAAATGGGCATTTCTGATAGCAGAAACAGCGACCCGGACGGCGATTATTAATCTCCGTTATACCCTGTTTGCAGTCCTTATCGCGGGCCTCTCTTTTTTACCGCTGCTTTTTTTGTTGCAGTCAGACATCTATTTTTCAGACCGCAGTTTGCTGCTCCAGTATGCTGTGATTGTGATTATGTATATCTTTCTTTTTCTGCCAGTGTTACTAGCGTTAACCATGAACAAGGATAAGACACGCTACGGTATAAAACCGGTTATGGCTTTTTCTCCCGCGATTGTGATTGCCGTTTTTTCGCTGTTTTCCGTTCAGCTTATTCAGATCAATCAACGCTCGATTGAAATAGTCGGCATGGCTTCATGGCATGAGCGGTTATTTGCTTTTAAAGCGGATAGCTTTCCCGACTATTATTTTCCAAAGAAGATCTGGGGAGCGAGCAAAATCACCTCCAGAGGAGAACGGTTGATTGCAGGCATTGAAGCTTTTTCGAATGGCGAAACGCACCTTATCTGCCCCAGGGTGCTCAAAGCGCTGAGGGAAACCGCGTTAAAAAATAACGCCTTTACCTGGCAGACGGATGAAAAAGCGAAAGCGGAACTGACGGCCATGAGTCAGTATTGCCTGCTGGCGAAAAGCGATCAGCTCAGGTCGAGCGCGGCGCTCGTCCCGCTGTTTAACGTCAAACCACGTTAAGTTATCTTCGACGTCAGACAATAAAAACCCCGCGCCGGAGCGCAGGGTTTTTTTACGGGCATGACGTAAATCAGAGCGCCGCGATCACTGCCTGCTGTTCAATCAGCTTCGCTTTTGACTGCTCCAGCTCGGCGACACGCTCGCGTTCCTTCGCCACCACCGCTTCCGGCGCGCGCGAAACAAAGCCGTCGTTCGCCAGCTTGACCTGAATCTTCTCAATCTCGACGTCGAGCTTGCCCAGCTCTTTCGCCAGACGATCCAGCTCCGCCGCCTTGTCCACCAGACCCGCCATCGGGATCAGCAGCTCGGCGCCTTCAACGATTTTGGTCACGGAAACCGGACCTTTTTCGCCAGCCGGCAGGACAGTCAGGCTCTCCAGACGCGCCAGGCGCGACAGGAAAGTGCGGTTCGCTTCCACGCGGCGCAGCGCAGCCGGAGAGCAGTCGCGCAGCAGCACGTCGAGCGGTTTGCTCAGGGCGATATTCATCTCGGCGCGGATATTACGCACCGCGACGATCGCCTGCTTCATCCACTCGATATCTGCCATCGCTTCCGCATCCTCTTTCGCCGCGTCGTACTGCGGGAAAGGCTGCAGCATAATGGTGTCGTCGCTGATATTTTTCAGCACCTTCACACGCTGCCAGATGGTCTCGGTGATAAACGGAATAATCGGGTGGGCGAGGCGCAGCAACGCTTCCAGCACCGTTACCAGCGTGTTGCGCGTGCCGCGCAGCTCCGCTTCGCTGCCGCTGTTCATTACCGGCTTGGTCAGCTCCAGGTACCAGTCGCAGAACTGGTTCCAGGTGAAGTCGTAGAGCAGGTTGGCGGCGATATCGAAACGATAGCTGTCCAGCGCTTCGCGGTACGCTTTCACCGTGCTGTTAAATTCGGCGAGGATCCAGCGATCCGCCAGCGACAGCGTCATTTCGCCGCCGTTCTGACCGCAATCCTGATCTTCGGTGTTCATCAGCACAAAGCGGCTGGCGTTCCACAGCTTGTTGCAGAAGTTGCGATAACCTTCAAGACGCTTCATATCCCAGTTGATATCGCGGCCGGTCGACGCCAGCGCCGCCAGGGTAAAGCGCAGCGCATCGGTACCTGACGGCTCGATGCCCGCCGGGAACTGCTTCTCGGTGCGCTTGCGGATCTTCTCCGCCAGCTGCGGCTGCATCATGTTGCCGGTGCGCTTCTCCAGCAAATCTTCCAGCGAGATGCCGTCGACCATATCCAGCGGGTCGATAACGTTGCCTTTGGATTTTGACATCTTCTGGCCTTCTTCGTCGCGGATCAGACCGGTCATATAGACAGTCTTGAACGGCACCTGCGGCTTGCCGTCTTCATCTTTGATGAAGTGCATGGTCAACATGATCATGCGGGCAATCCAGAAGAAGATAATGTCGAAGCCGCTGACCAGCACGCTGGTCGGGTGGAACTGACGCAGCGCTTCGGTGTTCTCCGGCCAGCCGAGCGTAGAGAAGGTCCACAGGCCAGAGGAGAACCAGGTGTCGAGCACATCTTCATCCTGACGCAGCGCCACGTCCGCGCCCAGGTTGTTCTCGCTGCGCACTTCTTCTTCGCTGCGGCCAACATAGACGTTGCCGTCGTTGTCGTACCAGGCCGGAATGCGGTGGCCCCACCACAGCTGGCGCGAGATACACCAGTCCTGAATGTCGCGCATCCAGGAGAAGTACATATTTTCATACTGCTTCGGTACGAACTGGATATCACCGTTTTCCACCGCCTCGACCGCGACTTTCGCCAGCGGCGCGGTACGCACGTACCACTGATCGGTCAGCATCGGCTCAATCACCACGCCGCCGCGATCGCCATAAGGTACGGTCAGGTCGTGCGGTTTGATCTCGTCCAGCAGGCCCAGCTCGTCCACGGCGGCGACAATCGCCTTACGCGCGGCGAAACGCTCCATCTTCTGGAACTGCGCCGGGATCTCGTCTGAGCAGGCGTCGCTGACTTCGCCGTTGGTGTCATACACCTGAGCGCGCTCGCGGATATCGCCGTCAAAGGTCAGAATATTGATCATCGGCAGCTTATGGCGGCGGCCGACTTCATAGTCGTTGAAGTCGTGCGCCGGCGTGATTTTTACGCAGCCGGTGCCTTTCTCCATATCGGCGTGCTCGTCGCCCACGATGGGAATGCGACGGTTCACCAGCGGCAGGATCACCTCTTTGCCGATCAGATCTTTGTAGCGCGGGTCTTCCGGGTTAACCGCCACGCCGGTATCGCCCAGCAGGGTTTCCGGACGGGTGGTGGCGACCACCAGATAATCTTTGCCTTCGGCGGTTTTCACGCCGTCTGCCAGCGGATAGCGGATGTGCCACATCGAGCCTTTGCTCTCGCGGTTTTCCACTTCGAGATCGGAAATCGCGGTGCGCAGTTTCGGATCCCAGTTCACCAGGCGCTTGCCGCGATAGATGAGATTCTCTTTATGGAGGCGAACAAACACCTCTTTCACCGCGTTGGAGAGGCCGTCATCCATGGTGAAGCGCTCGCGCTCCCAGTCCACGGAGTTGCCGAGGCGACGCATCTGGCGCGTAATCGTGCCGCCCGATTCTGCTTTCCACTGCCAGATTTTGTCGATAAAGGCGTCGCGACCGTAATCCTGGCGCGTTTTGCCCTCTTCGGCGGCGATCTTGCGCTCCACCACCATCTGGGTGGCGATACCCGCATGGTCGGTGCCCACCTGCCACAGCGTGTTTTTGCCCTGCATGCGCTGGTAGCGGATCATGGTGTCCATGATGGTCTGCTGGAAGGCGTGACCCATGTGCAGGCTGCCGGTGACGTTCGGCGGCGGGATCATAATGCAGAAGCTTTCCTGGCTGGTATCGCCGTTAGGCTTGAAATAGCCTTGCTCTTCCCAGTGCTCGTAAAGCGGCTGCTCGATATCTTGCGGGTTATATGTTTTTTCCATTTCTGCTATGTCGTTTGCGGCTGTGGCGGCGTGGCCGTATTCAATTGGAAACCAACGCTGCGGTACGCTTTATAGCGGTCGCGCGCCAGCTGTTTCTGAGACTCTTCGTAGGGTACGAAGTCTATCACTTCATGGAAAGCAGTAGCAAAATCTGCAAACTGCGGCAGCAGGCTGATCAGCAGATCGCGCGGCGAACTGCCGCGACGCTGCGGCCAGGCCAGTTCGACCGGCGCGCCGTAGCGCGGACCTTCGCCCGCCAGATTGTGCGGTACGAAGGCGCTGGCCGGACGCTGCCACAGCGCCTCGTCGAGACGAATGGCCTGCTGCTCGTTTTCACAGGCGATCAAAATGCGTTTGCCCGCCCGCCAGCGCGTTTCCGCCAGATCGCACACCAGCGCCTCAATGGCGCTCAGCTCCTCGCTGTGCGAGTCCGATTCCATTACGTAGAAGGTTGCGTTTTTCATGGAAAGGCCTTGTGGGTGAGAGGTGTCGATGTTACCAGCTAAGGCGCGCGGTAGCACTTCCCGATAAGGTGGATATGGAGGCGGCGGCGTGTGAAATCAATTTGCGGCGTACGCGCCGCTCCTGAGAGCGGCGCGCGTCGGGCCGTCAGTCGTCGCCGTTCAGACCGGCACGGTTCAGCAGGAACTGCGACAGCATCGGCACCGGACGACCGGTTGCGCCTTTGGCTTTGCCGGAGCGCCAGGCGGTGCCGGCGATATCCAGGTGCGCCCAGTTATATTTACGCGCAAAGCGCGCCAGGAAGCAGGCCGCGGTGATTGCGCCGCCGGGACGGCCGCCGATATTCGCCATGTCGGCGAAGTTCGATTCCAGCTGCTCCTGATATTCGTCCGCCATCGGCAGACGCCAGGCGCGGTCGCCGGACTGCTCGGAGGCGCCGATCAGCTCGTGCGCCAGCGGGTTATGGTTCGACAGCAGGCCGCTGACGTGGTGGCCCAGCGCGATGACGCAGGCGCCGGTCAGGGTCGCCACGTCGATCACCACTTCCGGATCGAAGCGTTCGACGTAGGTCAGCGCGTCGCACAGCACCAGACGGCCTTCCGCATCGGTATTCAGCACTTCCACCGTCTGGCCCGACATCGTGGTCAGAACGTCGCCCGGACGCATGGCGCGACCGTCCGGCATATTTTCGCAGCCCGCCAGCACGCCGACCACGTTAAGCGGCAGGTTCAGCTCGGCCACCATACGCATCACGCCGTAGACCGACGCCGCGCCGCACATGTCGTACTTCATCTCATCCATCGATTCGGCGGGTTTGATGGAGATGCCGCCAGAGTCAAAGGTCAGCCCTTTGCCCACCAGCACAATCGGGCGCGCTTCCGCATCGGGATTGCCTTTGTACTCAATGACCGACATCAGCGACTCGTTCTGCGAGCCTGCGCCTACCGCGAGATAGGCGTTCATGCCCAGCTCTTTCATCTGCTGCTCGCCGATAACGCGGGTCGTGACGTTTTTGCTGTAGGCGTCCGCCAGCTGGCGCGCCTGCGAGGCGAGATAGGCCGCGTTGCAGATGTTCGGCGGCATATTGCCGAGATCCTTCGCCGCCTTCACGCCGGCTGCGACCGCCAGGCCATGCTGAATGGCGCGTTCGCCGCTGGTGAGTTCGCGGCGCGTCGGCACGTTGAACACCAGCTTGCGCAGCGGACGGCGCGGCTCGGTTTTATTGCTTTTCAGCTGGTCGAAGTTATAAAGCGCTTCTTTAGAGGTTTCGACCGCCTGACGCACTTTCCAGTAGGTATTGCGGCTTTTTACATGCAGCTCGGTCAGAAAGCAGACCGCTTCCATCGAGCCGGTGTCGTTCAGCGTATTAATGGTCTTCTGGATGACCTGCTTGTACTGGCGCTCATCCAGTTCGCGCTCTTTGCCGCAGCCAATCAGCAGAATGCGCTCGGAAAGAATATTGGGTACATGATGCAGCAGCAGGGTCTGGCCCACTTTGCCTTCCAGCTCGCCGCGGCGCAGCAGGGCGCTGATGTAGCCATCGCTGATTTTGTCTAGCTGCTCGGCGATCGGCGACAGACGACGCGGCTCGAAAACACCGACAACAATGCAGGCGCTGCGCTGTTTCTCCGGGCTTCCGCTTTTTACACTGAACTCCATGCACTCTCCTGAATCTTAAAGACAACGGCCGCGGCTGTCGCTAGAATGGTCCGCTTGATACCACAGAGGTAAAAAGTTTGGTGGTAATCAACGTTCGAACTACGTTTAGTGTGGCAACGCGTTAATTTTCACCACCCTGACGCATTTGTCATACCATTTTAGCTGCGACGTGGGCCATTGATGAAGAAAAATGGCTGATAAGCGTTGAAACTAGCGATTTTCCTGCAAAAAGACAAGTTATCACAGGCGTACTAAGCGTGATCATCATTAGATATCTGGTTCGGGAAACGCTCAAAAGCCAGCTGGCTATCCTTTTCATCCTGCTGCTTATCTTCTTTTGTCAGAAGTTAGTGCGGATTTTAGGGGCTGCGGTGGACGGCGAAATCCCAACAAATCTCGTTCTGACTCTGTTAGGGCTTGGCGTGCCTGAAATGGCACAACTTATTCTGCCGTTAAGCCTGTTTCTGGCGATCCTTATGACGCTGGGCAAGCTCTATACCGACAGCGAAATCACCGTAATGCACGCCTGCGGGTTAGGCAAAAGCGTGCTGGTAAAGGCGGCGATGGTGCTGATGCTGCTCACCTCTGCCGTGGCGGCGGTCAATGTTATCTGGCTCGGCCCCTGGTCCTCGCGCTATCAGGATGAGGTGACGCAAAACGCCAAAGCCAACCCAGGCGCGGCGGCGCTGGCGGCCGGGCAGTTCCAGAGCTCCAGCGACGGCAATTCGGTGCTCTTTATCGAAAACGTGAAGGGCAACCAGTTCGGCAACGTCTTCCTGGCGCAGCTGCGCGCCAAAGGCAATGCGCGTCCCTCCGTGGTGCTGGCGGACAGCGGCCATATGGAGCAGCATAAAGATGGCTCGCAGGTCGTGACGCTGGATAAAGGCACGCGTTTCGAAGGCACAGCGATGCTGCGCGACTTCCGTATTACTGACTTCACTAACTACCAGGCACGAGTCGGCTACAAAGAGGCGACGCTCGATCCGAACGACGCCGAACAGTCCGATCTCACCACGCTGTTAAGCAATGACACGCCAGCGTTCCGTTCGGAGCTGCACTGGCGCTTTACGCTGATCTTCGCCGTACTGGTGATGGCGCTGATGGTGGTGCCGCTTAGCGTGGTTAACCCGCGCCAGGGTCGCGTACTGTCGATGCTGCCGGCGATGCTGCTCTATCTGATCTTCTTCCTGCTGCAAAGCTCGCTGAGGTCGAATGCGGCGAAAGGGCGGCTCGATCCCGCTATCTGGATGTGGACAGTGAATGTCGGCTATCTGCTGCTGGCGATAGTGCTTAACCTGTGGGATACGGTGCCGATGCGTCGCGTGCGCGCCCGCTTCAGCCGCGGAGGTTCCGTCTGATGTTTCGCGTTCTCGACCGTTATATCGGTAAAACCATTTTCAATACCATCATGCTGACGCTGTTCATGCTGGTGTCGCTCTCCGGCATCATCAAGTTCGTCGATCAGCTGCGTAAAACCGGGCAGGGCGCTTATACCGCGCTCGCCGCTGGTTACTACACGCTGCTCAGCGTGCCGAAGGATGTGGAGATCTTCTTCCCGATGGCGGCGCTGCTCGGCGCGCTGCTCGGCCTGGGCACGCTGGCGCAGCGCAGCGAGCTGGTCGTTATGCAGGCGGCGGGCTTTACCCGCATGCAGGTCGCGCTGTCGGTGATGAAAACCGCTATTCCGCTGGTGCTGCTCACTATGGCGATCGGCGAGTTTCTGGCGCCAGCGGGCGAGCAGATGGCGCGTAACTATCGTGCGACGCAGCTCTACGGCGGCGCGCTGGTATCGACGCAGAACGGCCTGTGGGCGAAAGACGGCAATAACTTTATCTATATCGAACGGGTGCGCGGTGATAACCAGCTCGACGGCGTCAGCATCTACAGCTTTAGCGACGACCGCCGCCTGAAGAGCGTGCGCTACGCCGCCAGCGCGACCTGGGATCAGAACAACAAGCGCTGGAATCTGGCGCAGGTGGATGAGTCAGACCTGAACGATCCGAAGCAGATTAGCGGCTCGCAGAGCCTGAGCGGCGAATGGAAAACCAACCTGACGCCGGACAAGCTCGGCGTGGTGGCGCTCGATCCCGACGCGCTGTCGATCCGCGGGCTCTATAACTACAGCAAATACCTGAAGCAGAGCGGCCAGGAGTCGGGTCGTTACCGGCTCAATATGTGGAGCAAAATCTTCCAGCCGTTGTCGGTGGCGGTGATGATGCTGATGGCGCTGTCGTTTATCTTTGGCCCGCTGCGCAGCGTGTCGATGGGGGTGCGCGTGGTGACCGGTATCAGCTTCGGCTTCCTGTTCTACGTGCTGGATCAGATTTTTGGTCCGCTGAGCCTGGTTTACGGCCTGCCGCCGGTGCTGGGCGCTATCCTTCCCAGCGCCGCGTTCTTCGCGATTAGCCTGTTCCTGCTGATTAAGCGACGTTAACCGTCTCAGAATAAAAAAGGCCGCGTAAGCGGCCTTTTTTATTGGTGATGTCGCACCCACTGAAACCGGCAGCATATAAGCTGAGATGCGCCCACAGATTCTGCCTTGTCTCTCTTTACCTTGCGCGTTACCGCACCAGCAAAGGCCAGAGCGCCGGAAGCTGCGACAGCAGATAGAGAATCAGTCCAATAGTGCCGCCCACCAGCGTGCCGTTGATGCGAATAAACTGCAGATCCCTGCCGATATTCAGCTCAATCTGCTGCGACATTTCGTGTGCGTCCCAGCTCTTCACCGTATCGCTGATATGACGCGTCAGAAAGGCGGCGAACTCCGGCGCGACGCTGCGTGCGGCGTCCTCCAGATGGCGGTTCATCGAGGCGCGCAGCGCGTCGTCGCGCGCCAGGTTCTCACCCAGCCACAGCGCCGCCTGACGTACTTTCTCCTGCACGCGTGAGTCGTCGCTGTTGAGGTCGCTCTTCAGCCAGGTACGCAGATCGTTCCACAGCTCGCCGATATAGCGGTTCAGCGAGGCGTCCTCTTTTATCCAGCGTTTAATCTCTTCAGCGCGCGCCGCCATCTCCGGGTCGTGCTTCAGCTTCTCAATCAGCCTATCCACCGCGCGGTTAAAGCCGAGGCGCAGCTCGTGTCCCTGATCGGCCGCCACGTCGTCGAGGACGGAATCCACCGCGTTGGCGACCAGCTCCGCGCTGTGCTCGCCCAGCCACTCGGTCGGCAACATTTTGGCCTTAATGGGATGCTCGCGCTTCAGCCAGCGCACAATCTGCATGGCGATAAAATCGCGCGTGGCGGGCTTATGCAGCAGACGCAGCAGCTGCTCTATCGCCGCGTCGAGCAGCTCCTGATGACGGTTGTTTTTGGTAAGACTCTCCAGCAGCACCGCGCTGGTCTGCGACAGATCCACCTTGTCGATGGCGCGATGTACCGCGCGGCGCATAAAGTCTTGGATGCGCGCGTCGTCGGTAAGATCGAGGAAACCGCGCATCACCTGCAGCAGATGACGACCGATACGATCGGCATTGCCCGGCGCATTGAGCCACTGCGCCAGCATCTGCGCCGGATCGTGACGGCGGATCAGCGCCAGCAGCGAGTCGGTATCGAGAAACTTCTCCTGCACGAAGCGGCCCAGGTTGTCGCCGATACGCTCTTTATTACGGGGAATAATCGCCGTATGGCGCGAAATAAAAGGCACCGGCACGCGGCGAAACAGTGCCACTACGGCGAACCAGTCCGCCAGCGCGCCGACCATCGCCGCTTCAGCGATCGCCTTGACGCCGCTCACCCAGAAGTTGGGCGGCAGAAAAAGCGTGGTGATAAAGATGGCGGCGGCCAGCAGCAGCAGGCCGAGCGCCAGACGTTTTGTCCGTTTGAGTTCGCGTAATTTATCCATGCACACAGCTTAGCAGAGGCCAAACCGCTGCGGAAACCGTCTCAGCGGAGCAGGCTGCCGGGCATGCCGCGAATTATTTCTGCACCTCATCCATCCGCAGCATGCTGACGCCGATGCCCTGTTTGACGTTGCTGAGGTTCTTCCGCACCGCTACCTGCTGCGCGCCCTGCAGAATAGTGACGAATGGCGAGTTCTGCTGCACCTCGGTCTGCAAATGGGTGTAGAGCGCGCGCCGCTGCGTCGCATCGCTTTCGCCTGCCGCCTTACGCGTCTCGGCGCTCAGTTCAGGGATCTCCCAGCCTACGCGCCAGGCCAGCGTTTTAGCACCGCCCGGCACGTTATAAGCGAAGGTACTGGCGTTGGTGTTCGGATCGATATAGTCCGCGCCCCAGTAGATAAAGATTGACTGGAAATCGCGCGCGCGCATCTTGCTCCACAGCTCCGACTCCGCCACCGGCTGAATATCCAGATTGACGTCCGCCTTTGCGAAGCTCGCCTGCAGGGCCTGCGCCACGTCGATATAGGGCGGCTGATTGACCACCGTCAGGGCGATATGCGCGCCCGGCGCGATGCCGACGCGCGTTAAAATCTCTTTGGCTTTATCGACGTCGTAGTGGAAGGGCGTGCTGTTCAGCGCGCCGTCAAAGCCGTCCGGCAGAAAGCTCTGGTGGATGCGGTACTGGCCTTTCAATAGCTGGCTGGCGATGCTGTCGTAGTCCACCAGCCAGCGCGCCGCCTGCCACAGCGCCGGATTGCCGAGTGCAGGCTGCTTCGCGTTTTTGGTATTAAAGCCGAGATAGTAAATCAGGCTCGACGGGAAGGCGTCGATACGCACATTCGCGTCGCTCTTCAGCGCTGCAATCTGATCGGGGCCGAGCTGGTAGGCGACATCCGCATCGCCCTGCTGCACCAGCAGGCGACGCGTACTGGCATCAGCGACGCCCTTCAGCAGCACGCGCTTCAGGTGCGGCTGCGGCGCGGCGTAGGGGTTGGCCTCCAGCACCAGCGCCTGCAGAGGGACAAACTGCTTAATCGAGAAGGCGCCGCTGCCCGCCGAGTGGGTTTTCAGCCAGCCGTTGCCGGTGTCGTTATTGCTGGCGTGCTGCAGCGCGGTTTTGCTGTCGACTACCGAACTGACCGGCGCGGTCAGCAGGCGCAGCGCCAGATCCTGGCCGATCTGCGCGGGCCAGCGGATCGTCAGCTGGTGGTCGTTGACTACCGTAAACTGGCTGTCGATATTGTCAGGCGTCCAGCCAAACTCGCCGAGAATAAACGAGGGCGCTTTGTTCAGCTTCACCGCGCGCGTCAGGGAGAAGACCACATCCTGCGCGGTCACCGGGTTGCCGCAGACGAAGCGGGCGTCGGGATTAAGGTTGAAGACCAGGCTGTGCGGCGTCGCGCCCTGTTGCCAGCTGCGCGCCAGCAGCGGCGAGAGCTTCTGCGGGTCGTCCTGATCCGGCTCCGCCAGCGTCTGGTAAACATTACGCAGGCTGCTGTTGCTGACCGTTTCAAAGCTCTCTGCCGGATCGAAACTGATAATGCCGTCGAGCGGTACGGCGATAATCAGCGTATCTTTTGGCGTGCTGGCCTGTACCTGAAGCGCCAGCAACAGCACGCCTGAGATTAAAAGCAATATGCGTCGCATAGAAGTTTATCCTGAGTAGTTGATAAACCTACTTTATCCGTCGCCGGACAGAGTCAAAATGCCGCTTTGTTATGAGCTTTGCAGAAAAAAATCGTCTGAAATTGCTGCATTATTCGCCAGCAACTTGCCGCTGTTCTCAAAATAAACTGCGGAAATATTGTGCGGGTGCGAAACAGGGATGAGATTCAATAGCGATCACATTTTCAGCTATATTTCATTGCTGCTGTAATTCAGTGAATATATCGTTGCTAATAAGAATGACTCTCTTGTATGGAAGTATGATTTTTTTTGATTGATTATTTTCGGCAACTGTCACTCACCGTAAATAAAACTGGGGCTGCGCACAAATTTTCTGGCTAAATAACTAACGATTGTGCGGTTTTAAACAAAATTCCTGCCTGCAAAAGCTGTTACCCGCCTGTAACTCTCCAGTAACACAATGATAATTTTTCACTAAAACACATTTAAAATTGCATTTTTACATTTAGAAATATTTATATCCCTAATATTGCCGCGTAATTAACCGATAAGATTTGTGTTTAACAAATATATTACTTTTACAGCAAGTGAGAGTCGTGCCGCTATGCTTCTTGAAAAACCCACCACCAGACGAAAGTTTTTGCTCGGGTCTTTACTGGCGTTACCGCTAAGTGACCTGGTATTAAAAGGGCTGACTGCGGCGCAGGCGGCAGAAATGGCCGCGCCGGAGCTGGCTGACTATAAACCGGGCTTTTTTAGCGCGGACGAATGGCAGTTTATTCTGGCGGCAACCGATCGCCTGATCCCGGCAGGCGGCAAAGGCAAAGCGCCAGGCGCGCTGGAAACCAACGTGCCGATCTTTATCGACCAGCAGCTGCAGACCAGCGAGTTCGGCGACGAGATCTATCTGCAGGGCCCGTTCAACGTTCATGCCGACCCAACCTTCGGCTACCAGATCCCGTTTACTCCGCAGCAGATGTACCACACCGCTATCAAGCTGGTGACGCAGTGGGTGCAGACCACCTACAACAAGCCGTTCCAGCAGCTCACGCTGGAAGAGAAAGATGACGTGTTGACCAAACTCAACAAGAACGGCATCGACTTCGCCGCGCTGGGCGAACCCAATATGAAAGCGTCGCAGTTCTTCAGCCAGCTGCTCTCTGATACCAAACATGGCTATCTCGCGGATCCGATGTACGGCGGCAACAAAGGCATGAAAGCCTGGATCGCCATCGGCTTCCCCGGCGCGCGCGCCAGCTTTACCGAATGGGTGAAGCAGCACAACGTGCCTTATCCGCTGGGGCCGGTCAGCCTTTTGGGTGAACGCGCTTAACGGCGCTGAATCAGGTATTTGAGACAGGATTATCATGGCACAGATTACTAAAAAAGAAGTCGACGTCGTTGTTTGCGGCCTCGGCTGGGCCGGCTCGCTGATGAGTATCGAACTGGCGCTGGCGGGCCTCGAAGTGCGCGCCTTAGAGCGCGGCGGCGAGCGCGACTACCCCGATTTCGCCTACCCGAAACCGGCTGACGAATACGCCTATAACGTACGCAACAAAGTGTTCGCCACGCCGAAAGAAGTGGCGGTCACCGTACGTTACGACACCACCCAGACCGCATTGCCAACCCGTAAATGGGGCGCGTTCGCGCCGGGCACCGGCGTGGGCGGCGCAGGCATGCACTGGACGGCGGTACTGATCCGTCCGACACCGACTGACATCAAGCTGAAAACCTACGTGGACGAGGCCTACAAGCCGGGCATCCTGCAGGAAGATATGCGCGTGATGGACTTCCCGTTCACCTGGGATGAGATCGAGCCCTATTACTACAAGTTCGAGCTGATCTGCGGCCAGTCGGGCAACACCGGCAACCTGCGCGGTCAGATTCTGGAAGGCGGCGACCCGTTCGAAGGCCCGCGCTCCGAGCCTTATCCGCTGCCGGCGCTGGAAGACACGCTGAACAACGTGATGTTTAAAGAAGCGGCGACGAAGCTGGGCTACCATCCGTTCCCGAACCCGTCGGCGTGCGTCTCCCGCGCGTGGAAAAACCCGTACGGCAACCAGATTGCGCCCTGCAACTACTGCGGCTATTGCTCAAAATATCCGTGTCTGAACTACTCCAAAGCGTCGCCGCAGACCGCGGTGATGGATGCGCTGAAGCGCATGCCGAACTTCTCCTACGAAGTGCACGCGGAAGTGGTGAAAGTGGTGCTGCACGACGACAAGAAGACCGCCAAAGGCGTGATCTACTACGACGTGGACGGCAACGAAGTATTCCAGCCGGCGAAGATCGTCGTGCTCTCCAGCTTCCAGCTCTATAACGTGCGCCTGATGCTGCTCTCCGGCATCGGCAAGCCTTATAACCCGATTACCGAAGAGGGTGTGGTAGGGCGTAACTACGCCTTCCTGTCGAACGGCGGCGCGACCCTGTTCTTCAAAGACAAAAACTTCAACCCGTACGCCACCGCAGGCGCCACCGGCCAGATGTTCAACGACATCTCTCCGGGTAACTTCGACGGTCCTGGACTCGGCTTCCTTGGCGGCGCGAAGATCCACAGCTCGCAGGCTACCGGTACGCCAATCGCCACCTCGCTGCCGAAAGGCACGCCGAGCTGGGGCATGGGCTACAAAGAGGGTCTGGAAGAGTGGTACGGCCACTCCATGAAGATCAGCATCACCACGACCTGCCAGTCGTACCGCGATGTCTATCTGGATCTCGATCCGAACTACACCGACCACCGCGGCCAGCCGCTGCTGCGCATGACCTTTAACTGGAAACAGAACGAGCTCAAGCTGCAGCAGTACCTGAAAGGCATCGTCGGCAATATCGGCAAAGAGCTGAACCCGGACAGCATGAGCATGAGCTTCCTGCCGATGGACGCCAACTTCGACCTGACCAAGTACGTCTCTACCCACAACGTGGGCGGCGCGGTAATGGGCGACAACCCGAAAACCTCTGCGCTGAACAAGTATCTGCAGAGCTGGGACGTGCATAACGTGTTTGTACCGGGCGGCAACGCTTTCCCGCAGAACTTCCAGGCGAACCCGACCGATACCATCGGCGCGATTACCCTGATGGCGGCGCAGGCGATCAAGGAACAGTATCTGAAAAACCCCGGTCCACTGGTACAGGCATAAGCATATGAAACTGAAATCATTGTTACTCGCCAACGCCGTGCTGCTGGGATGCATGGCTGCTCCTGCGCACGCGGAAGATGAGGCCCAGCTGATTAAGAAAGGCGAATACCTGTCGCGCCTCGGCGACTGTATGGCCTGTCACTCGCTCGCGGGCAAGCCGGACTATTCCGGCGGCCTGGCGATTGATTCGAACCTCGGCACCATCTATTCAACCAATATTACTCCGGACAAAGCTCACGGCATCGGCAACTACAGCGAACAGCAGTTCTCTGACGCGGTGCGCAAAGGGGTGCTGCCGGATGGCTCGCGCCTCTATCCGGCGATGCCTTACCCGGACTACGCCAAAATCAGCGACGAAGATATGCACGCGCTGTATGTCTACTTTATGAAAGGCGTGAAGCCGAGCGCCGAGCAGCCGCCGGAAACCCGCCTCAGCTTCCCGTTCAGCCAGCGCTGGGGCATGCGCTTCTGGAACTGGGCCTTTACCAGCGACAAGCCGTTCCAGCCGATCGGCGGTGCCTCTGAAGAGATCAACCGCGGCGCCTATATCGTCGAGAGCCTGGGCCACTGCGGCAGCTGCCATACGCCGCGCGGCATCGGCATGAACGAGAAGGCGCTGGACAGCGGCGATGCGAAGTTCCTCGCGGGCGGCAGCCTGAACGACTGGGACGTGCCGTCGCTGCGCGGTCTGCCGCGCTGGAGCGAGCAGGAGATCGTCGATTACCTGCAGACCGGCCGCAACGATAAAGCGGCGGTAGGTGGCGAGATGAAGTCGGTGATTGAGCACAGCAGCTCGCACATGACCGACGCCGATCTCAAGGCGGTCGCGGCGTATCTGAAGTTCCTCGGCGGCAATCCGCCGCTGCAGGCTTACAACGTCCAGGCGCAGCAGAAGACTGAAGCGAAGCTGACGGCGGCGAAGAACCTGACCGAGGGCGAGCGTCTTTATATCGACAACTGCGGTGCCTGCCACTTTGTGACCGGCAAGGGCGCGCCAGGCGTCTTCCCGGAGCTGGATCAGGCGACGATTGTTAACGCCAAAGATCCGACCGGGCTGATCCACACCATCCTGGAAGGCGCGCAGCAGCCGTCGACGGAGAAAGCGCCGTCAACGCTGGCGATGCCCGGCTTCGGCAAGCGCCTGAGCGACGACGAAGTGGCGCAGCTCGCGACCTTTATCCGTCAGGGCTGGAGCAACAATGCGCCAGCGGTGAGCAAGGATCAGGTTGCGGATGTGCGGAAGTCGCTGAAGCACGACTAAAAGGCACTGCGTCTTCTTTCAGACGGCTGAGAAGTAAGAGAAGGGCGCCGCGGCGCCCTTTTTTGTTGGCTGTTATGTGCAGACGCGGGTGACAAGGCCCGATCGCAAAGGCGCTTTACGCATCCTTGCCCGCTCGGCCCGCGACATCCCTGTCGCGGGACGCTTTGCTCTTCGGGCCATGTCACCCGCGTATCAAGTTTGTTAGCCGTCTGATAGAAGATTTTGACTGCCCGACGTGCGCTCTTCGACATTGGCCTTAATGGAAGTTATGTCCCACTTCCAGCACGCCGTTAATCACAAACTGCACGCCCATACAGACCAGCAAAAAGCCCATCAGGCGCGAAATCGCCTCAATACCGCCTTTCCCCACCAGCTTCATAATGCTGCCTGAACTGCGCAGCGCGACCCACAGGATCAGCGCTACCAGCAGAAAGGTAAGCGGCGGCGCTACGGCAATCACCCACGCGGGAAAATCGACGCCGCTTTTCACCGTTGAGGCGGAGCTGATAATCATCGCGATGGTGCCGGGACCGGCGGTGCTCGGCATCGCCAGCGGCACAAAGGCGATATTGACCGGCTCCTGCCGGATAGTGCTGTTCTCCAGCTCATCCTGCTTGTGCTGCGCCTCTACCGAATGGCCGACCGGCTGCGCGGGAAACAGCATGCGAAAGCCGATAAAGGCGACGATCAGCCCGCCCGCGATGCGCAGGCCGGGAATGGAGATGCCGAAGGTGTTAAGCACCGCATTGCCCGCGTACCAGGCCACCATCATAATGGCGAAAACATAGATGGAAGCCTGAAGCGCCTGACGGTTGCGCTCGCTGAAGTTCATCTCGCCCGCCAGCCCGAGGAACAGCGCCACGGTGGTGAGCGGGTTGGCGAGCGGCAGCAGCACGATCAGCCCGAGTCCAATGGCTTCAAATAACGCCTGCATAAGCGTCCTCTTTCATGGCGCGAACAGGCGCGCAGTTTCCAGGAAGGGTTAGTGTTTGGGGCGCTCCATCGCTTCCAGCAGCTCCGGGAAAAAATCTTCCAGCAGCTCGGGCGTCATCAGCTCCGGATAGCGCATCAGGTGCTCGCGAATGCGTTCGCTTAGCTCCGGGATCAGGCTCTGCGCAGCGGCGAGCGCGGTGATCTTCTTCTGCTTCACCAGGCGCAGCACGTCATCCGGCAGGCTGTCTTCGTCGTCTTCCTCTTCCACCTCTTCCAGCGCGTCGAGATCGTCGAACATATCGAGCAGCGCCTCAATCTGCGGCGTGCGCGACACATACTCTTCCGGCTTCTCCTCTTCCAGATAGCGTAGCAGCGCGCGCACCGGCGTGCCGTCCGGCGTGGCGGGCGGCGAGGAGGTAAACCACTCCAGCATCAGATGGGTGCTGACGCGATGAACGTGATAGCCGTTATCCACCAGTTCGTCGGCGAGGATATCGGCGGTGTCGTGCTCAAGCAGGCAGATATGGGTGCGATTCGGCGTGAACTGTTCCAGCCACTGGTAGATCTCTTCAATAACCGCATCGTCGTACTGAAAGTTTTTGCTCAGATAGCTGCCGTCCGGCTGATGCACGGTCGCGAAAATGAGATCGGGATCGAAGTAAATCGCAATGTTGATGCCTTTCATGCGTGCTGTCCTTTGGAGTGCAAAACCTCACTATAGCCTCAGGGCGCGCAGAAAAACATGGGGAGGCCAGCAGCCTGTGCTGCTGGCATTAAAAATTAATGTAATTCAGCGCGATCCAGCCCGTAGGCGCTGTCGAGCGCGCCCGGCGCCATCTGCGACAGGATCTGCAGGCGGTTCCAGCTGTTGATCACCGCGATGGTAAAGGCCAGCTCGCTGATCTCCACCTCGGAGAAGTGCTCGCGCAGCTCGCCGTAGAGCGCCTCGCTGACGCCCTGCTCGCCGATGCGCGTCAGGGCCTCGGTCAGCGCCAGCGCCGCCTTCTCACGCGCGCTAAACAGCGGCGACTCGCGCCAGATGGCGACGTGATGCAGACGCAGCTCGCGCTCGCCGTGCAGCTTCGCCTCTTTTACGTGCATATCGAGGCAGAACGCGCAGTGATTCATCTGCGAGGCGCGGATATCCACCAGATGCTTCAGCGTGGCATCCAGCGTGGTTTTGCGTAACGCCATTGAGACATCGCCCAGAGTTTTGGCCAGCGCCGGAACGGTTTTAAAATGGTTAACGCGTGATGTCATGATGTTTTCCTCTTTCAGAACAGTGAGTTGATAGTGTTTAACGCATGGGGCAGCGCAGTGGCGCGGCTGACGGGATCGTGCGTGCCGTCGACGCGGATAAATTCCACATCCTCAATACCGATGTAGGCGAGCGCGACGCGCACGTAGGGCGTGAACTGGTCATCCTGCATAAAGGGGCCGTGGGCGAAGACGCTGCCGCTGGCGACCACGCTGTAGACCTTTTTGCCCTGGACCAGCCCGACTTTGCTGCCGTCAGAGGTAAAGGCGAAGGTGCGGCCGGCGCGGGTAATATGATCGAACCAGGCCTTCAGCACCGAAGGCAGGCCGAGGTTCCACATCGGCGACGAGATCACCAGCGTGTCGCAGGCGAACAGCTGATCCACCAGCTTTTCCGAAGTTTCGATAGCGCTGCGCTGGGCACCGGTGCGCGCCTCCGGCGGCGTAAAAAAGGCGCCGATGGTAAAGGCGTCCAGATGCGGCAGCGGATGCTGCGCCAGATCCAGCACCGTCTCTTCCAGTTGCGGATGGTGGGCGCGCAGCCGCTCGACCAGATGCGCCGAGGCAGCGCGCGACGCGGATCCGCTGATATCGGGGCTGACTTTGATATGCAGTAGCTTCATAAGTGACTCTTTCGCGGCTAAACAATGGAGGCATGATAAGCTTCTATGTCAGAGTAAAAAGGGCCATAAAACGTGAAAACAGGTAGGACATAGCGGTGGGCTACAGAGAGATTTACGCGCGCTATCGCCAGCAGATCCAGGCTGGCGTGCTGAAGCCGGGCGACCGCGTGCCGGCGATCCGCGTGCTGGCCAGCGAGCTGCGCGTCGCGCGCAAAACGGTAGAGACCGCCTATGAGATCCTTGTAGGCGAAGGCTACTTCGTCAGCCAGGGCGCCAGGGGCACGCGCGTCAATCCGGCGCTTACGGTTGTCACGAAAGAGGAGCCAGCGTGGCAGCCAGAGGAGAGCGACCTGCCGCTGCGCATTGAGCAGCGGGAGAACAAGGGCGAGATGCGGCTCGGCATTCCGTCGCTGGACGCCTTTCCGCTGAAGAAGTGGCTGCTGATCGCCGGTAAAGCGGCGCGCAGCCTGCGCCCGGACGAGATGCTGATCCCGCCGGTGATGGGCTATCTGCCGCTGCGCGAGGCCATTGCCAGCTATCTCAACATTTCACGCGGGCTCGACTGCCAGCCGGAGCAGATCTTTATCACCAGCGGCTACCGCGCCAACCTGCGGCTGATTCTGGCGGTGCTGGCGCAGGCGGGCGACAAGGTGCTATTTGAAGATCCCGGCTACTTCTTCGGGCAGAAGCTGCTGAAGCGGATCGCGCCGAACCTGCACTACGTGCCGGTCGATCGCAAAGGGATCAACGTCGATCATCTGCTGCGCTATCACGCCGATGCGCGCTTTGCGGTGGTGACGCCAACCCATCAGAGCCCGCTGGCGGTCACGCTGTCACTGCCGCGCAAGCATCAGCTGCTGGCGTGGGCGCAGGAGAACAACAGCTGGATCATTGAGGATGACTATGACGGGGAGTTTCACTACACGCGCAAGGTGATCCCGGCGTTAAAAAGCCTCGATACGCACGACCGGGTGATCTATACCGGCACCTTCAGTAAAACCATTATGCCTGCGATGCGCATCGGCTATCTGGTGATGCCACAGGCGACGCTGGCGCGCTTTCGCGAGCTGGGCGAGATTCTGGAGAACGGGCTGCCGCTGCTGCCGCAGAAAATCCTCGCGCAGTTTCTCAGCGAAGGGCACTTTTATCGGCATATTAAAAAGATGCGCATTCTCTACCAGCAGCGGCGACGCATGATGCTCGACGCATTGCAGGCCTGCTTCCCGGATCTGTTTGAGTATGAGCTGACCGACGGCGGCATGCATATCGTCGCCTTTCTGCGGCGCGGCATTCAGGACGTGGCGCTGGCAGAGGTGTGGCAGCGTCATCAGCTGCGCGTACTGCCGCTCTCCGGCTGGTATATGCAGACGCAGAAGCGCTACGGACTGGTGATTGGCTATACCAATATTCGATCCTATGAGCAGGCGCTGGCGCTGCTGCAAGGCGTGGAAGAGGAGACGAGAAGGGCGATGGCGTGATCAACGGTTTAGAAGGCCGTTGCGCGGAAAGAGAGGCGCGAGGGACAGCTCGCGCCTGTACAGCGGCGGATTACATGCCGATGTATTTTTTGCCCTGCTTCAGTACGACGTCGCAGGCTTTGGTTTTCAGCTTCTCGCCCATCGGCGAGTTGCTCAGGCTCTGAAGATTCAGCTGCTGACCGTTGCCGGTGTTAAGCAGGCCGGCGATACCCTGCTGATAGTCGGTGTTCTGCGTCTGCGCCGTCTGGGTGCTCAAACCGAGCTTGTCCAGCACCTGCTCTTTCACCGACTTCACGTTGTTATCGACTACGTTGTGCTGCACGCAGTACTGCATCACGCCTGCGGCGTTGGTCATGCTGTTGGCGCTGACCGCCTTATCGCCGCCGTTCAGCAGACCCGTCAGCGAGCCGAGCGAGAGTCCGCCGTTCTGCGCGGTGCTGTTGGTCGCGCTGGTGTTGCTGTTGTTCTGCTGGCTGAGCTGCGACGCCGCGCTGCTCAGCTGATCCTGCCAGCTTGCCGCCGATGCGCTGCCTGCCAGCAGCAGCGCGCTGAACCCCATCCCCAAAATCGTGCTTAGCGTGGTTTTATTCATTTTACCCTCGTTAATGTTCAACCTGCGCGCGGTGAGTTGCTGCGCCAGTTTTGCTAAGAGGAATCTGAGGTGGGAAAGTTCCGAGTGCGGGAGGCGAGAAGGGTGGAATCGGAGGATTCTGTAGGGGAAGGGCTGGGGCGTGCGGGTGCGGGGCGGGGCGAAAGGAGGTATGGCGCTTTTTTGGACGTTTAGCGCGCAGGGAAGGTGATTCCGGTTGCGCGGCTGGTGGGTAAGGGTATAATCCTCAACGTTTTCCGCATCCCTTCCGTGCCGGAGTGGCGAAATCGGTAGACGCAGTTGATTCAAAATCAACCGTAGAAATACGTGCCGGTTCGAGTCCGGCCTTCGGCACCACGGAAAAGAAAGAAGTCGCTTATGGGCGGCTTTTTTTGTGTCTGGAATTTAGTATGTAACCATCATTCCCGTTATATCTTCTTGTCTTCATCCGCTCCAGCGAACTGCTCTTTGCTCGTTGACTTGGGATCGATTTTGAAACATCTATCCGGACGATTCCAGCCGAGCGAGAACTTATTGAAGGGTAAGCATTTGCAGCGTGCCTCAAAATGCGTACGCCTCAACTTATGCCGCTTTCCCATCAAGCGTTAGCAATCCTTAAACACGTTCACAAACTTAGTGGCGATCGCGATTTTGTTTTCATTGGCGATCACGACCATCGCAAACCGATGAGTGAAAACACGGTGAACAAGGCCCTGCGCGTTATGGGTTATGACACAAAGGTAGAGGTTTGTGGGCATGGTTTCAGGACAATGGCCTGTAGTTCATTGATTGAGTCTGGATTGTGGTCGAGGGATGCAGTGGAACGGCAAATGAGCCATATGGAGCGTAACTCTGTGCGTGCGGCTTATATTCATAAGGCCGAGCATCTGGATGAGCGCAGACTGATGCTGCAGTGGTGGGCTGATTTTCTGGATGCGAACCGGGAGAAAGGGATTACGCCGTTTGACTATGCGAAGATCAACCGGGGAGCAGGTCACAGGAGGAACATATCAAAAACAGGCAGATACACAATTTAAATTACAGTCTCTTTCATCGATTTTTGTCCATTATGATGACACTCTATATTCGTATTGAAATCACAGTAATACAGTGCATTTTTTAGTAATATTTAACCTATTGATTATTTCAAGGAATATGACCGTTGAAATTTGCACAAGCTCTCAGCATTCTCTCAAAGTCTTCACCGTATGCGGTCAGTACCGAGAGAGAGCACTATCAAGATCACCTCGTTGGATTCAAGAGATACATATACATCACGACAGATATAGAAGCGGATTTTAAAAAAGCACTCCTATCTGCTAAGTCCAATCAAGTCATCTTCCTATGCGGAAGTAGTGGTGATGGCAAGTCTGAGATCTTGACGCAGTACAGCCAAAAGCACAAAGTGACTCATGACTTCCATTTGGATGCGACTCACAGCTTCAATCCAAGCCAGACAGCCATTCAAGCTCTTGATCAAAGATTCACCCAGTTCAAGCAAAGTCATAAACCACTTGTTGTGGGTATTAACGTTGGTATGCTCGGCAATTATGCAGAAGAAGGTTCCAAAGAGCATAGCGACATCAAAAAGGTGCTCAGAGACTTTCTCTCTCGTAAGCGATCAGCAATTCCAAAGCAGTACGTATTCTTGGATTTTGAAGACTATCCAAAATTCACCTTCAATGCTGAGGGCTGTGCATCAGACTTTGCAGAAAAATTTCTAAAAAGATTGACAGCACAAACGCTTGAGAATCCTTTCTATGCGCTTTATGACAAAGAGCTCAAATCTCTAGGTCATACTCGCCTGACGGCAAACTATGCGCTGCTGAGTCGCCCTTCAGTTCAGGAATCTCTGATCGGCTTATTACTCAAAGCCCGTCTTATCAAAGATCAGTTCCTCACGGCCCGAGCGTTACTGGATTTCATTTTCCAGTTGCTCGCGGCGGATGGCTACTTGTTCGACAACTTGTTTGCAGGCAGTGATAACGAGCTGTTATCCCGTATACAGGGTTTTGACCCAAGTAATCTGCACACGCGCACCGTCGATGAGTTTGTGCTTCAGCATGAGCTGGGCATTGAAGATGAGCGTTTCAATGCGTTTAGATCTAAAATTAACGAGCTTGGTTTTTACGAGGTAACCAAAGCAACGTCTTTTCTTCGCCTTTTCTATTTGCTTCGGGGTGACAAAGAGCTCAGCAATGAGTTTGTAACGCCTATCCAAAACGAGTTCACAAACAATCTGGTAGAAACCTATGCATCTGTCTGGATGCGACATCGTGATTTCGATGGTTCAGGAAAGATGCGCAAACTGCTTGGCAGTTTCTACAAAGAAACGCTGATCGCAGCGCTTCACCGCTATTGTAATCGTCATGCCCCAACACTCGACAAAGACGAGTATTTAGTTTCTGAGCTTAATGGCTACAAAACGGCGGTGTCTCTTGAAGTTAAGGCCGATTTTTCAGCAATACAAAACAGTACACTCGAAAAAATAGGCACCTTCAATGTGTATCTGAAAGTCGATGAACAATCGCTTAAGCCAATGCCAATTAGCGTCAAACTACTTGAGCTTTTGGTCAAGATTGGGCAGGGGTATCGCCCTAACAAGCACGACAAAAATGCTGTTTTGTTACTTGATGAAGCATTGGAACAGATGCTGACAGTAGCTAAGCAAAAAGAGACCTTTTTTATTCTCAAGGGTGATAAGCGCTACAAAATCGTGAAAGAAGAAAGTGACTATTTTGAAGTGAGTGGTATGCACTAATGACGACCGATAATTTCACATTACCGATAAAGGCCGGTTTGCCACAAACGGTAGCTGATAAGTTCCAAAATAAGAATACGTTGAGCAGTTACATTCCCATTCGTACGCAAGGCAATGATTTTGACTGGTCATCAGTCGTGGGCTTAGTCCTGCGTGGATTACTTTGTAAAAAAATAGAAAAGTACAATTACCAAGATTTTACTGCGGATTGCAAAAACAACTTACAAAACAAATTGGGTGAAGAGGAATTTTGGAGTGTAATTGAAGATATGTATTTCACTAATGAAAATATATTCTCGGTAACCCCTGAGTTTCTGTTGTTTAAGAGCCAGAAGAGTCAAGATAACAAGTACACGCGCGACATGCGAATGGCATCCTTGTTTATTAACTTACTTCAAGGACAGCAAATTGAACGATTTGAATCTAACTTGAACTTCCTCGAAGAGGAGTTTCTTAAAACGCTTTTAGACAAAACAAAGTCAGATCGTGACAAGGACTTCCAAGTGACCGAGTCACCATATTTGCCCTATATAGCAGAGGCGTTTAAACGTGACCTCGAGTTTTTAACTGGTTATCCGAAATACCTGTTGGATGAGTTCGAGCGTTTCTTGGCATTCTATGGCTTTGCTTATACGGCTCAATTAAGCCTATCTTTGTCGGATTGGAAAACAGGTGAAGCCCCAACCGCGAAACCGCTGTATTTCATCATGGATCATGAGCGCGCCAGCAGTGAACGTATCCATATCAAAAAGCACGGTTACAAGCTTTTTAGCGAATCGTCTTTCAAGCTGTTTCCCTTCCTCTCTATGCTGGAAAATCTTCAACCAAACCCAGAAAAATTAAAAAAACCTTTGTGGCAATTGGCAAAGGATATTAAGAGTTCAGAGCGGAGTGATCTAGCTGGGTATATTGAAAATTACGCAAAAATGTTTCGCCACAACAGAAAACTTGAAACAGCAATACCTGAAAAAGCAGAAACCGCAATTGATTGGTTGGAATATGCTTTGAAGCTTGCTGAAGAACAGTTCAGAGACCCTAAAACCGACCGTCCGGGGACTATCAAAAAATATATTAAAGCGGTTGAAGAAAACATGGCTACTGGTTTCGTGCAAGCTCGTGGTCGCTCTGGTCGGGTGTTAGTACTCACTCAAGACCACATTATTTTGCTTACTAACCTGGTGGTGGGTAAGGAAGAAAAGCTTCGCTTCCATGAGCTGATAATTGGCTTACAGCAAAGGGGGATTTTTGTTGATAAGCAGACAGAACAAGAGCTTATTAAGTTCTATGAGCGAATTGGCAACGTTGAACGCATGAGTGATAGTGGAGATGCAGTGTATGTGCGCAAAACAATTTGAATCGTTTCTGGTTGAGCAGTTTTTACTGCACGCGAAAGGAAACATCCGCGCAGGCTATCGCTACCAGTTTAACTCTCCTGACCATGCTAATAGTCAGCGACTTTTCGATGCGCTCTTAGCGCGAAAAGGAGGAGAGAGCGAAGCTCGCAATGGTGTAGCGCTGAGCTATTTAGACCTAGAAGACTGCAAAGTGGTGCCAGTGCTTCATAGCGAAGATGCGTGTGAAACGGGCTTTACCGAAAACTACATCTCTAATTTGCGTGACGAAATAGCAAGCCAGGAAGGTCCGTTGAAGGGCTGTGCACTGGTGGTGATTCACAATAGTCGCCTAGATACTCTCATCAACTCGGCGGAAGATCTTGGCCAGTCTGGCCAGGTGTGGAGTCCAGGGAAAATCAAATTCGCTCTTAGTGGCTTTATTGAGCAATCTGACAAATCTCGAGACGTTTCGCTTTGCCTTTTGGACGACCAATTTGACGCGATTTTGGAAGATGGTGCGACCATGTTCGGTTTCGAGTCTTTATACAAGGCAGTTGAGGATGGCGAGCTGTGTTTCAGAGAGCTAGGCATGTTTGAGGATCCTTTTGTTGCTGAGTTATCGGGCAATAAAAAACAGATCAAACAGCGCCTAGAAGAAAACCGTACGCTTTACCAAGAGTTGTCGTTTGAAGTAGAGCATTTTGGTCAGCAACTCGAAGAAAGGCTGAAAGGCTTTAGTAGTAGGTTTATCAAAGAACATTTTTCTGACGATGGTTGGAAAGATGTGGAGTTTGAAACTTATCGAGAAGAGATCAAAAGGAATAAGATTCAGAACCTTAAGCATGAAGGTGAAGACGAGACCAATAATGCGCAAGTGATTGGTCGCTACCCAAAAGAAACTAAAGCAGGATTGCGTGACCGTCACTTGATTATTGCACTGGAAGAAGGGCAAAGTGAGTTTGAACTTAAACTGAGCTTTTCTGGCATCAGCGATTTAAGAAAAGAGCAGTTTAAAGTCTCGCCAGCGAATGCACTTGGCAAACAAGAAGTCATCAGCACGCGCCTAACTAGTAAAGGGGCAAACGCTACTCTAGCAGCTAGTTATGCCAATGAGCCTTTGTTTTTCACGCTAGCATTGAAGCGTGACAATACCTCTGAACACCATAACTTCCGTTGCTTGGTTGTCAGAAAAGGCGAGTTTCACCTCGAGGCATTCAAAAACATTTTCGCCGTTGAGCCTTCAAAAAAACGCCTTACCTTGAAAACGGTAGACAACAGCTTGGTTATTAACCCGGCGCTAACTGCAAACCGAAGCCTAGATGATGTCGGTGAAGTGGTTGACCGCGCAGAATTTGGTGTTGTCGATTTTGAATCTTTGGCCAACGAGTCAGAAGAAATCAGCTTTGTGGTGAAATCAGGTGATAATTCCCTGACATTTTATATTGAGGGTGAACAGGTAGAAAGCAGCCTGTCCTTCCCATTGCTGCTTAACCAATCTCGCTTCCACAAATTGTTTGACGATCACGTGTTTGGCGAGCTTTATCCGAGTAAAGACGTTGTCGCGATCGATCATAGTGAATTTCGCGTCATGGAGCCGCGCATTAGCCTACTTCGTTGGGAAGAGTGTTTCGTTCAGCAAAAGCAAGTCTACCTAGCGGAATCCAACAGCATGGCGTTGGAACAGTTAAGGTCTATTGATGACGGTCTTCACTCAGCATACCAAGCACTGTTTGACTATCTAGCGAGCCGACGAACAACTATTTCGTTGGTTTCGTGGGGGCCTATATTTACGGCACTCGTGAAAGCGACCGTGGATGCATTCCTTGATTATTTCAACGCGATCCCAACTGGTGGCATGCTTACCAAAGAGCAAAAGCTTGTGATGCAAATCGGTTTGGTTCGCGAGAATGGTGAAGAATATTACTCGCCATTCCACCCAATGGTGTTGGCTTACTACTTAAATCTTTGTAATGAAATGCAAAAAGATGACAGCTTTGCTGACTTGCCAACTGTCACGTTCAATCGCTTGGGGCCAAGTGGACTGCTTCCGTATGTCTATCATCCCAAGCATGGGTTTGCCTACAACCAGCAAGTAACAGAAAACGGGTTTTGGGTTAAAAGTGTCCCTCACCAGAAAAGTTGTCTGAAGTTCGTTCGCAAGCTGGTTAAAGAAAAGATCAACGAGTTCCAAAAAGCGTTTCGCCACTTGTTTACCGGCTCAGAGAAGAGTGTGTTGGTGAATGCCGTGAATCAAGATCGTGCAGAAGAGTTATTCCTCGGTTTGGTTGACTATGTAAAAGATAACCTCGATAAAGCGGCATCAATTCATGTCAACCTCTACGATGATGAGCTGGTTTTCAATGCATTTGACCAGTTTGCAGAAACGTTCAATTACGAAGAATTAAAGTCTTGGTTGGAATTGGACCGAGAGAAAGTGCGAGAAAATGCCGACACCATTATCGATATTCTGCGAACCCGGCTAACTTACAGCAAGTTTACCAATGCTCAAAGTGAACGCGAAGGGCAAGCCTACTCGCACCTGTCTTTTTTCAGAAACAACGACAACGTGAAGTTAACGACCTTGAGCGTTGACGACATGCCTAGTGGTATTGCGTGTGATGGTCTGCTGACGGGCGACGCTTCTAAAAGTGATGAAGGCTCATACTTCACTGCATTTGGTTTGCAAAACGTTCAATATAGTAACCAACCACACTTGGAAATAGCGAAGTATGTTGGCTCGTTAATAGAACCAGCATTTAAGCCCAGCACACAATACACGGGGGCCAATGCTCCTGCTCTTGCGGTCAGTGAAGACTTTAAATCTCTGCTAGCGCGCTCTTATGACAGCTCGATTTGGACCACCATCATCGACCCGAAAGTGACGCTAGACTTCTTCCACGCCAATCAATGTATCGTGCTTATTCATTATTCTGATCAGTACACCAGCTCAGCCAGCTACGATGCGATAACCGTGACGGCACAGCGTGGTTTGTTCGAAAGGGTGGTTGCACAAAGTGGCGGCAAGCAGATTAACGAGTTCAATGCCTTCAATGGTGATTGGCTACTGAAGATGTTGACTTGCAACGACACCATTCGCAAAGAGCGAACTGGCATTATCGGCGCCTATAAATTTGCGACGTGTCTGGTGCACCAATCTGATATCACCTGGGTTCCGCTCTCAGTTGGTGAAATGATCCGCGTGTCGGGTAACATCGGCCTGAAAATGACCGACAGTGACTTCTCACGCAATGTGCAGAGATATAAAAAAGGCGCGATTTCAGATGATATACTGCTGGTGGGCTTTAAAGAGGGTAACCTTTATTTGCTTCCTGTCGAAGTGAAAGCAGGCTCCACGCCAGACTACAAAAAAGCAGTACAGCAAGCGAATGAGCTTCGCCGCTATCTAACAGAGCTTTTGAGCGACGAGACACTGGCGTCGAAGCTATACCGAGGCTTGTTTATCCGCCAAGTGTTGATGCAAATCGACAAATACCGTCTGTACAACGTATTCAGCAATGACTATTTCGAAGCCCTGCTGGCAGAGAAAGAAGAGTGGCTACGCGGTAACTACGCGATTGCGGAGCTTGAGAACTATCCAGCAGGTCTAGTGGTTAGCCACCTTGAAAGCGGAAGCTGTTTCGAACCTGGCTATAACATGCAGGATGGCGTGTTGAAGGTTGACCTTCCTATGTCTTTGCTGCCTTCACTGGTGCAACACCCGCTTCAAGTATTAATGAACGAAAAGGACATCGCACAGATCTGCCATGTGCCGGCGGAGTATATGTTGGTGGGGCAGACAGCTTTGAAAAAAAGAGAGTCGCTCGTTCCATTAGACGTTGTGGTCGATAAGCCAGAGGATTTAAAACCGAACCTCCAAACAGAGGAGCCGTCAAAGTTAGCTGCAGAGCCAACCCCAGATTATGCGAGTGAATGCCGAGTTGAAATTGGTCAGAATACGCTTACCGGCGAAAAAGTTTTCTGGGAGTACGGGCACAAGGATTTAGCAAACCGTCACCTGATCATTTTCGGTAGCTCAGGGCAGGGTAAGACCTACTGTATACAAGGTTTGTTGATGAGCTTGGCCGATGCTCAAATTCGGTCGCTGGTGATTGATTATACAAACGGATTCTTGCCGAATCACCTTGAGCCGGAGTTTATTGAACGAACAAATCCTAAATCCAATATTCTTTGTAATGAGCCATTTGGTATGTCGCCATTTAGAGCTCAAAAGCAAGATTTTGGCGGGATTTTTCTCGAAGAGAAGCCTCATATGGTGGCTGGAAGGGTAGCCTCTGTTTTTAACAAGGTATATTCGACAATTGGCGAGCGCCAGATCGCAGTGCTCAATGAAGTGATTGAATCTGGTGTCCAACGATATGGTAGTGCTTATAGCTTACAGAATATGTTGGATGACCTAAACGAGGAAGAAACTGCAGGACCAGCACTTGCAAGCAAGCTGGCTCCTCTTGTTAAGTCTAACTTGTTTTCATCTGACAGTGATAAAAGTTGGAATGATGTGTTTGAGAGTGAATATCACCGCTCAACAATTATGCAACTTGCGTCGCTTAACCACGATATTTCAATGCTTTGTACTGAGTTTTTACTTTGGGATCTATACTCCTACGCATGTAGTTACGGTAGTAAGGAAAAACCGATTCCTATTGTATTGGATGAAGTGCAGAACCTCGATCATCGCTTGGAGAGCCCATTGGGCAAAATGTTAACGGAAGGACGCAAGTTTGGGGTATCCCTAATTCTGGCGACTCAAACGCTAAGTATGCTGCGTAAAGATGAGCAAGATCGTTTATTCCAGGCGTGTCACAAGCTGATTTTTGCACCAGCAAAAACAGAGACAAAGACGTACGCGAAAATTCTTGAACTGAGCATGCCAGGTACAAAGCAGGCTGAGTGGGAAAAGCAACTAGGAGACCTATCCAAAGGACAGTGTTTATCAGTTGGCTACCATTTGGATAACGGTCAGTTGAAGATGAGTGTTAAGAAAGTGAAGGTTTCCTCCATGTTATCCCGCCTGAACAATTCTAAGGGTTGAGCCTGGTAGGTCTATGGATCTTAGCTTTCTGAAAAATTTAGTTAATTTCGTGCTGGCGGCGAGGGGACTAAAGGGCCCCTCATAATCCTTTGATGTTGTTATATGCACTGGTAATCCCCCCTGCATTCAGGTTAGGAGAAAATTCTACTTATGCCTGCATCGATTTTTCGGGGGGATTACCATATGTCAGATCAAGTCGCGACTAATACAGATTACCGTTGTTAGTGTGCCATTTTCATGCTTTGTTAGCAAAGATGGGGTGAATATCGACTTATTATTTTCCATTATTTGTATACTCCATATACAAAATCTTTTACAGAGCGATAGTTTCTTAACCCCGCAATCCCATCCTCAACATGTGCTGCCCAGGCTTTAATCATATCCTTCTGCGTCATCTGTGGATAAAGCATCTTCAATACCAATTCTGTAGTCTGTAATGTCTCCCCCAGCCACGTAATTTTATCCAGTACCAGCGAGCCATCCAGCTTCTTGGTATCCCGCTCAGGCGAATAACGGAACTCGCTCTCTAGCGAACGGAAAAATGCCAGTCGAGCAGCGACATTGGGCGTAATCCCTGTATATCCTTTCAATTTTTTAAGCTGCTCTTCAGTCTGACGACTAAGCACCATTCGATTCGGGAGCATCAGATCGCCTCCTTAGTTAATTCCCAGAAATAGCCAGGTTTCAGTGCAGACGATTTGGTATGTGCATTAAACACAATCTCATAAGCATGAGAGATATCATCACGCAATTGATCAACAAAATAACGCTCATCCACTTCCGTATCAGTAGATAGCAGCACTACCTGATGGCTGGCAAACGGGAAATAGTGGTTAATCAGTTTATCCCGATGCTGAGAATCCAGACGTCCTAATGGCGTATCGATAATCACCGGTAAATCACGGCCTGAGGTTTTTGCTAAAGCCTCAAGAATAGCAATTGCATAAATTTGCTTTTCACCGGCAGAAAGCAGCTTACGTTTTATGACGGATCCTTGTTCATCAATCAGCTCTACGTCAAACGTCTCTGGGTTAATGTGCGCACTAAGTTGTAAATCTTCTTTACGGGCCAGTTTGCGATAGGCTATTTCGAAATTCGCTGACAGTGTTTTCACTCTTGCCTGCGTTAATACATCACTGTATCGATCGAGTAAATTAATCGTTTCTTGAGCGTTTTTAAAGGCGCTACTCAAGCCATGCTGACTTCGGGCAACATCATGCATTTTTTGTACCTGACGAACGCAATCCAGTTGCTGTTGCTTAATTCGTTTAGCATCTTCCAGCAATGAAAGATATTTTTGCCGCTGTTTTTCACGTTGCTTATCCAGTTCGCGTAGCTTCTCAAAGAGCTCCATTAACTGGTCGTCTTCCGGGGCGCGGGCAATATTTGCAGCAGCCTGCTCTAACTGCTGTTCAGTCTCTGATAACTGGGTACGGTAAAGATCGAAGCGTTGCCATGCCTTTTTGCTGTCTTGTTCAATCGACTGTTGGAGCATACCGGCTTCACGTTCAGAGATATCAAACAGCAAATCGCCTTTAGGCTTAGTTGCCATATACTCTTTTAGATTATCGGTAATCGCTTCAGCTGCTATTTTGCCAGTTCCCTCAGAACGAAATGCAATATCATTTCTGAGTTGCGTTAAAAACTGGCTCAGCTCTTTTTCAAAGCTTTTTGCCTGTTTAATCTGCGTTTCATCAGTAATTTGTTGCAGTAAACGAGACAAAATAGTGGGCGCAAGCGCATAAGGTAGCGGCCCATCACATTCCTGACGCAGTGCTTTTTCCAGACGTTCCTTATCTTTCAATAACGCATCAACTTTCTGCTTTTCCTGCGCTTTTGTCTGGGCAAAAGCCCCCCCCTGAGCATTTAGCAAACCTTCATAACGGATGATATCTTTAGAAATAAACTCAATCCGCGATTTGGCAAAATCGGCTCTTTCCAGTATCTCTTCAGTCTGGCAGGCCAATTCTTTACTTTGTTTTTCAAGCTCTGCAATCTGCTGTTGTTGAGAACCCACCAACTGGCTGGCTTGCTGGCGCTTAACAAAAATCATTAAGTCATTACGCAGTTTGGATATCAGATCCAGACCTAATAAACGGCGCACTGCGGTACGCAAAATATTGCCGGATTCATCTTCCGCCAGCTCCGCAATTTTCTCGCCATCAAAAAAGAACAGATCGGCAATGCCATGCGGGATTAATTCATTAAGAAACCCCTGGCACTGATCGTAATCCAGCTCACTGAGTGGCTGTCCATCCTGTTGCAGAGATAGGCGATCTTTCTTACCTTTTTTCCAGGTTCGCGTAACGGTAAATTCCGCTTCATGGCCGCCCTTATTATAGGTAAAGGTCAATTCGACAGCGGCTTCCTCAGGTTGTTCAATATCGTACGCACCGTTGTGAATTAACGAACTAAGTTGCTCGACATATTCCTGTTGTTGAGTGGCAAGGCCAAACGCCAGCCGACCATATAGTGCTAGACGGATCGCTGATAGGATCGACGTTTTCCCTGCACCGTTTAAACCACCAAACAGTACAATAGGTCGTGGATTCAAATCGTGTGGGCGCTTTCTGGGGGCCAGATCAATGGTATGAGTACCGTTAAATACCCGAAAATTATGTAACACTAGTTGTTTAATGAGCACGTTCGTTTTCCTCCTCGACTAAAACAGAGGATTCACTGGCATCGACAATTCTTCGCTGTAGAACCTGAAGTTCAGCTTCCAGTCTGGTGACTTCTTCCTGGTGAATATCCCGGTCGTTACGTTTTTGTAGTGCTGCTTGTTGCTGCTGGATCTCTTCGAGACTACCCCAGTCCTGTTTTAGAATGGTACCGAGTTTGTCAAAAATCCCCTGACGACGGCTTAGCCCTTCCATTGACACTTCCAGTTCAATCAGCTTCATGACCATCTCGGGTGCAACGTCAAATCCCTGAGCTATCTGTATCAACAAATCTGCATCACTGGCATCAAAGCGGGACTGATCGTCAACCACCCAGTCTAAATCCCGCTGATACACTTCACGGTAAATACCAGGCAGTGTGTCATACCAGTCTGGTTCATTAGGATCTTTCAGCCACTCCTGACGAATCGCATGTAGCTCCGGCTCGGTAATCAACGTAATAGTATGACCTTGAGCATTCAAATCACGCTCAATCTTCAACAACTCTCTCAACCACTCCTGACGGTATTTTAGCCAGTAAGGACCTGGAACATGCTTACGCTCAGCGCCTGGTTCATCACTTTCTTTAGCGTACTGATAACTCACTTTGCCTGTACGACGTTTGTAATTACGATAAGTGTCTTTATTCACCGGGTCGGTGGTAAAGGCTAACAGGTCGCGATATTTCAACAGCGGAGACATCCATTCTTCTCCACTTTTAATCAGACTTTCCATCGCTTTATCTTTAGTGACAACTGTACAAGTCCAGCAGCCAAAACGAGAATTTCCGCATGACGGGGTACTTTCATCGATAACAAGTGGGCATTCGCCTTGTGCAGAAGAATCCAAATAAAGCGTCCATAGAGGGCGGTTGTTTCCCCCCCACGGGCTTTCCCACTCGTTGATATCTTCAGGGGCATAGCGGAACGCGCCGCGCAGTAGCTTCCAGACGTCTTCTACATCCCATGTATCAATAGGGGTATAGATAAATGCGTTTGCTAGTGTGGTATGCCGGGCCAGGCGCGAGCCATCGATTTTGTGTTTTGCAATTACTTGAGCACGGGAGGCACTTTCGCTGCTACGTGAACCGAGAACCACAATGACTTCATCAAACTGGCTGACCTTATCTTTAATAAAGTCACTAACCGGGTTGATCTTCATACGTTCAGTACACCAACGGAAGCTACGGGTTGGGGCTGGATAACCTTTTCCGAGCAAATTTACCCAGAAGGTTTCGTTGGTTTTGGGCGTTACTGCATGTTGAGTTATTGGCAGGCCGTTACGCTTTGCACCCGCCTCGATCTGAAGCATTGTTTTCTTAATCAAATCCACAACTACTGGAGTTTCAACCAACGTATCGGATGAGACCAAAAAAACATTTTTATTGCGCATTGCCGGGGGTAAGCCGAGTAATGCCAGATACACCAGCGTGATCACGGCGGAAGAATCTTTCCCTCCACTGTAGCCAATCACCCACGGACGCTTATCTGCGCAGTAAATTCTTTGTACTTCAGCAACATATTCGGCTAAGGGACGTCCAACGAACTGTTCCTGATTAATAAAATCTTCATATTCAGCCAGATCGAAGGCCTGAACTAATTTACTCATAAGGTAACCATTTGAGTTTCAAGCTCCTGTTCTTCAGGAGTGAGGGGAATTGAAAGCGCGGTCTTTAATGCATTGCACGTAAGTTGGATTGCGGAACTGGTTTTACTCAGCTTACCGTGCTGCATTGCGCGCTTTATCAAATCTGGATTGTTTCTGCGCCAGTTAAAGGTTTTGAGGGCAGCGATTTTCTCTGGCCAGTGCTCTGGATAATTTGCCAGCAGGCAATGCCCTAGTTGTCCGAGCGCCTGCAAAGCAATACCGTGAGCATGCACGTAATCCTGGCGTAGCTGAACAGGTGACACCTCTTTTTTAGCGGCTAGCTGCCAGTCTGGCATGACGTTAAAAATAGCTTTCCAGTAATTTGTTGCGAGTTGAGTGCACTCTTCAAAATTTTCTTCTTTTGGTTCTTTTCCCAGTAGTGCACGAGTTGCCTGCTTGATGCTACTCAAAGTAAACAATTTGTTGGAACGTTGGCTGATACCAGATTTTTCAAGCTCAGTCATCCCAATAAACGGTTCAACGGACATAGCCAGATAACGCGCCAGGCTGGAGCTAGCGTCACGGTGATCGTACAGTGATGACAGTGAAGGACTAGGGCGTATTGCGTATTTGTTCAGATCGGCAAACATTTGCTGACTGCGTTTTAATCCCTCATCAACAAAAAACAGCACTGGAATGTTATCCTGCCCAAGTTCCGGACGAGCTTCCAAAGCGTCTTCAATCGCCTTACGACGATGCTGACCATCATTGATCAAAATCTGTGCATCCATCGGAACGGATAGTGTCCCCAGATTGTTAGACCCCGGAAATTCATCAAACTGAACGTCAACCGCGATGGACGCTGTTAATGCGGAGAAAACATAATCTTTAGGGTTTTCAAGCAAGTACCTTACCATTTCGGGAATGCGCGATTTGTTCAAGGTGCGCTGTGCACGTAGCTCTGGAGGAACGTCATTTTCATCAAAACTGAATATCTTAGGGATGATGCGCATTGGGCAGGTAGCGATATAAAAAGGACGCCCTGCCTGAATGCCACGTATAGCCGGGAACGAGTAGCAGTAATCCGCATCAATACTAGCCATAATGTAATCCGTGCAAATTTCATTCAAAAGATACGTGATATTTTACGTAATACCTGTGCGGATTTACAGTCTTTTGACGTGAAAATTTGCGTACTAGATTCCATTTTGAAGTCAATTCGTTCTAGAAAATGAAAAAAATTCTTCAAATTCAAGGGTTATAAAGAGTTTTGAAGCCTCTCAAAAAGCACCTATACCTCAAGTAAAGCAAAAATTGCGTAACTGGTATCTTGAAATTTATTTATGTTAATCAGTAAGATGAATGCATTTTAATCATAAGTCTTTAATTTGGAATCGATGTTATCTGGTGAGAAACCTCTGTGTTAATGTAAGGAAGGAAATTTTAAATGATGTTAAATTTCTCCTAATCTCTTTCCCGCATACCCTTTCCCCAACTTCTTCTAAAAACCCCTTGCGATAACATATAGCGCTTCACTATTTCCCGATGCGTTTTATTAGTGCGAGGGTAAATCCGGGCATCCTCTCTGGAAAACGCACAATGACCTGGACAAGCTTACCGGTGCTGGATCTGGCGCAACTTGCCGGCAGCGAAACCGAACAAACCAAATTTCTCTCCCGCCTACGCGAAAGCGCACGCGACGTGGGCTTTTTCTACCTCATCAACCACGGCATCAACCCGCAACTGCAGCAGAACGTGCAAAGCATTACGCGCGCCTTTTTCGATCTGCCGCAGGAAGAGAAGCTGCGCGTCTCGATGATCCACTCGCCGCACTTCCGCGGCTACAACCTGGCGGGCGTGGAGTACACCCGCGAGCAGCGAGACCAGCGCGAGCAATTCGATATCGGCGCGGATCGCGAGCCGCTGCTGCTGCAGCCGGATGATGCGGCGTGGAAGCGTCTGCAGGGACCGAACCTCTGGCCGGAAGCGCTGCCGCAGCTGCGCCCGGTGATCAACGGCTGGCAGCAGGAGATGACCAACGTGGCGCTGCGCCTGCTGCGCGCCTTCGCCCGTTCGCTGTCGCTGCCGGAGGACGCCTTCGACGCGCTCTACGGCCGCTATCCCAACGAGCACGTCAAGCTGATCCGCTATCCCGGACAGAGCGCCGAGGAAAGCCAGCAGGGCGTCGGCGCGCATAAAGACTCCGGCTTTCTCACCTTCCTGCTGCAGGACGAGCAGCGCGGGCTACAGGTGGAAGTGACGCCGGGAAACTGGGTCGATGCCGCGCCGAAGCCGGGCGCGTTCGTGGTGAATATCGGCGAGCTGCTGGAGCTGGCGACCAACGGCTATCTGCGCGCCACCGTGCACCGCGTGCTCTCGCCGCCAGAAGGACAGGAGCGCATCTCCATCGCCTTTTTCCTCGGCGCGCAGCTCGACACCCAGGTGCCGATCTACCAGCTGCCCGACGCGCTGGCGGCGGAAGCGCTGGGGCCGACCAGCGATCCCGCCAATCCGCTGATCCGCGACGTGGGCTGGAACTACCTTAAAGGACGTTTACGCTCGCACCGCGATGTGGCGCAGCGCTATTACGGCGATTATCTCAAGACACTTTCATAAGGACATTGCATGAAAAAGAAGATGGTAGCGACTCTGGCGCTGGCGGCGCTCTTCTCGGGCGCCAGTTCGGCGGCGGTGCTGCGCGTGGCGGCGGATCCGGTGCCGCACAGCGAGATCCTCAACTACGTGAAGAAGATCGATCCTGACCTCGATCTGCAGGTGATCGAACTCAACGGCAACCTCAACGCCAACGAGCTGCTGGCGCGCGGCGACGTCGACGCCAACTACTTCCAGCATGTGCCGTACCTGCGCGATCAGGAGAAGGCGCTGGGCGAGACGTTCGACGTGGCGGCGACGGTGCATATCGAGCCGCTGGGGCTCTACTCGCGCAAGGTGAAATCCCTGAAGGCTATCCCGGACGGTGCGCAGGTAGCGGTGCCGAACAACGTCACCAACCTGAGCCGCGCGCTCTACCTGCTGCAGGCCAACGGGCTGATTATCCTGAAGGCGGGCAAGAACGACGCCATCAACAACCTGGCGACGCCGGCGGATATCAGCAGCAACCCGCATCACCTGAAGATCGTCGAGATCGAGTCGCCGCAGCTGCCGCGCGCGCTGGATGACGTGCAGTTCGCGGTGATCAACGGCAACTACGCGCTGCAGGCGGGCCTGACGCCGTCGAAGGACGCGCTGGCACTGGAGAAAGCGCAGGGCAACCCTTACGCCAACGTGCTGGTGACTACGCCGAAGCTGGCGAACGATCCGCGCATTAAAGCGCTGGCGAAAGATCTCGCCTCGCCGCAGGTGGCGAAGTTTATCGAGCAGCAGTACCACGGCTCGGTGATCCCGGTAAATCCGTAACCGGGCCGCGATAAAGCGGGAGGGAACCGCGTCCCGTTTTCCTGCTATCCATGCGGTTGCGGTACGATAGCGCTGTCTATCCGTATCGCCGTCCGCGGAGCGGGTTCACCCTTTCAACGATGCGGCACTTTGACCGGCGGCGTCTCTGTCCAGTCAGGCCGCTCGCCAGACATAATGGCCCGCTGCTGAGCCGGCGTGACTGACTGGAAAATATCCGGCATGGTACGCTCTTGGTTTTGCGGTGGCGGGGTTATTTTGTAGTTATCGTAACTGCAGGCTGAAAGCTCGAAAACAATCAGCGCTAAAGGCATAAGCTTTTTCATACGTATTTTCCCTGAAAATTATCTCTAACGACCTTACCTGCGCCAGATGTGCCAGCTTGTTTAGCCTGTACTGTGCTCAGGTGCCAAAGCCGGTACGGCGTCATGGCGATATTTATCAACCAGCGCTCGCGCAATCGCTTCGGTTTCCGCATCGGCATGCCCGCTAATATCACTGGGTCGGAAATGCATCTGAAATGCGCTAAGGGTTTTTTGCGTATCCTCGTCAAGCACGCCGTTTTGAGGAATGTGATCATATCCATACTGCTTAAGCAGCGCCTGAATAACGCTGACTTCAGCCGGTGCGTTCGGGGAACGACCAGCAAGATAGCGGATTACCGTTTGCCGATCGGGCCATGCGCCAATACCTGATGCCGCCAGACGTTCCCAGGGAAACAGCTTGCCAGGATCCTGCTTACGTAAAGGCGCGATATCGCTATGTCCGAGCACGTTATCAGGGGTAATCTGGTAGCGGCGGATGATATCCTTCGCCAGAGCGGTGAGCGCGGCGATTTGTTTTTCCTTATAGGGATACCAGGTACGTTGCCCCAACATATTGTCGGTAAACCCCGCATTAACGATTTCAATACCTATCGATGAGTCATTCAGGTTAGATCTGCCGTTCCAGTTACTGACGCCGGCATGCCATGCGCGCTTGTTTTCGTCAACCAGTTGCAGCACGACCGGTTTTCCCTTTATGAATGCGGGTTCTGCGGCAATCAGGTAATGGGCACTTACCTGATCCTCTGTCAGTGTTTTAAGTGACTGACGATCATCCAGCGCTGTGTAATGAATAACAAGAAAGCGTATTCGTTCGTTTTGTCCTGCGGAGGTGAAGTCGTGGCTGACATAATAGCCATCATGCTCCTTTATAATGGACGGGCGCGATGCGCAGCCTGATAATATTAAAGCTAAAATGGCCGTTAACGTTAACTTGTAAAGTGATGTTAAATGAGATAAAGGATTATAGTTCTGCACTAAATATGAACTCCCTGTAAATGAATGAAACGTGGCTGCCCGCCACGCGCTGTTAAGAGACTTTTATTAAAATTCTCCCAGAGTTATTATTTTGAAATAAGGGCGCTACAGCACTATATAAGCCCTGAAAAATTTATTATCAGCGCAGGTGACGTTTTTTTGCAAAAAGGTTTATGCGACCTAAGCTAACTCGCTGAGCGTTCGCCATAAATCAGGGCTTTCATAAGACGCGGCCCAGAAGGCTGCGCCACGGAAACCACAGGTTTTAATCAGCGCCAGTCTGTCTTGCACGGCTTGATCGCTGCTGTACCAGACTGTATGCGACGCGCCTTGAGCGTCAGTATAGGAGAACGTCTCTTCCTTCTCATTGGCGCTGTAGGTCACGACGCTTTGCGGATATTTTTCGAGCAGTGCTGTGACATTATCAAACAGTACGCTTTTAACTGTTCCTTTGCCCCAGTCACGTCCATACAGAGGGATGCCAATCTCTACCCGATCGGTGGCGTAGACGTTCTGGCGCGTCCAGTGGCATATACTTTTTACCCACTCGAAACCTGCTACAGGACCGGGCGGCGTATTCGGCGCGTGCTGATCATACGCCATGACGCGAAGTATTGATGCGGCGGCGGACAGCGCTTTGTAATCATAAACCGCAGGGATCAGCTTATTTCGCCACACCTCATATTGATCAGACCAGCGTGGCATAACGGTAATGGTCAGCAGTTTATTGACGCGCGTAAGTTCAGAGGAGAGGGACTGGCAGAAGCGGGTATAGGTTTTACGGACCTCCCTCGCTACAGCGCTATCCGTGGTCAATGCAATATTTTCCAGATCCAGGTCAATGCCATCATAGCCATTCTCGATAATTTCCTGTGTGATCCTCTTTGCCAGGCTTAACTGGCGGGAGTTATCGCTGAAAAGCTGAATAAACGCGTCTGGCATCAGCGTCGTCGTAATGGTCGGCGTGACCAGGGCTTGATTTTGTTTCAACAGGCCAATAGTTTTTTTATCTGGAATATGCAGCCCGTCAGAACCTGGTTTTACTGTCAAGGTACCGGCATTATCAATTTCATACCAGAAGGGCGATGCACTCTTGACGCAGCCATATTGTAACGCTTCAAGCGTTGAGCGTAGAGATTGCTGCATACGCCAGTCAGGTAGCCATATACTGTTGCTCAGCATTGAGTCGTGGGGATCGCGCTTTTCATCATTCTCTGAACGACAGGCGCTGACAACCATCGTAGAAGACATTATAAGGATCATCCTTTTGATAAAGTCTCGCCTGCTGGTTATATTTTCCATCTCTCATCCATGATAACGTTTATAAAGCTGGCGCTGTATTACCGGCACCATGCGAAGGGTTATGCGTGCTGCGCTTTTTTAAGTCTTACTGTGATGAATATGGCTGTTGATTGCACATTTATTTCCATAGCCGCCTCTTAATGGTTGCAAGGCTCTCATTCGTTAGCTCTTCATACTTCCAGATGAACATGCCTCCCAGATTAAAGTCCAGCACCTGATCGATGAAATAATTTAAGTTCCAGTCAGTCATGCCTCGGGTTGTAAGCGCAAGAATGCATTTCTTGTTTTCAACGCCGTGTTCTAAAGATCTTTTAATCGCGGGCGTTACATTGTTGATTATGTCCTCTTTACTCCACATCGAAGCACCATAGCAATAATGGATGAAGCGATTGCATTGATTTGAGGCGTGAAGCGCTATTATTTTCTTGTTTAACAGGTTGCCGTTATTGGTCTCAGGGTGGTTGTAAGCATATCCTGCGGTAAAACCAAAGCTGGTTTCTTTCTGGCATTTTTTCAAATGTTCCATTGCTTCAATGACCAAATCAATATTCATATTGCATTCGTCGTCAAAGTCTACGCCATCCCAGCCGCGGCTTTTGGTCGCTTCTGCAATCCTCAGAGCTTCCTGGATATTTGCAGGTCGCCCTTCAGGAGCGCATCCGCCTCCTCCATACACCCATAAGGTCTTCCCGCTAAAGCCAGAGAGGTTTTCTGGTTTATTGTTTCTTTCTGGGCTCCATCCAGGACGAGACGATGTACCTGTTGTTAATCCGTCAAGATTAGTGACCATGCCGTACATCATGATATCAAACTCTTCCAGCGGTTTAGCCGTCAGTGACTGGCTCCAGCCGCCAAGAATAAATCTATTCATAATCTTTACCTGTATGTAATAAATAGCTATATCAATTTTTATATTTCTCTACCAGCGCATAAAGAATGGCGGCTGTTTCAATATCCATTTGACCGCTGTAATTGCATGGTCGGAAATGTAGCTGAAAGGCTCTGATTAATTGCGAATATTGCTTTTCATTATCGGTTCCTGATGTGTCATAACCATACTTTTTGAACATTTCCACGAGTTGCTCTTTCGCAGGTAACGCACCGCGAAATTTTCCCATATAGCGGTCTTTTGTTTGGTCATCAAACCACGCCCCAACGCCAGCCGTATAAAGCGCTTTTCAGGGGAAGGCAGAGCCTGGGTCCATTTTTCTGCCTGGCGCAATATCGCTATGCCCCACGACATGGGTAGGTGTAATGTCAGGGTGACGCTGTATAATATTGGTCGCCAGCGCAATCAGCACCTCTGTCTGGGCCGGGTGATAAGGCGGAAAAGTAAATACGCCGTTCTCTTCCTTAGCCTGATTCACTATTTCAATTCCAATAGAGGAATCATTAAGATTGCTTCTTCCAGCCCATGCACTTGTACCGGCATGCCATGCGCGTTCGCTTTCATCAACCAGATTAAAAACGCGCATCTCTTTAAAGCCTGCATCAATATATGTTTTATCTGAAGGATCAGGAACAAGATAATGGGCGCTGACTGACGGGCCAGTTAATGCTCTGACCGACGCAGTAAAATCAAGGGCAGTATAATGCATCACCAGGAAGCGTACGCGGCTATTAAAACTCTTTACTGAACGGTAACTATTGTAATCAATCTGCATGTTAACTCCTTTGTTTATATGTTAACTGTCCTTTTTTTGATGGCTGTCTAAAGAATATGCTACCGATACAGGCAGTGAACTGTGATCTGTGAACCATTTTTCACAATAGACTCTTAATTTATGTTTTCATTTTATAGGGATAAAAAGCAGAGCTGATCTCTCAACTGATTCATTCTTTAATTAATCTGTGGTTTTCCTGAATTTGCTTTTATTATTTTATTGGCGCGATTTGGATGATGATATCCGAAACGCGCAGACGCGGATTTTTCAACAGACCTTGTTGTGTAGCTTATTATTAACACCGCTTGTCTTGTTAACTCTGTTACTGACGCGGGGCGCTAATTACTGGCGATGCCAGTCAATTTGTTTTAGGTAGAGCTTGATTCAGCACCATTAGCTTTCGTGATATAAAAACCGTTACTGTTTAGATCAGTTTATGTCAAAAGAGGCAGGCGCAGGGGAGAGGTATGACAATTTTATTCCCCGTGAGGTAAAGCGACTCGACATCAGGGGATGATTTTTTAACAGCAAGGGCGAATCGTTCTTCTGGCCTGAGAATAAGTTGAGAGGCTATATAATACTGAGTTAACGGGCAAGGAGCTTCGCTATTTGATTATCTTTAAGAGTAGCCTTTCACAAGGCGTAAAAGAGAATAAGCGGCGGAATCTGATGTGGTTGCGGATGTCTCGAGGATTGATTCTCTCTGCCATGGCGCTCTTGCTGGGCGGCTGCGCGCGCTCCGACGCGCTATGGATGGTGACGCAGGATCTCTGCATGACCCACTACCACTATCTGCGCGACCCGGCGCCCTGCCAGCAGATCTATCAGCCACAGAGCAAAGAGCAGGGCTTCAGCATCCTGCAGAATCCTCGCTACCCCTACCATTTTATTCTGGTGCCGAACCTGGCGATGTCCGGTATCGAGAGCATGGCACTGTCGCGCGAGGGCCGCACCGACTACTTCGGCTATGCCTGGCTGATGCGCTACCGCCTGATGGCGGCGTATGGCGCCGACGTTCCCGACGACAGGCTGGGCATGGCGATTAACTCTGCGTATGGACGCAGCCAGAATCAACTGCATATTCATCTCACCTGTCTGCGCGAAGACGTGCGCCGCCAGCTGCAGGCGGAGCGACCTTACATTGATGAGCAGTGGCGGCCGTTGCCCGACCGCTTGCTGAACCATACTTACTATGCCCGCCGCGTGATGCAGCCGACGGCGATGGGGATCTATCCCATCGCCTCGGTGGCGCGTTATTTTCAGCTGTCGCCGCCACAGCTGGCGGAGTATGGCGTGGCGCTAATACCCACTACTTTCTCGGGAGAGAAAGGGTTTATCCTGCTGACCACGCGGCGCGGCTGGGATAAGGGTAATCGCGCTTCGGTGGAGTCTTTACTGGATAAACGCTGTGATATCCTTACTGCTTCGCCGCCTGACCGTTTAGCCGAAAGGTAAGGTGATTCGGCGCAGTTTCTCTGTTCAGTCAGGCCGTGCTTAGATTTGACGGTTTCATCCCGATAGAGAGCTGTTATTTGAACCTTTCCTGTGCTGCTACGGAACTGACAGGCTGTACAGATTGTCTTTATCCTGGTCTACTGTTAACAAAATCAATCAACGTGGAAAACACTATGCGCAGGACTCAGAACGCACTCTTTTTAGCGGGTTTACTGTTTGGCTCGCTGAGCCTTGTTCCCGCCGCACAGGCGGAAGGCGACGCCAACGATACCGTTCCGCCGCCGCCGCAGGTGCAGCAGCAGGCCCCTGCCGATGCGCAGCCGCAGGGCGATAGCACCGACAGCAACGGCCAGCCGCCGCTGGGACCAAACGCAGAAGAGCCAGAAGCGGGCAGCACCCCCTCGCCAGCGCCAGACGCTAACGCCGGCACTTCGCAGCCGCAGTCAAAATACGATCTCGACCGCGTCATCATCGACTACAAAGAGTACAAGGTCGGCGACAGCGTGCCGCAGCAGTATCTGGATAAAACCTACACCATCGTTGAATGGCAGAAGCGTAACCTGCCTGCGCCGGAAACCGGCAGCCACTGGACCTATATCGGCGGCAATTATCTGTTGATTACCAATGACGTCGGCAAAATCCTCAAGGCGGAAACAGGCGATATCTACTATCGTGGCTAAGTGCGAGCGCGGCTAAGAAGGCAGCGCTAACCACGCGGATACGCACCCCATCCCTGAGGTGCGCCTGTTGCCGGGCCAGCGCGCCCGTGTGCCCCATACGGGCACCAGCAATTGACAGCCGGTCAGCGCGACCGGCTTTTTTATGCGAAACGGGCAGGCCGGAAGCTCTCCAGCATCGGCTGCTTCTCGCCCGTCAGGATCTCCTCCGCCAGCAGCTCGCCCGCAATCAGCGCCAGGGTCGCGCCAGAATGGGTAAAGGCGACAAAGCAGCCCGGCACGCTCTCCAGCTCGCCCAGCACCGGTTCGCCGTCGCCGGGAATCGGTTTTAATCCCAGCTTCCAGCTCGCGGCGCGCAGCGGCTCGCCTTTAATTAGTTTACTGGCCTCGGCGGCAAGCTGCGCCACCACGCTCTCATCAATGGAGTAGCTGCCGTCAGCCTGTTGCTGAATATCCTCTTCGTACCAGTCGTGATCCAGCGCGAACGTCTTGCCCGGATTGGGGCGCACCGCCGCGCGTGGCGTATTCAGCACCGCCTTCATCCCGTGTGCGCTGGGTGCCGTGATCACCAGCATGGAAACGGGCGAACCGTTGGGAATAGTGACGCCGAGCGGCGCGACCACATCCGGCGTGGCGGGGCCGCAGGCGATCAGCACCGCGTCGGCGTGCAGGATATCCCCGCTCGCCAGCCTGATGCCGCTGGCGCGCTGCCCGTCACGCACGACTTCACATTTCCCGGCGTGCTCGACGATCTCGCCGCCCAGCGCGCGCAGCTGATGCGCCAGATGCGCCACCAGGTGCGGCAGGCTGACCCAGCCTTCGCCAGGGTTGAAGATCGCCTCCTGCGCCAGCGCCTCGCCCTCTACCTGTGCATCCGCCTGCGCCAGGCTGTCGCGCGTGACCAGCCGCGAGTCGTAGCCGTGTGCCTTCTCATAGGCATGGCGCGCGCGCGTACCGCTCAGGTCATCCGCCGCCCAGTACAGGCCGCCGTCGAAGCGCAGCCAGTCGCGCGAGGGATCTTCGGCGAACAGCGTGCGGTAGCGATCGATGCCCGCCATGCGCAGCGCGTGATAGGGCGTGGAGCGTTCGCCCGCTGAGTTCAGCCAAGAGAGCGAACGGCCAGAGGCGCCGGAGCAGAGTTCTGCCTCAGTCACCAGCGTGACCGCCGCGCCGCGTTTCGCCAGCTGCAGCGCGCTGGAGACGCCAAGCGCGCCGCCGCCCAGTACCACTACGCGAGGGAGTTGTTCAAAAGCCATGATTCGGTTCCTTGTTCGTTACGAAAGAGAGAAGGCTTACAGCACTTCCGAAAGAAAACGTTGCAGGCGCGGCGACTGGGGCGCGTCAAACAGTGCGGCGGGCGGGCCCGCTTCAACAATCTCCCCTTCGTCCATAAACACCACCTGATCGGCGACCTTGCGGGCGAAGCCCATCTCATGAGTGACCACCACCATGGTCATGCCGCGCCGACAGAGATCGGCCATCAGCGTCAGCACCCCTTTCACCAGTTCGGGATCGAGCGCCGAAGTCGCCTCGTCAAACAGCATCACCTCGGGGTCCATCGCCAGCGCGCGGGCAATCGCCACGCGCTGCTGCTGGCCACCGGAGAGATCGCGCGGGCGGTGATCGGCGCGCTGGCCTAAGCCCACCTCCTCAAGCCGCTGGCGCGCAATCGCCATCGCCTGCGCCTTCGGCAGTCCTTTTACCTTCCAGGGGGCCAGCGCCACGTTCTCCAGCGCGCTGTGGTCGGGAAACAGGTTGAAGTGCTGGAACACCATACCAATACGCAGCCGCAGCGCGTCGGGCTTGTCTTTCAGCACCGAGCGTCCCGCCAGCAGCACGTCGCCCGATTTAGGTTCATGCAGGCGGTTGATGCCGCGCAGCAGGGTCGATTTGCCGGAGCCGGAAGGCCCGATAATGCAGGTGGTGGTGCCGGGTGCGATGCGCAGCGACACGCGACGCAGTACCTCGATCGGGCCGTAGGCCAGCGAGAGATCGCGCAGCTCCAGGCTCGATCCTTTCCAGCTCGCCGCAGCGGGCGGTTCACTCAGTTTCATTGCAACGCTCATTATTGCCCCCGATTGCTGGTTAAGGATGGTGTGGTCAGCGCGCCCTCGGGGCGCTTTAGCACTTCTTCGACCTCTTTCAGGCCGCTCTGCGGCGCGGTGAGGCGACGACGACCGGTGCGGTAGCGCACGTCGATATAGTTCACCGCATGGGTCAGTGGTACGGTAATCACCAGATAGAAAAGCCCTGCCAGCATCAGCGGCGACAGGTTGCCGGTAAGCACCGCCGCGTCCTGTCCGACGCGGAACAGCTCGCGCTGGCCGGTCATCAGGCCGAGCAGGTAGACCAGCGACGAGTCTTTAATAATGGCGATAAACTGGTTCACGATAGCGGGCAGCACGCGGCGGATGCCCTGCGGGATCACTACCTGGCGCATCGCGCGGCCGTAGCTCATGCCCAGCGCGCGGCACGCCTCCATCTGCCCGCGCTCTACGCTCTGAATACCGGCGCGGAAAATCTCGCCCATATAGGCGCTGGCGATCAGGCTGAGAGCGAAAATGCCGAGCGGGTAGGGCGTCGGCCCGAAAAGTTGATAGCTGAAGCGCGCCAGACCCTGCCCAATCAGCAGAATGGTCAGAATCGACGGCAGGCCGCGAAACAGGTCGGTATAAAGACGCGCGGGCAGCCGCAGCCAGCGCGACGGCGAAATGCCCATCAGCGCCAGCAGCAGGCCGAACAGCGTGCCGAGCAGCGTGGCGGCAACAGAGATGATCAGGGTATTGACCAGCCCGGTCGCCAGCAGCTGCGGCAGCACTTCCTTCATTGAGTCGAGATCGAAGAAGGTGCGGGAAAGCATTGTCAGAAGATCCATCGCCGTACTCCATCAGTACGCGTGACGGACGATGCCGTCACTGGTGAAAAGCCGAACGCTCAGCGCTCACGCATTACTGGCCGCCGGGCAGATACTGCTCAGGCATCGGCGAGCCGGGAAACCACTTCTGATAAAGCTGTTTCCAGGTGCCGTCCTGCATGGCGGCTTTGATCGCCTTGTCGAGCGCGGCCTTAAACGCCGGTTTATTTTTGGCGATGGCAACGCCCGCTGGCGCATCGAACGACGGAATATCGGCGGCGGAGATCAGCTTGAAGCGCTCGGCATAGCTTTTGGCGGCTTCATAGTCGAGGAATACCGCGTCCAGCGTGCCGTTGTTCAGCGCGGAGACCGCAGCGTTATTATCGGGAAAGCGCACCACGTCGCTCTGGGTGAAGTGCTGGACGGCGTAGTTCTCCTGCAGCGTGCCCTGAACCACTCCGAGCCGATGCTTCGCCAGCGTCTCAACGTTTTTCACGCCGCTGTCGCTGCGCGTCAGCACCGTGAGGTAGCCCGCCAGATAGCCGGTAGAGAAGTCCACCGTCTTCTCGCGCGCCGGGGTGATGCCGATAGCGGCGACCGCGGCGTCAAACTGACCGTTGGCGACGGCGGGCAGGATGGCGGAGAAATCCTGTCCGACGAAATCCACCTGATCGATGCCCATGCGGTGCGCCACGTTTTTAAAGAACTCCACGTCGAAGCCGGTGAACTGGCCGCTGGCGTCGGTAAAGGTATAGGGTTTAGAGTCGCCCACGCTGGCGATGCGCAGGTGGCCCGGCTCCAGCAGCCCGTAAGGGTTATCGCTGCTGGCCGCCAGCGTGCTGAACGAGAGTGAACAGAGTGCGATTGCGGCGCCGCACAGGGCGCTCAGGTGAATTGGCGATTTCATAGCTCATCCGTTTTTGCAGGTTAAACATCAGAGACAGTCGAGCCGGTAGTAATAGAGTTATGAGACCGGTCTCAACGCAGGTGACGACAAGAGCACAGTTGTTGTGAGACCGGTCTCAAGGCGTTACAATGAGTTTAAGCACAGCCTTTTTTCGACGTCAATCTTCCTGTCATCAACCTGTGATTCGAATTAATTATGACCATTCAAAAAATGCGATCCAAAGCGCCTACCGTTGCTGACGTCGCCCGGGCGGCCAGCGTTTCAAAAGCGCAGGCGGCCAGGGCGCTCGGCGGCTACGGCGCCGTCAGTGAAGAGGTACAGACGCGAGTCAACCGCGCGGCGGCATCGCTGGGCTACCGGCCTAACGAGGTGGCGCGCACCATGAACACCGGGCGATCTAACACCATCGGCGTGATTGTCGGCGATATCGAGAACCCGCATTTTGGTCTGGCTCTGCGCGGCATGGCCGACGTGGCGCGCCAGGCGGGCTTTCATCTGCTGCTGGGCAACAGCGACGAGAAAGGGCAGGCCGAGCAGGATGCGGTGCGGGTAATGCTGGAGAAGCGGGTCGACGGCATTATCGTCGCTCCCAGCCACTCGTCGCGGGAGAAAAACGGCCATCTGTTACAGGTTCTGGAAGAGGGACGTGCGCTCAGGCTGTTCGATCGCGCGGTAATCGATCTCGATGTCGAGGCGATCTGCTGCGATTTCACCGCCGTGGCGCGTGAGGCGACGCAGCAACTGCTGGAGGCGGGACACGAGCGCATCGCCTATATCACCAGCATGGAGCTGGAGGGGGAGTACCGCGAGGCGGCGGACTTTGGTCTGACGCCGGTGGCGCAGCGCGTAGGCGGCATGATGGCGGCTTTTGCCGCCGCCGGTCGTCGCTATGACACCTCGTTAATCCAGGCGAATGCCGGTAGCGACGCGCAGATCGCGCGCATCGTCGAGACGCTGTGGCAGCGCAGCGCGCCGCCGACCGCGCTGATCGCTTCCGACAGCCTGGTCGCCATGTCGCTGCTGCGCGCCGTGGCGCAGCGCGGGCTGCGTATCCCGCAGGATCTCTCGTTCATCATGTACGATAACTTTCCCTGGAGCGAAATCGTCGCGCCGCCGCTGACGGTGGTGGCGCAGCCGGTCTATGAGATGGGCCGCGAAGCGGCGCGACGCCTGATTGCCGACATTCGCGGCGAGCCGGTCGGCCCGCTGCCCGCCTTCAGCGCCGAGCTTATTCCGCGGCACTCTGTCGCCGCGCCCGCTAAGTAGCGGACGGCGCGGCGTCCAGCAGCCGACGGATTTGTCGCGCGCCCGCCTTTAGCTGCGCGGTGCCGGTGTTGCCGTAGCCCAGCACCAGCCCGCGCGGCGGCGCATCGCCAGAGCAGTAGCCGGAGAGCGCGCCAGGGGCGTAACCGGCCTGCCACAGCCGCGCCGCCAGCGCAACGTCGTCGATCTCGTCAGCCAGCCGCAGCACCAGATGCAGGCCGCATTCGCCGCCCAGCAGGCTGGCGCTTTCGCCCAGCGTCTCGCGCAGTGCCTGCCGCAGCGTCTGCTGTCGCTGACGGTAAAGACGGCGCATCTTGCTCAGGTGGCGCGTAAAGTCGCCGCTGGCGATAAAAGCAGCCAGCGCCTGCTGCTCAAGGCGATTGCCGCCGCGCAGTAGCTCATGCAGCGCCGGACGCAGCGTGGTTGCCAGCGCGGCAGGCAGCACCATAAATCCCAGGCGCAGCGCGGGAAACAGCGTTTTGCTGAATGAACCGATATAGATAACCGGCGCGGCGGGCGTCATGCCCTGCATTGCGCCGATCGGTTCGCCAACGTAGCGAAAATCGCCGTCGTAATCATCCTCAATAATCCACGCCTGATGCGCCTGCGCCTGTGCAAGCAGCGCCAGCCTGCGCGCCGCGCTCATCACCGCGCCGGTTGGGTACTGATGGGTTGGCGAACAGTAGATCAGACGCGGCGGAGCGCTCTGCCACAGCCGGACATCGGGCGCTAATCCCTGCTCATCCACCGTAACCGGCTGCACGCGCAGGTTACCGGCCAGCATGGCCGCTTTCGCGCCGCGATAGCCAGGTTCTTCTACCCAGCCGGTATCGCCGGGATTGCTGAGCAGCGTGACGCAGAGCGACAGCGCCTGCTGCGCGCCCTCGGTGATAACGATCTGCTGCGGCTGGCAGCGCACGCCGCGCGTCAGGCTGAGATGCTGCGCCAGCGCAGCGCGCAGCGCCATTTCCCCCAGCGGATCGCCATAGCCCAGCAGGCGCTGCGGCGTGTCGCTCAGCACCCTGCTAAGCGCGCGACGCCAGGCGGCGAAAGGGAAGTGCGTCAGCGCCGGCACGCCGGGGCGCAGCGGCATCTCTTCGCTGCTGTAGCGATGGCCGGAACGCAGCAGCGCCACCCGGTCTGCCACCGGCGCTTCGCTGCCGACGGCGAGAGCAGGCGGGGCGGGCAGCGCAATCGGGCTGACGCGGCTGCCCTGACGATCGCTAATCAGATACCCTTCCGCCTGCAGCTGCATCCAGGCATTGATAACCGTGTTACGCGAAATCCGCAGATCCTGCGCCAGCTGGCGCGTCGCGGGCAGGCGCGTGCCTGCCGGAAGCTGGCCCGTCAGGATCGCGCGCTTCACGCGCAGAAAGAGCTGTTGCTGAAGGGTTTCGCCGTCGCGCAAGGCGAGCGGGGCGGAGAGCAACTGGCTGGTCGGGAAGGGGCGAGCATCAGGCATCATGGATCCATCATTCTCTTTGGCGGTGGCGCTTTTTAGCCTACCAGAAAAGCGGCAATCTCAGGATGACCACAACAAGGAGATGCTATGTCACACACCATTAATGAATATGGCCAGCCGGTGGGCCAGCCAATGCCGGGCTGGCAGCCGCGCCCGCTTCCGCAGCGCGAGACGCTGGAGGGACGCTACTGTCGGCTGGAGCCGCTAAGCCTGGCGCAGCACAGCGACGATCTGTTTGCCGCCTGGGCGCTGGCGCAGGATGGCCGCGACTGGACCTATCTGTTCGCCGGGCCTTTTAACAATCGGGCTGAATGGCTCAGCTATATGCAGCAGATGGAGAACAGCCGCGATCCGCTGCACTTCGCCGTGGTTGACCGCGAAAGCGGGCGCGCAGTGGGCACGCTGGCGCTGATGCGCATCGCGCCGGAGCATGGCGTGATCGAAGTCGGGCACGTCGCCTTTTCGCCGCTGCTGAAACAGACGCGGCAGGCGACCGAAGCCCACTATCTGCTGATGCGCTACGCCTTCGAGCAGCTCGGCTATCGCCGCTATGAGTGGAAATGCGACAGCCTGAACGCGCCTTCGCGCCGCGCCGCCGCAAGGCTGGGCTTTCAGTATGAGGGCGAGTTCCGCCAGGCGATTGTGTATCGCGGCCGCACGCGCGACACCAGCTGGTTCTCGATTATCGACGGCGAGTGGCCGCAGGTGAAAGGTGGCTTTGAGCGCTGGCTGGCCGAGGAGAACTTTGATGCCGGACAGAAGCAGCGGGAGCGGCTGGAGACGCTGCGCCAGAACCTTTAGGTTTTGGCTGTTGCCTGTATAAAATGGCTAAATGCTGACGTTTCATTTTGCTGATGCGTCAGCATTAATAGCAGATTTTTTCTGCGTGAAGCCTGGCGTTATGTAATTTATATTCTCATTTGAGAATGGAGTTTGATTTTTTTATCTGAATATTTTGATTGTGTAAAAAAAGAGAGGTCGCATTCTCGCTGCTGGTAATATTCTCATTTTGGAATGAATAAAGATATATTAAGGCTGCTAAAGGCTGGTGTCTGAAAAGACTTTTTGCTAACGCATTGAATATCATTATTAAATTTACAGCATTATCTTTTTTGTAAGGTTTATGTAATAGAAAGGGTAATAAAATAGCTCTTCAAATCAGGAAAATGAGAGTATATAGTGGCTGAGTGGTTAGCACAGGGAATCACTTAAAGATTATCGTCAGGTGAGGGGTGAATTAATGGAATGCGTTATAAGAATGATTCATTTCAGGCATTATATTTCTATTCAAACAGTAAGGGATGAATAGAATAAATCTCAATGTTAACCCGCCTCAGTGCGTAAAGCCTGTTTTATAAGGGGTTAACGTAACGTTTCTCGTTAAATTGACTACTTAGACAGCACCTTATGGAAAACTATTACCTTATTGATGGTCGCCTCTGTTTTTATCCTGTAACGAACGTCCTTAGACCGCTCGATGACAGTATAGCTGAGGTTGTTTTAAGTAAACCCGCTTCGCGCTGCTTTTTATTACTGATTGAGCGTCAGGGCGAGGTAGTAAGTCATGATGATTTTATTAATGAGGTGTGGGGTAAGAAGGGCATTATCGTCACTAAAAATACCTACTACCAGAGCATATCCATTTTAAGGAAAAGATTAAAAGCGCTCGGTTTTGATGATGATGCTATTGTCACCTTGCCGCGCAAAGGGCTTATGCTGTCAGAAGAGGTAGCGATTATTAAGCAAAGCGACCTCAATCCTGAGTCTGTTGAGGCAGAGGCTGAAGCAAAGGAAGCCAGCGCGCCCGATAGCGACGCAATGACCAGCAGCAGTTTACCTGACGACAATCAACAGGTACTCTCCGATGCCAGCGAAGCCGAAAAGAATAACAGTAAGCCCTGGATCTCAACCGTTAAAGCCAGATATGGCGGCGTGATAATAGCAGTCATCGTTTGTATACTGGTCGTGGCGGCTTATCTGGCTTTGTGAAGGGTTGTGTTCTTTCATATAAATAGCCTCATCTACTTCTTCTTTTAACTGCATGCCTCCGGGCATGTTTCCTGGTGCTTACCTTATCTTCTCCTCCGAAGCAAATTCCCCTCTCTTAACGCAAAGCGTTACAATACCTCTGGTAATAAAAAAATACCTTTAAGCTTCAGGCTTATCTGAAGCTGGTAATGACCTTTTATTATTACCGGAATAACCAGATGGTATTTTTTATTCGCCGATTTTATTTAACTCCCGTTCCGGTTTTATAATCCATGCTGTATTTCTGTTAAGAATGCCTGTGTTTATTTACCTCTTTAATTAAGAAGGCTTTTTTTCTGCCTGCGAGGAGTAAATAAATTCGTTTTCGTTTTGTGAATTTATCGCTTAAATGTTTTATTTTCACTTTTTTTGTATCTCTTCATGACTAAATATAGCCCCCGTTGAAGAGAACGCGTCTTAACAGACGTAATACACTCTGGTTCTGTTCTCTATCAGCCCTATAGAAACTCTTTGTGTAATTAAAATCTGGAGAAAAGAAAAATGGGTAAAACGAAAGTTGCTCTGCTGGCGGCTTCTCTGTTACTGGCGAACGTCGGCGCTCAGGCAGCATCAAGCGTGACTGCTTCAGGCGGCACCATTCACTTTACGGGTAGCCTGGTAAATGCCGCTTGCGCGGTTGCCACTGAATCTGCAGATCAAACTGTAGCTCTGGGTGAATACCGTACCGGCGCTTTCTCTGCGGTTGGCGATAAAACGGCGCTGATTCCTTTTGAAATCGTGCTGAATGAATGTGACACCACTGTCTCTACTGCCGCTACCGTTACCTTCACCGGTCAGACCGATGGGGAAAATAACAAACTCTTTGCGGTTAACTCCTCTTCTAACCAGACCACGGCAACTGGCGTAGGCATTCAGATCCTGGATACCGCTGATAAAGAAGTAACGCCGGGTACCGCAACGTCTTCCTTCACGCTGGCTGACGGCACCAACACGATGCACTACACCGCACGCTATGTTTCAACCAGCGCCACACCAACAGCCGGTGTTGCTAACGCCGACGTCACCTTTGTCGTTAACTACTCATAATTTGACGTTAACGTGAAGTGATCTGAACTAAAGAAGGAGACTAAAAAATGCTTAATCGGACTTTCTCTTTATTCATTTTTTCTGGTCTCCTTCTTTATTGCTCGTTGTGTTCCGCTGATATTGGCATCTATAACAAGGGCAAGGTGAAATTGCGCGGCAATATCATCGAGGGCGCATGCGTTGTGACAGTCAATAACCGGGCTTCAGATGATATTATCGTTGATATGGGGAGTTACAGAAGCGATCAGCTAAAAGAGGTTGGCTTCTATCCTGACAAAGAGTACGTCACGTTCCGGATCTACGTAGGGCAATGTAATATTGACTCAAAAAGAAATATTGAAATCGTTTTTAACGGAGAAACAGCATCTGAAGACAGCACGCTATTCAGGGTTTATACCGACAAAACGCCTTCGGCCCTGAAAGAAGAAAGGGGCAATAAAGAAGTTGGCCTGGGGCTGGCTCTGTTCGACGAGGAATATAATGCGCTTGTTCCTAATAGCGTGCTCAGCAGTTCTAAGTTTCGCGGAAGAGACGGGTTACTGACTTTTCTGGCAAAATATAAAGTAATAAAAAATGAAGTGCGTCCCGGAGAGCTTTTCTCCGAAGTGAATTTCAAGGTTTTTTATCCCTGATAACGCAGAGATTTTAAAATGACACTATTCAGTTCTCCTCTGAGAAGAGGAATGGCTTCGCTTTTTGTTTTTTTAACGCTTGTATTTGCTAACAGCTATTCAGCTGTAGCGGGTGGCGTGCTGCTTGGCGCGACGCGGGTAATTTATTCTCAGGGCGATAAGCAGGCGTCTCTTGCCGTTAAAAATACGGATGAAAAACTTCGCTACCTTATTCAGACATGGGTTGAAGACAAAAACGGTAAAAAGTCATCCGACTTTATTGTTACGCCGCCTTTGTTCGTCAGTAATGCCAAAAGCGAAAATACACTCAGAATCGTCTACGTTGGCGGCGCGCTGCCTGCTGACAGAGAGTCCGTTTACTACCTTAATTCAAAAGCGATACCGGAGTTTGATAAAGACAAGCTTGAAAATAAAAACGTGCTCAAAATGGCGGTGCTGTCGCGTATTAAAATTTTCGTCAGGCCGAAAGAGCTTGCTTTAATGTCAGAGAGCGCCCCCGAAGCGCTGAAGTTCCATTTTGATGGCAGCAAGCTGACCATTGATAACCCAACGCCTTACTACGTTTCGCTTGTTGAGTTTTATGTGGGTGGCAAACAACAGGCAAATACCCTGGTTGCTCCTAAAGGTAAAACAGTTGTTGATATCGGAAAATCAATAAAAAGAGATATCACCTATAAAGCTGTGAACGATTACGGTGCAATAACGAAAAAATATAATGGTGTGCTTTTCTGATACAGGCTTTGCTCGCCATTATTCCAGTGAATACGGATTATTAAAATGAGAAAAGTGAACCGAAAGCTACTCTTTTGGAGCGCGCAATTCATGACGATTTTTTCCGGTTCGTCAGGCGTTCAGGCAGGGATGTATTTTGATCCAGCATTCTTATCGGAAAATGGGAGTACCGTCGCCGATCTTTCACGCTTTACCAGCGGCAAGCAGGCACCAGGCAAATACAGGGTGGATATCTATGTAAACGATCAGTTTATTACCGCCTCTGATATTGAGTTTCGTGACGCCGACAAGGATGTGGTCGCGAAAAGCGATGACAATACCGGGCTTTACCCCTGCCTGAACGCTAAGTGGCTGCGGCGGTTTGGCCTGGATTTTAAGCAGTTCCCGCAATTGCAAAGTCAGGATGGTAATCAGTGTCTCGTCCTGAAAAAACTGATTACCGAGGCAACGGTAAACTTTGATTTCGATAAGCTGAAGCTCAAAATTACCCTTCCCCAGGCGATGCTCAGTAACTCCGCCAAAGGTTATATTCCGCCGGAGGAGTGGGACGAAGGCGTGCCGGCCTCCCTACTCAGCTATACCCTGACGGGGGATCGCTCCAGCAATAGCGAGAGCATCTACCTTGGACTGAATGGCGGCGTGAACTGGGGGCCATGGCGATTAAGGCATAACGGAAGCTATACCCATTCCGAGAGCGACAGCTATACGCGAAACAGATGGAACAGCATCAGCACCTATGCTGAAAGAGCCATTATTCCGCTGAAATCACAGCTGGTGCTGGGGGATACCTCAACAGACGGCAAAATTTTCGACAGCCTCTCTTTCCGCGGTCTCCGGCTTTACTCCTCAGACAGTATGTATCCCAATAGTCAGCAAGGATACGCGCCGACGGTAAGAGGGATTGCGCAAAGCAAGGCCAAAGTGGTGATCAGGCAAAATGGCTACGTTATCTATACCACCTACGTGCAGCCTGGCCCCTTTGTTATTAATGATATTTCGCCTGCGTCATCCAGCGGTGACCTGGTGGTGTCGGTTGAGGAAACCAGCGGAAAAACGCAGACCTTTACCGTTGCCTACTCAACCGTACCGTTCCTGCAGCGCGAGGGACGCGTGGTTTATAACATGAACGTGGGCGAGTATCGCAGCGGCTCATCCAACCGCAGGAAACCGATATTCGCTGAAAGCGCCGCCATGTACGGCATCACGAAAAGCAGCACGCTCTATGGCGGGATGCAGTTTGCGGAACGTTATAGATCAATCGTTGGCGGTATTGCGCAAAATATCGGGCATGTCGGCGCGGTTTCTTTAGACGTGACTCAGGCCTGGAGCAAGCTCGCAGATGATAAAGATTACTCAGGGCAGTCCCTGCGCTTTTTATACGCGAAATCTCTGAACGAATGGGGGACGACCTTCCAGCTGCTGGGATACCGTTACTCAACCAAAAACTTCTATACGCTGGAAGACACCACCTATAAGAACAGCTCAGGCTACGAGTACGACTACTATACGGATGAGAACGGCAATAAGAAGAGGGTGTTAGTTAACTACTACAACACCCGTAACGCCAAAAAAGGGAAGTTTCAGGCCAACATAAATCAGCAGCTTGGCGGTTATGGTTCCGTCTACCTGAGCGCAACGCAGCAGAATTACTGGAATACCGACGAAACTGACTCAACCTGGCAGGCCGGTTTTAGTTCTAACTGGAATGCTCTGAGCTATAGCCTCTCCTGGTCATACAGTAAAAGCCGCGGCACCTCAGAATCGGATCAGGCTATCGCACTGAGTTTGTCTTTGCCGCTGGAGCTGTTAACCAATAATAATAATTACCGGCAGAAGCTGAAAAATATCCACGCCACCTCGACGTTTAGTAATAACTCAGACGGCAAAACCTCGATTCAGACAGGCGTGAGCGGCACTGCGCTCAGCGACGGTCGTCTGCAATACAGCGTTAATCAGGGTTACAGCAACAAAAGTTACTATACCGGCAGCGCCAACCTTAACTATACGAGTGAATATGGCGACGCTGGCCTGGGTTACTCTTATAACCGCAGTTATAAAATGCTCGACTATCGGTTAACCGGTGGCTTCGTTGCGCATCACGACGGCATAACGCTAAGTCAGCCGCTGGGCGATACCAACATATTAATTAAAGCGCCGGGCGCGCAAAGCGTTAAGGTGCAAAATACCACCGGCATTAAAACTGACCTGCGCGGTTATGCGGTAGTGCCTTATTCCACCAGCTACCGAAATAACCGTATCGCGCTGGATACCCGCACCCTGGACGATCATACGGATCTGGACGACAGCGTGGTCAACGTAGTGCCGACCAAGGGCGCGCTGGCGCTGGCAAGCTTTAATGCCAGAGTCGGCTACCGGGCCATCTTCAACTTAGTGACGAAAGATAAAAAGAGCGTTCCTTTTGCCTCTACGGCGCTGGAGAAAGAGAGCAGCGCAACCGGCATTGTTGATGACAACAGCCATGTCTACCTGACCGGTATTGGTGAGAAAGGCACCATCGTGGTGAGCTGGGGTCCAGGCGAGCAGGATAAATGCACCGCCAGCTACACCTTTACCAATGCCCAGTTAAAACAGCCGGTTGTTCAAACCGACGCCGTTTGTCTCCAGTAGACAGGAAGAGTATTTAATGAATAAAAAATATTTTCTCGCACTGCTTATTGTGCTGCTGAATATATGTATCGTTAGCAGAGGTTACGCCGTGAATGAAGGGGCTTGCCAGTTCTCGTCAGGTAATAAGACGAAAGAGCTGGATATCCCCAGCGATATTATCAGCGATGCCACCGTAGGAACGGTGGTAACCAGCACCAGCAAGGATTACGTGGGTGTTAATGCCGTATGCCCTAATACAAGCTGGTACCTGGGGGCAGGAGATGACACTACATATCGTAGCTATCGCACTTCGCTTACCGCGGTTTCAACGGAAGACAGCTATCAGTTTCTTAAGGTGAATGATTACCTTGCTATCGCTGTCTCTATCGTTGATGACTACGCAAAACGTTTTTACCCACCCGCCGAGTATGTGCATATGGGCTGGCACGGTAACGTTAATCAATCTAAAGAATTCCCTGTGCGTGACAGCAACCTGATATATAAGTTTAAGGTGCTGAAAGCCTTTACCGGGACACTGACGATACCTTATACCGAAATATTTAACGTGTATGTCGGCGCGGATATAGGACAATATAATCCGCCAGTGATGAAAAGCGTGGTATACAAAATCGTTATTAACGGCGCGACGATATCGGTGCCGCAGACCTGTACCGTTAATGCCGGAACCACCATCGATTTTGACTTTTCAGATATCAACGCCTCTTCCTTTAGCCGGGCGGGCGCAGGGGTTAAACCCAGCGACGTATCAACGCTGTCTAAGTCATTTAATATTGCATGTACAGATGGCGAGGCGAACGCTACGTTAAAAATAACGCTGCAAACCTCTACCGTCTCAGGCAATACCATTGTTTCTTCCAATCCGGATCTCGGTTTTATTATTACCGATGACCAGGGCAATATTATTGTCCCGAATGATACCACCAGCGCCATTACCACAACCCTGGACAGCACGTCTCAGGCTACCGTAACGATCAAGGCCTATCCGGTCAGCGTAACGGGCAATAAACCTGAAGAGGGCACCTTCTCTGCGACAGCCTATTTACTTGTTGAGTTTGCCTAGAATCGGAGAGAGAAAATATGAAAACACCTTTTTGTTTCAGAGGAACGGCGTGGGCTCTCGCGCTTGCACTCTTTAGCCCCTCTCTGCTGGCTACCAACGCAGGTTCGGTTGAGATCACCCTACACGGCAATATCGTCGCCTCCTCCTGTACTGTAAGCGAAGGGGACGATAACCAGACTATCGTGCTGGGTGACTGGGCAGTAAAAAACTTCACTGACAGCGGAGTACGTTCGCAACCGGTCTACTTTGGCATTGCGCTGACCGATTGCTCTGCGTCTACCGCAGAGCTGACCTTTAGCGGTTCGCAGGACAGCAGTTCGGCAGAATTACTGGCGTTAGACAGCGACAGCACAGCGGAAAATATCGCGATCGAGATCCTTGATGCGGATAAAAACCGCGTGCCGCTTAACCAGACCGTCTCAACGACTATCGATAGCGACGGCACTGCCGCCTATACCTTTTACGCCAACTATATCTCTACCGGCACCGTCAGCGCAGGAACGGCGAATGGAACCTTAACCTTTACCATTAACTATTCCTGACTTAACTCTGCGGCTGCACGATTTTAATCTCGACCATCCCGATACCCAGCCGACGCGGATCCTGGCCGGTAATATTGCCCAGATTGCTCTGCTGCGGCTGCGGCGGCGCAATCGTCAAGGTATGCTCCCCCGTCGGGTTGCTAAAGTGCAGGGTGGTGGTGGAGAGTTCCTCGCCCAGCGTTAGCTGCTGCTGCTGATCGCCGACGCGTACCGGAATCGGCTGGTGCGCGTTAGGCCCGAAGGCGCGCGCGGTGATCACCAAGTCGAAGCGCGCGGGCAGCGGATCGACATATTCAATGTTAACTTCCGGCGCCAGGTTGGCGTTAGACCAGCGGCCCCAGTTCTCCCAGCGCGAGATGCCGCTAAAGCGCTTCACGCTGGCTGGCGCGCCCGGTACAGCGAAGAGAAAGCGGTCAGCATCGTAGCGAATATCGTTATCCTCAACGCGGAGCAGCGCTTCATTACGCTAATAGTTCGCCGCGCTCAGCGTCTCCTCAGGGAATTTCGCCTGGCCTTTCCACTGCGCTTTGTCGATACGCGTCACGCTCGGCTGGCCGCCGAGCCGCCCCATCGCTACGCAGAAATCGGTGGAGAGCGCCAGCTCAGGTTTCCACAGTCGCGCCATACGGAAACAGCGATCGACCCAGACAAACTTTTCGCTGGCGGTGAAGTCCGCCAGCTGGTAGCGCAGCGGCGCGGAATATTCTCCTTCCGGCAGCGGCTCGACGTGGCCGCTGGCGACGCGGAACAGGATCGGCAGTTTGAACGTTGCGCCGGAGAAGCTAAAGCTGTTTTTCGTCTGGTCGATGACGAAGCGGTCGAGCTTTTTCGGGAAATTCCACAGCTGGATAATATCCGCCTTCCAGCGGCTGATATAACTCTGGAAATCGGTAAAGCGGCCGGTCAGCGTCGCGCCCGCCAGGCTGCTGCGGCCAAGACCAATCGCCTTATCGCCGCCGAGAATGTCCAGCACCGTCGCGCCGTTATCCAGCGTGCTGCGCGGCCGGTCGATCACCTCCGCCTGCGGCCGATCGCCGCGGATCACCATAAAAAGATCGCGGCGCGGCTGCTTGATCAAATAGGGGTGAGCGGTGTTATTCATCGCCAGATGATCCGAGGTCACGACGATAACGGTGTTTTTAAAGTATGGAGAGGCCTTGATGCGCGCAATCAGCCGCGCCACATGCTCCTGCGAGCAGGCTACCGCGCTGAAAGACTGGTTGGGCTTGCCTGCGTAGCTGTAGCTTTTGCGCTGGCAGCTCCGTGAAATAAAGCCGTCGGGATGGTGGGTGTCCACGGTCAGGGCGAACAGGGCGAAGCGTTTCTGCTGGCGCGACAGCGCCTCATATTGCTCATACACTTCATCCATTACCGTATCGTCGTAGTAGCCCCAGTTGTTGCGGTAGGCGGGATCGGCAACGCGATCTTTCAGCTCTTGCGATCCGTACATATGAGCGGGATCGAAGCCGTGTGATTTCAGAAAGAGATCTTTACCGGCAAAGCGCAGATCCGCGCCCTGAATAAACCAGTTTTCATAGCCGGAATTTTTCAGAATATCGCCGAGGCAGATGTTCTGCGGATAGAAGCTGGAAAGCGCGGCGGAGGCGTTGCCGTCGAAAGGCGCGAACAGCGGAATGCCGCACTGCGAGGCCACCATACCGGCAATGGTGTAATCGGTGCCGGGCAGCTGTACGGTCTCGCTGAAATCCAGGCTCTGCGCTTTTTCCCGTCCCAGCTCTGGCGTCAGATCGGGAAATGCCTGGTTGTCGAAGTAGGTGCGCTCCAGGCTTTCGCCGTAGATATAGACCAGGTTGAGATGAGGGTTGTTGATGACCTTCTGCGGCACTTTATAGTAGTCGTCGAAGTCGGAGTCAGCGGGGCGGGTGTGCGAGGCGACCAGGCTGGCGACCTGGCGAAACGCAGGCGTGGTCTGCACCGATCCGGCGGCGCAGGCGACCGCCAGCAGGCTCCAGCCGAGATGGTGCGGCCGCTCATGGCGGCGCAGCAGCCAGGTCAGCAGGCAGATCAGCAAAAAGAGCAGCAGCAGCAGCGCAAGAGCAGGCACCACATATTTGCTGACGCCCGCGCCGGTCAGGCTGTTAGTCAGCGTATAAAGCACCGCATCATTGATGCCGTCCCCGGTGAAGTAGTTGCTGGCGAAAAGAGTGGCGTTGAGCAGTACAAACAGCACCAGCAGAAGCAGCACAAAGGAGAACCAGAGTTTATTTCGTCCGGCTTTCCAGGAGTAAACGGCAATGGCAGCCAGGAACAGCGCCACTGAGACACATTCGGACAACGTCAAATCCTCTTTTAAAGTGAATTAGCGCTTCCTGCGCAGACCGCGATGAGCACGAATAGATTTTCGTCAATCTATAATGGCTGTCATAGCTCTGCAACATATGCCGCCCGAATTGTGCAGTGGGTAATCTTTCAAGGACAAAAAAGGACGACAGCCGCCTGGCTGCCGTCGATAGCGGGGGGAAAACTGCGTGGAATCAAAGCCGACCGGTAAGGTATTGCGCTTCGCCGTCAGCGAAGCTCCAGTCGCCTTTGTCGTTAGTGATAAAGCTGATCATCAGATCGTTGCCCTGCACGCCGCTGCTTTCGCGCAGCTCGCGCGCCAGCTCCGCCATAAAGTGCTGCTTTTGCTCGGCGCTGCGCGGGCTGGTATAGACGCGCACCATCACCAGATTGTCGCTACGCTGGAAGCCGAGGCCGGTATCCTGAAAAACCATCTGATAACCTTTGTTTTCGTGAACAATCTGATAGCGGTCGCGCTCCGGCACCTTAAAGGCGGTCAGCACCGCGCGATGCGCCGCGTCCAGCAGCGTGCGCAGTTCTGACTCTGAACGACCTTGTATCACATCGAATTGCAGTAATGGCATCGCTATTTCTCCTGTTGAACGCGTAATTTTTGTATGCTCTGGTGACTATCCTGGCGTTTCTGCGGGCAAAGAAAAAGCGCGCTCGCTGAACTGATTATTCAATATTGTGAACAATCCAACATGAAAGAGATGAAAACGGACGCGCTCTGGATGCATCTGCACTGGCTGCTGGTACTGGCGGAGCAGGGCAGCTTTACCCGCGCGGCGGAGCGGCTTGACGTCAGCAAAGCGGCGATGAGCCAGAAGATCAAAGAGCTGGAGCAGGCGGCGGGGACGGCGCTGGTGCAGCGCACTACGCGCAGCGTTCGGCTGACGGCGGCAGGGGAAAAGCTGGTGGAAGAGCTGCGAGACCCTTTCGCGCGTATCGAGCAGAGCTTTTTCGGCGTGCGCGACGCCGCCGGGCCGGTGCGCGGTCTGGTCAGGGTTACCGCGCCGGTGGCCTTTGCCCACCAGCAGCTGGTGCCGATCGTCGGGGATTTTCTGCGCGCTTACCCGCAGATTCGACTGCAGCTCGACGTGACGGACCGCATCGTCTCGCTCAGCAGTGAAGGGTTCGACCTGGCGATTCGCCACAGCAGCGCGCTGCCGGAAACTCACGTCGCGCTGCCGCTGTGCGACACGCCCACCCTGCTGGTGGCCTCGCCGGACTACCTTGCGGCACACGGCGCGCCGCAGACTCCGCATCAGCTGGCGCAGCACAACTGCTTATACTATCCGCGCGGCGTAGAAACCCCGCGCTGGACCTTCGCCGACGCGGAGCAGGAAGAAAGGGTGCAGGTGCGGGTGCAGGGCAGCTTCGCCACCAACAACAGCGAGTCGATTCGCGATGCGGCGCTCCAGGGGCTGGGCATCGCCATGCTGCCGGACTTCAGCGCCAGCGAGGCGCTCGCCACCGGCGCGCTAAAGCAGGTATTGCCGCGCTGGCGAGCCGTTGAGGCGTTTGCAGAGAAGCTGTGGATCGTCAGGCCTTACGCCGCGCAGGTGCCGCGCGCGGTAACGACCTTTACGCACTGGCTACGCGCGCGCTTTGTCGGTGCCTGAAGGCAACGCCAGCGTCGGGCGCGCGGGTGTCAGCATCATCTCGCCCAGCAGGCTGGCGCGGTTATAGAGGCCAAGACGCAGGTTAAAATCGAGATGCAGCCGTTCGTCGCCGCTCAGCCTGATTACCGGCGGCGGCGTTTGCGGCCGCTGATGGAACAGCACCGAACAGGCGAACGCATCGCTGTTGCCGGCGTGCAGCCGCTGATAAAACCAGGCGTTGGCCTCCGCTTTGCGTAAATGGAGATTCACGCGGCGATACTCTTTAACCGCCACCTGCTGCGCCAGCGATAATAGCGCCTGCGCTGGGTGATGGATTTTCTGCACGATAAGCGGATAGTCGTCGCGCTTTTTCAGCTCGTTAATATAGTTCTGCGCGCCGAGATTTTTAATCGGCGCCAGCTGCTTCAGCCATTCGCGAATAAAGGCGTTGCCAGGCGCGGCGGCGATAAACCAGCTTTCGATAACCGGCGACAGAAAATTAAGCGTGCAGCTTTCGCGATAATAGCCAATAACGTCCATCGGCTTATCCTGCTGCGTCTGATGTACCCAGTCGAGCTTCTCAAATAACAGCGTGCCGCAGTCGATACCGATGCCGCCGAAGCGGTGGAGCAGCTCCAGCCGGATAATTTCGCTTTTATGCCTCGGCGTCAGGTCGGCAGAAATAAACTCTATATCCGGCAGCCACTGCGCCAGCGTGCTCTGCGTGACCAGATGCAGCGTGTGGTCGGGATTATCCTGACGCAGCTGATTGATATTCAGGCGCAGAGAGAGCGGCAGCTGATCGTCATGCCAGTACATCCAGATGGTTTTCGGGATCTCCGCAGGGGCCTTCTCCGCCGACAGGATCACCAGGTTCTCCTCCTGGCTGGCGTCATATTCCGGCGCGGTAAGGGCGCTGTGCTTTTTCTTCTGCCACAGCATTTGACTGCTGAAAGAGACGCGTTTCCAGTTGCGCCAGAGCGTATGTGCAGGATGTCGACGGTGTTGATTCATGATGCACCTGTTATTGTGATGACTGCCGCGGATATTTCCCTGGTGAGGCGCAGCGCAGAACGCGCATCTGTTTCCTCACGGTTGTGTATAAAATCTCTTCACCGATTTAATAAAGCATTATTTATATGCGCGCTACGTCTTTTGCTGAATTTCAGATAAACCGGAAAGCGGAGGAGGTATTTGTCGCTTAGCGCTTTCCCGTTTGCCTTATATTTAAATAACCCGCTTATTCTTAATTTTCACCGGGCGGCTAAAGAAATTCCTGGTTTTTACCTGTGCGCTTCAGCAGCAGAAGGCGCTGGCCGGTTATTTCAGCGCGCGTTGGGCTTATACGGGTTGGTTAATCATGCTGATGTTTTTATACGGTCATGATGGCATAACAGCGGTTGTCTACGCTTAAGGAAGGCTTACTGAGAAAGGAGTAGCTATGTCTGAACCAACCCGTGGGCTGCTGGCGGTGGACAAGCAGGGCAACCGCGTGCTGTTTCTTAACCCTGAGACCTTCGCCGTCGAGCGCGAACTCAACGCTTTCCCGCCGCGTCCGCATGAGCTGCTGATGCTGACGGCCTGGCAAAAAGCCTATGTGCCCATCTACGGCGACGGCATCCACGGCGACAATCCGCATCCGGGCCATAAAGTGGCGGTGATCGATCTGGCGAAGCGCGAAATTAGCGGCTTTATCGATCTGTCGCCGCTGCGCGCGCCGCACAGCGGTCAGCTGGGGCGCGACGGTAAGGTTTACCTCTGCTGCGAAAACAGCGCGGCGGTCGCGGTGATCGATCCAGAAACCGATCGGGTTGAGAAAACCATTCCTCTGCCTTCGCATAACGCTCATCGCCTGACGCTTTCGCCCAGCGGACGCAAGCTGTTTACCGAAAATGAGGAAGACGCCAGCATTACCGTGGTGGATCTGTGCGAAGCGGAAGGGCGGGTTATCGATACTATTCTGCTGCCTGGCCCCATCGCCGGGATCGCGGCGTCGCCGAAGCATCCCTATCTGGTGGCCAGCGCGGCGGATGCGACTTATCTCTACGTTATCGATCGCCAGAGCCATCGCGTGCGCCAGCGTCTGGCGCTGCCGGGACATAAAAAACCCTGTCAGGTGGTGCGGTTCAGCGCGGACGGCGAGCGGCTGGTGGCGATAGGCGATGAGGAGCCGGTGATTACCCTGTTCGACGATCTGCTCAATCCATTAGGCGATATCACGGTAGGGAATAAACCGATGGACGGCTGCTTTAGCCCGGATAATCAGCAGTTGCTGATTGCTAACGAAGGCGACGGCACGCTGAGCGTGATCGATCTGGCAACGGCCCGCGTCATCGCCACGCCGCGCGTCGGCACCGGCTGCGAGGTGCTGAGCTTTTTCGAGCTGGTCAGATAAAAGGGCGGTGATAGATCGCTGAACTCCAGTGGCGGCTGCTGGCATGCTTTTCCGCCTGCCAGCCGCGCTTACGCAGCTCCCGCGCAATCATTTTATTCATCAGGCCGTGGCCGAGTAGCAGCACCGTACCCTGTTCCGAAAGCGCAATCAGCCTGTCGGCGGCGCGGGCGGCGCGCTGGCGCGCCAGAAGCAGCGACTCGCTTTCGCCTGCGTAGCCGCACAGCCACAGCATACGCAGCAGCGTCAGCCAGAGCAGCGTAGGTAGTTCAAGGCGCTGCGCGGCAATCAGCGGAACGGAGACTTCACTGAACAGCGCATCAACATGAAGCGGTTGCAGGCCCAGACGCGCCAGCGAAGATCGCGCGCGCGGCAGCGGGCTGCAAACAATCACCGATGCCTGACGCGCAATCGCAAGGCTGCGGTCGGGCGGCATATCGCACACCAGCGCCATATCATACGCCTCGCACCAGTCCGCCAGGCCCTGGGCGCTGAGTCGGCCGCCTGCGCGATGGTCCGGTTTACCGTGTCGCATCAAGATAATGGTCATAAGCCTCCTGCTTCGCTCTCTCTTAAGACTAATGCAAAGCGGCGCAATGTTAAAATTTGCGCTGACCTGAAGAAATAAATGGCGCTGTCATCCTCCGGTCATCATTTCGGGCGATAACTCTGTCCGCTGCGTTCTGAGAGGTTGCTAACAGGTATTATTAAGAGAAAGTGTTACTTGTTTAGCGAAAAGGTTTACTCTCCAGACGTGATTTTATTATTAAATCATTGAATTAAATGAGTAATTTGGATTTATTCTCTTGCGGTGTACTATGATTCCCGACTGATATGACTAAATTTACTTGATTTATCTACGCGCGTAGATAAACTGGCGCCCAGTGATTGCTCGCGGCGGACGATGCGAGAACGGCCCACAAGGTTTAGTCCTTTGCCTGCTTAACGCGACCGGTGATTAACATCGGCAGAGCATGGCAAAGATAGAGATCCTGACACCAGGGAATCCTTTACTGACCGCGACAAGGGTTAGCCAACCAGTACATCGCCACCGGGGGATATCTGATTGCAATCAGGGGTCGTCCCACGGAAGGGCGTTCACAATCGCTGAAACAGGGAAATGGTATGACGGTACAACACTCCGTTGAGCGTGATTCAACACGCTCGCACTCCGCCGCCGACGAGCGGCTGACCACCTCTTCCGGGCGCAAAGATTTCTGGCGCGCCACCTTATCCTGCTGGCTGGGTACGGCAATGGAGTATGCGGATTTCGCGCTCTACGGCCTGGCGGCGGGCATTATCTTTGGTGACGTCTTTTTCCCGCAGGCGACCCCGGCAATGGCGCTGCTCTCCAGCTTCGCTACCTGGTCGGTCGGTTTTATCGCTCGCCCCATCGGCGCGGTGCTGTTCGGCTGGATCGGCGACCGGAAAGGGCGAAAGACGGTGATGGTTATCACCATTATTCTGATGGGCGCCTCTACTACCTTAATCGGCTTAATCCCCAGCTACGCATCTGTCGGCTTATGGGCGCCTGCCTGTCTGGTGCTGCTGCGTTTTACCCAGGGGCTGGGCGCAGGCGCGGAGCTTTCCGGCGGAACGGTAATGCTTGGCGAATATGCGCCGGTCGAGCGGCGCGGCCTGGTCTCGTCGGTTATCGCCTTAGGCTCCAACAGCGGCACATTGCTCGCCGCGCTGGTGTGGCTGGCGGTGGTGCAGATGGATCAGGAGAGCCTGCTGGCCTGGGGATGGCGCATTCCGTTTCTCAGCAGCGTGCTGATTGCGCTGGCGGCGCTGTGGATCCGTCGCCATTTGCGCGAAACGCCGGTTTTCGAACGCAGAAAGCAGGAGCTGGAAGCGGAACGCGCCGCCATGCGCGCCGGGCAGCCTGCTGCGGATACGCGCGGATTCTGGACGCGCACCCGCGCCTTCTGGACGCTGGTGGGCCTGCGTATCGGCGAGAACGGCCCCTCCTATCTGGCGCAGGGATTTATGGTTGGCTATGTGGCGAAAGTGCTGATGGTCGATAAGTCGGTGCCGACGACGGCGGTCTTTATCGCCTCGGTGCTGGGATTCGCGGTGATCCCGCTGGCGGGCTGGCTGTCGGATCGCTTTGGTCGACGCATCACCTACCGCGGATTTTGCCTGCTGCTGATGTTTTATGCCTGGCCTGCGTTTTACCTGCTCGACAGCCGCGAGCCTGCGATTGTGATTCCGGTAATTGTTGTGGGCATGGCGCTGGCGTCGCTGGGCATCTACGGCGTGCAGGCCGCGTGGGGCGTTGAGCTGTTCGGCGTCAGACATCGCTACACTAAAATGGCGGTAGCGAAAGAGCTGGGGTCGATTCTCTCAGGCGGCACCGCGCCGCTGCTGGCGGCGGCGATGCTCTCCTGGAGCGGCCACTGGTGGCCGATCGCAGTCTACTTCTCTGCAATGGCGGCCATTGGGTTCTTTACCACCTTTGTTGCGCCGGAAACGCGAGGGCGCGACCTTAATTTGCCGGAAGACGCCATCTAGTGCGGCGTCATCTCTGGCGCACTAACGAGCAGGCCGTGATGATTCACGGCCTTTCGTGTTTACATCGGGAGCGAAAAGCTTGAAACAGCCGTCAGGCAAAGTTACGCGCAGCGACGTCGCAAAACTGGCTGGCACATCGGTTGCGGTGGTCAGCTACGTCATTAATAACGGCCCGCGTCCGGTGGCGGAAAGCACGCGCCAGCGCGTTCTCGACGCCATCCGTCTGACTGGCTATCGCCCCAACGGCGTGGCGCGCGCGCTGGCGTCGGGCAGCACCAAAACCTATGGGCTGATTGTGCCCAATATCGGCAATACCTTCGTCGCCTCTATGGCGCACGTACTGCTGCAGGCCTCGCTGGATCATGGCCACGTAATGCTGCTTGGCGACGCGGGCGACGACCGCCAGCGCGAGCTGGAGCTGATCCACAGCCTGCTGAACCGCCAGGTCGACGGTTTGTTTTACAACAGCGTCGATCGCCATCTCTATATCGACGTGATTAAGGCCAGCGGCACGCCATTTGTGATGCTGGATCGCGTCGAGCCGCAGCCCGGCGTCAGCATGCTGCGCGTCGATGAGCGACAGGCGGCGTTTCAGGTGACCTCACACTTGCTCAGCCACGGCTATCAGCAGGTCGGCATGATCAGCGGGCCGCTGGAGATGCTTAACGCGCAGGATCGGATTCAGGGCTGGCGCGAGGCGATGGCGGCGCACGCGGTGCCGGTCGATGAGTCACTGATCTTCCCCGCCAGCTATACGCGACAGGGCGGCTACGAGGCGGCGCAGCGGATGCTGGCCGGTTCAGGCGCGCCGCGCGCGCTGTTCGCCAGTAACGAAGGCCAGGCGATCGGCGCGATTCGCGCTTTCTCCGAGCGCAATATTCGCGTGCCGCAGGATGTGGCGCTGGTCTGTTTTAACGGCACCGATCAGTCAGCCTTCCATGTTCCGACCTTAACCACAGTGCGCCAGCCGCTGCGTGATATGGCGCGCTGCGCCATTGCCATGCTGCAAAACTGGAACGGCGAAGCGCAGCTTCAGGAATTTCCGCACTACCTTGAAATCGGCGAATCCTGCGGCTGTATGCCGCATAAAGAAAACAACGCGACGACAATATGAAAAGAGTAATTATTGACTGCGATCCGGGCAACGGCATCGCTGGTGCCAATACCGATGATGGCCTGGCGATTGCGCTGGCGCTCGCTTCGCCGGCGCTGTGTGTAGAGCTGATCACCACCGTGGCAGGCAATACGCCGAGCGATATCGGCGCGCAGGTGGCGAAAGATCTGCTGGTGCGCCTTGGCTCGGCCATTCCGGTGGTGCAGGGCGCGACACATGCGCTGGCAGAGGATCATGCGCCCTGGCGAGCGGCGCTCGATAACCGCGTACAGCAGCTCGATATGGTAAAGCTCTGGCAGGGCGTGCGCACGCCTGCGCCGGTGACGGTGGACGGTGACGATGCGGCTGAGGCTATCGGCAGGCTGATTTGCGACAATCCCGGCGAAATCACCCTGGTGGCGATCGGCCCGCTGACCAACGTGGCGCTCGCGATGCAGCGCTATCCGGCAATGGCGGAAGCGGTGGCAGAAATCGTGATTATGGGCGGTGTGTTCGCGCTGGATGACTACATTAAGGACACCAATTTCGGTCTCGATCCTGAGGCGGCGCATCAGGTGCTGCACAGCGGCGCGGCGATTACGCTGGCGCCGATGGACGTCACCACCCAGACGCTGCTGACGCATCAGGATCTGGCACGCATTACCGTCAGCGATCATCCCCTTTCTCACTTTGTGCGTGATACGCTGCGTCCGTGGATTGATTACTCCGTCCGCACCCGCAATCTGCCGGGCAGCTGGATCCACGACGCGCTAGCGGTCGCCTGGCTGCTGAATCAGCGCGTGGCGAACGGCACTGACTATCGGGTGGATATCGAGCTTCGTCCCGGCGCAACGCGCGGCAAAAGCTGGCGCTACCGCACGCCGCTGCGCGTTGACGTTGGCATCCCCGCTGACAGCGGCGCGCTGGTGCATGTGCTGCATCACGTCGATAACAACCTGCTGCTCACGATTATTGAACAGGCCCTCACGCAGCTCAGCCGCTAATCCACACTAAAACATCCCTGTCCGCGCGGGCAGGGATGCCGCTTTGCCCTCTTTTCGAGCGGGCCATTATCACGTTTTTTTAATCACGTCCCGTCGTCCGATATGAAACCTGCCGACACCCTTAGTTACATCCTGACGTCAGGGATAACAGCTTTTGAACGCGCTGACGTTTAGCAAGGTGGTATAAACAAAATGTTAACAATGTCGTAACCGTTTCGGCGGCTGCGCCCCTCTTTTTCGGACGGTTGTCCGATTGGCACTGAAGGATACGTTTATGTTTAACTGGACCCCAACCCAGCGGAATGTGGCGTTTGCCAGCTTCGCCAGCTGGACGCTGGACGCGTTTGACTTCTTTATACTGGTGTTTGTTTTAAGCGACCTCGCGCAATACTTTCATACCTCCGTCTCTGACGTTTCGATCGCCATTATGCTGACGCTGGCGGTGCGCCCGATTGGCGCGCTGCTGTTTGGCCGCCTGGCGGAAAAATTTGGCCGTCGGCCGATACTGATGCTCAATATCGTGATGTTTTCGCTGTTTGAGGTGCTCTCTGCCTGGTCGCCGAGCTTTGGCGCCTTTCTCGCGTTTCGCGTCATTTACGGCGTGGCGATGGGCGGCATCTGGGGCGTTGCCTCGTCGCTGGCAATGGAGACCATTCCCGACCGCTCGCGCGGGCTGATGTCCGGCATCTTTCAGGCGGGCTATCCGTGTGGCTATCTGCTGGCGTCTGTGGTCTTCGGGCTGTTCTTCGAAATGGTGGGCTGGCGCGGCATGTTCCTGATCGGCGCGCTGCCGATTTTGCTGCTGCCGTTTATTTACTTCAAGGTGCCGGAGTCGCCGGTCTGGCTGGCGGCGCGCGAGCGCAAGGAGAGCAGCGCGCTGCTGCCGATTATTCGCCAGCACTGGAAAATGTGCATCTATATGGTGCTGCTGATGGCCTGCTTTAACTTCTTCAGCCACGGCACCCAGGATCTATATCCTACCTTCCTGAAGGTGCAGCACCAGTTTGATGCGCACACCGTCAGCATTATCGCCATTAGCTACAATATTGCGGCGATGCTGGGCGGCGTCTTCTTCGGTTCGCTGTCGGAGCGCATCGGCCGTAAAAAAGCGATTATTCTGGCGTCGCTGCTGGCGCTGCCGGTATTGCCGCTCTGGGCTTTCTCCAGCGGTTCCTGGGCGATTGGCCTGGGGGCGTTTCTGATGCAGTTTATGGTGCAGGGCGCGTGGGGCGTGGTGCCGACCTATCTAACCGAGCTGGTGCCCGCGAACGCGCGCGCGGTGCTGCCAGGGTTTGTTTATCAGCTGGGTAATCTTATCGCCTCGGTCAACGCCACGCTGCAGTCGCGTATCGCCGAGGCGCATAACGGCAACTACGGCCTGGGGATGGCCATTGTTGCAGGTACGGTGGCGGTGCTTATCTCGCTGTTTGTCGCCTTCGGCCGCGAAACACGCGGCATTGAAATCTCAGGCGCGGTGTCGAAGCCGCCTCATTAAACCGCTTCGCACACGTCTACCCACTGCGCATGGGTCAGTTCGGCCATGCGCTGTGGCGTAATACGTACGGCGCTATGGATGGCGCCCGCTGCGGGCAACACTTCCTCGAAGTAGCGCAGCGACTCATCGCAGTAAACCTTCAGCGGATTCTCCAGCCCGAACGGGCAGACGCCGCCAACCGGATGTCCGGTCCAGTTCACGACCTCATCGACGCTCAGCATGCGCGCCTTCGCGCCCAGCGCCGCTTTCAGCTTACGGTTATCGAGCCGCGCATCGCCGCGCGTGACGATCAGCACCACTTCATCTTTGACTTTCAGCGACAGGGTTTTCGCGATCTGACCCGGCGTAACGCCGTGAACGCGCGCGGCCATCTCAACGGTGGCAGTACTTTGCGCCATCTCGATAATCTCAATCTCAGGTGCGTGTTCGGCGAAAAACTGCCGTACCGACTCCAGGCTCATCTTTTTCTCCATGCAGGTCGAAGGCGTAAAAACTGCCACAAGGCGGAAAAAGTGTAAACGAGAGAAAGAGAGAAATTGCGTCGGGATGCGTATTTATACGCTGAGCGTGCAGTTGCCGCAGCGTTCGACGTCTGGAATGCGGTAGCGCTGACAGCAGCTGCGTCTCACCATCTCGCCGCCGCGCGGCAGCATGGTGCGGTAGAGCGGATTATCGCTGCCGTCCTGCAGGCGGCTGGTGAAAAAAAGCGTCTGCTCAAGCTGCAAAACGGTCGCCTCATCCAGCAGCGTTTTCAGTTCGCCAAGGAACCAGTAGAAGGAGAAGCCCATATTGTTCCAGATCAGCCGGGCATTAATGCCGCCGTGTTGGGCGATAGCGTTGACCACCGGGATGAGATGCTGCTGGATCAGACGATCGATACGCTGCGGCGCATTAAGATAGCGCGCCTCTTCATCTTCGTGCGTTGCGATCCAAAAGGCGCAGGGGTGACCATTCTCGTGGAACTGGACGTGAATATGCTGTGGCGAGCAGTCAAGGGCGCGCGATTCCGCCAGCAGCGACAGCATCAGCGGCGGCAACAGCAGGCCGAAATACCACTGCGCCCAGAGCGACTGAACCGGCTTCGCCTCCTGAACGGCATCGGGATGCTCACGATAGAGGTAATCGCTGTAGCGCTGCGCCAGCGCGGGGAAATGGTCAGGACGCGCCCAGTCTGCCAGCGTCAGAGCGTCAGAGGGGGCGGCTTCATCAAGGTGAATACTGTCCAGCATGTAGCTGTGCTGCTCACGCATCAGATCGCGCAGGGCGCGCGCCAGCGTGCGATCGCGCTGCATAAAGATTGGCTGAGCGTACTGAAAGCGTTGAGAGTGCTGCCTGATGATCGCCATGCTGAGTAACGCGTCCTGGAAGCAGAGAAGAAAGAATGATAATCGTTCTTAGTCCTATTCACAAGATGGCTGTTTTGAATACGCATCAAGGAAAAGCAGGGCGGGGGAAAGGTAGCGTTAATCAGGAGGATAAGCGGCGAGGCTCAGCAACCACCGCGCTTCGCCGCTACGATTGAGGGAATGTTAAAGCGCTTCGCCGCTGACGGTCAGCGTTTTGGGCAACTCCTCCCAGGCGAGAATTGTATTGCGGCCCTGATTTTTAGCGACGTAAAGCGCGCGGTCGGCATTCGCGACCGCCTGGTCAAATTCGTCATCAAAAATCGGCGCGATACCGGCGCTGACGGTGACATGCGTAGAGACCTTTTCGTTGAAGCGGTGGGGGATCTCCAGATCCAGCACGTACTGCCGGATACGCTCCGCCAGCTTCATAGCGATAGACGCGTTAACGTTGGTCATCAACACCAGAAACTCTTCACCGCCGTAACGCACTACCACATCGCGCGAGCGGACGGCGTCGCGGATCGCCACCGATACGCGCGCCAGCGCCTGATCGCCCATCGCATGGCCGTAATTGTCGTTGTACGCCTTGAAGTGGTCGATATCCAGCAGCAGGACAAAGTGGCTGCCCGCGTGGTTTTCCAGAATATTGTCCAGCCGGTTTTTCAGGCCGCGCCGGTTGTAGAGGCCGGTGAGCGGGTCCAGCATGCTGAGATCGCTAAAGGTCTCTTTCTCTTCGTAAAGCTGGCGCATCAGACGGCGGGTAAAATGGTCGACGCGACGGCGCATCAGATGTTGCAGGGAAAAGCCGATCAGCGGCAGGGAGATCGTCAGCAGCAGCATCGCCAGATGTTCGCCATTATCCAGCATCAGCACCGTGATGACCGGCGGAGAGATATGCAGACAAAATGCTGGCAGGTAATCGCTCAGGGCGATAGCGCTGATAAAAAAAACGCTGAGCAGGCTGATAATCAGGAAATCGCCGTCAAAAAAGAATACCTGATGGTATTTCAGGTAAATATGCCAGGCCCAAAGCGCGCCAAGCAGCAAAGCAACAGGATTTAATAAAGGCAATTTTAGTTTTGGCCTGATTAAACAGGCAATTAACGTCGATGCGCTAAAAAGAGCGACAGTAATAACCGGAGCAGGCCATTCTCCTGTCGGGCTGCCGGTAAAAGGGATCAAGCAAAAAAGCGATACGGCGACATTTAAAAACAGGAAAAGCATCAGCGACAGCCGATATTTACTGTGTTTCAACTCATCGTAAGATTGTAATTTCATTATTAATACTCGAAACGGCCCTGAAATATCAAAGCGCATTCCGGCGAGAATAAATTCTTTTGCCGGAAAATGAGCAAATTTGCTGTGTTATGAAAAGTGTTATCGGCCGCAATCTAGCATTTTCCAACTGGTCTGTCATCTTCGGACAGAGGGCGAAAAAAACAGGCTGCAAGATAAGAATTATTATCTTATGATAATGGTAATTATTATCATCTGAGGTCAGCGCGATGTTAATGGCAGTGTTCGCCGCCTGCGGCTTGTGGGGAGTTAGCTGGATGATGGGGAAGAGACTCGACAGCGCCTGGGGCGTGCTGTTGCCCTGCGCGGCCATGCCGTGTTTTGCTTTATGGGAGCCGAGCTTTAGCCAGTGGCGCATTGTGATGATCGTGGCGCTGCTGCTGACGATCGCTATGCTGTTTCACAGTCGGCTGCGTCACTATCTGCTGTTGCCTTCGTGCCTGGCGTTAGCGGGTGGACTCGCGGCTGTCGCAGTGAATTTTCATGGGCTTTGAAAAAGAGAGGCAAAACAGGGAGGTGAAGCAGGGGAGGACAACTCTGGTGCGAAGAGAGGGACTTGAACCCTCACGTCCGTTAAGACACTAACACCTGAAGCTAGCGCGTCTACCAATTCCGCCACCTTCGCATTTGAGTCATCTTGTTTTCATATCGCCGCATTGGTGCGAAGAGAGGGACTTGAACCCTCACGTCCGTTAAGACACTAACACCTGAAGCTAGCGCGTCTACCAATTCCGCCACCTTCGCGCAGTGCGATGCGAGATGAAAATCGTGGTTGTTGGTGCGAAGAGAGGGACTTGAACCCTCACGTCCGTTAAGACACTAACACCTGAAGCTAGCGCGTCTACCAATTCCGCCACCTTCGCGTACCAGCAATACATGACAGTATTGCAACCACGGAGGCGCATTCTAGAGATTTTACACCCGGCGTCAACAGATATTTCGCGACGGTGAATCGACTGCTGTAAAAAGCAACGTTTTCACCGTCGCCGCGCTTTAGCGCGCTCGGGCGCCGCGGCCGTAAACGGCGCGGTAAACCTTGAAACGACCGTTTTGCGCCAGCACTTCATGGCTGCCGAAGGTCTCATCCAGCACCTGCGGGTAGGGCAGGAAGGCGTTAGCGACGATACGCAGTTCGCCGCCGGTGTTGAGGTGCTTCACCGCGCCGCGGATCAGGGTCTGCGCCGCATCCAGGCTGGTTTCGCGCCCTTCATGGAACGGCGGGTTAGAGAGGATCAGATCGAAGCGGCCGGTCACGTCGGAGAAGACGTTGCTGGGGAAAACCTCGCCCTCAAAGCCGTTGATCGCCAGCGTTGCCTTGCTTGATTCAATCGCCGCGGCGTGCACGTCGCACAGGGTCAGGCGCACCTTCGGCGAATGGTTCGCCAGCACCGCTGAGAGCACGCCCGCGCCGCAGCCGATGTCCAGCACCTTGCCTTTGGTGTGCGGCTTCAGGGTAGTAAGCAGCAGCGCGCTGCCGATATCGAGGTCGTCGCGGCTAAAGACGCCGGGCAGCGTGCAGATGGTCAGTGGATCGAGATCGTAGCTGTCGCGGAAGCTCTCGGCGTCGAACGTCGGCTGGCTTTCCAGGCGACCGTGATAGAATCCGCAGCGGCGCGCGCTGTCGATTTTTTCCAGCGTCGCCCACTCCTCAACCATGCCTTCGGCGCTGCGCACGCCGCTGCGGTTTTCGCCCACGACGAAAATGTCGCAGCCCAGCGGCAGCAGCGATAACAGGTTCATCAGCTGGAACAGCGCTTCCGGCTTGTTTTTTGGCCAGTAGTAGACCAGCGTATCGCAGCCTTCAACGTCTTCCTGCGTTGCCACCAGACCGTAACGCGCCCGCTCGCCCAGCAGGCGACTCAGGTTTTGCCAGTGATGATACTGCTGGGTATGCACGCGCGACGAGGCGGTTTCCAGCTGAGCGGGCAGGTCATCCTGCATATCGCCAGCGAACAAAACATGGCGGGCGGTAAATTCATCACTGTGGCGCAGTACAACTTCGCTGGCCGGGGTAAAAGCAGACATGAAAGGCTCCTGTTAGATCAGAGCGGCGATTATAGTGGTTTGTTGGCGCATGTTCGATGGGTTTGCTAGCATAGCGTCGCATTCCGGCAGCACATCAAGGGTAAAACATGACGTCCAGGCGCGACTGGCTGTTACAGCAAATGGGAATTACGCAGTATCAACTGCGACGCCCGCGCGTGCTTCAGGGCGAAATCGCGGTACGGCTGACGCCTGGCACCAGGCTGATTATCGTCGCCGACGTCGTACCCAGCCTGCACGAGCCGCTGGTGCGCGACGTTTTGCACGCGCTCGGCATGCAGCCCGCACAGGTGATGACGCTGACGCCCGATCAGCTGCAAATGCTGCCCGAATCGCTCGACTGCGCGGGCTGGCTGATCGGCATCGACGGGCCGCATCCCTTTAGCGGCGTCGCGCTCCGCTCAGCCTCTTTAAATGAACTCTCCAGCAGCGGCGCGGCGAAACGCGCGCTCTGGCAACAGATGTGTAACCATGACAGCGATCTCTTTCCTCACCCCTGAGGACAACGCCCAGGCTTTTGCTATTGAGTGCCGCAGCCACGCTTTTCCGTGGCGCGAACAGACTTTCGCCAGCAATCAGGGCGAGCGTTTTCTTAACTATCGCCTCGATGTCGATGGCGTTATGGCTGCATTCGCCATCACTCAGGTGGTGCTGGATGAGGCGTCGCTGTTCAATATCGCCGTCGATCCCGCTTTCCAGCGCCGCGGCTACGGTCGCCAGCTGCTGCAGCATCTTATCGCCGAGCTGGAGAAGCGCGAGGTGATGACGCTGTGGCTGGAAGTACGCGCCTCTAACCATCCTGCTATCGCCCTGTACGAGCAGCTCGACTTCCATCAGGTGAGCCGCCGCCCCAACTACTATCCCACCGCCAGCGGACGTGAAGACGCCATTATTATGGCGCTGACGCTGTAGGCTTTAAGGAGCTGTAATGTTAAAAGACTGGGATTGCATCCTGTTCGATGCAGATGACACCCTTTTCCATTTTGACGCCTTCGCCGGTTTGCAGCGTCTCTTTGCCGGTTACGACGTTCAGTTTACCGATCAGGATTACGCCGACTACCAGGCGATTAACAAGCCGCTGTGGGTCGATTACCAGAACGGCGCGATCTCCGCGCTGCAGCTGCAGACGCGTCGTTTTAACGGCTGGGCGGAAAAACTGAGCGTGGCGCCTGACGTGCTCAACAGCGGCTTTCTGAGCGCCATGTCGGAGATCTGTATGCCGCTGGAGGGCGCGGTCAGCCTGATGCACGCCCTGCACAATAAGGTGCCGATGGGCATTATCACCAACGGCTTTACCGCGCTGCAGCAGGCGCGTCTTGAGCGCACCGGCTTTCACGACTATTTCTCGGCGCTGGTAATCTCTGAACAGGTGGGGGTGCCTAAGCCGGACGCCGCCATTTTCGACTACGCGCTGGAGAAAATGGGCAACCCGGATCGCAGCCGCGTGCTGATGGTAGGCGATACGCCGGAGTCAGATATTCTCGGCGGTATGAATGCTGGCGTGAAAACCTGCTGGATCGATCACGGCACGCGCCCGCTGCCTGCGCATATCCATCCGACCTGGACGGTGAAGTCGCTGGGTGAACTGAAGGCGCTGCTGCTCGCCTGAGTATCTATTCATAAATCGGTCAGCTTTATCGCTAAGAAGCCCGTATAACGGGCTTTTTTGCATTCAGAATCTATTCACGAATCTATTCATGATAGGTGAGAGTGGGTATTGACGGGCAAAGCAGTGACGGGGTTTCGCCTTCATGAACTTATCAACGCAAATGTGCGATTGCATCTTGAAAGCATACTATTTGACCGCATGTAGGTTGCACCAGGCGGTAAATAGCGTGACGGGAGAGGCGAAGCGGGCGTTTCCGTCTACAGAAAGCATTCCGCAGGCGTAGGGCGCGTCTTACTTAAGGCGCAGCATCTTTTTTCTCGCCCTCGTCGTCGCGATCCTCTTTAACCGGCGTGCTGGCGGTCAACAGAAACGGCGACTGTTGCCAGCGGGTGCGGCGATCGCGCAGCAGGGTACGCGTCAGAATAATGCCGATCGCCAGCGCCAGCAGCATCATCAGACGCAGAATATTGGTGGTGTTGTCGACCTGACGCGATTCGGTGACCAGCACGTGGGTATCCAGCGTGACGCGCAGAAAGCCGAGCGGGCCGTCGCTGTTGCCGAGCGGCTCCACCAGCTGATGGTTGAAGTAGCTGCCGGCGCGCTTGCCGTCGAGCGCCAGGCGGTCGCGGACGTTGATGTTTTCGCCGCTGTGCGCCACCAGGCTGCCGTCGTCGGCATAGACAGAGGCGTCGAGAATACGGCTGTTGGTGGTCATCTGGTTGAGGATGGCTTCTATCTGGCTGCGGTTATCGTCGCTGTTGTCCATCAGCGGCGACAGGCTAAAGGCGACCTGCTTCGTCAGGGTCTGCGCCAGCTCTTCGACCTGCTCGGAGCGCGCCATCTGATGGCCGAGGCTGAACCATGAGGCGCCCTGCATCAGGACGACCAACAGCGCCAGCGAGATCAACACAATCACTGTACGATGTAAGCGAAATTTCAGTGCCCTTTTAGCCATCAATAACCTGTGTCACGTCACAACAGAAACCAGGAGATTATGTTGCCAGAAGCGGCGCAGACAAGGTAGCCTCTTGCGTGGTTTTGTTGTCCCCCTACAGGAGCTCTGATGCCGAACCGTCTTACCTGGTGCGATTTGCCCGCCGAACTCTCCGAATGGCCGGGTTTACCTCTTTCCCTTAGCGGCGATGAAGTGATGCCGCTGGACTACCGTGCCGGTCGGACCGGCTGGCTGCTGTATGGCCGGGAACTGAATAAACAACAGCTCACCGACTATCAGCACCAGTTAGGCGCGGCGATGGTGATCGTCAGCGCCTGGCGCGTCGATGAGTATCAGGTGGTGCGACTGGCGGGCTCCCTGACGCCGCGCGCCACGAAGCTGGCGCATGACAACGGCCTCGACGTCGCGCCGCTCGGCAAGATCCCGCATCTGAAAACGCCAGGCCTGCTGGTAATGGACATGGACTCCACCGCGATTCAGATCGAGTGCATCGACGAGATCGCCAAACTGGCGGGCAGCGGCGAGCTGGTGGCGGAAGTGACCGAACGCGCGATGCGCGGCGAGCTAGACTTCGCCGCCAGCCTGCGCCAGCGCGTAGCGACGCTGAAAGGCGCCGATGCCAATATCCTGAAGCAGGTGCGCGACGCGCTGCCGCTGATGCCGGGCCTGACCGAGCTGGTGCAGAAGCTGCAGGCGCTGGGGTGGCAGGTCGCCATCGCCTCCGGCGGTTTTACCTATTTCGCGGAATACCTGCGCGACACGCTCCATCTGGCGCACGTCGCCGCTAATGAACTGGAGATGCGCGACGGCAAGCTGACCGGCGAGGTGCTGGGACAGATTGTCGATGCGCAATACAAAGCCGACACCCTGAAGAAACTGGCGCAGCGTTTTGATATCGCGCCGGAGCAAACCGTCGCTATCGGCGACGGCGCCAACGACCTGCCGATGATAAAGGCCGCGGCGCTGGGTATCGCTTATCATGCTAAACCAAAAGTGAATGAGCAGACGCAAGTGACTATCCGTCACGCCGATCTGATGGGCGTATTTTGCATCCTCAGCGGCAGCCTGATTCACGAAGAGCGTTAGAGGTACTGATTTGGCCAAAGCGGCAAAACGCGCCTTCGTTTGTAACGAATGCGGCGCAGATTATCCGCGCTGGCAGGGGCAATGCAGCGCCTGTCACGCCTGGAACACCATCACCGAGGTGCGCATTGCAGCGTCGCCAGCGGCGGCGCGCAACGAGCGCCTGAGCGGCTACGCCGGCAGTGCGGGCGTCAGTCGGGTGCAGAAGCTGTCGGAAATCAGCCTGGAGGCGCTGCCGCGCTTCTCTACCGGCTTTAAAGAGTTCGACCGCGTGCTGGGCGGCGGCGTAGTGCCGGGCAGTGCCATTCTGATTGGCGGCAGTCCCGGCGCGGGTAAATCGACGCTGCTGCTGCAGGTGATGTGTCGTCTGGCGCAGGAGATGAAAACGCTCTATGTGACCGGTGAAGAGTCGCTGCAGCAGGTAGCGATGCGCGCGCATCGTCTCGGCCTGCCGAGCGAAAACCTCAATATGCTGTCGGAAACCAGCATCGAGCAGATCTGCCAGATTGCCGAGCAGGAGCAGCCGAAGCTGATGGTGATCGACTCCATTCAGGTCATGCATATGGCGGATATTCAGTCGTCGCCAGGCAGCGTGGCGCAGGTGCGTGAAACCGCCGCCTATCTGACGCGCTTCGCGAAAACGCGCGGCGTGGCGATAGTGATGGTCGGCCACGTCACCAAAGATGGCTCGCTGGCGGGTCCAAAAGTGCTGGAGCACTGTATCGACTGTTCGGTACTGCTGGACGGCGACGCCGACTCGCGCTTCCGCACGCTGCGCAGCCACAAAAACCGCTTTGGCGCGGTCAATGAACTGGGCGTTTTCGCCATGACCGAGCAGGGGATGCGTGAAGTCAGCAACCCTTCGGCGATCTTTCTGTCGCGCGGCGACGAGATTACCTCCGGCAGCTCCGTAATGGTGGTGTGGGAAGGCACGCGTCCGCTGCTGGTCGAGATCCAGGCGCTGGTGGATCACTCGATGATGGGCAATCCGCGCCGCGTCGCGGTGGGGCTGGAGCAGAACCGCCTGGCGATTCTGTTGGCGGTGCTGCATCGTCACGGCGGCCTGCAGATGGCCGATCAGGATGTCTTCGTTAACGTGGTCGGCGGCGTAAAGGTGACCGAGACCAGCGCCGATCTGGCGCTGCTGCTGGCGATGGTGTCGAGCCTGCGCGATCGGCCGCTGCCGCAGGATCTGGTCATCTTCGGCGAAGTGGGGCTGGCGGGCGAGATCCGTCCGGTGCCGAGCGGTCAGGAGCGTATCTCCGAAGCGGCCAAACACGGCTTTAAGCGCGCCATCGTTCCGGCCGGCAACGCGCCGAAGAAAACCATCGACGGCATGAAAGTTTATAGCGCGAAAAAACTGGCGGACGCGCTGGCGATACTGGATGAGCTTTAACGACTGAGCGGGTACACTCGCAGGCAACTTCAATCCATGCAGGAGGCAGCATGACGTCGTTCGACTATCTGAAAACCGCCATTCGCCAGCAGGGGCATACCCTGCAGCAGGTGGCCGACGCCAGCGGGATGACCAAGGGCTATCTGAGCCAGCTGCTCAACGCCAAAATCAAAAGTCCGAGCGCGCAAAAACTGGAAGCGCTGCATCGCTTTTTGGGTCTGGAGTTTCCACGTCGCGATAAAACCGTCGGCGTGGTGTTCGGCAAGTTTTATCCGCTGCATACCGGCCATATTTACCTGATCCAGCGCGCCTGCAGCCAGGTCGACGAGCTGCATATCATTATGGGGCACGACGAGCCGCGCGATCGCGAGCTGTTCGAGAACAGCGCCATGTCGCAGCAGCCGACCGTCAGCGATCGGCTGCGCTGGCTGCTGCAGACCTTCAAGTACCAGAAAAATATTCGGATTCACTCTTTCAATGAAGAGGGCATCGAGCCTTATCCACACGGCTGGGACGTCTGGAGCAAGGGCGTAAAAGCCTTTCTCAGCGATCAGGGCGTCACGCCCGACTGCATCTATACCAGCGAAACCGCGGACGCGGAGATGTATCAACAGCACCTGGGCGTGCGCACCGTACTGGTCGATCCGGCGCGCTCCTTTATGAATATCAGCGGCGCGCAGATCCGTCAGGATCCCTTTCGCTACTGGGAATATATCCCGACTGAGGTTAAGCCCTTTTTCGTGCGCACCGTCGCTGTGCTCGGCGGGGAATCAAGCGGCAAGTCCACGCTGGTCAACAAGCTGGCGAATATCTTTAACACCACCAGCGCCTGGGAGTACGGACGCGACTACGTCTTCTCGCACCTGGGCGGCGACGAGATGGCGCTGCAATATTCCGACTACGACAAGATCGCTCTCGGCCAGGCGCAGTACATCGACTTTGCGGTGAAGTACGCCAATAAAGTCGCCTTTATCGATACCGATTTCATCACCACGCAGGCGTTCTGCCTGAAGTATGAAGGGCGCGAGCATCCCTTTGTGCAGGCGCTGATCGACGAATACCGTTTCGACCTGGTGATCCTGCTGGAGAATAACGTGCCCTGGGTGGCGGACGGCCTGCGCAGCCTGGGCAGCTCAGTGGACCGCCGCGAGTTTCAGTCGATGCTGGTGACTATGCTGCGCGAGAATAACGTCTCGTTCGTGCATGTGCGTGAGGATGATTACGATACGCGCTTCCTGCGCTGTATTGAGCTGGTGAAAGAGATGATGGACGGCAAAACGAAATAGCCATTCGTCTGCCGTCCATGAGTAGAGTCGTCCGCGCCTGACAGGCGGCTCTTGCTCAGGCGCAGTGATTAACTGCGCCTGGGCTTTACGCCTGCCGCACCGGCTGACGCCGGCCTTTCAGCATGTTACGCACCGCCGGTTCGGCATATTTTGTGATAGCCAAAGCGATAAAATAGAGCGCGACGGCAATAATAACCGGCATCAGCAGCATTAGCGTCTCGCTCTTGATATACCGATTCGTCTTGATAAGCGTCGCAATCAGCAAATTTTCATGGATTAAGTAGAAGGCGTAACTGACGAAGCCAACGGCCGTAAAAAAGCGCAGCGAAAGAAAGCGCTCAATCTGCTTTGAGTAAAAGCTTGCGATAAAAAACAGCATAACGATGAGCAGCGGCACAAGGCTTATAACGCCGCTATTTTTCACGTAGTAACTGAAGTTAATCAGCAGCGCCAGTACCACCAGCGCATAATGATAGCCCTTGTCGCGCTCATGAAATCTTTCGTAAACCAGACAGCCCACCATAAACCAGGCGTAATGAATAAAACCGAATTTTGATACGATATCAATTAACAGTGGATGTCCCAGCGATTTTAATACCGACGACGCTGACAGCAGCAACATCGGCACGATAAGCGCAGGCAGGCAATATTTTCTCCCGGCGGTAAAGTAAACTACCCCGATAATCAGATAAAACATCGCCTCCACGTACAGCGACCAGAAAGAGCCTGCCATTGAGTGAAGCTCGACGCCGCTAATCTGCGTCAGGGTCTCCGGGTTAAAGAATAACAGCCCCGGCAGAAGGTTCTTTGCGTAGGGCGTCATCGCTGACCATTCGGGAAAAAAGCCGTCCGTAAAATAAAGTAGCACGCTAACAGTTAGCATTGCAGGAAACAGGCGCAGCCAGCGTTTTTTCAGGAAGCTAATATAGCTCTCTGACTTATCGAGCGACATAAATATAACAAAACCCGAGATCATGAAAAAAAGCTGTACGCCTACCCAGCCAAAAGAAAACAGGGGAATATGCTGCGTCGCCTGGACAAAAGGTAATAAATCGGGCCAGCGAGCGTAGGCGTGGTAGCCAATGACCAGCAGGATGGCTAAGCCGCGCATCCCGTCCAGATGCGTAATACGTGCGCGCATAATTCCCTCAGTAATAGTGGTATTAAATGTAAAGGCGAATTTACATTAACGAAAAACTGCGATCAATCAGACAAATTCTTAATAATAAATATAAGAAACTAAAGTTATTTACCTTTGTAAGGAAAATAACAGCGCTATTTTCTGGCTTTATAATGATGGAAAATTTGGCGGGGCGTTAAATATTATTATTGATATACAGGCGATTATCGGAGAACTGGAAAGCAGGGTTCCATAAATTTTAATCCCACTATTTAGCAGGAGATGAGATTTTAATTATTATATTAACGAACGCTAATTATAAATAACGGAATAATCTTAACTTCAGAGGGTTGCACAGGTTAAAAAAAAGGGGTCATGCATAAGCATGACCCCTTTTTACAACAGCAGACAGCCTGCTGTTTACTTGGTAATACGCTTGTACTTGATACGTTTCGGCTCCAGCGCATCTGCGCCGAGCGTGCGTTTCTTATACTCTTCGTACTCGCTAAAGTTGCCTTCGAAGAACTCCACCTTGCCCTCATCCTGATAGTCAAGAATATGGGTGGCGATACGGTCGAGGAACCAGCGGTCGTGCGAGATCACCATGGCGCAGCCTGGGAACTCAAGCAGGGCGTTTTCCAGCGCGCGCAGGGTTTCTACGTCCAGGTCGTTGGTCGGTTCGTCCAGCAGCAGCAGGTTGCCGCCAACCTGAAGCAGCTTCGCCAGATGCAGACGACCGCGCTCACCGCCGGAGAGTTCGCCGACGCGTTTGCCCTGATCGGTGCCTTTGAAGTTAAAGCGGCCGACATAGGCGCGGCTCGGCATTTCAAAGTTGCCGATGCGCATAATATCGAGACCGCCAGAAACCTCTTCCCAGACGGTTTTGCTGTTATCCATCGAGTCGCGGAACTGATCGACCGACGCCAGCTTCACGGTTTCGCCCAGCTCGATGCTGCCGGAATCAGGCTGCTCCTGACCGGTCATCATGCGGAACAGGGTCGATTTACCCGCGCCGTTAGGGCCGATAATGCCGACGATAGCGCCTTTCGGTACGGAGAAAGAGAGATCGTCGATCAGTACGCGGTCGCCGTAGGATTTGGTCAGGTTTTTCACCTCAACCACTTTATCGCCCAGACGCGGACCTGGCGGAATAAAGAGTTCGCTGGTCTCGTTACGTTTCTGATATTCGGTGCTGTTCAGCTCTTCAAAACGGGCCAGACGCGCTTTGCCCTTAGACTGACGGCCTTTAGCGCCCTGACGCACCCACTCCAGCTCTTTCTCGATCGACTTACGACGCGCAGCTTCGGCAGAAGCTTCCTGCGCCAGACGCTGATCTTTTTGCTCCAGCCAGGAGGAGTAGTTGCCTTCCCACGGAATGCCTTCGCCGCGGTCCAGCTCAAGGATCCAGCCCGCTACGTTGTCGAGGAAGTAACGGTCGTGGGTAATCGCCACAACGGTGCCTTCAAACTCGTGCAGGAAGCGCTCCAGCCAGGCCACAGACTCGGCGTCCAGGTGGTTGGTCGGTTCGTCCAGCAGCAGCATGTCCGGTTTTTCCAGCAGCAGGCGGCACATCGCCACGCGGCGACGTTCACCACCGGAAAGGTTGCCGATTTTGGCATCCCAGTCCGGCAGACGCATCGCATCGGCGGCGCGCTCCAGCTGAGTTTCCAGGTTATGGCCGTCGTGCGCCTGAATCACCTCTTCGAGACGACCCTGTTCAGCCGCCAGCTTGTCGAAATCGGCGTCCGGCTCGGCGTAGAGCGCGTAAACCTCATCCAGACGCTTCAGCGCGCCGACCACTTCGGAGACCGCTTCTTCAATAGATTCGCGTACTGTCTGTTCCGGGTTGAGCTGCGGCTCCTGCGGCAGATAACCCACTTTGATGCCCGGCTGCGGACGCGCTTCCCCTTCGATATCTTTATCGATGCCTGCCATGATGCGCAGCAGCGTTGATTTACCCGCGCCGTTCAGGCCAAGCACGCCGATTTTTGCGCCCGGGAAAAAGCTGAGGGAGATGTTCTTCAGAATATGACGCTTCGGCGGTACCACTTTACCGACGCGATGCATGCTATAGACGAATTGAGCCACGTTGTAATGAGCCTCTGATTCTGGTGGGTGAATTAGTGACGAAGTTTAGCCTTTTTGCCTGGCTAATCCCAGCCGCGCGCCGGGATTATTCCGGGCGCGCAAGGTTGTTACGCGTAAAGAGAAAAGGCGGGGTCAGGCTGAATCGGGCAGACGCAGCGGCAACGGCTGCTGCGCCAGCCACTCCGCCAGCGCCTTGTCCGGCGCGCTGTCGCTCACCAGCAGGTCGAAGCGGTGTAGTTCGCCGATGCGAGCGGGCAGCACCTTGCCGAATTTGCTGCTGTCCGCCACCAGCACTCGCTGGCGCGCGCGCAGCATCGCGTGGTGCTTCATCGCCAGCTCGTTGAGGTTGTAACAGGTCGCGCCCTGATCTTTGTCGATGCCCGCCGCCGAGATAAACGCCAGCGACGGGCAGAGGGTGTCAAGAATCGTGTGCGCCCCGATCGGCGTGAACAGGGCGTTATCGACGTGAAACTCGCCGCCGCTCAGAATAACGTTGCAGGCCGGTTTCTCTTTTAAGGCGAGAAAGGTATTCATGGCGCAGCAGACAGCGGTAAAGGGCAGGCCGTCAGGCAGGGCGTCGATGATATAGGGAATGGTGGTGCCGCAGTCGAAGAAGACCGTATCGTTCTCACTAATCAGGCTGGCGGCAGCCTGCGCCAGACGCTGCTTTTTCGCCGCGTTCTGGCCATGCTGGTCAGAAATAAAATAGTGCCCGACGTGATTTTTCGGATCGCTGACGATATAACCGCCCAGCAGCACCACGGCTGATGCCGGCTCGCTCAGATCGCGTCGAATGGTCATCTCCGAGACGCCCAGCAGCTGCGCAGCATCTTTCAGATGTAGCTTGTCGGTACGTTTTAACGCCAGGGTCAGTTTCTGGATGCGTTCGTCGCGCCGGGTTTCCATAGACGTCTCTGTTGTGGTTGATGGCCGAAAGAAATGCGATGCAGTCGCCTCGCCGAGAAACAGCGATAATTCTCGCAATTTTAATAAGTTGCGTGTTCAGTCTACTAAGCGGTCAATCTTACCTGTAATAAGATCGCCTCGCAAACGCCGCCTTGCTCGTTCCCGCGTCCGGCCGCTGTCATAAAAGTGTCATATAAAACATCGGTTTATAGCGTAAAGCCTGCGCTCGCCGGGACGATAACCATGGGGGATGCCGTCCGGCGTCTCACTTAATTATCAGCAGGTATCGGCTTTATGAAGCTAAATCATTTTAAAATCGGTCAGCGACTGGGCTTTCTCGCCACGCTGTTGTTGCTTGCCACGCTGTTAATGGGACTGCGCGCCCTGCAGATCAACCTGCAGGCGTTGCATAACAATGAGGCGATAATGGCGCGTGAGATGCTCATCGCCGAGAGTATCGATACGGCGCGCAGCGCCCAGGTCCAGTTCAAGATTCAGGTCCAGGAGTGGAAAAACACGCTGCTGCGCGGGACGCAGGGCGAGGAAGTTTTCAATAAATATAAAAACGCCTTTCTGGAAGAGAGCCGCCAGACCCAGGCGCTGCTTACCAGCCTGAGTCACATTCAGGCGGCGCTTGGCATCGACGGCGCCAGCGTCGCGAAGGCGCGCGAGGTGCATGCCGGGCTGGAACAGCGCTATCTGAGCGCGCTCAGCGACTATAACGTTCAGGACGTCAACAGCGCAGGACGTGTCGATAAGCTGGTAACCGGCATCGACCGCGCGCCGACGCAGATGATCGACGGGCTGGTTAACGACACACTGCAGCGCGCGCAGGTGATGCATAAAGAGATTGAGAACGATAACCTGGCGCACTATCACCAGACACGGCTGCTGCTGCTGGCGGTTATGCTCTGCATTTTGCTGACGGGCGGGCTGGTGACGCTGTGGCTGATCAAAAGCATTACCCGGCCGTTAAATCAGGCTATCGACATTGCCAAAACCGTGGCGTCGGGCGATCTGCGCGCTCACATTGAGGTGTCGGGCCGTGACGAAACCGCGCAGTTGATGACGGCGCTGCGCGATATGAACCATAGCCTGACGCGAATTGTGACCGGCGTGCGTACCGGCACCGACGCTATCGCGCAGACCACCGAGCAGGTCGCACACGGCAGCCGCGAGCTTTCATCGCGCAATGAGGCGCAGGCGAGCGCGCTGGAGCAGACGGCGGCGTCCATGGAGCAGCTTACCTCCGTGGTGAAAAACAACGCCGGCAATGCGCAGCACGCCAGCGATATCGCCCGTGAGGCGCGGCAGCGCGCCGGGGAGGGCGGCGAAGTGGTGGAGAAAGTGGTGGTAGCGATGGATGAGATCCACCAGTTCTCACGCGAAATCAACGAAATCGTCAGCGTTATCGACGGCATCGCCTTCCAGACCAATATTCTGGCGCTCAACGCGGCGGTAGAAGCGGCGCGCGCCGGTAATGACGGTCGCGGCTTTGCGGTGGTGGCCTCGGAAGTGCGCGCGCTGGCGCAGCGTTCAGCCTCGGCGGCGCGCGATATCCGCACCCTGACCGATCGCTCTGTCAGCCTGATCTCTCAGGGCAACGCGCTGGTAAAAGGCGCTGGCGTCTCTATTCAGGAGATTATCGCCAGCGTCAAGGCGCTGGCCGCGCTGATGGAAGATATCTCGTCAGCCAGCGCCGAACAGAGCACCGGCATCGAGCAGGTCAACCTCGCCGTTACGCATATGGATGCCGCCACGCAGCAGAACGCCACGCTGTCGCAACAGTCGGCACAGGCGGCGCGCGCGCTCAATCAGCAGGTTGGCGCGCTCATGGAGAACGTAAGCCTGTTCCAGCTTAACCTCAGCGAAGCGCAGGTCGCTTAAGCAATGGCTCCCGCGTCCTGCGGGAGCCAGCATCATCCTTGCTACGCCTCTTTAGCCACCATTGCGCGTCGCGCTGCGTAAATTTTGTGAAGAACATGGCAAGAGCCGGTTCCCCTGGTTAGCATGAAGAATGCCTGGCACGCAGCCGGAGAGCAGCAACATGAGGAGATTTTCGTGGAGAAGTGGCGTAACTGGATGATAGGGATCTGTCTGGCCGGAGCGGCCAGCAGCGCGTGGGCAGACTCGCTGGATCAGCAGCGACAGCGTTATCAGGAGATCAAACAGGCGTGGGACAGCAACCAGATGGCGACGGTGGAGCAGTTGCTGCCGACGCTGCAGGATTATCCTTTATACCCCTATTTGCAGTACCGCCTGCTGGCGCAGGACCTGGACCAGGAAACGCCGCTCGCCGTTAAAAACTTTATCCAGCAATATCCGACGCTGCCGCCGGCGCGCTCGCTGAAAACCCGCTTCGTCAACGTGCTGGCGCACCGCCAGGACTGGCAGGGCATTCTGAGCTTTAGCCCGGAAGCGCCAGGCCCGGTACAGGCGCGCTGCAACTGGCTCTACGCCAAATGGGCGACGGGCGCGCAGCAGCAGGCGTTTGAGGGCGCGAAGGAGATCTGGCTGCGCGGCACCTCGCTGCCTAACGATTGCGATCGACTCTTCTCCGTCTGGCAATCTTCCGGCCAGATGTCGCCCATTACCGTACTGGAGCGCATACGCCTCGCGATGAAGGCGGGCAACGACAGCCTGGTGAGCTTCCTGGCAAAAACCCTGCTGGAAGATTACCAGACCATCGCCAACGGCGTGCTTGCGTTGCAGAACGATCCGCAGACGGTGGTGACGTTTGCGCAATCCGTCGGCCCGACCGATTTTACCCGCCAGGCGACAATTTACGCCTTTACCCGCGTCGCGCGCGCCGATATGGAGAATGCGCGCAGCATGATCCCGCTGCTGGTACGCGGACAGAAGATGGAGGCGGACGATGAGCAGGCGCTGAAAGAGATTGTGGTCTGGCGCATGATGGGCTCCGATTTAACCTCGGAGCAGGCGCGCTGGCGTGATGCGGTGATCATGAACAGCCAGTCGACAGCGCTGATTGAGCGGCGCGTCCGCCTGGCGCTGTCGCAAAACGATCGCCGCGGCCTGAATACCTGGATCGCGCGACTGCCGCTTGAGGCGAAAGAGAAAGATGAGTGGCAGTACTGGCAGGCCGATCTGCTTTACGCCCAGGGACGTAAAGAGGAGGCGGACGAGATCCTGCATAAGCTGATGCAGGCGCGCGGCTTCTATCCCATGGTGGCGGCGCAGCGGCTGGGCGTGAAATATCCGATGCAGATCGACGAGGCGCCGAAGCCGGACAGCGCGACGGTGCAGGGGCCGGAGCTGGCGCGCGTGCGCGAGCTGATGTTCTGGGGGCTGGATAACCTGGCGCGCAGCGAATGGGCCAACCTGATCGCCAGCAAAAGCCACACGCAGCAGCAGATGCTGGCGCGCTACGCCAACGAGCAGGACTGGTGGGATCTCAGCGTGCAGGCGACGATTACGGCAAAGATGTGGGACAGCCTGAAAGAGCGCTTCCCGCTGGCGTGGGAGAGCTTCTATAAGAGCAACACTCGCGACAAAGGCATTGCGCCGAGCTACGCCATGGCGATCTCGCGCCAGGAGAGCGCCTGGAACCCGAAAGCGCGTTCGCCGGTCGGTGCCAGCGGTCTGATGCAAGTGATGCCGACGACAGCGGCGCATACCGTGAAGATGTACAATATTCCCGGCTATATGAACAGCAATCAGCTGCTGGATCCGCAGACCAATATCCAGATCGGCACGCAATATCTGGAGTATGTCTATCAGCAGTTCGGGCAGAACCGCATTTTCGCCTCCGCGGCTTACAATGCGGGGCCGGGACGCGTGCGCAGCTGGCAGAACGTCAGCGCGGGCAATCTTGATGCGGTCGCCTTTATCGAAACCATTCCCTTCTCTGAAACGCGCGGCTACGTGAAGAACGTGCTGGCCTACGACGCCTACTATCGCCACTTTATGGGCGAGCCGGACAAGGTACTGTCGGACAGCGAGTGGAACCGCCGCTACTAGCGTGTTATGCTTCCGTACTCGTTAGTGAGTACGGAAGCCTGTTTTATGACGCAATCTCCCGCCCGGTCGGCGCAACATTCCCTTTCTGAAGATAACTGGCGGCGCTTTATCGCGCTGATGCAGCAGGCTTACGCTGATGACGTGGCGTTGCCTTTGCTGCAGCTGATGCTGACGGCCGATGAGCGCGAAGCGCTCGGCACGCGCTTGCGCATCGTGGAAGAGTTAATGAACGGCACCATGAGCCAGCGAGAGCTGAAAAATGAACTGGGCGTCGGCATCGCGACGATTACGCGCGGCTCGAACAGTCTGAAAGAGGCGCCGCCTGAACTGCGGCGCTGGCTGGAGGCGCAACTGGGACGTGGCGGGGTCAGCGCTGATAAAGCGGATGAGTAAAGGGGCAGAGCGCCAGGATAAGTGCCTGATGATAAACGCTGGAGCGCGTCAGCAGGCCCTGCGTAAAGGCACCGATGGCACCGCCTTTATGTTTGATATTCTCTACCCCGGTCAGCCGCGCCATCTCATCGCCCAGCTCGCGCCCGGCACGTAAGCCCGTCAGCACCACCTGCGGCAGCGTAAAGCTGGCGGAGCGCGACTCGCCGCGCCGTTCGGCGTTTTCCACTACCATCCAGGCGAAAGCGCAATCCTCTTCAATACCGGCCTCGATCGCTACCCAGAAATCAGCCTCTGGCTCTGCCTGGCGCGCGTTGGCAACGCGCTGACGTGCGCCGGTTCGCGTTTCCGCATCGCTCAGGGGCTGGGCTGCGACGCCGCTATCGACCTCAACCCCGCGAATATGGCAGGATCCTTCGCCGAAAACGTCGTTGAACGCCTGAGAGATTGCGCGAATTTTTGCCGGATTGATGGTGGCTGCGATAACCTGGTACATAATCTATTGAACCCTTTAGGCAAATTTGTCGCAGTATAACGGAAACTCAGCATGCTACAGGTCTATCTTGTTCGTCACGGTGAAACGGTATGGAATGCGGAGCGCCGCATTCAGGGACAATCCGACAGTCCGCTGACGGAGAAAGGAGAGCAACAGGCCCATCAGGTGGGCGAGCGCGTTAAACATCTTGGCATTACCCATGTTATCGCCAGCGATCTGGGGCGCACGCAGCGCACCGCCGAGATCATCGCCGACGCCTGCGGCTGCGCGGTGACGCTGGAGCCGCGCCTGCGCGAGCTGAATATGGGCGTGCTGGAGAAGCGTCCGCTGGATGGGTTAACCGAGGAAGAGGAGCGCTGGCGCAGTACGCTGGTGGACGGCACCGAAAATGGCCGTATTCCGCAGGGCGAATCGATGGCGGAGATGGCAGCGCGCATGCACGAGGCGCTGAATGCCTGTCTGGCGCTCCCCGCGGGTAGCCGACCGCTGCTGGTGAGCCACGGTATGGCGCTTGGCGTGCTAATCAGCACCATTCTTGGCCTGCCGGCTCATGCGGAGCGTCGTTTGCGCCTGCGCAACTGCTCAATCTCTCGCGTCGATCATCAGCACAGCGCCTGGCTGGCGGAAGGCTGGGTGGTAGAGACGGCGGGGGATATATCGCATCTTGACGCGCCTGCGCTGGATGAGCTACAGCGCTAAAGAAAAAGCCGTCGTGGCGACGGCTTAATGGTCAGTTCGCCTGCTGATGGCGAATCGGGATCAGGTATTCGCAGCGGATCTCTTTTGGTGGCTCGCTGCGCTTCTTGCCGCCGTGGGTAATGAAGCGTTCGATATCCTGACCCTGACGACGCGTCAGGCCGAGCGTCGGCATGCAGGTGCCGTAGAGCAGCAGGATAAAGTCCTGTAGCTCGTTGCGCGGGCCGTTATAGGTGAACTGCACATAGTCGCCCGCTTCCAGCAGCACGCTCTGGCCGGAGTGCAGGTTAACCGCCTGATCGGACGGTACGGCAGTGGTGTAGAGGATCTCCTGCTCGTCATCCTTCTCCTGGCTGGCGCGTACCTGATGCAGGCCATACAGCACCGGCGGAATGGTGTCGGTTTCCAGTAGAAACTGCTTCCAGAAATGGATACGCATTTCGTCGCGATAGCGTGAGATCTGCTCCAGAGTGCAGTTATAGCTTTGCGTTTGTCCCACCAGCACCGTTTCCGGCAGCGTGACGAAGGTTGACTCCGGCATACTGCTATCGTCGAGGCGAATCGGCGGGCGAATGCCGAATGAATTCCAGTCCGATGAGCGGCGATACCACGCGGGCGTCTGGTTAAACTGCTTTTTAAAGGCGCGGGTAAAGGTTTGTTGTGAATCGAAACGGTATTGCAGAGCGATGTCCAGGATCGGGCGGCTGGTCAGGCGTAGCGCCACGGCCGCTTTAGACAGGCGACGGGCACGGATATAGGCGCCGATTGCATGGCCTGTTACGTCTTTGAACATCCTCTGTAAATGCCATTTAGAATAACCCGCTTTCAGGGCAACATTGTCCAGTGAAAGGGGCTGATCCAAATGGCTCTCCAGCCAGACAAGCAAATCGCGAATGATACCGGCTTGGTCCATAAAACATCCTCATACTCTCTGGGTGCGACTAACGCAGTCGCCGAATAATAGCACTAATTGCACATCTGGCGTGGGCAGTTCTGTTGGGAGATTGTGCCATGTCAATGTGGGATAAAACCGGTTCTGGTTTGGTCAACGCGGACATTTGTCAGTACATTACATGCTCGTCTATTAGATTTGCAATGGTAACGCTATGACAATAACTCGCTTTTTCGCTGCTTCATTCGCCACGCTGCTGCTGGCATCCCCGGTTCTGGCCGAAGAGATCGGCTCGGTAGATACGGTATTCAAGATATTTGGCCCCGATCATAAGATCGTGGTGGAGGCGTTCGACGATCCCGACGTAAAAAATGTAACCTGTTATATCAGCCGGGCAAAAACCGGCGGAATCAAAGGCGGCTTAGGGCTGGCGGAAGATACCGCCGATGCGGCGATCTCCTGTCAGCAGGTGGGGCCGGTGGAGCTGAGCGACGCTATTGCTAACGGTAAGGCGCAGGGCGAAGTGGTGTTTAAGAAACGCACCTCGCTGGTGTTTAAAAAGCTTCAGGTGGTGCGCTTCTTCGATCAAAAACGTCATGCGCTGATCTACCTGAGCTATTCCGACAGGGTCGTTGAAGGGTCGCCAAAAAACGCGCTGAGCGCAGTGCCGATTATGCCGTGGCGGGAATAAAAAAACGCCCGTAAGGGCGTTTTATTGCGAGCCGGCATGGATGCCGCTTTTTGCGTCTTTGCCATCGGGTCGTCTCACCCGCATTAGCGCGGTGTCAACCAACCCTGACTTCCGTTAAGGAATTACTCTTCCAGATCGCCACAGAAGCGGTAGCCTTCGCCGTGAATGGTGGCGATGATCTCTGGCGTATCCGGCGTGGACTCAAAGTGCTTGCGAATACGGCGAATAGTGACGTCGACGGTGCGATCGTGCGGCTTCAGCTCGCGGCCGGTCATCTTCTTCAGCAGATCGGCGCGGGTCTGGATTTTGCCTGGGTTCTCGCAGAAGTGCAGCATGGCGCGGAATTCGCTGCGCGGCAGCTTATACTGTTCGCCGTTAGGGCTAATCAGCGAGCGGCTGTTGATGTCCAGCTCCCAGCCGTTGAACTTGTAGCTTTCTACCTGACGGCGCTCTTCGTTCGGCATCGCCAGATTCATGGTGCGCGACAGCAGATTACGTGCGCGAATGGTCAGCTCACGCGGGTTGAACGGTTTGGTGATGTAGTCATCCGCGCCGATCTCCAGACCAAGGATCTTATCCACTTCATTATCACGACCGGTCAGGAACATCAGCGCCACGTTGGCCTGCTCGCGCAGTTCGCGTGCCAGCAACAGGCCGTTTTTACCGGGCAGATTGATATCCATGATCACCAGGTTGACGTCGTTGTCGGTGAGCACCTGGTGCATTTCAGCGCCGTCGGTGGCTTCATAAACGACATAACCTTCCGCCTCGAAAATGCTTTTGAGGGTATTACGCGTGACCAGTTCGTCTTCAACGATAAGAATGTGTGGGGTCTGCATGTTTCGCTACCTAAAATTTGCCAACAAATCGAAAACAGGGCGTACGCGGGTATTCAGGCTCGCTAAAAAGCGCGGTGTGTGGCGCTTAACCGTTGTACGAAATTATGTTCTTGATAAACCATCTATCAACGTCAACAACAGTGTTAGCTCAGCCAGTCAGAATGAATATTGCCTGCCCCAGGAGAGAATCTTTTGGCGCATATCCTAACCGCATTAACAGCAACCTAACAGCACCGACAACAACCGATAAGCATAAAAACAACGCTTCGTTGACTTATATCAAATGCAATTGTAGCACGTTAACACTTATGTGAAAAACTTCTCTTGTAATGCAAGCTTAGCTCACAAAAAATATCAATTTCGCTACATATTTACGCGATGTATGCGTAAAACAAAATTGTAGTTACGCTTTTGCTACTGTCCTGTTTAAAAGGCTATTTCGCCTGTTAATTTGATTTATTGCCAGTTCGTAATGCAATAGGGTTCTACAGGGTTTTTTATTGAATTTTAACATCCTTAACAAATTATTTTCTCAGCCCGCTGGATTCCGGCTTTAACAGCGGCGCGTGCTACTATACGGCGCGATTTCTAAACACAAATGGAATAATCATGCGTTTCCCCCTTATTCTGGTTTCGCCCGCCCGGGCGGAAAATATTGGCGCAGCGGCGCGTGCGATGAAAACGATGGGCTTCAGCGAACTGCGCATCGTCGCCAGCGACGCCTGGCAGGAACCCGCCGCGCGGCGAGTCGCACACGGCGCCGGGGATATCCTGGATAACCTGCGCACCTTCGACACCCTGAACGACGCGCTGGCCGATATCGACTTCTCTGTCGCCACGACGGCGCGCAGCCGCGCGAAGTTCCGCTACTACGCCACGCCGCAGCAGGTTGAGGCGCAGCTGCTGGAGAAGCGTCAGTGGGTAAACAGCATGGCGCTGGTCTTTGGCCGCGAAGATAGCGGGCTGACCAACGAGGAGCTGGATCTGGTCGATCTGCTGACCGGCATCCCCATGGCGCAGGATTATCCCTCGCTTAACCTCGGTCAGGCAGTGATGGTTTATTGCTATCAGCTCTCCGCGCTCAATCGCGTGGCGCCGCCTGCCGCGCCGCAGGCTGACGCGCAGCAGCTGGACGCGCTGCGTCAACGCTTTGAACGGCTGTTGCAGACGCTGGAGGTCAGCGACGATCGCAAGATGGCTGACTGGATCGATCAGCGCATCGGCCTGCTGGAGCAGCGCGACAGCGCCATGCTGCATCGCCTGCTGCATGATGTAGAAAAAAAACTTATAGATAAATCTTCCTGAAAAATCGCCTTTGGTAGCGGCTGATCGTAAAAAGCGCGCGCCGGACAAACGATTCTGCAAGCGTTTTTACCGTCAGCACGCAGCAGTGCGCAGCGGCGATAAAATGGGCGTCGGACAAATTCGTTGACTTAACCGGCACTTTGCTTTACTTCTGGAAGGCAGACAGACTCTAAAAGACAGACAGAAAAAATCTCAATGCGTAACTCAACCAGCCTGAACACCACCATTATTACCACCATTACCACAGGTAACGGTGCGGGCTGACGCATACAGGAAAAACAAAAAAAAGCCCGCACCTCAACAGTGCGGGCTTTTTTTTCGGCATAAATTCAGGAGAGCTTTAACATGCGAGTGCTGAAATTCGGTGGGACCTCGGTAGCGAATGCGGAACGTTTTCTTCGCGTCGCTGACATTCTGGAAAGTAATGCGCAGCAGGGACAGGTTGCCACCGTACTCTCTGCACCTGCAAAGATCACCAACCACCTGGTGGCGATGATTGAAAAGACCATCAGCGGTCAGGATGCGTTGCCAAATATCACCGACGCCGAGCGCATTTTCGACGAGCTGCTGCAGGGGCTGGCGGCGGCGCAGCCGGGTTTCGACTATGAGGGACAGAAAACCCGCGTCGATCTGGAGTTCGCCCAGCTAAAACAGGTGCTACACGGCATCAGCCTGCTGGGGCAGTGCCCTGACAGCGTTAACGCCGCCATTATCTGCCGCGGCGAAAAGCTCTCAATTGCGATTATGGAGGCGCTGCTGCTGGCGCGCGGACATGGCGTCACGGTCATCGATCCGGTAGAGAAGCTGCTGGCCGTCGGCCACTATCTTGAATCCACCGTTGATATCGCCGAATCGACCCGCCGCATCGCCGCCAGCCAGATCCCGCCGCAAAATATGATCCTGATGGCCGGCTTTACCGCAGGCAACGAAAAGGGCGAACTGGTGGTGCTGGGGCGCAACGGCTCTGACTACTCCGCCGCGGTGTTGGCCGCCTGTCTGCGCGCCGACTGCTGCGAAATCTGGACCGATGTTGACGGCGTCTATACCTGCGATCCACGTCAGGTGCCCGACGCGCGCCTGCTGAAGTCGATGTCTTACCAGGAGGCGATGGAGCTTTCCTATTTCGGCGCGAAAGTGCTGCATCCGCGTACCATTGCGCCTATCGCGCAGTTCCAGATCCCTTGCCTGATCAAAAACACCGCCAACCCGCAGGCCCCTGGCACCCTGATTGGCGGCGAAGGCGAGCAGGACGAAAACCCGGTGAAGGGCATCACCAACCTGAACAACATGGCGATGTTCAACGTCTCCGGGCCGGGCATGAAAGGCATGGTGGGGATGGCGGCGCGCGTTTTCGCCGCGATGTCGCGCACCGGCATTTCGGTAGTGCTGATTACGCAATCCTCCTCTGAGTACAGCATCAGCTTCTGCGTGCCGCAGAACGAGCAGGCGCGGGCGCGTCGCGTGCTGGAAGAGGAGTTCTATCTGGAGCTGAAAGACGGGCTGCTCGATCCGCTGGGCGTGATGGAACAGCTGGCGGTGATCTCCGTGGTCGGTGATGGTATGCGCACGCTGCGCGGCATCTCCGCCAAATTTTTCTCCGCGCTGGCGCGGGCCAATATCAATATCGTCGCCATCGCGCAGGGCTCGTCAGAGCGTTCTATCTCGGTCGTGGTCAGCAACGATGACGCCACGACCGGCGTGCGCGTGGTGCATCAGATGCTGTTCGCCACCGATCAGGTGATTGAAGTCTTTGTGGTCGGCGTCGGCGGCGTCGGCGGCGCGCTGCTGGATCAGCTTTATCGCCAGCAGGCGTGGCTGAAACAGAAACATATCGATCTGCGCGTCTGCGGCATCGCCAACTCGCGTGCGCTGCTGACTAATGTACATGGCATCGACCTGAGCGACTGGAAAGGCGCGCTGAGCGAGGCCAAAGAGCCGTTTAATCTTGACCGTCTTAACCGGCTGGTAAAAGAGTACCATCTGCTGAACCCAGTGATCGTCGACTGCACCTCCAGCCAGGCGGTGGCCGATCAGTACGCCGATTTCCTCGCCGACGGTTTTCACGTCGTGACGCCGAACAAAAAGGCCAACACCTCATCCTGGAACTACTACCAGCAGATGCGCGCCGCTGCCGCGAAATCGCGTCGCAAATTCCTCTACGACACCAACGTCGGCGCGGGCCTGCCGGTCATTGAAAACCTGCAGAACCTGTTAAACGCCGGTGACGAGCTGATCAAATTCTCCGGTATTCTCTCCGGCTCGCTCTCCTTTATTTTCGGCAAGCTGGATGAAGGCGTTTCGCTCTCGGCAGCGACGAAGATGGCGCGTGAGATGGGCTTTACCGAACCCGATCCGCGCGACGATCTCTCCGGCATGGATGTGGCGCGTAAGCTGCTGATCCTGGCGCGCGAAGCGGGCCATAAGCTGGAGCTGAGCGATATCGAGATTGAGCCGCTGCTGCCCGCCAGCCTGAATGAGATCGCTGACGTTGAAGAGTTTATGCAGCGTCTGCCGGAGCTGGATAACGCCTTCGCCGCGCGCGTCGTCAAAGCGCGTGATGAAGGAAAAGTGTTACGCTTCGTCGGCGCGATTGAAGAGGGCGGCGTCTGCAAAGTGAAGATCGACGCGGTCGACAGCAACGATCCGCTCTATAAAGTGAAAAGCGGCGAGAACGCCCTGGCGTTCTACAGCCGTTATTATCAGCCGATTCCGCTGGTGCTGCGCGGATACGGCGCGGGAAATGACGTGACGGCGGCGGGCGTATTCGCCGATCTGCTGCGCACCCTGTCGTGGAAGTTGGGAGTTTGATGATGGTAAAAATTTACGCACCGGCCTCGATTGGCAACGTCAGCGTCGGCTTTGATGTGCTGGGCGCGGCGGTGTCGCCGGTGGATGGGTCGCTGCTGGGCGACTGCGTTACGGTGGAAGTAGCGCAGCGCTTTTCGTTGCAGAACAGCGGACGCTTCGTCAGCAAACTGCCGGACGATCCCAAAGAGAATATCGTCTATCAGTGCTGGCAGCGCTTTTGCGAGGCGATCGGCGAAGAGGTGCCGGTGGCGATGACGCTGGAAAAAAATATGCCTATCGGTTCTGGCCTCGGCTCCAGCGCCTGTTCGGTAGTAGCCGGTCTGATGGCGATGAACGAGTTTTGCGGCAAACCCCTTAGCGACACCCAGCTGCTGACGCTGATGGGCGAGCTGGAAGGGCGGATTTCCGGCAGCGTGCACTATGACAACGTGGCACCATGCTTCCTCGGCGGCATTCAGCTGATGCTGGAAGAGAATGGCATTATCAGCCAGGCTGTGCCGGGCTTTGACGACTGGCTGTGGGTAATGGCCTATCCGGGCATTAAGGTCTCTACTGCCGAAGCGCGCGCGATTCTGCCCGCGCAGTATCGCAAAGAGGATGTGATTAAACATGGCCGCCTGCTGGCCGGCTTTATTCATGCCTGCCATAGCGGTCAGCCGCTGCTGGCCGCTAAACTGATGCAGGATGTGATCGCCGAACCTTACCGCACGAAGCTGCTGCCGGGCTTTGCCGAGGCGCGGCTGGCGGCCGCCGACATCGGCGCACTGGCCTGCGGCATCTCCGGTTCCGGCCCCACGCTTTTCGCCGTTTGCAATCAGATGGAAACGGCGCAGCGGATGGCAGACTGGCTGCGCCAGCACTATCTGCAGAATGATGAAGGCTTCGTCCATATTTGCCGTCTTGATACGGCTGGCGCACGTAAACTGGGATAACGCATGAAACTCTATAACCTTAAGGATCATAACGAGCAGGTGAGCTTTTCGCAGGCGGTAAAACAGGGCTTGGGCTCACAGCAGGGGCTGTTCTTCCCGCTTGAACTGCCAGAATTCGAGCTGACCGATATCGACGCGATGCTGGAAATGGATTTTGTCAGCCGCAGCAGCAAAATTCTCTCCGCCTACATCGGCGACGAAATCGCGCCGCATCAGCTGGCCGAACGCGTAAAAACCGCTTTTGCCTTTCCCGCGCCGGTAGCGAAGGTCAGCGAAGATATCTCCTGCCTTGAGCTGTTCCACGGCCCGACGCTGGCTTTTAAAGATTTCGGCGGCCGCTTTATGGCGCAGATGCTCTCTTACGTGTCAGGCGCGGACGAGCAGATCACCATCCTGACCGCGACCTCCGGCGACACCGGCGCGGCAGTGGCGCACGCCTTTTACGGTATGGAAAACGTGCGCGTAGTGATCCTCTACCCGCAGGGCAAAATCAGCCCGCTGCAGGAAAAACTGTTCTGCACGCTGGGCGGCAATATCGAAACTATCGCCATCGACGGTGATTTCGACGCCTGCCAGGCGCTGGTTAAGCAGGCGTTCGACGATGAAGAGCTGAAAAAAGCGATTGGCCTGAACTCCGCCAACTCCATTAACATCAGCCGCCTGCTGGCGCAGATTTGCTACTACTTCGAAGCGGTCGCGCAGCTGCCGCAGGAGAAACGCAACCAGCTGGTGGTGTCGGTGCCGAGCGGCAACTTCGGCGATCTTACCGCAGGCCTGCTGGCGAAATCGCTGGGTCTGCCGATTAAGCGCTTTATCGCCGCCACCAACGCTAACGACACCGTACCGCGCTTTCTGCAGGGCGGCAGCTGGACGCCGAACGCGACGGTCGCCACCCTGTCGAACGCTATGGATGTCAGCCAGCCGAATAACTGGCCGCGCGTGGAGGAGTTGTTCCGCCGTAAGACCTGGCGTCTGACCGATCTCGCCTACGGCGCGGTAAGCGACGAAACGACCGAAGCGACGATGCGCGAGCTGGCGGAGATTGGTTATATCTCCGAGCCGCATGCGGCTATCGCCTATCGCCTGCTGCGCGATCAGCTGCAGGAAGGGGAGTTTGGTCTGTTCCTCGGTACGGCGCATCCGGCGAAATTTAAGGAGAGCGTAGAGGCGATTCTGGGTCAGGCGCTGCCGCTGCCGAAAGAGCTGGCGGATCGCGCCGGGCTGCCGCTGCTGTCGCACAGTATGCAGGCTGATTTCGCACCGCTGCGGGCGTTTCTTCTGAAGGCGTAACGGCTGACGGCGCGCCTGCTGTTAAGCGCGCCGGTTTACCCGGCTTTTGCGGGCATAAACCGGCGCGCTGCTGTTGGCTTTGCCTGCCTTAATCCGCTCACTCGTCTGAATATATTGCGCGCTGAACGCCAGCGACTGAACCTGATTTGGCTTATTGAGAGTGGCTAACACCGGCAACTCTGACGGTTGATTATTCTGGCTGAAGCGCAGCCAGAATAGTTTACTTTTGCTCGTAGCGTTTAAAGACCAGTTCGTTCTCGCTGCTGCTGGCTTCATCGAAGAAGTAGCCATCTACATCGAACGCTTTCAGCGCGTCGGGTGTGGTTAAACGATGCTGGATCACGTAGCGGCTCATCAGCCCGCGCGCCTTTTTAGCGTAAAAGCTGATCACCTTAAACGCGCCATTCTTTTCGTCGAGGAACACCGGCTTCACCAGACGGCCTTTTATCTGCTTCGGCTTAATTGCCCGGAAATACTCATCTGACGCCAGGTTAATCAGCACGTCGTCGCCCTGTTGCTGCAGCGCGGCGTTGAGGTGTTCCGTCAGCAGGTCGCCCCAGAAGCTGTAGAGATCGTTGCCTGCCGGACTGGCCAGCTTAATGCCCATTTCCAGGCGGTAGGGCTGCATAAGATCGAGCGGGCGCAGCACGCCATATAAGCCAGACAGCATGCGCAGGTGCTGCTGGGCAAAGTCGAAATCCGCTTCGCTAAAGCTCTCCGCCTGCAGGCCGGTATAGACGTCGCCTTTAAACGCCAGAATGGCCTGGCGCGCATTTTCCGGCGTGAAATCGGGCTGCCAGCTATTGAAACGTTCAGCGTTCAGATGCGCCAGCTTGTCGCTGATGCCCATAAGCGAAGCGATCTGCGCCGGTGAGAGATCGCGCGCCACCTCAATCAGCTGCTGTGATTTTTCTAACAGCGCAGGCTGGGTAAAACGCTGGGTCGCCAGCGGGCTGGTAAAATCGAGCGTTTTGGCGGGTGAGATCACCATTAACATAGTCGCTTCCTCGGTTATCCCTTGTCATCACAGGGAAAATGCTAATTATCAGGCTGCCGAGTGTAACAAAAAAGCCGCAGCGATCGGCAAATCGCAGCCATTCGTTGGCGCTATCGTAAACGGCATCTGGCGACCTTGCGCCTCGGTTGCCGCATGATATTATCGCAACAGCCTTTTTCACCCTGACATTACACAAGAGACAAGAGACATGACGGACAAACTGACCTCCTTGCGTCAACTTACCACCGTTGTCGCTGACACCGGCGATATCGCAGCAATGAAGCTCTACCAGCCGCAAGACGCCACTACTAACCCTTCTTTGATCCTTAACGCCGCGCAAATCCCGGAATACCGCAAGCTGATTGACGAAGCGATTAGCTGGGCGCGCGAGCAGAACGGCAGCAAAGATGAGCTGATTTCGCTGGTGTCCGACAAGCTGGCCGTCAACATTGGTCTGGAAATCCTCAAGCTGATCCCGGGCCGCATTTCGACTGAAGTCGATGCGCGTCTCTCTTACGACACCGAAGGCAGCATCGCCAAAGCGCGCAGCCTGATCAAACTCTACAACGACGCGGGCATCAGCAACGACCGTATCCTGATTAAACTGGCGTCGACCTGGCAGGGCATCCGCGCCGCGGAGCAGCTGGAAAAAGAGGGTATCAACTGTAACCTGACGCTGCTCTTCTCCTTCGCACAGGCGCGCGCCTGTGCGGAAGCGGGCGTTTTCCTGATTTCGCCGTTCGTTGGCCGTATTCTCGACTGGTACAAAAATAACACCGACAAGAAAGAGTACGCGCCGCATGAAGATCCAGGCGTGGTGTCAGTGTCTGAAATCTATAGCTACTACAAGCAGCATGGTTATGAAACCGTGGTGATGGGCGCGAGCTTCCGTAATACGGGCGAGATCCTGGAACTGGCGGGCTGCGATCGTCTGACCATCTCCCCTGCGCTGCTGAAAGAGCTGGCGGAGAGCGAAGGTACGGTCGAGCGTAAACTGAGCTACAGCGGCGAAGTCAAAGCGCGTCCGGCGCGAATGACCGAATCTGAGTTCCTGTGGCAGCATAACCAGGACCCGATGGCGGTTGCGAAACTGGCGGAAGGTATCCGTAATTTCGCCGTCGATCAGGGCAAGCTTGAGAAAATGATCGCTGACCTGCTGTAATCTTTTGCCGTGGCGGCCAGGCCGCCACGGTTTTCTCTTTGCGCCACTTTCTATTATTCTTCCTGCTATTCCTCTCTTCACCGCTTTGTGGTCAACCCGGGTAATACATTCATGGATACTTTACGCATTGGCCTGATCTCCGTTTCCGATCGCGCCGCGAACGGCATTTATCAGGATCAGGGCATTCCCGCGCTGGAAGCCTGGCTCAGCAGCGCGCTGGCGACCCCCTTTACCACCGAAACCCGACTGGTGCCGGATGAGCAGCCGCTGATTGAACAGGCGATCTGCGAGCTGGTGGATGAGCGCTTCTGTCATCTGGTGCTGACCACCGGTGGCACCGGTCCGGCGCGCCGGGACGTCACGCCCGACGCCACGCTGGCGGTCGCCGATCGCGAAATGCCCGGCTTCGGCGAACAGATGCGCCAGATTAGCCTGCAGTTCGTGCCTACCGCTATTTTGTCGCGTCAGGTCGGCGTGATCCGTAAACAGTCGCTGGTGCTTAACCTGCCGGGACAGCCAAAGTCGATTAAAGAGACGCTGGAAGGGGTGAAGGATGCCGACGGCAAGGTAAAAGTGCCGGGTATTTTCGCCGCTGTACCTTATTGTTTACAACTTCTGGAAGGGCCTTACGTCGATACGCATCGCGATGTGGTAGCAGCTTTTCGCCCTAAAAGCGCGATACGAGAGATAAATAACTAAATATTCGTCATTTCAGGCATAGCCTCTGGCGGCGCTGGTGTGGTGAAAGATGAACGGTATAGTAAGCGTAAATTTACAATTCTTCTTTTACTTCTGGAACCTGTACGCTTATGGATTCACATGCTGCCCATCGCCTGAAAGCTCAGGATTACAAAACGCTGTCGCTGGCCGCGCTCGGCGGCGCGCTGGAGTTCTACGACTTTATTATTTTCGTCTTTTTCGCCGCGGTTATCGGCGAACTCTTCTTTCCGCCTGATATTCCTGACTGGCTGCGCCAGCTGCAAACCTTTGCGATTTTCGCCGCGGGCTATCTGGCGCGTCCGCTGGGCGGCCTGATCATGGCGCATTTCGGCGACAAGGTCGGGCGCAAGAAAATGTTCAGCCTGAGCATTCTGCTGATGGCGCTGCCAACGCTGGCGATGGGCGTGCTGCCTACCTATGACTCGGCGGGCATTATCGCGCCGCTGCTGATGCTGCTGCTGCGCCTGTTGCAGGGAGCAGCGATTGGCGGCGAAGTGCCGGGCGCCTGGGTGTTTGTGGCGGAGCACGTGCCGGAAAAGCGCATCGGTTTCGCCTGCGGCACGCTGACCGCCGGACTGACGATGGGGATCCTGCTGGGATCGCTGGTCGCGACCGCCATCAACAGCAGCATGACGCCGCAGATGGTCGCCAGCATCGGCTGGCGCATTCCTTTCTTTCTGGGCGGTCTGTTTGGGCTACTGGCGATGTATCTGCGCCGCTGGCTGCATGAGACGCCGGTCTTTCAGCAGATGCAGCAGCGTAAAATGCTGGCTGATACGCTGCCGCTGAAAACTGTGCTGACCCGCCATAAAGGCAGCGTTCTGCTCTCTATGCTGCTCACCTGGCTGCTCTCCGCCTGTATTGTGGTGGTGATCCTGATGGCGCCTGCGCTGATGCAGAAACAGCACGGCATTAGCGCCGCGCTGAGCCTGCAGGCTAACTGCCTGGCAACGGTGATGCTGCTGGTGGGCTGTATTGTCGCCGGATGGCTGGTGGACTGGATAGGCGCGGCGAAAACCCTGACGGGCGGCTCGCTGCTGCTGGCGGTCTGTAGCTGGCACTTCTTTGCCAGCCAGACGCCGGATGCCAACGGCCTCTTCTTTAACTATGGGCTGGCGGGACTGAGCGTCGGCGTGGTGGGCGTGGTGCCCTTTTTGATGGTGCGCGCCTTTCCTGCGGCGGTGCGCTTCACCGGTATCTCATTCTCCTATAACGTCGCCTACGCCATCTTTGGCGGTCTGACGCCGATCTTCGTGACGCTGATCCTGCGGCTGACGCCGCTGGCGCCTGCCTGGTATGTGCTGGCGCTGGCGCTGACCGGGCTGTTTATTGGGCTGTGGCTGCACAGTGCCGGACGGCAGGGCGCGCTGGCGAGTGAAACGCGTCTGTAGCCAGTAATAGCCGCAGTACGAGGCTCACAGCTAACGTCTTAGCGATAAATAACGCGCCTGTCTCCAGGCGCGTTAGGCGCTTATCCGGCGGCTCTCTCTTTCGGCGTAACCGCCGCGCGCTTCATCAGCGGCGCGGTCAACAGGTAAACGAGGCAGGCGACAATAATCGAATTGAAAACCGGCACGCCGCGCTCAACCAGCAGCCCGGCGGCGCTGCCTGCGACGCTGGCGATCAGCGCAGGCCAGCCGATAAGCCGCGAAGTTGGCGGCAGCGCATTGCTGGCGCGGCTCTGCGCCAGCGTCTGGCGATCGGTTTTCAGCAGATAGTAATCGACAATCATTACGCCCAGCACCGGCGGGAAGACCACGCCCAGCAGCTCAAGAAAATCCACGAAACGATCGAGAATACCCAGCACAGAGCAGAGCGTGCCAAGAAAGCCCAGCAGCAGCGTAATCATGCTATAGCGCGGTTTAAAGCCGGTCAGCCCTTCCGTGGCGTTAGCGATGCCCAACGTTGAGGAGTAGAGGTTGAGGTCGTTAACACGCAGGGTCGAGAAAACCACCGCGAACAGCCCCAGCGTGCTGGTGGTCTGGGTAAGGATGGCAATGATATCGGAGGTATGCAGCTCTTTCGCTATCAGAATAGCCAGCCCGTTAACGCCATACTCACCTGCGAGGATGGTCAACAGCGTGATGGCGAAAACATCTTTACCGCTGCGTGAGAAACGCGTCAGGTCTGGCGTCATCAGGCTGGCGAGAATGGCGCCGCCAATCACCATGGTAATGGCGGCACTCACGGTAATAGTCTCCGTCGCGGCGACCGGCGGTATGCCGCTTCCCGTTTCGCCGTGGAACGCGTGCCAGAAAATCCAGCCGACCAGCGCGATAAACAGCGGCACCGCCACGCGCGCGGTAAAACGCAACGCCTTAAAGCCAAAGGCGACCAACAGGGTCAGCACCGCGCCTGACAAGGAGGCGGACTGCGCGAAGCTCAGCTTGCCCCCCAGCGCGTAGCTAAGCGAACGGGCGAAAACCGCATTCTGGATGCCAAACCAGCCGAGCAGGCTGACGGCGACCAGCAATCCGATCAGGACCGAGCCGTGGCGGCCGAAGCCGCACCAGCGCGCCAGCAGAGTGCCCGATAGGCCTTCGCGCATCCCGGCATAGCCGAGCGCGAAAGTCAGCAAGCCAAACAGCAGGCTTGCCAGGGTGATGGCGGTGAAGGCTTCGCCGAGCGTCATGCTGTTGCCCAGTACGGCGCCGAGCATAAACTGATCGAGCGCGGTCAGCATGCCCATATGCACTATGGCGACGCTAAGCAGCGAGAGCCTTTCGCCCGCGGGCACCCGGCTCAACGGGTAGTCATCAAATTTACTCACAACAGGTTTTCCTTGCCGGTTTAAATAAAAGAGACGCCTTTACTGAGCAGTTTCTCTGGCAGATAGTTCTCCAGCGACTCAGCGCGGCAGTACTGCTCGAACTGTTGCAGCGAGTGCACGCCCGCCTTTTGGTAAAGGGTGGCGATGCGATTGCCAATGGTCTTCACGCTGAGGTTGTAAATCCTGGCGATCTCTTTTGCGCTGAATCGCCTGAGCAGCAGAAAGATCACATCCAGTTCGGCAGGGGTAAAAAGAGGGTGTTCGAGCTGCGTCGTCAGCACTGAGGCCTTTTGTGGATGAATAAACGTCAGCGCGGTAAGGCTCTCCAGCGGTCGTGCATTCCAGATGCAGCCCAGGAAAACGTTGCGGCTATCGAATACCGGATATTTTTCGCTGATAAAAGGCGTAAGATAGTTTTTTCCATACCAGTAATGGGTTTCTATAACGGCGACGCCGGTGTTCAGCGCTTTGGCTTTTTCATCATGCTCGCAAAATTCATCGGCGCAGTCGCTCCAGGGCGTGGGAAACTCATTATCTTTTTTGCCCTCTAATGAATAGTTTTTCGGCGTGGCGGTATATAGCCTCGCCGCGGTATTCATATATAAATGCTGCGACGCCGCATCTTTAAACCCCCATGGCGTAGGTAATAGATCCATGGTAGTGGCAAAGGCGGCAAGAAAATCGTCGATACTGCGATATGGGCTGCCCATAGCGCCTCGCTGATTAAGTGCGGGTTATAATCTTTTTGCCAGATAATAACGGGCAAAGCGCTGCGCATAGCCATCCTGTTCGCCATAGACGCGATAGCCGAGCTTTTCATAAAAACCGCGTGCCTGAAAGCTTAGGGTATCCACTACAGCCATATGGCAGCCGCGGCTGCGCGCCTCTTCTTCGGCCTTTTGCATCAGCTGACGCCCTGTGCCGTGTTGGCGATAGGCCTCATCTATCCATAAATAGTGAATATCCAGCGTGCCGAACCAGGTGTGGGCCAGCAGACCGCCCTTAATATATTGTTCGTCATCGTACAATATAACGTTCAACGGCTTCATATTAACGTCGGCAAAGCGGCTATTATGCTGCCAGAGCTGCTGAATAATATATTCTTCGGTCTGTTGGTCCTTAATATGGCCGATCTTTATTTCCATATAATAATGCCCATATGATAGAAATATGAATTGAAAAAGGAGGGATAGAAAACTTCCGGAATTTTCATTATTACCATGAGGCTCAGTCGGACGCAAGGGCTAATATTACCCCTGTGAAATAAAAGGCCTGATATTATGATAGCGGCAGTTGTTTGATGGATATGCATCCACATATTCGCCGACATCAGGGAAAACTGAAAATAATTTAGCTTCGCGATAATAACGATAATATATTTTTGCCACGCCGCTGCTGGCCTGACCGCTCCACACCGCACTGACTCAACACCCTGTTTACAAGGCCGCGCTTTGCGCGGCCTTTTCCTTTGCTCCAGCAGCGTACGGACCGCGCGCGGCTCAGAAAAGGCTGGTCTGAAAAAAAATTTTCTTTTAACCCTTGATGCGCTTCGAAGCGGCCCCATTTAGTTGTCATCGAGCGTTGTGAGCCCGGAAAAAAAAGCGAGTCACGGCGGTTGAAAGCCAACAAAGCGACCGCATTAAGGGGTCACAACCCAAATTGACAAAGAATTTAAGTGGGAGACGTTTAGATGGGTAAGATTATTGGTATTGACCTGGGTACAACCAACTCTTGTGTTGCGATCATGGACGGCGCGAAAGCGCGCGTGCTGGAGAACGCCGAGGGCGATCGTACCACGCCTTCAATCATTGCTTATACGCAGGATGGCGAAACTCTGGTGGGCCAACCGGCTAAACGTCAGGCGGTGACCAACCCACAGAACACGCTGTTCGCTATCAAGCGTCTGATCGGCCGTCGTTTCCAGGACGAAGAAGTGCAGCGTGATATCAAAATCATGCCGTACAAAATCACCTCTTCAGACAATGGCGATGCCTGGCTGGAAGTAAAAGGTCAGAAAATGGCGCCGCCGCAGATCTCTGCGGAAGTGCTGAAGAAAATGAAAAAGACCGCAGAAGACTATCTTGGCGAGCCGGTCACCGAAGCCGTTATTACCGTTCCGGCCTACTTTAACGATGCGCAGCGTCAGGCGACAAAAGACGCCGGCCGTATCGCAGGTCTGGAAGTAAAACGCATTATCAACGAACCGACCGCAGCGGCACTGGCCTACGGCCTGGATAAAGGTCAGGGCAACCGCACCATCGCGGTATACGACCTGGGCGGCGGTACGTTCGATATCTCTATTATCGAAATCGACGAAGTTGATGGCGAAAAAACCTTCGAAGTGCTGGCGACCAATGGTGATACCCACCTGGGTGGTGAAGACTTCGACAGCCGTCTGATCAACTATCTGGTAGCGGAATTCAAGAAAGATCAGGGCATCGATCTGCACAACGATCCGCTGGCAATGCAGCGTCTGAAAGAAGCCGCAGAGAAAGCGAAAATCGAGCTCTCTTCCGCGCAGCAGACCGACGTTAACCTGCCGTACATCACGGCGGACGCAACGGGTCCGAAACACCTGAACATCAAAGTGACCCGCGCTAAGCTGGAGTCGCTGGTAGAAGATCTGGTCAGCCGTTCTATCGAACCGCTGAAAGTCGCGCTGCAGGATGCGGGACTCTCTGTTTCCGACATCAACGACGTTATCCTGGTCGGCGGTCAGACGCGTATGCCGATGGTGCAGGCGAAAGTAGCGGAGTTCTTCGGTAAAGAGCCGCGTAAAGACGTTAACCCGGATGAAGCGGTTGCCGTAGGCGCTGCGGTACAGGGCGGCGTGCTGGCGGGCGACGTAAAAGACGTGCTGCTGCTGGACGTAACCCCGCTGTCGCTGGGTATCGAAACCATGGGCGGCGTGATGACTTCGCTGATCAGCAAGAACACCACGATTCCGACCAAACACAGCCAGGTGTTCTCAACCGCTGAAGACAACCAGTCTGCCGTGACCATTCACGTGCTGCAGGGCGAGCGTAAGCGTTCAAGCGATAACAAATCGCTGGGTCAGTTCAACCTGGACGGCATTCAGCCGGCACCGCGTGGTATGCCGCAGATCGAAGTCACCTTCGATATCGATGCGGACGGCATCCTGCACGTCTCAGCGAAAGACAAGAACAGCGGTAAAGAGCAGAAGATCACCATCAAAGCTTCTTCCGGCCTGAACGAGGAAGAGATCGAAAAAATGGTTCGCGATGCAGAAGCGAACGCTGAATCGGATCGCAAGTTCGAAGAGCTGGTACAGACCCGCAACCAGGGCGACCAGATTGCGCACAGCACGCGTAAGCAGCTGGATGAAGCGGGCGATAAACTCTCCGCTGACGATAAAGCGCCAATCGAGTCCGCGCTGAGCGAGCTGGAAACAGCGCTGAAAGGCGAAGACAAAGAGGCGATCGACGCTAAGATGCAGGCGCTGATGCAGGTTTCCAGCAAGCTGATGGAAGCGGCGCAGCAGCAGTCACAGGCGGGCGGCGCGGATGCAGCCGACGCTTCTGCGAAGAAAGATGACGACGTGGTCGACGCTGAATTCGAAGAAGTGAAAGACAACAAAAAATAATTGCCCCTGACCGGGCGCGACGGTTGGCCTGACAGCCGTTGAAACCAGCACGGGCGTAGGAGTTCTCTCCACGCCCGTGCGAGCATGTTAAGGGCTAAAAATGGCGAAGAGTGACTACTACGAGATTTTAGGCGTCTCCAAATCCGCGGACGAACGTGAAATTAAAAAGGCGTACAAACGCCTGGCGATGAAGTTTCACCCCGATCGCAACCCGGGTGATAAAGAGGCTGAAGCCAAATTTAAAGAGGTCAAGGAAGCCTACGAAATCCTGACCGACGCGCAGAAGCGCGCGGCATACGATCAGTACGGCCATGCGGCGTTTGAACAGGGCGGCATGGGCGGCGGCGGCTTCGGCGGCGGCGCGGACTTCAGCGATATCTTTGGCGACGTCTTCGGCGACATCTTTGGCGGCGGTCGTCGTCAGCGCGCAGCGCGCGGCGCCGATTTACGCTACAACATGGAGCTGACGCTGGAAGAAGCGGTGCGCGGCGTGACCAAAGAGATCCGCATCCCAACGCTGCAGGAGTGTGACGTCTGCCACGGCAGCGGGGCGAAAGCGGGAACTCAGCCGCAAACCTGTCCGACCTGTCATGGCGCAGGCCAGGTGCAGATGCGTCAGGGCTTCTTTACCGTACAGCAGGCCTGTCCGACCTGTCACGGTCGCGGTTCGGTGATTAAAGATCCGTGCAACGCCTGTCACGGCCACGGTCGCGTCGAGAAATCGAAAACCCTGTCGGTGAAAATCCCCGCAGGCGTCGATACCGGCGACCGCATCCGCCTGAGTGGCGAAGGCGAAGCCGGAGAGCAGGGCGCGCCAGCAGGCGATCTCTACGTTCAGGTTTCGGTGAAGAAACACCCGATCTTCGAGCGTGAAGATAACAACCTTTACTGCGAAGTGCCGATTAACTTTGCTATGGCGGCGCTGGGCGGTGAAATCGAAGTGCCGACGCTGGATGGCCGCGTGAAGCTGAAAGTCCCGGCGGAAACCCAGACCGGCAAGCTGTTCCGCATGCGCGGCAAAGGGGTGAAATCGGTACGCGGCGGCGCGGTCGGCGATCTGCTGTGTCGTGTCGTGGTGGAGACGCCGGTTAATCTGAATGAAAAGCAGAAAAAGCTGCTGCGCGATCTGGAAGAGAGTTTCGGCGGCCCGACCGGCGAGAACAACAGCCCGCGTTCAAAAAGCTTTTTCGACGGTGTGAAGAAGTTTTTTGACGACCTGACCCGCTAAACCGCACTCAGTGAAAATGAAGCCAGCGCTCTGTCACTGGCTTTTTTTTGCCCCACGTTACGCGATTAACCCACGCCTGATAATAAAGCACGATTACAACCTGTTATTATTATGACCCTGTACGTTTTTTATTTTCTGGGAAGGATGAGTTGTGAATATCGGGCTTAAAAAATTGCTTAATAATGACGCCACCAGCGGCGTCGTGCTGATCCTGGCGGCTGCGCTGGCGATGTTTCTGGCGAACAGCGCCGCTACGCAGCAGGCTTATCAAAACCTGCTGGCCGTACCGGTGGAGTTCCGCTTTGGCTCGCTCGATATTAGCAAGAACCTGCTGCTGTGGATTAATGACGCGCTGATGGCGATCTTCTTTCTGCTGGTCGGCCTGGAGGTGAAGCGCGAAATGGTGATGGGGGCGCTGGCGAAGCGCGAGCAGGCGGTTTTCCCGCTGATCGCTGCGCTGGGCGGCATGCTGGTGCCAGGCCTGCTGTTTCTGGCGTTTAACGGCGCGGATGAGGCCACGCGCAGCGGCTGGGCGATCCCTACCGCCACTGATATCGCTTTTGCGCTGGGTATCCTCGCGCTGCTGGGCAGCCGCGTGCCGCCAGCGCTGAAAATCTTTCTGATGGCGCTGGCGATTATCGACGACCTCGGCGCGATTGTGATTATTGCGCTCTTCTACACCAGCGATATGTCGATGACGGCGCTGGGCGTCGCCGCGCTGGCAATTGTGGTGCTGGCGGCGATGAATCTGCTCAACGTGCGCAATACCGGGCTCTATCTGCTGGTCGGCATGGTGCTGTGGACCGCCGTACTGAAGTCGGGCGTTCATGCGACGCTGGCGGGCGTCGTGGTGGGCTTCCTGATCCCGCTGAAAAAGGAGGAGGGCCACTCACCGGCTATTCATCTTGAGCATGCGCTGCATCCCTGGGTGCGCTGGCTGATCCTGCCGCTGTTCGCCTTCGCCAACGCGGGCGTGTCGCTGGATGGCGTTCACGCTGGGGATATCTTCTCGCTGCTGCCGTTGGGGATTGTAGCGGGACTGCTGATTGGCAAACCCACCGGCATTACGCTCTTCTGCTGGCTGGCGGTAAAATTCAGGCTGGCGTCGCTGCCGAAAAACACTAGTCTCGCGGATATCGCCGCGGTCGGCGTGCTGTGCGGCATCGGTTTTACTATGTCGATTTTTATCGCCTCGCTGGCCTATGGCGAGAGCAATCCGCAGCTGATCACGCTGGCGAAGCTAGGTATTTTGCTGGGATCGATTCTGTCGGCGGTAGCGGGCTATCTGATTCTGAGGCTGCGTCTGGCGCAACGCGCTGCTTAATTGAGACGAAAAAAAACCGGCTAAGCGCCGGTTCTTTTTACAAAGCGATAAACAAAGGCTTACGCCATTTTGTTGATCTGAGCAGTCAGGTTAGCTTTATGACGTGCAGCTTTGTTTTTGTGGATCAGACCTTTAGCAGCCTGACGGTCCACGATCGGTTGCATTTCGTTAAATGCGTTCTGCGCAGCAGCTTTGTCGCCAGCTGCGATCGCCGCGTATACTTTCTTAACGAAAGTACGCATCATAGAACGACGGCTCGCGTTATGCTTGCGACGTTTTTCAGATGTTACGGCGCGTTTCTTAGCTGATTTGATATTAGCCAAGGTCCAACTCCCAAATGTGTTCTATATGGACAAATCAAAGGCCGAGGACTATGCCTTTTGAGCCTTCTTTTGTCAATGGATTTGTGCAAATAAGCGTCGTTTTACAAACCACGCCCGGTTACGTAATTGATGGCGCAAGATTCTACCAGCTTCCCCTCTCTGAATACAGCCTTTCCCAACAAAATTCTCTGAGGAGAGGGCGACGCGCGCCAGGCCCGGAGAAATGGCGCGTTCTGCCCAGGAAAGGTGGCGTTGACGGGTTAACCTTCGCCGGTTTCAAGGGTATAATCCGCCGATTTCCACCGGTTTGAGTCAGCCATGAAGTTTATCCGCGGTATTCATAATTTAAACGAGCAGCATCGCGGCTGCGTCCTGACCATTGGTAACTTCGACGGCGTGCATCGCGGCCATCAGGCGCTGATGGCGCGCCTGTGCGAAGAGGGACGAAAACGCCAGCTCCCGGTGATGGTGATGCTGTTTGAGCCGCAGCCGCTTGAGCTGTTTGCCGGAGACAAAGCGCCGGCGCGTCTGACGCGCCTGCGGGAGAAGCTCAAATTCCTGGCGGAGGCGGGCGTCGATCGCGTGCTCTGCGTACGCTTTGACCGTCGCTTCGCCGCGCAGTCGGCGCAGTGTTTTATCACCGATCTGCTGGTGGATAAGCTGGGCGTCAGGTACCTGGCGGTGGGGGATGATTTCCGCTTTGGCGCTGGTCGTCAGGGCGATTTCCTGTTATTACAGAAGGCCGGTGCCGAATACGGCTTTGATGTCGTCAGCACCGAAACCTTCTGCGACGGCGGCAAGCGTATCAGCAGCACCGCCGTACGTCAGGCGCTGGCCGCTGACGATTTAGCGCTGGCGCAAACGCTGCTGGGCCATCCTTTCAGTATCTCTGGCCGCGTCGTGCACGGCGATGCACTGGGACGCACCATCGGTTTTCCCACCGCGAATATCCCGTTACGCCGCGTTGTCTCGCCGGTGAAAGGCGTTTATGCGGTGGAGGTGCTCGGCCTGGGCGCGCCCGTTCCCGGCGTCGCTAATATCGGCACGCGTCCCACGGTAAAAGGATTGCGTCAGCAGCTTGAAGTTCACCTGCTTGACATCAATATCAATCTGTACGGAAAGCACATTGATGTGGTGCTGAAGCATAAGATACGTAACGAGCAGCGCTTTGCCTCACTGGAGGCGTTGAAAGAACAAATTGCGAAAGATGTGGTAACCGCCCGGCGCTTCTTTGGGCTTTAACCCCGCAAAATACGGAAACGAGAATCTGATGAGTGACTATAAATCTACCCTGAATTTGCCCGAAACGGGGTTCCCGATGCGCGGCGATCTTGCCAAACGCGAGCCGGGAATGCTGCAACGCTGGTATGATGACAACCTGTACGGCATCATCCGCGAAGCCAAAAAAGGGAAAAAAACCTTTATCCTGCATGACGGCCCTCCCTATGCGAACGGCAGCATTCATATTGGTCACTCAGTTAACAAGATTCTGAAAGACATTATCGTTAAGTCGAAAGGCATGGCGGGCTACGATTCGCCTTACGTGCCGGGCTGGGACTGCCATGGTCTGCCGATCGAGCATAAGGTCGAGCAGATGATCGGCAAGCCGGGCGAGAAAGTCACGCCGGCCGAATTCCGCGAAGCGTGCCGCAAATATGCCGCCGAGCAGGTAGAAGGGCAGAAAGCGGACTTTATCCGTCTCGGCGTGCTGGGTGACTGGGAGCGTCCTTACCTGACGATGAACTTCCAGACCGAAGCCAACATCATTCGCGCGCTGGGCAAGATCATCGGCAACGGCCATCTGCATAAAGGCGCCAAGCCGGTGCACTGGTGTCTGGACTGCCGTTCTGCGCTGGCGGAAGCGGAAGTCGAATACTATGACAAAACTTCGCCTTCTATCGACGTGATGTTCAACGCGGTGGATCGCGACGCGGTACGCGCTAAATTTGGCGATGCGCCGGTGAACGGCCCGATCTCGCTGGTGATCTGGACCACCACGCCCTGGACCATGCCGGCTAACCGCGCCATCTCGCTGCATCCGGAGTTCGATTATCAGCTGGTGCAGATCGACGGGCGCGCGCTGATCCTCGCTAAAGAGCTGACCGAGAGCGTGCTGAAGCGCGCAGGCGTCACCGAGTGGACTGTGCTGGGCGAATGCAAAGGCGCGGCGCTGGAGCGTCTCACCTTCCAGCATCCTTTCCTGGTGAACATTCAGTCGCCGGTAGTGCTGGGCGAGCACGTTACGCTCGACGCCGGTACCGGCGCCGTACATACCGCGCCGGGCCACGGCCCGGACGACTATGTTATCGGCCAGAAATATGGCATCGAGGTGGCGAACCCGGTGGGGCCGGACGGCACCTATCTGCCGGGCACCTATCCGACGCTCGACGGCCTGAATGTATTCAAGGCTAACGACGTTATCGTTGAGCTGCTGAAAGAGAAAGGCGCGCTGCTGCATGTAGAAAAACTGCTGCACAGCTACCCGCACTGCTGGCGTCACAAAACGCCGATTATCTTCCGCGCGACGCCGCAGTGGTTTATCAGCATGGATCAGAAAGGGCTGCGCGCGCAGTCGCTGAAAGAGATCAAAGGCGTTCAGTGGATCCCGGACTGGGGCCAGGCGCGCATCGAAGCGATGGTCGCGAACCGTCCTGACTGGTGTATCTCTCGTCAGCGCACCTGGGGCGTGCCGATGGCGCTGTTCGTGCATAAAGAGACCGAGCAGCTGCATCCCGATACGCTGGCGCTGATGGAGAAAGTCGCGCAGCGCGTCGAGCAGGATGGCATTCAGGCGTGGTGGGATCTCGATCCGCGTGAGCTGATGGGCGACGACGCCGACAACTATATGAAGGTGCCGGATACGCTGGACGTCTGGTTCGACTCCGGCTCCACCAGCTATGCGGTCGTCGACGCGCGTCCGGAATTTGGCGGCCACGCTGCCGACATGTATCTGGAAGGCTCCGACCAGCATCGCGGCTGGTTTATGTCATCGCTGATGATCTCTACCGCGATGAAGGGCAAAGCGCCTTATCGTCAGGTACTGACACACGGCTTTACCGTGGATGGTCAGGGCCGCAAGATGTCCAAGTCGATCGGCAATACCGTATCGCCGCAGGACGTGATGAACAAACTGGGCGCGGATATTCTGCGTCTGTGGGTCGCCTCTACCGACTATTCCGGCGAGATGGCGGTCTCCGACGAGATCCTGAAACGCTCCGCCGACGCCTATCGTCGTATCCGTAACACCGCGCGCTTCCTGCTGGCGAACCTTAACGGCTTCAACCCAGAGACCGATATGGTTAAGCCGGAAGAGATGGTGGTGCTGGATCGCTGGGCGGTTGGCCGCGCGCAGGCCGCGCAGGCGGATATTGTCGCCTCTTACGAAAACTACGACTTCCATGAAGTTATCCAGCGCCTGATGCAGTTCTGCTCGGTAGAGATGGGCTCTTTCTATCTGGATATCATCAAGGATCGCCAGTACACCGCGAAGCGCGACAGCCTGGCGCGCCGCAGCTGTCAGACTGCGCTGTGGCACATCGTTGAGGCGCTGGTGCGCTGGATGGCGCCGATCATGTCCTTTACCGCCGATGAAATCTGGGGCTATCTGCCGGGCAAACGCGCGCAGTACGTCTTCACCGAAGAGTGGTATGACGGCCTGTTTGGTCTGTCGCAGGATGAAGCGCTGAACGATGCCTACTGGGCGGAGCTGCTGAAAGTGCGCGGCGAAGTCAACAAGGCGATCGAGCAGGCGCGCAGCGACAAGCGTATCGGCGGCGCGCTGGAAGCGACCGTCACGCTCTATGCTGATGCGGCGCTGGCGGAGAAGCTGCAGGCGCTGGGCGACGAGCTGCGCTTTGTGCTGCTGACGTCGGGCGCGACGGTGGCGGATTACGCGCTGGCCAGCGAAGAGGCGCAGCAAAGCGAACTGGTAAAAGGTCTGAAAATCGCGCTGCACAAAGCAGAAGGCGAGAAGTGTCCGCGCTGCTGGCATTACACTACGGACGTCGGCCAGAACGCGGAGCATCTTGCCGTGTGCGGTCGTTGTTATACCAACCTGGCCGGTAACGGCGAAGAGCGTAAATTTGCCTGATGCGTAAACCTATTCTCTCAACCGGCTTACGCTGGGTATGGCTGGTGCTGGCGGTGATCCTGGTCGATTTCGCCAGCAAACAGTGGGTGATGAACAACATGATGCTGCACGAAACGCAGCCGCTGATGCCGTTCCTCAACCTGTTCTACGCCCACAACTACGGTGCGGCGTTCAGCTTCCTGGCGGATAAAGGCGGCTGGCAGCGCTGGTTCTTCGCTGGCATCGCCATCGCTATCGTGGTGGCCTTGCTGGTGATGATGTACCGCAGCCGCGCCAGCCAGAAAATCGTTAATATCGCCTACGCGCTGATTATCGGCGGCGCGGCAGGCAACCTGTTCGATCGTGCTTATCACGGATTTGTCGTCGACTTTATCGACTTCTATATTGGTGACTGGCACTTCGCCACCTTTAATATCGCTGACTGCGGCATCTGTATCGGCGCTGCGTTAGTGGTGCTGGAGGGCTTTTTCAGCCCCTCCGGCAAACAGGCAAAACAAGGGTAAGCCATGACAGTCTCTGTACAGCGCGACAGCGCAGTGCTGCTGCATTTCACGCTGAAGCTGGAGGACGGCTCTGTTGCGGAGTCGACCTCCGCTTCCGGCAAACCGGCGCTGTTCCGTCTGGGCGACGGCAGCCTTTCCGCTGCGCTGGAGCAGGAGCTGCTGGGACTGAAGGCGGGAGACAAGCACGCCTTTACGCTGGAGCCGGAAGCGGCTTTCGGCACCGTCAGCCCCGATCTGATCCAGTACTTTTCGCGCCGCGATTTCATTAATGCGGGCGAGCCGGAAATCGGCGCCATTATGCTCTTTACCGGCATGGGCGGCAGTGAAATGCCTGGCGTGATCCGCGATATTTCCGGCGATTCCATTACGGTGGATTTCAATCATCCGCTGGCCGGTCATCAGGTTCATTTCGATATCGACGTGCTGGAAGTCGATCCGGTACTGGAGGCAAACGATGCAAATCCTGCTGGCTAACCCGCGCGGCTTCTGCGCTGGCGTCGATCGTGCCATCAGCATCGTCGAGCGTGCGCTGGAGATGTACGGCGCGCCGATTTATGTGCGTCATGAAGTGGTGCATAACCGCTACGTGGTAAACAGCCTGCGCGAGCGCGGCGCGATCTTTATTGAAGAGATCAGCGAAGTGCCGGATAACGCGATACTGATTTTCTCTGCACACGGTGTCTCACAGGCGGTTCGTGCTGAAGCGAAGGCGCGCAGCCTGACCATGCTGTTCGACGCCACCTGTCCACTGGTGACCAAGGTTCATATGGAGGTCGCGCGCGCCAGCCGTAAAGGCGTGGAGGCGATCCTCATCGGCCATGCGGGTCATCCGGAAGTGGAAGGCACCATGGGCCAGTACAGCAACCCTAACGGCGGCATGTATCTGGTGGAGTCGCCGGAGGATGTGTTTAAGCTGCAGGTAAAGGATGAGAGCAATCTCTGCTTTATGACGCAGACCACGCTGTCGGTTGATGACACCTCTGACGTGATCGATGCGCTGCGCGCCCGTTTCCCGGCGATTATCGGCCCGCGCAAGGATGATATCTGCTACGCCACCACCAACCGTCAGGAAGCGGTGCGCGTGCTGGCGCGCGATGCGGAAGTGGTGCTGGTGGTCGGATCGAAGAACTCCTCAAACTCTAATCGCCTGGCGGAACTGGCGCAGCGCGCCGGCAAGCTGGCGAAGCTCATCGATTCTGCAGACGATATTCAGGAAGAGTGGGTAAAAGGCGTAGAGTGCATCGGCGTGACGGCTGGGGCATCCGCGCCGGATATTCTGGTGCAGCAGGTGATCCAGCGTCTGCGCGAGCTGGGCGGCGAGGCGGCAATCGAACTGATCGGACGCGAAGAGAACATTGTGTTTGAAGTGCCCAAAGAGCTGCGCGTCGAAGTACGCAACGTGCAGTAACGCACCGGTACCAGCTTGTTGAAAGGCCGACTCTGTTCGGCCTTTTTTATTGGCTAAACGTCGCCGCCCCTTCAGCGGAATTGCTTTTACTGATAATCGCTAAGCGCTACCCTGAAATTCTTATTATCCCCTGTTAATAGTGGCGTATCTGTTAACTGACCGTTAACCTGATAACGCTTTGCATGCATAGATTTGTATCAGGAATGAATAAATATGAGTAATTACCGCATTGCCGTCGTAGGCGCGTCTGGCCGTATGGGGCGCAATCTGATTGAAGCGACGCACCAGGCAGAAGGCGTCGAGCTGGGCGCGGCGCTGGTACGCCCAGGCTCTTCGCTGACAGGCAGCGACGCTGGTGAACTGGCCGGATTAGGCAAAAACGGCGTCATCATCACGGATGATTTACGCAGCGTGATGGATGATTTCGACGTGCTGGTGGATTTCACCCGCCCTGAAGGCACGCTCCACTATCTGGCGCTGTGCCGCGAATACAACAAGGCGATGGTCATTGGCACAACCGGCTTTGACGAGGCGGGTAAAGCCGCTATCCAGGCGGCTTCCGCTGATATCGGTATCGTGTTTGCCGCCAACTTTAGCGTTGGTGTAAACCTTGTGCTTAAGCTGCTGGAGAAAGCGGCGAAGGTAATGGGCGACTACGCCGATATCGAAATTATCGAAGCGCACCATCGTCATAAAGTCGATGCCCCTTCCGGCACTGCGCTGGCGATGGGCGAAGCCATTGCCGATGCCATGAGTTGGGATTTGAAAGATCGCGCCATTTACGCGCGTGAGGGTCATACCGGTGAGCGTAAACCGCAGACTATCGGCTTTGCCACGGTGCGTGCGGGCGATATCGTCGGCGAACATACCGCAATGTTTGCTGATAATGGCGAGCGCGTAGAGATAACCCATAAGGCTTCCAGCCGCATGACTTTTGCAAATGGCGCAGTCAAAGCGGCGCTGTGGCTGAAAGGCGGTAAAAAAGGGCTTTATGATATGCGAGACGTGCTGGATTTATCGATGCTATAGGGTTTTGTACCATCGTGATGTGGTTATTTCAATCTGCAATCTATTGATTGGAAAGGGCGATATAATTATCGCCCTTAATTTTGTGTAAAAACAAAGGTTATAACGTTATTTTTGATTGTGACTGTTAAAATCGTGATTTTTATCCTCTTTAAGACCTGAAAAAAGAACAATTTTGACCAAATGGTCAAAAAAAAGGGGCGTGCAGCACTCGCTTCGGCTCTTTTTCACCAGGCAACCGATTATTTCGCCTGTTAATCTCTCTTTTTTACGCCTTATGTCGCGTTTTAACATTCAGTGACCCGAAAAGGGTAAAAAAATCGCTGTTCAGGGTAGACAATCAGCAGGGCGATCATTAGAATGCGCGCAATTTGCCAAAAATCGACCAGTCAGGCGGTTTTTGCCTTGATTCAGGGCCAAATTTTGAATTAATATGCAAATATTGTGACTGTTTATTCCCTGGAGGATGTTTTGATTAAGTCAGCGCTCTTGGTTCTGGAAGACGGAACCCAATTCCACGGTCGGGCCATAGGGGCAACGGGATCGGCAGTGGGGGAGGTCGTTTTCAATACGTCAATGACCGGTTATCAAGAAATACTCACTGATCCCTCCTATTCCCGCCAGATCGTCACCCTCACTTATCCCCATATCGGCAATGTTGGCGTTAACGCCGCCGACGCAGAGTCCACCCAAATTCACGCGCAAGGCCTGGTTATTCGTGACCTGCCGCTGATTGTCAGCAACTTCCGCAGCGAAGAGAGTCTGTCGGCTTATCTGCAGCGCAATAACATCGTCGCCATTGCCGATATCGACACCCGCAAGCTGACGCGCCTGCTGCGCGAAAAAGGAGCGCAAAACGGCTGCATTATCGCGGGCGATAACCCCGACGCCGCGCTGGCGCTGCAAAAAGCTCAGGCGTTCCCGGGTCTGAAAGGGATGGATCTGGCGAAAGAGGTCACAACGGCGGAAACTTACAGCTGGCAGCAGGGTTCATGGACGCTGGAAGATGGGCTGCCGCAACCGCAGAGCGCAGAGGCGCTGCCGTATCATGTTGTCGCTTACGATTACGGCGTTAAATTTAATATTTTCCGTATGCTGGTGGATCGCGGCTGCCGCCTGACGGTCGTGCCGGCGCAGACGCCAGCCGATGAAGTGCTGAAGCTTAATCCAGACGGCATTTTCCTCTCCAACGGGCCGGGCGATCCGGAGCCGTGTGATTACGCTATCAGCGCAATTAAAACTTTCCTTGAAACCGAGATCCCGGTGTTCGGCATCTGCCTTGGCCATCAGCTGCTGGCGCTGGCGAGCGGTGCCAAAACCGTGAAAATGAAGCTTGGCCACCACGGCGGCAACCATCCGGTGCAGGATCTTGACAACAACAGCGTCATGATCACCGCGCAAAACCATGGCTTCGCCGTCGATGACGCCAGCCTGCCTGCGAACCTGCGCGTGACGCATATTTCGCTGTTCGACAAAACAGTGCAGGGCATTCACCGCACTGACAAACCGGCGTTCAGCTTCCAGGGACACCCGGAAGCGAGCCCGGGCCCGCATGATGCAGCGCCGTTGTTTGACCACTTTATTGAACTGATCGAAGCCTACCGTTCGAAAGCCAGGTAATCAGGAGCCCGAAGATGCCAAAACGTACTGATATAAAATCCATCCTGATCCTTGGCGCTGGCCCAATCGTCATCGGCCAGGCCTGTGAATTTGACTACTCTGGCGCGCAGGCGTGTAAGGCGCTGCGCGAAGAGGGCTACCGCGTTATTCTGGTGAACTCCAACCCGGCGACCATTATGACCGACCCGGAAATGGCCGATGCGACCTATATCGAGCCGATTCACTGGGAAGTCGTGCGCAAAATTATTGAAAAAGAGCGCCCGGACGCGGTGCTGCCGACCATGGGCGGCCAGACCGCGCTGAACTGCGCGCTTGAGCTGGAGCGTCAGGGCGTGCTGGAAGAGTTCGGCGTGACCATGATTGGCGCGACGGCGGACGCAATCGACAAGGCGGAAGATCGGCAGCGCTTCGATAAGGCGATGAAAGCTATCGGCCTGGAAACCGCCCGGTCAGGCATCGCCCATACTATGGAAGAGGCGCTAAAGGTCGCTGAAGATGTTGGCTTCCCGTGTATTATCCGTCCCTCGTTCACCATGGGCGGCACCGGCGGCGGCATCGCCTACAACCGCGAAGAGTTTGAAGAGATTTGCGAGCGCGGTCTGGATCTCTCGCCTACTAATGAGCTGCTAATCGATGAGTCGCTGATTGGCTGGAAAGAGTATGAGATGGAAGTGGTGCGCGACAAAAACGACAACTGCATCATTGTCTGCTCTATCGAAAACTTCGACGCCATGGGTATTCACACCGGCGACTCCATTACCGTCGCGCCGGCGCAGACGCTGACCGATAAAGAGTACCAGATCATGCGTAACGCCTCGCTGGCGGTACTGCGTGAAATCGGCGTAGAAACCGGCGGCTCCAACGTGCAGTTCTCGGTTAACCCGAAGAACGGCCGTTTGATCGTTATCGAAATGAACCCGCGCGTCTCGCGCTCCTCGGCACTCGCCTCTAAAGCAACCGGCTTCCCGATTGCCAAAGTCGCGGCCAAGCTGGCGGTCGGCTTCACGCTTGACGAGCTGATGAACGATATCACCGGCGGCCTGACGCCAGCGTCGTTCGAACCCTCTATCGACTACGTCGTGACGAAGATTCCGCGCTTTAACTTTGAGAAATTCGCCGGCGCTAACGACCGTCTGACTACGCAGATGAAGTCAGTGGGCGAGGTGATGGCGATTGGCCGTACCTTCCAGGAGTCAATGCAGAAAGCGCTGCGCGGTCTGGAAGTGGGCGCAAACGGCTTTGACCCGAAAGTGCACCTTGATGACGCCGACGCGCTGACCCGCATTCGCCGCGAGCTGAAGGACGCTGGCGCCGAGCGTATCTGGTACATCGCCGATGCGTTCCGGGCCGGGATGTCGGTCGACGGCGTATTCAATCTGACCAATATCGATCGCTGGTTCCTGGTGCAAATCGAGGAGCTGGTGCGTCTGGAAGAGCAGGTGGCGCGCGAAGGCGTCAACAGCCTGAGCCAGCCGTTCCTGCGCACGCTGAAGCGTAAAGGCTTTGCCGATGCGCGACTGGCGGCGCTGGCAGGCGTCTCGGAAGGCGAGATCCGCAAGCTGCGTCAGCAGTACAATCTGCATCCGGTCTACAAGCGTGTCGATACCTGTGCGGCGGAGTTCGCCACCGATACTGCCTATATGTACTCTACCTATGAAGAGGAGTGCGAGGCGAACCCCAACCAGGACCGCGACAAGATTATGGTGCTGGGCGGCGGGCCTAACCGTATCGGCCAGGGCATTGAGTTCGACTACTGCTGCGTGCACGCCGCGCTGGCGCTGCGCGAAGATGGGTTCGAAACCATTATGGTGAACTGCAACCCTGAAACCGTTTCAACCGACTATGACACCTCTGACCGTCTCTACTTTGAGCCGGTAACGCTGGAAGACGTGCTGGAAATCGTGCGCATTGAGCAGCCGAAAGGCGTGATCGTGCAGTACGGCGGGCAGACGCCGCTGAAGCTGGCGCGTGCGCTGGAAGCGGCGGGCGTGCCGGTTATCGGCACCAGCCCGGACGCTATCGACCGCGCCGAAGATCGCGAGCGCTTCCAGCAGGCGGTCGATCGCCTGAACCTGAAGCAGCCGGCCAACGCCACCGTCACCACGCTGGAGCAGGCCGTTGAGAAAGCGGCCAGCATCGGCTATCCGCTGGTGGTGCGTCCTTCTTATGTGCTGGGCGGCCGCGCGATGGAGATCGTCTACGACGAGATCGACCTCAAGCGCTACTTCCAGACCGCCGTCTCCGTTTCCAACGACGCGCCGGTGCTGCTGGACCGCTTCCTGGATGACGCAGTGGAAGTCGACGTAGACGCCATTTGCGACGGTGAGCGCGTGCTGATTGGCGGCATCATGGAGCACATTGAGCAGGCGGGCGTGCACTCAGGCGACTCCGCCTGTTCGCTGCCGGCCTACACACTGAGCGAAGAGATTCAGAACGTCATGCGCCAGCAGGTTGAGCGCCTGGCCTTTGAGCTCAACGTGCGCGGCCTGATGAACGTACAGTTCGCGGTGAAGGACAACGAGGTTTACCTGATTGAGGTCAACCCACGCGCCGCGCGTACCGTACCGTTCGTCTCCAAAGCCACCGGCGTACCGCTGGCGAAAGTGGCAGCGCGCGTGATGGCGGGCAAAACGCTGGCCGAGCAGGGCGTGACGAAAGAAGTGATTCCGCCCTATTACTCAGTGAAAGAGGTGGTGCTGCCGTTTAACAAATTCCAGGGCGTGGATCCGATTCTTGGCCCGGAAATGCGTTCCACCGGCGAGGTGATGGGCGTTGGACGCACCTTTGCCGAAGCCTTCTCTAAAGCGATGCTGGGTGCGCAGAGCAATATGAAGAAGAGCGGCCGCGCGCTGTTGTCGGTACGCGAAGGTGACAAGAAGCGCATCGTCGATCTGGCGGCCAAGCTGCTGAAGTTCGGCTTTGAACTGGATGCGACCCACGGTACGGCGGTGGTGCTGGGCGAAGCGGGTATCAACCCTCGTCTGGTAAATAAGGTGCATGAAGGGCGACCGCATATTCAGGATCGCCTGAAGAACGGCGAATATACCTATATCGTTAACACGACCGCTGGTCGCCAGGCGATTGAAGACTCGCGCGTTATTCGTCGCAGCGCGCTGCAGTATAAAGTGCACTACGACACCACGCTGAATGGCGGCTTCGCCACGGCGATGTCGCTCAATGCGGATCCAACGGAAAAAGTTATTTCTGTTCAGGAAATGCACGCGCTCATTAACGGTTAATTTCCGTTCATAATTAAACGGCCCAAAAGGGCCGTTTTTTTTATTTTTTTATCATCAAATTTGATAATAAATAACTATAAACGATTAAAGTTTTGCTTATTTGTCTTAAGGCTTAGCGAGGAGTGCTATTGCTGATATTTTCAGATAAAACCGCACAAAATTATAAAGCGAAAGCGCATCGGCTCAGCGTAATATTTCGCCGCCCATTCTTCCGGGCCAATCAGGGACCTATAAAAAAATGAAAATGCGTGCTTTCACACTAAGCGCTATTGCTGCGTTAATGGCGGCTGCGCCATTTGCCAGCCAGGCTGAAATTACTCTTCTTACACAAGATCCGCAGGCAGGCGATCCGCTGAGCCGTCTGAACTTCACCGTGGGCGGCAGTATTCGTCCGCAGTTTGAACATCAGACCGGCGTCAACGACAAATCATACAAACGTAATGGCTTTGACGGCGGTACGCGTTTCCGCTTCGCCGCTGATTATTATCTGTTCGATGATATTAGCTGGGCCAGCTATTACGAAGTGGGCGTTAATATTCCTGCCGTATTTGACTGGGATAACCATTATAAAGATGGCGCCAACGATACCACGCGTCGCCAGCTCTATACCGGTCTGAAAAGCAAAACCTGGGGCGAGATCTATTTCGGCCAGCAGAACAGCGTCTTCTATGACGTAGTGGGCGCGAAGACCGATATCTGGGACTACGACATGAAAGGCCAGGCGCCGGGTAACGGCATCAACGGCGACTATGACGGCTCCTACCGCTCGCGCAAACAGCTGAAGTATAAAAACACCTTCGGCGCGGTCGATCTCTACGCTTCTTACCTGTTCAGCGACAACGAATATCTGCCGGGCAACGGCCTGCGCTACAAGCGCAAAGGCGGCGGCTCGCTGGGCGTGGATTACCACATCACGGATGACCTGACCTGGGGCACCGCGTGGAACTATACCCGCGCCACGATGCGTAATCCGCGCAACGGCGATGACGGTGACTACAACCAGAATATCTACGGCACCGCATTAAGCTGGAAGCCGGGCAACTGGACGCTCTCTGCGGGCGGCGGCTGGTATCAGAACTTCCTGCTGACCAAGCGCAGCAATGTTAACGACTACTTCGCCGACGACGCGTGGGGTCTGGAATACTTCGCTGGCTATAAAATTCCGGTCAAGCAGTACGGCCTGAAAGCCGTTCAGCCTTACGTGATGGGCGATCGTCTGGAGTATGTGAATGGCCGCAACTACCAGCGCATCGACAACGGTCTGGGCGTGACTCTGTTCCTCGACTACGGCTTCCGCGTCGACTACGAACACGTCTTTACCTCCAGCACCGACAACCTGGGCGATATCAACGTGGTACGTCTGCGTTACGATTTCTAATCGTCAAAAGCGTAAAACGGCTCCTCAGGGAGCCGTTTTTTTTACTGGGCCGGTATCGTCTCATCCAGCGGATCGGGACCAAAGCGGTTTGGGCCGACTGAGCCGCGCAGGCAGAAGTAAATCAGCAGCAGCAGCGTTCCCAGCAGGGGAATAAGCATAATCAGCAGCCACCAGCCGGAGCGATCGAGATCGTGCAGGCGACGCACCCCGACGGCAACAGAAGGGATCAGAAGAACAACGGAATACACCAGCGAAAGCAGACCCTGATCGGAAAAAACCTTTAGTCCGAGCAGTTCGTCTACCGCGCTGCATGCCAGCGAAAACAGCGTGCTGAATAAGAAAAAAAGCCAGAATGTTTTACGAGGGCAGCGACCATTGACCACCGCATACATTTTTAAAACTGTCAGATAGTGGTGCACTTCATTTTCCTTTGTTGATGGAACCTGAGCTGCAGTTTCCGTTACGTTAAGCTGAAACGCGCTATTCCTGCCCTTGTGCCAGGTAACCTATTTTATCTGGCGGCTTAGGGTACTGCACAGGTAAAAAGCGGTGTAAAACTCTGTGGAGTAATAAAAACGTGGAGGCAAAAGCGCTTTACGTAATTAGACTCTTCCCGCTATCGACGAAAGTTTCGCCTTTACGTATGATGGCGCCAATTTTTTATCTGTGAGTCTTTTAACATGATTAGTCTGATCGCGGCATTAGCAGCGGATCGCGTCATTGGTATGGAAGGTGCCATGCCGTGGAACCTGCCTGCAGATTTGGCGTGGTTTAAACGTAACACCTTAAACAAGCCGGTGATTATGGGTCGTCTGACCTTTGAATCAATCGGTCGTCCGCTGCCGGGACGTCTCAATATTGTGGTCAGCCGTCAGCCGGGCACTGCGGAAGGCGTCACCTGGGTCACCTCGCTGGATGAGGCGATTAAAGCGGCTGGCGACGTGCCGGAGATTATGGTGATTGGCGGTGGGCGTATTTATGAGCAGATGCTGAAGCGCGCCGATCGTCTGTACCTCACGCATATCGATGCGGAAGTAGAAGGGGATACGCAGTTCCCGGATTACGAACCGGATGAGTGGCAGTCGACCTTTAGCGAGTTTCACGACGCCGATGAGCAGAACTCGCATAGCTACTGCTTCGAAATCCTTGAGCGTCGCTAACAGCCGGCAGGGTTAAGAGAGGGGCGGCTCTGTGATTGCGCCCTGTTTAATCGGCCCCAAATGCGCCATTCCACGCCTTGTCTCTGACAAGGCGTTTTCTTTTGCGCGCTGTCAGGCGGACTGCTGCGGCGGGACGCTGTCGGTTGCCGACGGCTGGCGGTTCGATACCTGCGTATAGTAGCGCTGACTCTCCCAGTGCAGCAGGGTCAGCACGCCGCCCCAGCAGCAGCCGGTATCCAGCCCGATCACGCCGCGCGGCGTGCCTTTGCCCTCCAGCGAAGCCCAGTGGCCGAAGATCTGGGTGTAATCGTCCGGCAGCTTGCCTGGGATAGTGAACCAGGGTTTCAGCGGCGGCGGCGCGGAGTCCGGCGCCTCTTTGCAAATCATATCGAGCTGGCCGTTGGGAAAGCAGAAGCGCATGCGCGTCAGCGCGTTGGCGGAGAAACGCAGGCGCGCCAGGCCGCTCAGTTCCGGCGTCCAGTTATTAGGCATATCGCCATACATGGCATCCAGGAACAGCGGGTAGCTGTCGCTGGAGAGCACCGCTTCCAGCTCGCGCGCGCAGGCTTTAGCGGTTTCTAAATCCCACTGCGGCGTAATACCGGCGTGCGCCATAACCAGCTTTTTCTCTTCATCCACCTGCAGCAGCGGCTGACGTCGAAGCCAGTTGATCAGCTCGTCGGCATCTTCCGCTTCCAGCAGCGGCGTCAGGCGATCTTTAGGCTTGTTGCGGCTGATGCCGGCAAACACCGCCAGCAGATGCAAATCGTGATTGCCCAGCACGATACGCACACTCTGGCCCAGCGATTTTACGTAGCGCAGCACTTCTAGCGAGCCAGGGCCGCGCGCGACCAGGTCGCCGGTCAGCCACAGCGTATCCTGTTCAGGCGTAAAGTCGACTTGCTTCAGCAGGGCGCGCAGCTCATCGTAACAACCGTGAACGTCGCCAATCAGATATGTGCTCATAGAGAATAATCCGCAATAAAAAACTGCGCCCGGCAGAGCCGGGCGAAGCGTGAAAAGATCAGTGTATATGGGTTTCTACAGCGAGGCGAAACACCGGGATGTCGATGTTAAAGGTTTCTCCTTCTTCATCCTGCATCACATAGTGTCCCTGCATGGTACCCATCGGCGTTTCGATAATGGCCCCGCTGGTATACTGAAATTCGCTACCGGGCGCGATCACAGGCTGTTCGCCCACTACACCTTCGCCCTGAACTTCGGTTTCGCGTCCGTTGCCGTTAGTGATTAGCCAGTAGCGGCCCAGCAGCTGTACGGCGTTGCGGCCCAGATTGCGGATGGTAATGGTATAGGCAAAGACGAAGCGCTCCTCTTCCGGCGAAGACTGGGAAGCGATATAGAGACTTTGTACCTGAACAGACATCCGGGCCGATTCACTCATGCATTACTCCAGCGGTTCAACTTGATGTGTCGCCAGCCAGTTGGCTAACTGACAATATTGCGCCACCGACACGTTTTCCGCACGTAAACCTGCATCGATGCCCAGCTCATCCAGCGCGCCGGCGTCAAACAGGTAGCCGAGGCTATTGCGCAGGGTTTTGCGGCGCTTGCCGAAGGCCTCGGTAGTTATGCGGCTCAGTACGCGAATATTACTTACCGGATGCGGCGGCTCCGCATACGGCACCAGGCGCACCACGGCCGAATCCACTTTAGGCGGCGGCGTAAACGAGTGCGGCGGTACTTCAAGCACCGGAATAACCTGGCAATAGTATTGCGCCATCACGCTAAGGCGGCCGTAGGCCTTGCTGCCTGGGCCTGCGACGAGGCGGTTAACCACCTCTTTCTGCAGCATGAAGTGCATATCTTTGATCGAACCAGTATAGCTGAAAAGGTGAAACATCAGCGGGGTCGAAATATTGTAAGGCAGGTTGCCAAATACGCGCAGCGGCTGGCCTTTTTCCTTCGCCAGCGCGGCGAAATCAAAAGTCATCGCATCCTGCTGATAGATCGTCAGCTTGGGGCCGAGAAACGGATGGGTCTGCAGACGCGCAGCCAAATCACGGTCCAGCTCGACCACCGTTAAGGCGTCGAGACGTTCGCCGACCGGTTCCGTCAGCGCGCCGAGGCCAGGGCCAATCTCCACCAGAGCTTCGCTGCGCTGCGGATGAATGGCGGAGACAATGCTATCGATAATGTACTGATCGTTCAGGAAGTTCTGCCCGAAACGTTTACGGGCGTAGTGCCCCTGATGGACGCGATTATTCATTACTGCTCTTGATCATAGTGATGGCGAGGTTAAGCGCCGTAATAAAGCTGCCCGGCTCCGCCTGACCCAGTCCGGCCAGCTCAAGCGCAGTGCCGTGGTCAACGGAGGTACGGATAAAGGGCAGGCCAAGCGTGATATTCACCGCGCGGCCGAACCCCTGAAATTTTAGCACCGGCAAACCCTGATCGTGATACATCGCCAGCACCGCATCGGCGTGCTGCAAATATTTTGGCTGGAACAGGGTATCGGCCGGAAGCGGCCCGGTCAGATGAATACCCTGTTCGCGCAGGGAGTCGAGCGCCGGGATAATGGTGTCGATCTCTTCGCGTCCCATATGTCCGCTCTCGCCCGCATGGGGATTAAGCCCACAGACAAAGATATGCGGCTGCGGGATAGCGAACTTCTGCTGCAGATCGCGATGCAGAATGGTAATGACTTCGCGCAGGCTGGCGTGGGTAATCGCCGCAGAGACATCTTTCAGTGGCAGATGCGTCGTCGCCAGCGCGACCCGAAGCTCTTCGGTCGCCAGCATCATCACCACGCGATGGCCGCCGGCGCGATCGGCGAAGAACTCGGTATGTCCGGTAAAGGGGATGCCCGCATCGTTAATCACCCCTTTATGCACCGGGCCGGTGATCAACGCGGCGAATTCGCCGTTCAGGCAGCCGTCGCAGGCGCGTGCCAGCGTCGCCAGCACGTAGGGACTGTTAGCGGCATCAAGTTTGCCCGGCGTAACCGGTTGAGCGAGCTCTACAGGCAGGATCGTAAGCGAACCAGCCTGCTGCGGCTGCGGCGCAAGGCCGGGCTGATAGTCGCGCAGCGTCAGCGGCAAACCGAGCTGAGCGGCGCGTTCACGCAGCAGCTGTGGCGACGCGCATACGACCAGCTCAACTGGCCAGTTCTGCTGGGCCAGTTGAATGGTGAGATCGGGACCAATCCCGGCGGGCTCGCCGGGAGTGATCGCTACGCGATAGTTACTGGGCATTGCCATCCAGAATCTTCACGTAGGCGCTGGCGCGCTGTTCCTGCATCCAGGTTTGCGCTTCTTCGGCAAACTTGCGGTTGAACAGCAGGCGATAGGCGCGCTCTTTTTGCGCCGCATCGGTCTTGTCGACCTGACGGGTATCCAGCAGCTGAATCAGGTGCCAGCCGAAGGAAGAGTGAACCGGCTGGCTGGTCTGGCCTTTCTGCAGCTGCAGCAGGGCGTCGCGGAACGCCGGATCGAACGCTTCCGGCGAGGACCAGCCCAGATCGCCGCCCTGGTTGGCAGAGCCTGGATCGTCAGAGAACTGCTTGGCGGCAGCGGCGAAGCTGGTTTTACCACTGCGGATATCCGCGGCGATCTCTTCCACTTTCGCGCGTGCCTGGGCGTCGGTCAGAATCGGCGACGGTTTGATCAGGATATGACGCGCGTGCACCTCAGTGACGGAGATATTTTTGCTCTCGCCGCGCAGGTCGTTAACCTTCAGAATATGGAAGCCGACGCCAGAGCGGATCGGGCCGACAACATCGCCTTTCTTGGCGGTCGACAGCGCCTGGGCGAACAGGGTCGGCAGCTCTTCAATCTTGCCCCAGCCCATGTTACCGCCTTTCAGCGCCTGCGGATCGGCAGAGTAGGTCACGGCCAGCTTGCCGAAATCGGCGCCGCCTTTCAGTTCGCCTACCAGCTGTTTAGCCAGCGCTTCCTGATCGTCTACCTGCTGCTGCGACGGGTTTTCCGGCAGCGGCAGCAGGATCTGGCTGACGTTCAGCTCGGTGCCCTGAGCATTCTGCGCGCCGACCTGAGTAGCCAGCGTATCGACTTCCTGCGGCAGGATAGTGACGCGACGACGCACTTCATTGTTGCGCACTTCGGCGATCAGCATCTCTTTACGGATCTGTCCGCGGTAGTCGCTGTAGTTAACGCCGTCATAGGCCAGGCGGCTGCGCAGCTGGTCGAGGCTCATATGGTTCTGCGCGGCGATATTGCTGATTGCCTGGTCGAGTTGCTGATCGTTGATCTGCAGGCCCGCTTTTTCACCCATCTGCAGGATGATGTTGTCCATGATCTGACGTTCAAGGATCTGATGACGTAATGTCTTGTCGTCCGGCAACTGCTGACCGGCCTGTTGCGCCTGCGCTTTTACGGTGCGCAGCATATTGTCTACGTCACTCTCCAGAACGACGCCGTTATTCACAACGGCAGCGACTTTATCAACCACTTGTGGTGCTGCGAACGCGGTGTTGGCGGCTACCGCCACACCCAGAATCAGCATTCTCCAGTTCTTCATACTTTTTCCATAGTTGTTTCCGCAGTGCGGGAATTACCAGTCAAACATCGCAACATCAGAAAGCGCGCTGATAAGGGATAATGCCCTGACGCAGCATCTGCTCGGTGCCTAAGCCATAACCAGAACTTAAACCGCGCAGCTCAATGTTGAATGAGAGTTGGTTGTCATACTTACTGTCGTTGTTTTCCCAACCGTTGATCTTACGTTCGTAACCGACGCGGATCGCGTAGCAGCAGGAGCTGTACTGCAGGCCAACCAGCTGCGAAGCAGGTTTGCTGTTGCGCGTATCGTAGTAGTACGCGCCGACCACTGACCAGGCGTCCGCGATGGGCCAGCTGGCGGTGCCGCCGACCTGGGAAATCCCGTTTTTATAGATCGGGTTGTTCACAAGGCTGGAGTTGTTCAGCGCGGTCGCCACATACTCCGGACTGCTGTAGCGATAGCTCAGCTGCACAACGCGGTCGGCGTCGCGACGATACTCCAGTACGGTATTGCCCTGCGCGACGTTATCGAGACGGGTATCGTACTGCAGCCCGCCGCGTAACGCCCAGCGATCGCTGACTTTCCAGTAGGTGTCGCCGGCCCAAATCAGGCTGCCGGTGTCATCTTCTTTATTAGTCTGGTTTACGCCGGTACGTGAAGGGGTAAACGAGTAGATTTGACCCACAGAAACGTTAAAACGTTCAACCAGATCCTGATCATAAATACGCGAGGTCACGCCGGTCGACACTTCGTTGGCAGAGGCGATGCGATCCAGACCGCTATAGGTGCGGTCGCGGAACAGGCCGGTATAGTCAGTCTGCAGCAGCGTCGAGTCGTACGGATAGATATCGCTCTGGTTGCGGTATGGAATATAGAGATACTGAACGCGCGGCTCGAGCGTCTGGGTATAGCCCTCCGCCCAGTCCATATCGCGATCGAATACCAGTCGGCCATCGACCTTGAACTGCGGCAGGGTGCGGTTCACCGAGCTTTTCAGCTGGCCGCTCTGGCTGTTTTCGTTGTTCGCCAGATTCGCGTTGTAGTAATCCAGCGAATCCTGCTGGTAGTGCGTCGCCAGAAACTTCGCTTCGGTATCCAGACTCGCCCAGCCGTTGGAGAGCGGCAGATTAAGCGTCGGTTCGATATGCAGACGGGTCGCTTCTGGATAGTCGTTGTTAACGTTGGTGAACTTCACCGCCTGCGCAAAGATACGACCGTCGAACGGACCTATGTCGTTCTGGTAGAAGTTCAGATCCAGCTGCGGCTGCGCGCGATAGACGTTGTTACTGCTGGTGTCGCCGAAGACCTGAAAATCACGACTGGAGAGCGTAGCGTCCCAGTTGGTGTCGGCATAGCCGATGCTGAATTTCTGCGTCGCGTAGCCGTCGGTCGAACTGTAATATTTCGATTCGAGATCGTTGAAGTAGTAAGGATCGCTGACTTTGGTGTAGTCGGCGTTAAAGCGCCAGTGCTGATCATAGACGCCAGCGTGGCGCCAGTAGAAGAGCCAGCGGTCACTGCTTTTATCTTCCGCGATGCCGCGTACCGCTTTGTCTTTATCGTACTGATCGTCCGACGGCAGATAGTCAAATTCCATCAGGCCGGCGCCGAACTGCGTCAGGTAGCGGAATTCGTTCTCCAGCTGCATGCCGCGCTTCGACATGTAGTGCGGCGTAATGGTGGCATCCGCCTGCGGCGCGATGTTCCAGTAGTAGGGCAGAATAAATTCAAACCCTTTGCTGCTGCCATATTTCGCGTTGGGGATCAGGAAGCCGGAGCGGCGGCGATCGCCAATCGGCAACTGCATATAGGGGCTGTAGAAGACTGGCACAGAGCCTAGCTTAAAGCGCGCGTTCCAGATCTCCGCCACTTCTTCCTGGCGATCCTGGATCACCTGCGATCCCACTACGCTCCAGCTGTTGTAGCCGGGCAGACAGGAGGTGAAGCTGCCGTTTTCCAGAATGGTGTAGCGATTATCGGCGCGCTGCTTCATCAGATCGGCGTCGCCGCGGCCCTGACGTCCCACCATCTGGTAGTTACCGTTCCAGACGTTGGTGTCTTTACTGTTCAGGTTGGACCAGGCTTTCGGACCTTTCAGGATGACCTGGTTGTCGTCATAGCGCACATTACCCAGCGCGTCGACGGTGCGTACCGGCGTGGTTTGCCCCTCTTGCTGGCGCTGATGCAGCTGCATTTCATCCGACTGCAGGCGGCTGTTGCCTTGCTGGACATCTACGTTTCCGGTGAATACCGCGTCGTCCGGATAGTTTCCCTTCGCCGCGTCGGAATGAATCGTGACCGGCAGCTGGTTCGTCTGGCCATTGACCAGCGGGCGATTATAGCTCGGCACGCCCAGCATACACTGCGACATAAGATCGTCGGCCAGAGCAGACTGACTGGATATCGCTGCGCCAATCATGGTGGCCAGCAGGGTAGGTAGTCGTTTATTCATACGCGGTATCGAGAATTCCATGAAAACTGGCATCATGCCGACAATCGGGTCAGAGACTAACGTACTGCCCGGCGTTGTGCCAGTGTTAATCCTTGTCTGTCCGCGTTGCCGTTAGGCGCTGGGGTAAATGACAGGTATGATAATGCAATTTTCAGCCGCAAGCATGGCGAATTGAGGAGTTTATGCGCTACTGGGGAAAAGTTATTGGGCTGGTGCTGGGGCTGCTTTCCGGCGCCGGTTTTTGGGGCATTGTGTTCGGCCTGCTGATTGGCCATTTGATCGATAAGGTTCGCAGCGCAAAAGGACAGGCCTGGTTCGCGAATAACCAAACCCGGCAGACGCTGTTTTTTCAGACCACTTTTCAGGTAATGGGCCATCTGACCAAATCGAAAGGGCGCGTTACCGAAGCCGATATTCAAATCGCTTCTTTATTAATGGATCGCATGCAGCTGCATGGCGAGGCACGTACCGCCGCGCAGCGCGCCTTCCGCGAAGGCAAGCAGGGCGACTATCCGTTACGCAGCAAACTGCGCGAGCTGCGCAGCGCCTGTTTCGGCCGCTTCGATCTGATTCGGATGTTTCTGGAAATTCAGATTCAGGCTGCCTTCGCCGACGGTTCGCTGCACCCGAACGAGCGGCAGGTGCTTTACGTCATTGCCGAAGAGCTGGGCATTTCGCGCATCCAGTTCGATCAGTTCCTGCGCATGATGGAGGGTGGCCAGCAGTTTGGCGGCCAGGGCGGCGGTTATCAGCAGGCGCAGCGCGGGCCGACGCTGGAGGACGCCTGTAGCGTGCTGGGGGTCAAAAGCAGCGATGACGCCACCACCATTAAGCGCGCCTACCGCAAGCTGATGAGCGAGCATCATCCCGACAAGCTGGTGGCGAAAGGCCTGCCGCCAGAGATGATGGAGATGGCGAAACAGAAGGCGCAGGAGATTCAGGCGGCTTACGATCTGATTCGCCGCGAGAAAGGATTTAAGTAACCGCAGGCGCGAGGTTAAAAATCCGCTGGCTGGCGAAACGTCATGCTGTTGCCGAACGCCGGATGGGTAATAGTCAGCGACTCGGCATGCAGCAGCAGACGCGGCGCGCGCGCCTTCGCCTCAGGATGAGCGTAAAAGCCGTCGCCGAGAATAGGATGACCCAGCGCCAGCATATGCACGCGCAGCTGGTGCGAACGGCCGGTAATCGGCTTCAGCGCCACGCGCGCGCTGTTGTCGGCCAGATACTCCAGCACTTCATATTCGGTCTGCGCCGCTTTGCCGGTTTCAAAACAGACCTTCTGTTTTGGCCGGTTCGGCCAGTCGCAAATCAGTGGAAGATCCACCACGCCTTTTTCCGCAGCCGGATGGCCCCAGACGCGCGCCACGTAGCGTTTAGAGGGTTCGCGCTCGCGAAACTGACGCTTCAGCTCACGCTCCGCCGCTTTGGTCAGCGCCACCGCAATCACGCCGCTGGTGGCCATATCGAGGCGATGCACTGACTCCGCCTGCGGGAAGTCGCGCTGAATGCGCGTCATTACGCTGTCTTTGTGCTCTTCCAGACGGCCAGGGACCGACAGCAGTCCGCTCGGCTTATTGACCACCATAATGTGCGCATCCTGATAAAGGATATGCAGCCAGGGCTCGCGTGGCGGATTGTAGGGTTCCATTTTTATATCTGCTTATAGATCAAAGAAAAGGGGCGAAATAGCCCCTGCGTATATTCTCACTTCGCCAGCGCGATAAGAGGGCGCGATCGCAACGTCGTTAAAGGCGCGTCCCGCCTCATCTCTGATTCGGGACGCCTGCGCTTCGGTTCCTCTCCCCGACGGAGAGAGATTACTGATGCGTGACCACGATCAGGCGCAGCGCGTCGAGACGCCAGTTCGCCTGACTCAGGCTTTCCAGCACCTGCTGACGGTTGCTCTCCAGCGCCTCAATCTCATCTTCACGGATATTCGGGTTGACCGCCTTCAGCGCTTCAAGACGCGACAGCTCTGCGCCCAGCCTCTCATCCGCTTCGGCACGCGCCGCGTCGATCAGGGTCTGCGCTTCCGCCACGACTTTCTCTTCAGCCTGCATCAGGATCGCGTGTACGTCCTGCTGCACCGCGTTGACCAGCTTGCTGCCGGTGTGGCGATTCACCGCATTAAGCTGACGGTTAAAGCTTTCAAACTCGACCTTGCCCGCCAGGTTGGTGCCGTTGCGATCCAGCAGCATGCGGATCGGCGTCGGTGGCAGAAAACGGGTCAGCTGCAGATGCTTCGGTGCCTGCGCTTCTACCACGTAGATCGTTTCGACCAGCAGCGTGCCTACCGGCAGCGCCTTGTTTTTCAGCAGCGACAGCGCGCAGCTGCCGGTGTCGCCGGAGAGGATCAGGTCCAGACCGTTGCGGATCAGCGGATGCTCCCAGGTGATGAACTGGGTATCTTCGCGCGACAGCGCCTGGTCACGGTTAAAGGTGATGGTGCAGCCATCTTCCGGCAGGCCAGGGAAATCGGGCACCAGCATATGATCGGACGGCGTCAGCACGATCAGGTTATCGCTGCGATCCTCCTGATTGATACCGACGATATCGAACAGGTTGAGCGCGAAGTTCACCAGCTCGGTGTCATTGTCCTGCGCGGCGATCTCTGCCGCCAGCGCCTGCGCCGCTTCGCCGCCGTTGGAGTTGAGCTCCAGCAGACGGTCGCGCCCGTGCTCCAGCTGCGACTTCAGCGACTCGTGCTGTTTGCGGCACTCGGCGATAAATTCATCCAGACCTTCGCTGTTTTCCGGCGCGGCAAGGAAGTTAATCAGCTGCTGATGAACGCTGTCGTAGATCGTACGGCCGGTCGGGCAGGTATGCTCGAACGCGTCGAGCCCTTCGTGATACCAGCGCAGCAGTACCGCCTGAGCGGTCTTCTCCAGCCAGGGCACCATAATCTGAATGTCGTGCGCCTGACCGATACGATCGAGACGACCGATGCGCTGCTCCAGCAGATCCGGGTTAAACGGCAGATCGAACATCACCAGACGGCTGGAGAACTGGAAGTTACGCCCTTCAGAACCAATTTCCGAGCAGAGCAGCACCTGCGCGCCGTTCTCTTCCGAGGCGAACCAGGCGGCGGCGCGGTCGCGTTCGATAATCGACAACCCTTCGTGGAATACCGCGGCGCGGATGCCTTCGCGCTCGCGCAGTACCTGCTCCAGCTGTAGCGCGGTGGCCGCTTTGGCGCAGATCACCAGCACTTTCTCTTTGCGGTTGCTGGTCAGGTAGCCAAGCAGCCACTCGACGCGCGGGTCGAAGTTCCACCAGGTGCCGCTGTCGCCTTCAAACTCCTGATAAATTTGTTCGGGATAGAGCAGGTCGCGCGCGCGCTCTTCCGCGCTTTTGCGGGCGCCCATAATACCGGAGACCTTGATGGCGGTCTGATACTGGGCGGGCAGCGGCAGACGGATCTGATGCAGTTCGCGTTTCGGGAAGCCCTTCACGCCGTTACGCGTGTTGCGGAACAGCACGCGGCTGGTGCCGTGGCGATCCATCAGCATAGAGATCAACTCTTTGCGCGCCTCGAGTTTGCCGTCGCGCTCGCTGTTGGCGACCTGCAGAAGCGGCTCAATATCCTCTTCGCCCACCAGATCGTTGATCATATTCATCTCATCCTGCGAGATGGCTTTATCAGCCAGCAGCGAGGAGACCGCGTCGGCAATCGGACGAAAATGCTGTTGCTCCTCAAGGAACTGCGCGAAGTCGTGGAAGCGGTCAGGGTCGAGCAGACGCAGACGCGCGAAGTGGCTCTCCATACCCAGCTGTTCCGGCGTCGCGGTCAGCAGCAGCACGCCGGGGATCTGTTCCGCCAGCTGTTCAATAACTGCATATTCGCGGCTCGGCTCCCCTTCGCTCCAGGCGAGATGGTGCGCTTCGTCAACCACCATCAGATCCCATTCAGCCTCCGCCAGCAGTTCAAGGCGCTGCTTGTTGCGACGAACGAAGTCGAGCGAGCAGATAATCAGCTGTTCGGTCTCAAAGGGGTTATCGCTGTCGTGCTGCGCCTCGGCGTAGCGATCGTCGTCAAACAGCGCGAAACGCAGGTTAAAGCGGCGCAGCATCTCTACCAGCCACTGGTGCTGCAGGGTTTCCGGCACGATGATCAAGACGCGATCGGCGCGTCCGGCCAGCAGCTGCTGCTGGATAATCATGCCGGCTTCAATGGTTTTGCCGAGGCCTACTTCGTCCGCCAGCAGCACGCGCGGCGCGTGACGGCGGCCTACATCGTGGGCGATATGCAGCTGATGCGGGATCAGATTGGTGCGCATGCCGCGCAGGCCGCTGACCGGCAGGCGATACTGGGCGCTCTGATATTTGCGGGCGCGATAGCGCAGGGCGAAGCGGTCCATGCGGTCGAGCTGACCGGCGAACAGGCGATCCTGCGGTTTGCTGAACACCAGCTTGCTGTCGAGCATCACTTCTCGCAGCACCACCTCGCTTTCGTCAGTATCAAGACGCGTACCGATATAGGTCATCAGGTCATTTTCATTGCGTACTTCATCGACGCGCATTTGCCAGCCTTCGTGGCTGGTCACCGTATCGCCCGGATTAAAGATAACGCGAGTCACCGGGGAGTCGTTACGGGCATAGAGGCGATTTTCGCCCGTTGCCGGAAACAGCAGCGTAACCATGCGTGCGTCTGCCGCCACGACTGTGCCGAGTCCCAGTTCACTTTCCGTATCACTAATCCAGCGCTGACCTAATGTAAAAACCATATCTTTTTAGCTCGAATTTTTAAGGTGTTTTTGGTGATGTTTCCCCGCCACAGGCAATACCTTTTCCCCAGACAAAGAGAGGTCTGGTCAGGTTTTAAGAGCGGTGAGATGCAGGAAGGGCGCTATGGTACTGGAAGGCAGGCCGTTCGTCACCTGTCAAAAAAGCCCCAGCTGCCCAGTAATCAGTGTAGCAAAGTCGCCGTCAACGAAAGGCAAAATGCCGTCGGCCACCGGCTGTAGCTGCTTGCTGACGTAGTGATCGTAATCAAGCGGCGTGACGCGCGCTTCCAGGGGTTCAGGGCCTGCCGTGGCGATCACATAGCGGATCGAGCCGCCGTTCTGATACTGCAAAGGGCGGTTCAGCTTGCGGTTCTGCTCATCTGCCAGCCGCGCGGCGCGCACGTGCGGCGGCACGTTGCGCTCATAGTCAGCCAGGGGACGGCGCAGCCGTTTTTTATAGATCAGCAGGTCGTCCAGTTCGCCCGCCAGCAGCCGCGCCACCGTGTCGCGCACGTAATCCTGCCAGGGTTCGCCGCGGAAGATACGGCCATAGAGCGCCTGCTGAAACTGCTGCGCCAGCGGCGTCCAGTCGGTGCGCACCGACTCCAGGCCTTTGAATACCAGCCGCTCCTGCGCGCCATCGCGGATCAGCCCGGCGTAACGCTTTTTGCTGCCCTGTTCGGCGTCGCGGATGGTCGGCATCAGGAAACGGCAGAAGTGGTTTTCATACTCCAGCTCCAGCGCGCTGGCGAGACCGTACTGCTGCTGCAGATGCTCACGCCACCACGCATTTATCTGCTGCGCCAGAGAACGGCCGATCGCTGCCGCCTCCGCTTCGCTGTGCGGCGATTTCAGCCAGACAAAGGTCGAATCGGTATCGCCGTAAATAACGTCGTAGCCCTGCGCCTCTATCAGTTCGCGCGTCTGCTGCATAATAAGGTGGCCGCGCAGCGTAATCGACGAGGCGAGACGAGGATCGAAGAAGCGACAGGCGCTGGTGCCGAGCACGCCGTAAAAGGCGTTCATAATAATTTTCAGCGCCTGCGACAGCGGCTTATTACCCTGTTTTTTAGCCGCTTCGCGCCCCTGCCAGATCTGCTCGACGATAGCGGGCAGGCAGTGGGTGTGACGCGAAAAGCGCGCCTCGCGAAAGCCGGGCACTGAATCGGCGTCGTCCGGGTGGGCCAGGCCTTCAACCAGCCCGACCGGATCGATCAGGAAGGTGCGGATAATCGACGGGTAGAGGCTTTTGTAATCCAGCACCAGCACCGAGTCGTATAGGCCGGGGCGGGAGTCCATCACGTAGCCGCCGGGGCTCGCTTCCGGCGTGACTTCGCCGAGGCCGGGTGCCACAAAGCCCACGCGGTGCATACGCGGAATATAGAGATGGCTAAAGGCCGCCACCGATCCGCCGTGGCGATCCACCGCCAGGCCGTTGACCGCCGCGCGCTCCAGCAAAAAGGGCATAATCTCGGTTTTATGGAAAATGCGCGTCACCAGCTCGCAGTCTTTCAGGTTGTAACGCGCCAGCGCTGGCTTATCGTTGGCGAAGCGCCAGTTGATCTCTTCCATGCGGTGCCAGGGATTATCGATTGCTTTGCCTTCGCCCAGCAGCTGTTGCGACACCGCTTCCAGGCTGAATGAGGGAAAAGCCCAGAAGGCGGATTTCAGCGCCTCGATGCCGTCGATAATCAGGCGGCCAGCGGCGCTGGCAGAAAACACGCCGGGCTTAAAACCGTGTTCGCGCCACTCCAGCGGCGCATTCTGGCGCCCCAGACGCAGCGGGATGGCGTAGCGGTCGGCATGTTTCTGCAGGACGCGCAGGTCGAACTGCACCAGATTCCAGCCGATTATCACGTCGGGATCGTGCTGCGCAAACCAGGCGTTGAGCGCCTCCAGCAGCTGCGGGCGCGTATCGCAATAGATCAGCTCGAAATCGAGCGCGCTGGCGTCGCCGTTGGGCGGTCCCAGCATAAAAACCTGACGCTGGCCGCAGCCTTCAAGGCCGATGCAGTAGAGTTCGCCGTGTTGGGTGGTCTCGATATCCAGCGACACCCACTTAAGCGGCGGTCGGTAGTCGGGATGGGGCTTCAGGCGGCCATTGACCAGCGCGTCGCCCTGCGGCTCGCCGCTGAACCAGACCGGCGCGGTGATAAAGCGCTCCATCAGAAAACGCTCCGGCGGCCGGATATCCGCCTCAAAGACCGGGATGCCCTGTTCGCGCAGCAGCTTCTCCAGCCGCTGCAGCTGACGGTGCTGGCGGCAATAGAGGCCGAATACCGGACGACGACGGAAATCCTTTAGCTCCAGCGGCTGCAGGCGCACCTGACGTTCGTCACGCAGCAGCGCTTCCACCTGCGGCTGATAGTCGCGCGGAATAAAGGCCACCGACTCCTGGACCGGCAACACCAGACGCTGTGGGCCGTTGTCCGTCGCCAGCCAGAAAATGATTTCAGTGCCCTGAGCGCTGTCGCGCCAGTGGCGGGTAAGCAGGAATCCTGCGCGGGGCGTATTCACGTCGGCTCCAGAGGGGAAAAACAGCCAGAGTATAACATGGTTATTTATCCAGTGCGTGCGGCGCGCTTTTGTCAACATCGCCCTACAATTCTTACCTTGACGCTGTTGCGCCGCCTCTGGACAATCCAGCTTCGAAATTTTGTTAAGGAAGGTTATGGAAGCCTGGATTCAACATCTGTTTACGCAGTCGCTGGAGTACGCGCTTATCGCCGTTGCGCTGGTGACCTTTCTTGAATCACTGGCCTTTGTTGGCCTGCTGCTGCCGGGCACCGTTATGATGGCAAGCCTGGGCGCGCTGGTTGGCAGCGGACAGATTGGGCTTTATCCCGCGTGGGCGGCGGGCTTTGTCGGTTGTCTGCTGGGCGACTGGCTCTCTTACGGCATCGGCTGGAAGTTTCAGGGACCGCTGCACCGCTGGAAATATCTGCAAAAGTATAAGGGCCTGCTGGATAAAACCGAGCACGCGCTGCACCAGCACAGCATGTTCACAATTCTGGTCGGGCGTTTCGTCGGGCCGACGCGCCCGCTGATCCCGCTGGCGGCTGGCATGCTGGAGCTGCCGGTGCGCAAGTTTCTGCCGCCGAACCTGATCGGCTGCCTGCTATGGCCGCCGCTCTATCTTCTGCCGGGCATTCTGGCGGGCGTGGCGATCGACGTGCCGAAGGATGCGCAGAGCGGCGCGTTCAAGTGGCTGCTGCTGCTGGTCGCGCTGCTGGTCTGGCTGGGCTGCTGGCTCGGCTGGCGCTGGTGGCGCAGCGGCAAAAGCCGCGACTGGGCCACGGCCTGGCTGCCGCCGCAGCGTCTGCGCTGGCTGGCGCCGCTGGGAATAGCCATCGCGATTGCCGCCTTTACGGCGATCCAGTTCCATCCGATGATGCCGATGTTTCGCCAGCTTTTATGGCGAGTCTTCTTTGCCTGACGAGCGCGCGATGCCGAGCACGTCGGCCTCGCGCGTGTCGCCCGACAGCAGCGTTTCGGTCGCGCCATCCCAGTAGACGCGGCCATCGACGATCACCAGACTGCGCGGCGCAATCTGCTGCGCATCCTCCAGACTATGCGACACCATCAGCAGGGTGATGGCCCGCGCCTCGCAGACGCGTCGCACCAGCTGCAACATCTCATTGCGCAGGGCGGGATCGAGCGCCGAGAAGGGCTCGTCCAGCAGCAGGACCGGACGGTCGCGCAGCAGGCAGCGCGCCAGCGCCGCCCGCTGCCGCTGACCGCCGGATAGCTGGCCCGGCAGGCGCGTCAGCAGATCGCTTAATCCCACCTGATGGGCAATCTCCTCCAGCTGTTGCCGCTGCGCGGCGTTCAGCTTCAGGCCAGGATGCAGGCCCAGCGCCATGTTCTGCTGCACGCTGAGGTGCGGAAACAGGTTGTTCTCCTGAAACAGCATCGAAACCGGACGCTGCGCCGGTACGCTATGGGTGTGATCCGCGCCGTCGATGCGCAGCACGCCCTGGCTGACCGGCAAAAATCCGGCGATCAGGCTGAGCAGCGTGCTTTTGCCTGCACCGCTCGGGCCGAGCACAGCCAGCCGCTCGCCGCGCTCAGCGCTAAAGCTGAAACGCATCGGCAGATGTTGATAGAGGTAGGTCAGATTAGTCAGTGTCAGCATGGCGGCCAGGTAATTTTTCCATCAGGGTAAAGAGCAGCAGGCAGATCGCTAACAGCAGCAGGGCGGTGACCGCGCCGTCCGCGCCGCGATAGGCGCCAGTCTGCTGGTAGAGGTAAAAGGGCAGCGTGCGGAAGTCGGCGCTGCCAAACAGCGCCACTACGCCGAAGTCGCCGATCGACAGCACACAGGCGAAGGCGAGCGCCTGCGCCAGTGGGCGTTTCAGCGCGCGCAGCTCGATCAGCCACAGCCGATTCCAGCCGCTGATGCCCAGCGAGGCGCACAGGTGAGCGTAGCGCTCGGCGCTGTCACGCATCGGGTTTTCCAGCACTTTTAGCGCATAGGGAATAGCAAGCAGAGCGTTGGCGAAGATGACCAGCCCGTCGGGCGAGTCGGGCAGGCCCGTGGTGGCGTTGAACAGCAGAAAGAAGCCTGTCGCCAGCACGATGCCGGGCATCGCCAGAATCAGCATGCCGCTGGTCTCCATCAGCTGCGCAGGCAGCGCGCGCTGGCGCAGACGCAGCTCGCGGCTGCTCCACAGCAGCATCATGGTCAGCGTGACGCAGAGCACGCCCGCGCCGATTGCGATACGCAGCGACGTCAGGGTCGCCTGCCAGAGCGCCGGTTCGGCCAGCGCACCGCCCAGTCCGCCGCGCAGCCCGTCCACGACGACCGCCAGCAGCGGCGGCAGCAGCAGCAAGAGCGCCAGCGCGATAATCAGACCGTCGCCGATCTGTGCGCGCCGTGAATCCTGCGGATCGCGCCAGCCACGCAGCAGCGCCCGGCCAGCCGGGATCGCCTTGCTGAAGCGCTGGCTCAGCAGCACCAGGGTCAGACAGAAAGCGAGCTGGATCAGCGCCAGCAGCGCGGCGCGGCCAGGATCGTAGTCGAAACTCAGCGCCTGAAAGATCGCCAGCTCAATGGTGGTGGCCTGCGGGCCGCCGCCGAGCGAGAGGACGGTCGCGAAGCTGGCGAAGCAGAGCATAAAAATCAGCGCGCCGGTCGGCAGCAGCTGACGGCGCAGCCAGGGCCACTCCAGCAGGCGGAAAAAGTGCCAGCCGCGCAGGCCGAGCTGGGCGGCGAGCTGGCGCTGTTCACCTGGAATATTTTCCAGCGTCTGGAGCATCAGGCGCGTCGCCAGCGGCAGATTAAAAAAGCAGTGCGCCAGCAGAATGCCCTGCAGCCCATAGGGGGAGAAGCGGTAGTCGATGCCGAGCAGCTGACAGGTTTGCGCCAGCCAGCCGACGCGGCCATAGACCGTCAGCAGGCCGAAGACCGCCACCAGCACCGGCAGCACCAGCGTCATGGCGCAGAGGCGCAGCAGCAGCTGACGGCCGGGGAAGCGCCTGCGGTAAAGCGCGCGCGCCAGCGGTATTGCCGGCAGCAGCGAGAGCAGGGCGGAGAGCAGCGCCTGCGCGAAGGAGAAAAGCACCACATGGCGCAGATAGCTGTCGTGCAGCAGCGCGCGCCAGTCGCCTTGCGGCGCGCTGAACCAGAGCGCGCCGAACGCCAGCAGCGCCACGGCGCACAGCAGCAGCGCGGCGCTGCTGCCGGGCACCATCCACAGCGGGATTAGCGGCTGACGGCGCGTTGCCATGCACTGATCCAGTTTGCGCGCTGCTGCGCCACTTCCTGCGGGCTGTACTGGAGCGCGGTTTGCGGCACGCTAAGCGTCTGGAAACCTGCCGGCAGGTCACTTTTAATCACCGGATACATCCAGTTGCCCGTGGGGATCGCGTTCTGGAAGGCAGGCGTCAGCATAAACTGCATAAACTGCTGCGCCAGCTTCGGCTGCTTGCTGCTGGCGAGCTGCGCGGCGACCTCAACCTGCAGATAGTGGCCTTCGGCGAACGGCGCCGCGGCGTAGTTCTCTTTCTTCTCTTCGATAAGGTGATAAGCAGGCGAGGTGGTGTAGCTCAGCACCAGATCGCCTTCGCCTTTCAGGAACAGGCCGTAGGCTTCACTCCAGCCTTTGGTGACGGTGACGGTTTTGCGCGCCAGCTTCTGCCAGGCTTCCGGCGCGTTATCGCCATAAACCTTCTGCATCCAGAGCAGCAGACCCAGGCCTGGGGTGCTGGTGCGCGGATCTTCATAAATCACGCGCCATTTTTCCGGGCTCTCCACCAGCTCTTTCAGGCTGGTCGGCGGATTTTTAAGGCGTTTTTTGTCATAGACGAAGGCGAAATAGCCGTAGTCGAAAGGCACAAAGGTCTGATCCTGCCAGCCGCCCGGCAGCGTCAATGTGCGGGTATCAACCCCGCTTTTGGCGAACAGGCCGGTCTGCTGCGCGGCCTGCAGCAGATTGTTGTCAAGGCCGAGTACCACGTCGGCTTTACTGTTTTTACCCTCCATGCGCAGGCGGTTTAACAGCGAGACGCCATCCTCCAGCGCCACATAGCGCAGTTCGCAGCCGCACTGCGCTTCGAAGGCTTTTTTCACCGCCGGGCCGGGACCCCATTCCGCAGAGAACGAGTCATAGGTGTAGACGGTCAGAAGAGGTTTTGCCGCCAGCGCCGGCAAGGACAGTAACATCAGCAGAGGGAGAATCTGTTTAACCACTTTGCGCTCCTTGGGGAGAATTGTTATGAGTCGCAAAGGATCTGAGCGTAGCAGCCTCTCAAATCCCTACGTCGGTATTAACCGAATCAGGTTCGACGGGTTTCTCTCAGCCTTTTGCAGGCACCCCGTTGAGAACGGCTCATTCTAGACATTTCGTCGGCAGGGGGAAAGCGTCACAGCGTCGGCGGCGCGAACCAGGCGGATTTAAAGTCAAACCAGCCGAGCGTATTGAGCCGCACGCCGCGCATGCTGCGCTGGCCCTCCAGCAGCAGCCAGTGATGGAACAGCGGATGCACACCGTCCGCATCCAGCAGCCGTTTGCTCCATTCGGCAAGCGGCAGCGCTTTACGTCGCCAGCGCGCGGCATCCTCTTCCCAGTCGAGCGGCAAGCAGCGATGCAGCAGCGGGATCTCATAAAGCTGGGCAAACAGCGCATACTCCAGCGGCAGGGTGAAGTTCACGCTGCCGAGCCAGACATCGCTTTCCGCTTCGCCCTGATGCCAGGTCTCATAGTCGACCGCGCGGGTAATCAACCGCACATCGTGCTGCGCCAGTAGCGGACGCAGCGCGTTGGCGATGCCCTCATGTTCGACATGCTGGCTGTACCACGTCAGCGTCAGGCTCTCCAGTCCGGGCGGTTTCGTCGCTGGCGTCAGGTCGCGGCGGTGATGCCAGCGCGGCAGCAGTCCGTAAGCGGGATACCAGTAGCGCTGATAGCCAGCCTCGGCATGGTTGAGCAGGGCGACAGGGTTAAACAGATGGCAGAGCCAGCGCCGGATAGCCGCGTCGCGTCCCTGGGCCGAACGCTGGTCGAACAGCAGAAAATAGCAGCCCTCTTCAAGGCGGCTCTCTTCCAGTTTTTCATCCTCCGCGGTGCCCTGCAGCCGCACGCCGGAATAGACCAGCTCGTCGCTAATCTCCGGCAGCACCCAGATAGAGACGTCATCTATCAGCGCGCGAAAGCCGAAGTAGTCATCAAACGCCTCGATCTTCAGCTGGCTGTGCTGGTTGCGCACCACGCGATAAGGGCCGGTGCCGACCGGATGACGTGCGAAGTCGCGCATCTGCGGCCACTCGCGCGGCAGGATCATGGCGCTGACGCTGCCGAGCAGCCACGGCAGCCAGTCGTCAGGCGTGCTGAGAGAAATATCCAGCGTCCAGGGGGCGGGCGAATCGATCTGGCGGATATGGGAGAAGAGCGGCAGCGCACGCAGGCGTTCCAGGCTTGCCATCACATCCGCCATTTCCAGCTCGCGGCCGTGATGAAAGCGGATCGCCGGGCGGACGTAAAAGCGCCAGTGCAGCGGCGAAAGCGCCTGCCAGTGATGGGCGATATCCGCCTCGACTTCCCCATTTTCCTCATTTATGCGCGTCAGACCGTTAAAAATCTGGCGGGCAAGATGCGTTTCAGAACGGCGCAGCGGCGAGCCGGGAAGCAGATTCAGCAGCGGCCGGTAGTAAAGCACGCGCAAAATATGTTTGCCCTGTCGGAAACTGCGGCCGAGATGCGCGCGGATCATCTCACCTACTTCCGCCTTGTCGCCCACCAGCTGCACCAGCTGATCGATGCGATCCTGCTCCAGCAGATCTTCAGCGCGCTGCTGCTGAAGCGCGAGTCCGGTGTAGCAAAAGGTGAGCTGTGAACGTTTGCCGCGCCCCGCCTCCGCCTGCCAGATAAGCCAGCCCGCCTCCTGCATCGCATTGAGCAGGTTGCGCATATGGCGACGCGAACAGTGCAGCCGCTCGGCCAGCTCGTTTAGCGTAACCAGCTGGCTTTCGCCCTGACAGCTTTGCCACAGCCGGATGAACTGCTGCTTGAGGCGTGATGAGGACATAAAAGGGGAACTCCCTGTGAAAAGCGCTCAGTTTTTCCTGCCTCATATTAAGGGCAAAATTAGAACTATTGGAAGAGCGGGAGGCATTCACCCCTGAATGGCGCTCGACCATGATGCCGCTGCGGCGGGATCTTTTCTGAGTAGGGTGCAATTACACCGCCAGCAGAGATTTTTTCTGCTGGCTTTTTTATGTTGCGTTAGAATTTATCTTCTTGTTTTTCCTGCTTCAACTTCAAAGGGATTTCGCTATGAAATCGCTGTTAACCCGGAAGCGCCGTATTAATCCGGTCTTTCTCGCCTTTATGGCAGCCTCTTTTATGATTGGTGTCGCCGGCGCGCTGCAGGCGCCGACGCTGAGCCTGTTTCTGACCCGTGAAGTGCAGGCGCGTCCCTTCTGGGTAGGGCTGTTTTTTACCGTTAACGCCATCGCGGGCATTGCCGTCAGCATGCTGGTGGCGAAGCGTTCCGACAGCCGCGGCGATCGCCGCACGCTGATCCTCTTTTGCTGTCTGATGGCCTTTTGCAACGCGCTGCTGTTTGCTTTTACCCGCCACTATCTGACGCTGATTACGCTTGGCGTGCTGCTCTCGGCGCTGGCCAGCGTGTCGATGCCGCAGATTTTCGCGCTGGCGCGCGAGTATGCTGACCAGTCGGCGCGCGAAGCGGTGATGTTCAGCTCGGTTATGCGCGCGCAGCTTTCGCTTGCCTGGGTAATCGGCCCGCCGCTGTCGTTTGCGCTGGCGCTTAACTTTGGCTTTGTTACGCTCTTTCTGGTGGCGGCCGCGCTGTTTCTGCTCTGTATTCTGCTGATTAAGTTTACGTTGCCTTCGGTGCCGCGCGCCGCGCCGCTGATGCAGAGCGGCGGTATGCCGTTGAGCGGCTGGCGCGACCGCGATGTACGCCTGTTGTTTATCGCCTCGATGACTATGTGGACCTGCAATACCATGTATATCATCGATATGCCCCTTTATATCAGCGTAACGCTGGGGCTGCCGGAGAAGCTGGCGGGTCTGCTGATGGGGACGGCGGCTGGGCTGGAGATCCCGGTGATGCTGCTGGCCGGGCACTATGCGAAGCGCGTCGGCAAGCGCAATCTGATGCTGATCGCGCTGGCGGCGGGCATCCTGTTTTACGCCGGGCTGGCGATGTTCGCTTCGCAGACCGCGCTGATGGCGCTGCAGCTGTTTAACGCGGTTTTTATCGGCATTATCGCCGGTATCGGCATGCTGTGGTTTCAGGATTTAATGCCGGGCAGGCCGGGGGCGGCGACCACGATGTTCACCAACTCCATTTCTACCGGGATGATTCTGGCGGGCGTGATTCAGGGGACGTTAAGCGAGCGCTTCGGGCATATTGCGGTCTACTGGCTGGCGCTGGGGCTGGCTGTCGCGGCGTTCGCTATGTCGGCACGCGTGAAGAACGTATAAAAGGAAGGGCGACGCAGTGGTCGCCCTGGGCTTTGCTCCTCTGCCCATGCCACCCGCGCTTTAACTCTGGTGTCGTCTGGGCTTGAGGCTTTATCCGCCTTAATTCAGAAACGCAGGCTGGCGCTGTTCGTAGTCGCTGATAGCGGCTTCGTGCTGCAGCGTCAGACCGATACTGTCGAGGCCGTTCAGCATGCAGTGGCGGCGGAAGCTGTCGATCTCGAATGGATAAACCTTATCGCCCGCCGTCACCGTCTGCGCTTCAAGATCGACGGTAAAGCGAATGCCCGGCTGCGCCGCGACCAGCTTAAACATCTCGTCGACCTGCTCGTCACTGAGGCGAACCGGCAGCAGCTGGTTGTTAAAGCTGTTGCCGTAGAAAATGTCGGCAAAGCTCGGCGCAATCACAACGTGAAAACCAAAGTCGGTCAGCGCCCAGGGGGCGTGCTCGCGCGATGAGCCGCAGCCGAAGTTTTCACGCGCCAGCAGAATGCTGGTGCCCTGAAACTCCGGCTTGTTCAGCACAAAGCTGGCGGTTGGTACGGTGCCCGCGTCGTCGTCAAAACGCCAGTCGTGAAACAGATGCGCACCAAAGCCGGTGCGCGTCACCTTCTGCAGAAACTGTTTGGGAATAATGGCGTCGGTGTCGACGTTCGCCGCGTCCAGCGGGGCGACGATGCCGGTATGCTGAGTAAATTTATTCGCCATGATTAAGCTCCTGTCAGTTCACGGATATCGGCAAAATGGCCGGAAACAGCGGCAGCGGCAGCCATCGCCGGGCTGACCAGATGTGTGCGTCCGCCACGGCCCTGACGGCCTTCGAAGTTACGGTTGCTGGTGGAGGCGCAGCGCTCGCCCGGATTCAGGCGGTCATTGTTCATCGCCAGACACATTGAGCAACCCGGCAGACGCCATTCAAAGCCAGCCTCGAGGAAAATCTTGTCCAGACCTTCCGCTTCCGCCTGCGCTTTTACCGGGCCGGAACCCGGCACCACCATCGCGACCACGCCCGGCGCGACCTTACGCCCTTTGGCGATAGCCGCTGCGGCACGCAGATCTTCAATACGCGAGTTGGTGCAGGAGCCGATAAATACCTTATCGATCGCCACGTCAGTCAGGCGAATGCCCGGCTGCAGATTCATATAGGCCAGCGCTTTCTCAGCGGAGGCGCGCTCGACCGGATCGGCAAACGAGGCCGGGTTCGGGATCGCCTGATCTACGGCGATCACCTGGCCTGGGTTGGTGCCCCAGGTCACCTGCGGCGCGATATCGGCGGCGTTCAGCGTGACGACGGCGTCATAGTGCGCGCCTTCATCCGACTTCAGGGTACGCCAGTACTCTACCGCCTGTTCCCACTTCTCGCCCTGCGGCGCGAACTGACGACCTTTCAGGTAGTTGAAGGTGGTATCGTCCGGCGCGACCAGGCCCGCTTTGGCGCCCATCTCGATCGCCATATTGCACAGCGTCATACGACCTTCCATGCTCAGCGCTTCGATAGCCGGGCCGCAGAACTCGACCACATGGCCGGTACCGCCTGCGCTGCCGGTTTTACCGATAATCGCCAGCACGATATCTTTCGCGGTAATACCTGGGGCGGCTTCGCCCAGCACTTCGATTTTCATGGTCTTCGCGCGGCCCTGCTTCAGCGTCTGGGTAGCGAATACATGTTCTACTTCCGAGGTGCCGATACCAAAGGCGAGCGAACCGAATGCGCCGTGGGTGGCGGTGTGCGAATCGCCGCAGACGATGGTCATGCCCGGCAGCGTCATGCCTTGCTCAGGCCCGATAACGTGCACGATGCCCTGGAAGGGGTGGTTCAGATCGTAGAGCTGCACGCCGAACTCGGCGCAGTTCTTGATCAGCTCTTGCATCTGGATGCGCGCCATCTCGCCAGAGGCGTTGATGTCTTTGGTCTGGGTCGAGACGTTGTGATCCATGGTGGCGAACGTCTTCGACGGCTGACGCACCTTGCGGCCATGCGCGCGCAGGCCGTCGAAAGCCTGCGGCGAGGTCACTTCGTGGATCAGGTGACGGTCGATATAGAGCAGCGGCGTCTCGTCAGGCGCTTCGTGAACGACATGTGCATCAAATAACTTCTGGTATAAAGTTTTCATTATTTTATTTTTCCTCGGCGATAAAGCGGGCAATGATGCTGCCCATCTCATCAGTCGTGACGGCGGGGCCGTCACCGGCCAAATCTCGGGTGCGGTAGCCTTCTTCCAGCGCGCGGCTGATAGCGCGCTCAATGCTGTCGGCGGCGGCGTCTGCATTCAGGCTGTAGCGCAGCAGCAGCGACAGCGACAGGATCTGCGCCACCGGGTTAGCAATATTCTGTCCGGCGATATCCGGCGCGGAGCCGCCTGCCGGCTCATACAGACCAAAGCCCTCTTCGTTCAGGCTGGCTGAGGGCAGCATACCCATCGAGCCGGTAATCATGGCGCACTCGTCAGAAAGAATATCGCCAAACAGGTTCGAGCAGAGCAGGACGTCGAACTGCGACGGATCTTTGATCAGCTGCATGGTGGCGTTGTCGATATACATATGGCTCAGCTGCACATCGGGATAATCCTGCGCCACTTCATTCACGATCTCGCGCCACATCACCGACGTTTGCAGCACGTTAGCTTTATCGATCGAGGTGACTTTATTGCGGCGCTTGCGCGCTGACTCAAAGGCGATGCGCGCAATGCGTTCAATCTCGAAGCGGTGATAGACTTCGGTGTCAAAGGCGCGCTCATGCGGGCCGCTGCCTTCGCGTCCTTTCGGCTGGCCGAAGTAGATGCCGCCGGTCAGTTCGCGCACGCACAGGATATCGAAACCTTTCGCGGCAATATCGGCGCGCAGCGGGCAAAACGCTTCCAGACCCTGATAGAGCGCGGCTGGGCGCAGGTTGCTGAACAGTTTGAAGTGCTTGCGCAGCGGCAGCAGCGCGCCGCGTTCCGGCTGTGAAGCGGGCGGCAAGTGCTCCCATTTCGGGCCGCCGACCGAGCCGAACAGAATCGCGTCGGCCTGCTCGCAGCCCGCAATGGTGGCGGGCGGCAGCGGTTCACCGTGACGGTCGATGGCGATGCCGCCGACGTCATATTCGCTGGTGGTAATACGCATATCAAAGCGGTGACGAATGGCGTCCAGCACTTTCAGAGCCTGCGCCATAACTTCCGGGCCGATGCCGTCGCCAGGCAATACTGCGATATGAGAAGAGGTAGACATAGTTACACCGTTTCCTTCTGAAATTTGCGCTGCAATTCTTTTTCGACTTCTTTGGCGCGCCAGATGTTATTCAGCGCGTTAACCATCGCTTTCGCAGATGATTCGACAATATCGGTCGCCAGACCGACGCCGTGGAATTTGCGGCCGTTGTAGTTCACCACGATATCCACCTGGCCCAGCGCGTTCTCGCCGTGGCCTTTCGCCGTTAACTTGTAGTTCATCAGCTCGGCTTCAAAACCGGTAATGCGGTTGATCGCCTGGTAAACCGCGTCGACCGGGCCGTTGCCGGTGGCGGCGTCCGCTTTGGTCTCTTCGCCGCAGCCCAGCTGCACTGACGCGGTCGCCGTGACGCTGGAGCCGGTCTGCACGTTGAATTCGTTCAGCTGGAAATATTCCGGCTCTTCATGCTGCTTGTTGATAAAGGCCAGCGCTTCCAGGTCGTAATCGAATACCTGGCCTTTTTTGTCGGCCAGCTTCAGGAAGGCGTCATACAGCGCGTCCAGGCTGTAGTCGCTCTCTTTGTAGCCCATCTCTTCCATACGGTGTTTCACCGCGGCGCGGCCGGAGCGCGACGTCAGGTTCAGCTGGATTTTGTGCAGGCCGATCGATTCCGGCGTCAGGATTTCGTAGTTTTCACGGTTTTTCAGTACGCCGTCCTGATGGATGCCAGAGGAGTGCGCAAAGGCGTTAGAGCCGACCACTGCCTTGTTCGCCGGGATCGGCATGTTGCAGATCTGGCTGACCATCTGGCTGGTGCGGTAGATTTCCTGGTGATTGATGTTGGTATGCACGTTCAAGATCTGCTGGCGGGTTTTAATCGCCATAATGACCTCTTCCAGCGCGCAGTTGCCGGCGCGCTCGCCCAGGCCGTTCAGCGTGCCTTCGACCTGACGCGCGCCCGCCTGGACGGCGGCCAGCGCATTGCCGGTTGCCATGCCTAAATCGTCATGGGTATGCACCGACAGAACCGCTTTATCGATATTGGGCACGCGATTGATCAGCTGGCTGATGATGCTGGCGTATTCGCCCGGCAGGGTGTAACCCACGGTGTCGGGAATGTTGATAGTGGTTGCGCCCGCGTTGATTGCCGCCTCTACCACGCGACACAGGTCGTCGATTGGGGTACGGCCGCCATCTTCGCAGGAGAACTCAACGTCGTTAGTGTAGTTACGGGCGCGTTTCACCATCTGCACCGCGCGCTCAATCACTTCAGGCAGCGTGCTGCGCAGTTTGGTGGCGATATGCATCGGCGACGTCGCGATGAAGGTGTGGATACGATAGGCCTCCGCTACGCGCAGCGCTTCATAGGCCGCATCGATATCTTTTTCGACGCAGCGCGCCAGTCCGCAGACGCGGCTGTTTTTAATGGTGCGCGCGATGGTCTGTACGGATTCGAAGTCGCCCGGCGACGAAACCGGGAAGCCGACTTCCATCACGTCTACGCCCATGCGCTCCAGCGCCAGTGCGATCTGCAATTTTTCTTTCACACTCAGGCTGGCCTGTAATGCCTGCTCACCGTCGCGCAGAGTGGTATCGAAAATAATGACTTGCTGGCTCATCGTATTCATCCTTATTCGTTAGCTTCACCGTGCAACGAGCATAAAAAAACCCGCGCAAGGCGCGGGTTTTTAACTTTCAGCAGGTTCGAATCAGTGTTTGATTCTGCCCACGAGTCTACCGCGCAAACTGAATGCGTTAAGTAGTAGACCGAGTAGGCGGAATGAATGAAACATGGATTCGAACCTCGTAAATTTTGTGCTGCACATATTGGTACTGGAATCAGGACGGGATGTCAACCATAAGCAAAAGGGTATTTTCAACGCGCGCTAAGGAAAATATCCTGCGATTTACCGCCAGCTTAGTGGAACCGGTAATGCCTGAAAAAACAGGGCGTAAATCGGGCTTGTCAATCGAGGATGATTATTTTAACTATATGAAAAGAAGGATTTTTTCTCATTGATCATAGCCTGCTGGCCAGAATTGTTTTACTGCTTTGGGGCAGCATATTGTCGCGCGTCGGCTTTATTTAAGAGTTAATAACGCCAGAAATGAATTTTGCAGGAAAATTGTGGGCTGAAAGAGCCGGGATTATTTTTTTGTTATTTCTTATAACCCGCTGGAAATGAATTGGTCTCCAGCATTTTCTTCTGCCTAACTTCCGGTGAATTAGATAATTCCGCGCGCGGTCAACTTATCGCGCAGAGGCTTTAAAGCCAGCTTAACGATAAGCGCGAAGTCTGACGTTTGCCTGCCGGGTTTTCTACGGTTATGGTAATCGACCAACTCTTAAAACAATCAACCAAGCAGATTTCTCTGTATCTGGATGTCGGAAACGAATTCCGGCGTCTGCGCATAAACATAAGGTTTTGATCTTAACTGGCGAAACTGGGGCAGGATGCCAGTGGCGCGCTGGAACAGCGAGCGTCAGTGGATTCAGTTCCTCAAGCCTGGAGGCAGAAAATGGAGATGTTGTCAGGAGCCGAGATGGTCGTCCGTTCGTTGATCGATCAGGGCGTAAAACAGGTGTTCGGTTATCCGGGCGGTGCGGTGCTGGATATTTACGACGCGCTGCAAACCGTCGGCGGAATTGATCACGTACTGGTGCGCCATGAGCAGGGCGCAGTGCATATGGCGGACGGCCTGGCGCGCGCTACGGGCGAAGTCGGCGTGGTGCTGGTGACGTCGGGCCCCGGCGCCACCAATGCGATTACCGGTATCGCCACCGCCTATATGGATTCGATCCCGCTGGTGATCCTGTCGGGTCAGGTGCCTTCCTCGCTGATTGGCTACGATGCCTTTCAGGAGTGCGACATGGTGGGGATTTCCCGTCCGGTGGTGAAGCACAGCTTTCTGGTGAAAAGCACCGAAGAGATCCCGACGGTGCTGAAAAAAGCCTTCTGGCTGGCGGCCAGCGGGCGGCCAGGCCCGGTCGTTATCGATCTGCCGAAGGACATTCTGAATCCGGCCAACAAATTCCCTTACGTCTACCCGGAGTCGGTGAGCATGCGCTCCTACAACCCGACCATCCAGGGGCACAAAGGGCAGATCAAACGCGCTTTAAACACGCTACTCGCCGCGCATAAGCCGGTTATTTACGCTGGCGGCGGCGCGATTACCTCGGCGTGCGAAGCGGAGCTGCTGCAGCTTGCGGAAAAGCTGAATATTCCGGTCACTACGTCGCTGATGGGGCTGGGCGCGTTTCCCGGCACGCACCGTCAGGCGGTGGGGATGCTCGGCATGCACGGCACCTACGAAGCCAATATGACGATGCATAACGCCGATTTGATCTTCGCCGTCGGCGTGCGCTTTGACGATCGCACCACCAATAATCTGGCTAAATATTGCCCGAACGCGACGGTACTGCATATCGATATCGATCCTACTTCGATCTCGAAAACCGTGGCGGCGGATATTCCTATCGTTGGCGATGCGAAGCAGACGCTGCAGCAGATGCTCGAGCTGCTGGCGCAGAGCGAGACGAAGCAGGATTTCGACAGCCTGCGCGACTGGTGGCAGAGCATTGAAGGCTGGCGCAGCCGTAAATGTCTGGCGTTCGATCGCAGCAGCGACGCGATTAAGCCGCAGGCGGTGATCGAGACGATCTGGCGCCTGACCAACGGCGACGCTTACGTCACCTCGGATGTCGGCCAGCATCAGATGTTCGCGGCGCTTTACTATCCCTTTGACAAGCCGCGTCGCTGGATCAACTCAGGCGGACTCGGCACCATGGGCTTCGGTCTGCCAGCTGCGCTGGGCGTAAAAATGGCGCTGCCGGAGGAAACGGTAATTTGCGTGACCGGCGACGGCAGCATTCAGATGAACATTCAGGAGCTTTCCACCGCGCTGCAGTACGATCTGCCGGTGCTGGTGCTGAGCCTGAATAACCGCGTCCTCGGCATGGTGAAGCAGTGGCAGGATATGATCTATTCAGGCCGCCATTCGCAATCTTATATGGAGTCGCTGCCGGACTTTGTGCGTCTGGCTGAGGCCTATGGTCACGTCGGCATCGCCATTCAGCATCCTTCCGAACTGGAAGAGAAACTGCAGCTGGCGCTGGATACGCTGGCGAAGGGCCGCCTGGTGTTTGTCGACGTCACCGTCGACGGCAGCGAGCATGTGTACCCGATGCAGATTCGCGGCGGGTCGATGGATGAGATGTGGCTGAGCAAAACGGAGAGAACATAATTATGCGTCGTATTTTATCGGTTCTGCTGGAGAATGAATCCGGCGCATTGTCGCGCGTGGTAGGCCTCTTCTCTCAGCGCGGCTATAACATCGAAAGCCTGACCGTCGCGCCGACTGACGACCCAACGCTGTCGCGTATGACTATTCAGACCGTCGGTGACGAAAAGGTGCTGGAGCAGATTGAAAAGCAGCTGCATAAGCTGGTGGATGTGCTGCGCGTCAGCGAGCTGGGGCAGGGCGCTTATGTCGAACGTGAAATCATGCTGGTGAAGCTGCAGGCCACCGGTTACGGCCGCGAGGAGGTCAAGCGCAGCGCCGAGATCTTCCGCGGTCAGATTATCGACGTGACACCAACGCTGTACACGGTTCAGCTTGCGGGCACCAGCGACAAGCTCGACGCCTTTCTCAATACCGTACGCGAAGTCGCAGAGATTGTTGAAGTGGCGCGTTCCGGCATCGTCGGCGTGTCGCGCGGCGACCGCATTATGCGTTAATCACTCTAGGTTACTGTCTCTAACCCGGCGTAATGCCGGGTTTTTTTATTTTATGCGCTAAACAGGGCTAGCTAAGAAAAGCGGTTGCTCAGCGCGGAGTTCTGCTGTTAGATGTTACAAACGAGTTACCCTTAGCTTAGTTGCGGACATCTGTCGCAACGCGGCTCGCCGTGAAGTATGGAGTTATCGTGAAACTGGATGAAATCGCGCGTCTGGCGGGCGTGTCGCGCACCACGGCCAGTTATGTCATCAATGGCAAAGCGCGGCAGTATCGTGTCAGCGAAAAAACCGTCGAGAAAGTGATGGCGGTCGTGCGTGAGCATAACTATCACCCCAATGCAGTGGCGGCGGGCCTGCGCGCCGGCCGCACGCGTTCTATCGGCCTGGTAATCCCCGATCTGGAGAATACCAGCTATACCCGCATCGCCAACTACCTGGAGCGTCAGGCGCGTCAACGCGGCTATCAGCTGCTGATCGCCTGTTCAGAAGATCAGCCCGACAATGAAATGCGCTGTATCGAACATCTGCTGCAGCGTCAGGTCGATGCGATCATCGTTTCTACCTCTTTGCCGCCGGAGCATCCCTTTTATCAGCGCTGGATCAACGATCCGCTGCCGATTATCGCGCTGGACCGCGCGCTGGACCGCGAGCATTTTACCAGCGTCGTCGGGGCCGATCAGGACGATGCTTTTGCCCTGGCGGCTGAATTGCGTCAGCTGCCGGTAAAAAACGTCCTGTTCCTCGGCGCGCTGCCAGAGCTTTCCGTCAGCTTTTTGCGCGAGATGGGGTTCCGCGATGCCTGGAAAGAGGATCCGCGACCCATCGACTATATCTACTGCAACAGCTTCGAGCGTACGGCGGCGGCCGCGCTGTTTGAGAAGTATCTTGACGATCACGATATGCCGGAGGCGCTTTTCACTACCTCGTTCGGCCTACTGCAGGGCGTCATGGATGTGACGCTAAAACGTGACGGGCGTCTGCCGACCGACCTCGCTATCGCAACCTTTGGCGACCACGAATTACTGGACTTTCTGGACTGTCCGGTGCTGGCCGTGGGGCAGCGCCATCGCGATGTTGCGGAGCGCGTGCTGGAGTTAGTTCTGGCTTCGCTCGATGAGCCAAGAAAACCGAAACCGGGATTAACGCGTATTCGGCGAAATTTATTTCGTCGTGGGCAGCTAAATCGCAAAAATAAATAGCAGAGGGGCAGCAATACCGCTGCCCTTAAATTTTTCTGCATTAATATTCGTCAATTTTTAGGGTAAAAAAGCGTAAATCTGAGACACCTCATTTAACAAATTAGCGGCGATGTGATTGTTAATTGTCCATTTCTTCTGGCTGACATCACTCCCCGTCGCCCCTGAAGCAGGTGAGGCCGCTTTCAGAAATCCCCTAAAATGCAGCCCCTGTCTCAGAAACAGTGAAGAATATTAGCGCAGGCCGTCAGGTTTATTTTTAATCATTTTTTTAAGCCCTATGGTTTTTATTCCATTATTCATCAGGTTAATTTTTAAAATTGACCTTTTGACCCCTTTGTCGCTTTTCAATCAGCGAAATTCCCTCCTGTAAATAGTTATATTCCCGCCGCGCTTCGGCTTGACAACGATTTCATCGGCTCCGTAAACTCGTGGCGTGGTAAAAAGTGGGGTAAAGTGGTGAAAATGGGGAGCTGAGGGGAAGACTGGCATGTTCCGTGGAGCAACGTTAGTCAATCTCGACAGCAAGGGGCGACTGGCCGTACCTACGCGCTATCGCGACACGCTGATCGGGGAATCTCAAGGGCAGATGGTATGCACCATCGACCTTCATCAGCCCTGCCTGTTGCTTTATACCTTGCCCGAATGGGAAATCATCGAAAAAAAGCTGTCTCGCTTATCCAGCATGAACCCCGTTGAGCGACGCGTACAGCGTCTGCTGCTGGGCCATGCCAGTGAGTGTCAGATGGACAATGCAGGCCGTTTACTGCTGGCGAATACCCTTCGACAGCATGCGGGCCTGACAAAAGAAGTGATGCTGGTCGGCCAGTTCAACAAGTTTGAACTGTGGGATGAACAGACCTGGTATCAACAAGTTAAGGATGACATTGACGCAGAACAGTCGGCTCAGGAACCGTTATCTGAGCGGTTGCAGGACTTGTCGCTATAGCTATGCAGGAAAATTTTAAACATACCACGGTGCTACTGGACGAGGCGGTTAACGGCCTCAACATCAGGGAAGACGGCATCTACATCGACGGCACCTTTGGTCGCGGCGGACATTCACGATTGATTCTGTCGCAGCTGGGCGCGCAGGGACGGCTTATCGCCATCGATCGCGACCCGCAAGCTATCGCTGCAGCTGCTGAAATCGCCGATCCGCGTTTCTCCATCGTACATGGCCCGTTCTCTGAGCTGGCCGAGTATGTCGAGGCGCTGGAGTTAAGCGGCAAAATTGACGGCATCCTGCTTGATCTCGGCGTGTCGTCGCCGCAGCTGGATGACGCCGAGCGCGGTTTCTCTTTTATGCGCGATGGGCCGTTAGATATGCGTATGGACCCGACGCGCGGTCATTCCGCCGCAGAGTGGCTGTTGCAGGCCGAAGAAGCAGATATCGCCTTTGTGCTGAAGACGTACGGCGAGGAGCGTTTTGCTAAACGTATCGCGCGCGCCATTGTGGAGCGTAACCGCGAGCAGCCGATGACGCGCACCAAAGAGCTGGCTGAAGTCATCGCGGCGGCGACGCCGGTGAAAGATAAGTTTAAGCATCCGGCGACGCGCAGCTTTCAGGCGATCCGCATCTGGATCAACAGCGAGCTGGAAGAGATCGAAAAGGCATTGAAGGGCGCGTTAACGGTGCTGGCGCCCGAAGGGCGTCTCTCCATTATCAGTTTCCACTCGCTGGAAGATCGCCTGGTGAAGCGTTTTATGCGCGACCAGAGTCGCGGTCCGCAGGTGCCGGCAGGTATTCCGATGACCGAAGCGCAGCTTAAGGCGCTGGGCGGACGTCAGCTGAAGCTGCTCGGCAAAATGACGCCGGGCGAAGCGGAAGTGGCGGACAATCCACGCGCGCGCAGTTCGGTTCTGCGTATCGCGGAGAGAACCGACGCATGATCGGCAACGAACGTCACAGCCTGCCTGGGGTTATCGGCGGCGATCTGCTGCGATTCGGCAAAATCCCGGTGATTTTGCTCATCGCCGTACTGGTGTCGGCCATCATGGTGGTGACGACGACGCACAAAACGCGTCTGCTGACCGCGCAGCGCGAGCAGCTGGTTTTAGAGCGCGACGCGCTAGACATTGAATGGCGTAACCTGATCCTTGAGGAGAACGCGCTGGGCGATCACAGTCGGGTGGAGCGTATCGCTACCGAGAAGCTGCAGCTACAGCATGTTGATCCCTCTCAGGAAAACATTGTGGTACAGAAATAAGGAACGCTAAATCGCCATGAGCGGCGCAAGCAAAACGCTGAAGTTGAAAAAACAGGAAGATAAAGCCAGCTTTGTAAGCTGGCGTTTTGCGTTGCTGTGCGGCTGTATTTTACTGGCGCTGTTTGGCCTGCTGTCGCGCGTCGCCTGGCTGCAGGTCATCAAGCCGGATAAGCTGGTGAAAGAGGGCGATCTGCGCTCCTTGCGCGTACAGGCGATTCCCACCGCGCGCGGCATGATCAGCGATCGCGCCGGTCGTCCGCTGGCGGTCAGCGTACCGGTCAACGCCATCTGGGCAGACCCTAAAGAGCTGCACGACGCGGGCGGCGTTACTCTCGACAGCCGCTGGAAGGCGCTTGCCGATGCGCTCTCGATTCCGCTCGATCAGCTGGCAACGCGCGTTAACGCCAATCCTAAAGGACGCTTCATCTATCTGGCGCGTCAGGTCAATCCTGCCATCAGCGACTACATCAAAAAACTCAAACTGCCTGGCATCCATCTGCGCGAAGAGTCACGTCGCTACTATCCCGCCGGCCAGGTGACTTCTCATCTGATCGGCTTTACCAATATTGACGGGCAGGGCATCGAAGGCATCGAAAAGAGCTTCGATAAGTGGCTCACCGGCGCGCCTGGCGAGCGAACAGTGCGTAAAGATCGCAACGGCCGCGTCATTGAAGATATCTCGTCGGTAGACAGCCGCGCTGCCCATAACCTGACGCTCAGCATTGACGAACGTCTGCAGGCGCTGGTCTATCGCGAACTCAATAACGCCGTCGCGTTCAATAAAGCTGAATCTGGCTCCGCCGTGCTGGTTGAGGTCAACACCGGCGAAGTGCTGGCGATGGCGAACAGCCCGGCTTACAACCCTAATAACCTCAGCAACACGCCGAAAGATATCATGCGCAACCGCGCCATCACCGATATTTTCGAGCCGGGCTCAACCGTTAAGCCGATGGTGGTGATGACGGCGCTGCAGCGCGGCGTGGTGCGGGAAAACAGCGTGCTTAATACTGTGCCGTATCGCGTTAATGGCCATGAAATCAAAGACGTGGCGCGGTACAACGAACTGACCCTTACCGGGGTTCTGCAGAAGTCGAGTAACGTCGGTGTTTCACGGCTGGCGTTAGCGATGCCCTCCTCAGCGCTTGTAGATACTTATGCGCGCTTTGGCCTGGGTAAACCGACCAATTTGGGGCTGGTCGGGGAAAGTAGTGGCTTATACCCTCAAAAACAACGGTGGTCTGACATAGAGAGGGCCACCTTCTCTTTCGGCTACGGGCTAATGGTAACCCCGTTACAGTTAGCGCGTGTCTACGCGACGATCGGCAGCTACGGCATCTTCCGGCCGCTGTCGATCACTAAAGTCGATCCGCCTGTGGCGGGCGAGCGCGTCTTCCCGGAATCGCTGGTGAAAACCGTGGTTCATATGATGGAAAGCGTCGCGCTGCCGGGCGGCGGCGGCGTGAAAGCGGCGATCAAGGGCTACCGCATCGCGATTAAAACCGGTACCGCGAAAAAAGTCGGTCCGGATGGCCGTTACGTTAACAAATATATTGCTTACACCGCAGGCGTCGCGCCTGCCAGTCATCCTCGTTTTGCGCTGGTGGTGGTGATCAACGATCCCCAGGCCGGCAAATATTACGGTGGTGCGGTCTCCGCGCCGGTGTTCGGTGCCATTATGGGCGGCGTTTTACGCACCATGAATATCGAGCCGGACGCGTTGCCGCCCAATGACAAAAACGAGCTGGTGACTAACAGAAGTGAGGAAAAAAGTGACAGATCGTAACCTGCGCGACTTGCTGGGCCCGTGGGTGCCAGGCGCGCCGGCGCGTCCCCTGGGTGACATGACACTGGACAGCCGCAAAGCGGCCTCCGGCGATCTGTTTGTGGCTGTCGCAGGCCACCACGCCGACGGACGGCGTTTTATTCCGCAGGCGATCGCGCAGGGCGTTGCCGCCGTGATCGCGGAAGCCGAAGGCGAAGCCAGCGATGGCGATATTCGTGAGATGCACGGCGTGCCGGTGATTTATCTGGCGCAGCTGCCGCAGCGCCTCTCCGCGCTGGCGGGGCGTTTTTACGGTCAGCCGGGCGAAAAGCAGAAGCTGATAGGCGTGACCGGCACCAATGGCAAAACCACCACCACCCAACTGCTGGCGCAATGGGCGCAGCGGCTGGGTGAAACTGGCGCGGTGATGGGCACCGTCGGCAATGGCCTGCTCGGACAGCTGACCGCCGCAGAGAATACGACCGGTTCGGCCGTCGAGGTGCAGCATCTTTTAAGGGATCTGGCGCAGCAGGGCGCGACGCTGACTGCAATGGAGGTCTCCTCGCATGGTCTGGTGCAGCATCGCGTTGCCGCGCTGCCGTTCGCCGCTGCGGTCTTTACCAATCTGAGCCGCGATCATCTTGACTACCACGGTGATATGCAGACCTACGAATCGGCTAAGAAGCTGCTTTTTACCGACCATCAGGTTGGCGAAATGATCCTTAACGCCGATGACGAAGCCGGGCGCCGCTGGCTGGCGACGCTGCCGGACGCCGTCGCCGTCACCATGGCAAATAATTTACAGCCGGGCTGTCACGGTCGCTGGGTGAAAGCCGAAGAGGTGAAATATCACGATAACGGCGCCCATATCCGTTTCAGCTCAAGCTGGGGCGAGGGTGAATTCGACAGCCGACTGATGGGCGCGTTTAACGTCAGCAATCTGCTGCTGGCTTTCGCTACGCTGCTGGCGCTTGATTATCCGCTCGCCGATCTGGTGCGGACCGCGCCGCAGCTTCAGCCGGTCTGCGGTCGCATGGAAGTTTTCAGCGCGCCGGGCAAACCGACCGTTGTAGTGGATTACGCCCATACGCCAGACGCGCTGGAAAAAGCGCTGGAGGCTGCGCGCCTGCACTGCAAAGGCAAGCTGTGGTGCCTGTTTGGCTGCGGCGGCGATCGCGATAAAGGCAAGCGTCCCCTGATGGGCGCGATCGCCGAGCAGTTCGCGGATGTTGTGGTGATTACCGACGACAATCCGCGCAGCGAAGATCCGCAGGCTATCGTTAACGACATTTTGACCGGCCTGCTCGAGCCGCATCGCGCGCGCGTCGTGTCTGGACGTGCGCAAGCGGTCACTAACGCTGTTTTGCAGGCGCAGCCTGACGACATCGTGCTGGTGGCGGGCAAAGGTCATGAAGATTATCAAATCGTGGGGAATCGTCGTCTGGATTACTCCGACCGCGCCACGGTTGCTGCGTTATTAGGAGTGACGGCATGATCCCGGTTTCCCTTACCACTCTGGCTGAGATCAGCGGCGGCACGCTACACGGCAACGATCTTACGCTTAACGACGTCACTACCGATACGCGCAAAGTAACGCCGGGCAGCCTGTTTGTGGCGCTGGTTGGTGAACGCTTCGACGCGCATGACTTTGCCGCTGACGCTATCGCCAGCGGCGCGCAGGCGCTGTTAGTGAGTAAGTATTTACACGTCTCCGTACCGCAGGTCGTGGTTGCCGATACGCGCATTGCGTTCGGCAAGCTGGCCGCCTGGGTGCGTCAGCAATCGAAAGCGCGCGTAGTCGCGCTCACCGGTTCGTCCGGTAAAACCTCGGTCAAAGAGATGACCGCCTCCATCCTGCGTGAATGCGGCGAAACGCTCTATACCGCGGGCAACCTGAATAACGATTTCGGCGTACCGATGACGCTGCTGCGCCTGACCGAGCAGCATCAGTATGCGGTTATCGAACTGGGCGCGAATCACCAGGGCGAAATCGCCTATACCACCGAGCTGACGCGTCCTGAGAGCGCGCTGGTGAATAACCTGGCAGCGGCGCATCTGGAGGGCTTCGGTTCGCTGGCGGGCGTAGCGAAGGCGAAAGGGGAGATCTTCAACGGTCTGCCCGCGAACGGCACTGCCATTCTGAACGCCGACAGCAACGACTGGCCGCACTGGCAGGCGAACCTGCACGGCAAGCGCGTATGGCGCTTCTCGCCGCAGGCGGCCGACAGCGATTTTACCGCGCGCGATATCCGTCTGGCCGTAGACGGCACTCATTTCATCATGCAGACGCCGCGCGGCGACATCGACGTCACGCTGCCGCTGCCGGGTCGTCATAACATCGCTAACGCGCTGGCTGCCGCCGCGCTGGCGCTGTCGGTCGACGCGCCGCTTAGCGCCATTCAGAGCGGGCTGAAAAGCCTGCAGGCCGTTCCTGGCCGCCTGTTCCCGATTCGTCTCTCTGAGAAGCAGCTGCTGCTCGACGACAGCTATAACGCCAATGTCGGCTCGATGACGGCCGCCGCGCAGGTGCTGGGCGAAATGCCAGGCTACCGCGTAATGGTGGTGGGCGATATGGCGGAGCTGGGCGAAGAGGCGGAGCAGTGCCATCGCGAAGTCGGGCTGGCAGCGAAAGCCGCAGGCGTCGATCGCGTGCTGAGCGTTGGCGCGCTGAGCGCGCACATTAGTGAAAGCAGCGGGGTTGGCGAACATTTCGACACAAAAACCGCGCTGACTGAACGTTTACGGACGCTGTTGTCCGAACATCGGGAATTAACCGTTTTGATTAAGGGTTCGCGTAGTGCTGCCATGGAGCAGGTCGTGCAGAACCTACAGGAGATGGGAACATGTTAGTCTGGCTGGCCGAGCATCTGGTCGCTTTTTATTCCGGCTTCAACGTCTTTTCGTATCTGACGTTTCGCGCCATTGTCAGCCTGCTGACCGCTTTATTTATCTCGTTATGGATGGGGCCTCGCCTGATCGCCTGGCTGCAAAAGCTGCAAATCGGCCAGGTGGTGCGCAACGACGGTCCGGAGTCGCACTTCAGCAAGCGCGGTACGCCGACCATGGGCGGGATTATGATCCTCACCTCGATCACCGTTTCGGTGCTGATGTGGGCTTATCCTTCGAATCCCTATGTCTGGTGCGTACTGGTGGTGCTGGTGGGCTTTGGCATCATCGGCTTTGTTGATGACTATCGCAAAGTGGTGCGTAAGGACACAAAGGGCCTGATCGCGCGCTGGAAATATTTCTGGATGTCGGTGATTTCGCTGGGCGTGGCGTTTGCGCTCTACGCCGCCGGTAAAGGCACGCCCGCCACGCAGCTGGTAGTGCCTTTCTTCAAAGATATCATGCCCCAGCTTGGCCTGTTCTATGTGGTGCTCGCCTACTTCGTTATCGTCGGCACCGGCAACGCCGTTAACCTGACCGACGGCCTGGACGGTCTGGCGATTATGCCGACCGTATTCGTCGCGGCAGGGTTCGCGCTGGTGGCCTGGGCGACCGGCAACGTTAAGTTCGCTGAGTATCTCCATATTCCCTATTTACGCCATGCGGGCGAGCTGGTGATCGTCTGTACCGCTATCGTCGGGGCAGGGCTGGGCTTCCTGTGGTTCAACACCTATCCGGCGCAGGTCTTTATGGGCGACGTGGGTTCGCTGGCGCTGGGCGGCGCGCTCGGCACGCTGGCTGTGCTGCTGCGTCAGGAGTTTTTGCTGGTGATTATGGGCGGCGTGTTTGTGGTAGAGACGCTCTCTGTGATCCTGCAGGTAGGATCGTTCAAGCTACGCGGACAGCGCATTTTCCGCATGGCACCGATTCATCATCACTATGAACTGAAAGGCTGGCCGGAACCGCGCGTAATCGTGCGCTTCTGGATCATCTCGCTGATGCTGGTGCTTATTGGCCTGGCCACGCTGAAGGTACGTTAATTATGGCTGACTATCGGGGCAGAAAAGTCGTCATTATCGGGCTGGGCCTGACCGGGCTCTCCTGTGTTGATTTCTTTTTAGCGCAAGGCGTAACGCCGCGCGTGATGGATACCCGTGTGTCGCCGCCGGGACTCGACAAGCTGCCTGAGCAGGTAGAGCGCTATACCGGCGGGTTGAACAGCGACTGGCTGCTGGCGGCGGATCTTATCGTCGCCAGTCCAGGCATCGCGCTGGCGCATCCGGCGCTCAGCGAGGCGGCAGATGCGGGCGTTGAGATCGTTGGCGATATTGAGCTTTTCTGCCGCGAAGCGCAGGCACCGATCGTCGCGATCACCGGTTCCAACGGCAAAAGCACCGTCACCACGCTGGTTGGCGAAATGGCGCGTGCTGCCGGCTGGCAGGTTGGCGTCGGCGGCAATATCGGCCTGCCGGCGCTGTCGCTACTGAAGTCACCCGCGCAGCTCTACGTGCTGGAGCTTTCCAGCTTTCAGCTGGAGACCACGTTCAGCCTGAAGGCCGCGGCGGCGACCATTCTTAACGTCACCGAAGATCATATGGATCGCTATCCGCTCGGCATGCAGCAGTATCGCGCCGCGAAGCTGCGCATCTATGAAAATGCGCGAGTATGCGTAGTCAACGCCGACGATGCGATGACGATGCCGGTGCGCGGCGCCGATGCGCGCTGCGTCAGTTTCGGCATCGACTTCGGTGATTATCACCTTAATCGCCAGCAGGGCGCGACCTGGCTGCGCGTGAAGGGCGAAAAAGTGCTCAACACCGATGAGATGAAACTGGTGGGGCAGCACAACTATACCAATGCGCTGGCGGCGCTGGCGCTGGCGGATGCCGTGGGCCTGCCTCGCGCTTCCAGCCTGGCAGCGCTGACCAGCTTTAGCGGGCTGGCGCATCGCTTTCAGCTGGTGCATGAGGCTAAGGGCGTGCGCTGGATCAACGACTCTAAAGCCACCAACGTCGGCAGCACCGAGGCGGCGCTTAACGGTCTGCAGGTTAAAGGCCGACTCTGGCTGCTGCTGGGCGGCGACGGCAAATCGGCCGATTTTTCCCCACTGGCGCGCTACGTGCAGGACGAGAAGGTTCATCTCTACTGCTTCGGCCGCGATGGCGACGCGCTGGCTTCGCTGCGCCCTGATAGCGCCGTACGCACTGAGACGATGCAGCAGGCGATGGAGCAGATCGCGCCGCAGCTTCAGCCTGGCGATATGGTATTGCTCTCGCCAGCCTGTGCCAGCCTCGATCAGTTCCGTAATTTCGAGCAGCGTGGCGACCGCTTCGCGCAACTGGCGAAGGAGTTAGGCTGATGCGTATTCCTGGCGCCGGACTGATAATCGGACTTTTTGCTTTTATCGGCAGCCGACTGAAAGACTGGGTGATGGGCGCGCGCGAAAGCGACGACTCCGCGCTGGTGCTTTATGACCGCACGCTGCTGTGGCTGACCTTCGGGCTGGCGATTGTGGGCTTCGTGATGGTGACGTCGGCTTCTATGCCGGTCGGTCAGCGTCTGAACGACGATCCCTTTTACTTCGCCAAGCGCGACGCGTTCTATATTGCGCTGGGTCTCGGCATCGCGCTGGTCACGCTGCGCGTGCCGATGGATTTCTGGCAGCGCTACAGCAACGCCATGCTGCTGGCTTCGGTAGTGATGCTGCTTATCGTGCTGGTCGTGGGCAGCTCGGTGAACGGCGCGTCGCGCTGGATCGCCCTGGGGCCGCTGCGTATTCAGCCCGCGGAGCTGTCGAAGCTGTCGCTGTTCTGCTATCTCGCCAGCTATCTGGTGCGTAAGGTCGAGGAGGTGCGAAATAACTTCTGGGGCTTCTGCAAACCGATGGGCGTGATGGTGGTGCTGGCGGTGCTGCTGCTGGCGCAGCCTGACCTCGGCACCGTGGTCGTGCTGTTCGTCACCACGCTGGCGATGCTCTTTCTGGCGGGCGCGAAGCTGTGGCAGTTCCTGGCGATTATCGGCTCCGGTATTTTCGCCGTGGTGCTGCTGATTATCGCCGAGCCTTACCGTATGCGTCGCGTGACGTCCTTCTGGAACCCCTGGGAAGATCCCTTCGGCAGCGGTTATCAGCTGACGCAGTCGCTGATGGCATTTGGCCGCGGCGAGTTCTGGGGACAGGGGCTCGGCAATTCGGTGCAAAAGCTGGAATATCTGCCGGAAGCGCATACCGACTTTATCTTCTCCATCATCGGCGAGGAGCTGGGTTATATCGGTGTGGTTTTAGCGTTGTTGATGGTATTCTTCGTCGCTTTTCGTGCGATGTCGATTGGCCGCCGCGCGCTGGAGATCGATCAGCGTTTTTCCGGCTTTCTGGCCTGCTCGATCGGCGTGTGGTTCAGCTTCCAGGCGCTGGTAAACGTCGGCGCGGCAGCGGGCATGCTGCCGACGAAAGGTCTGACGCTGCCGTTAATCAGCTACGGCGGTTCCAGCCTGCTGATTATGTCGACCGCGATCGTGTTTTTGCTGCGTATTGATTATGAAACGCGCCTGACCAAAGCGCAGGCGTTTACCCGAGGTGCCCGATGAGTGGGAAGCGTTTGATGGTGATGGCGGGTGGAACCGGTGGGCATGTCTTCCCCGGTCTGGCCGTCGCCCATCATCTGATGGAACAGGGGTGGCAGGTTCGCTGGCTCGGTACGGCCGACAGAATGGAAGCGGATCTGGTGCCGAAACACGGTATTGAGATTGAGTTTATCCGCATCAGCGGCCTGCGCGGCAAGGGGCTTAAAGCGCTGCTGCTGGCGCCGATGCGTATTTTCAACGCCTGGCGTCAGGCGCGCGCCATTATGCGGGCGTGGAAGCCGGATGTGGTGCTGGGCATGGGCGGTTACGTCTCGGGGCCTGGCGGCCTCGCCGCCTGGAGCTGCGGCATCCCGGTGGTGCTGCATGAGCAGAACGGCATTGCCGGACTGACCAACAAGTGGCTGGCGAAGATCGCCAGCAAAGTGATGCAGGCTTTTCCCGGCGCTTTTCCGCATGCGGACGTCGTAGGCAATCCGGTACGTACCGATGTACTGGCGCTGCCGCTGCCGGAGCAACGTCTGGCTAACCGCAGCGGCCCGGTCCGCGTGCTGGTGGTCGGCGGCAGCCAGGGCGCGCGCGTGCTGAATCAGACGCTGCCGCAGGTCGCGGCCGCGCTGGGCGACACGATCACGCTGTGGCATCAGACCGGTAAAGGGGCGCTGCAGGATGTGCTTAAGGCCTATCAGCAGGTCAGCCAGACGCAGCATAAGGTTACGGAATTTATTGATGATATGGCGGCCGCCTACGCCTGGGCGGATGTGGTGGTTTGCCGCTCCGGCGCGCTGACCGTCAGCGAAATCGCCGCTGCGGGTTTACCAGCGATTTTCGTGCCCTTTCAGCATAAAGATCGTCAGCAGTACTGGAATGCGCTGCCGCTGGAAAAAGCGGGCGCGGCCAAAATTTTTGAGCAGCCGCAGTTTACCGCGGATGCCGTGGCGGAGACGCTGCGCCACTGGGATCGTCCCACGCTGTTGAATATGGCGGAAAAAGCCCGTCAGGTGGCGATCCCCGATGCAACCGAACGGGTTGCGCAAGAAGTGGCGCGCGCCGCGAAGTGATAAATCGGGTCAGCGTAGCTGGCCGGTGCCGCAACAGGCACAGATAAAGATGACAGGTAACTGAGAACGATGAATACACAACAACTGGCAAAACTGCGCTCCATTGTGCCCGAGATGCGTCGCGTCCGGCACATTCACTTTGTCGGCATCGGCGGTGCCGGCATGGGCGGTATTGCCGAAGTGTTGGCGAACGAGGGTTACCATATTAGCGGCTCCGATCTGGCGCCGAACGCGGTGACGCAGCATCTGGCGGCGCTGGGCGCCATCATTTATTTCAACCATCGCCCGGAAAACGTCACCGACGCCAGCGTGGTGGTGGTCTCCAGCGCGGTGGCGCAGGACAACCCGGAACTGGTTGCGGCGCGCGAACAGCGTATCCCTGTCATCCGCCGCGCCGAGATGCTGGCGGAGCTGATGCGTTTTCGACACGGCATCGCCATTGCCGGAACGCACGGCAAAACCACGACCACGGCGATGGTATCCAGCATCTATGCCGAAGGCGGTCTGGATCCGACCTTCGTCAACGGCGGACTGGTTAAGGCTGCGGGCACGCACGCGCGGCTCGGCAGCAGCCGTTACCTGATTGCGGAAGCGGACGAGAGCGACGCCTCTTTCCTGCATCTGCAGCCGATGGTGGCGGTGGTAACCAATATCGAAGCTGACCATATGGACACCTATCAGGGCGACTTCGAGAACCTGAAGCAGACATTTATTAATTTTCTGCACAACCTGCCGTTTTACGGCCGCGCGGTCATGTGCATTGATGATGTGGTCATCCGCGATCTGATCCCTCGCGTCGGACGGCACATCACCACCTACGGTTTTAGCGACGACGCTGACGTGCGCATTGAGCACTATGAGCAGCGCGGCGCGCAGGGGCATTTTACGCTGGTGCGTCATGACAAGCCGCGCCTGCAGGTGACGCTGAACGCCCCTGGCCGCCATAACGCGCTCAACGCGGCGGCGGCGGTTGCGGTAGCGAGCGAAGAGGGCATTGAAGACGACGCCATTCTCGCCGCGCTGGAAAGCTTCCAGGGCACAGGCCGTCGCTTCGACCTGCTGGGTGAATTCCCGACGGAGCCGGTGAACGGCAACCCGGGCAGCGCGATGCTGGTAGATGATTACGGCCACCATCCGACGGAAGTTGACGCCACGATTAAGGCGGCGCGCGCCGGCTGGCCGGATAAAAAGCTGGTAATGGTCTTTCAGCCGCACCGTTATACGCGCACCCGCGACCTGTTCGACGATTTCGCCAATGTGCTGTCGCAGGTCGACGTGCTGCTGATGCTGGATGTCTACTCGGCGGGCGAAACGCCGATTCCAGGCGCGGACAGCCGGGCGCTGTGCCGCTCTATTCGCGGCCGCGGCAAAGTCGATCCGGTACTGGTGCCGGATCATGACGCGCTGCCGGAAATGCTGGCGCCGCTGCTGTCGGGCAAAGATCTGATTCTGGTGCAGGGCGCCGGTAACGTAGGCAAAGTGGCGCGCAAGCTGGCGGAGTGCAAGCTGCAGCCGGAGCGTAAAGCGGAGGAGCGTCATGGCTGATAAAGTCGCCGTCCTGATGGGCGGCACCTCGGCGGAGCGCGAAGTTTCGCTGATGTCGGGCAAGGCAGTGCTGGCGGGTCTGCGCGAAGCAGGCATCAACGCGCACGCGGTAGACACGCGCGAAGTCTCGGTGCTGACGCTGAAAGAGCAGGGCTTCGACGCTGCCTTTATCGCGCTGCATGGTCGCGGAGGCGAAGACGGCACCCTGCAGGCGGTACTGGAATTTTTGCAGCTGCCCTATACCGGCAGTGGCGTAATGGCGTCAGCCATTACCATGGATAAGCTGCGCACCAAGTTACTCTGGCAGGGTCGCGGTTTGCCGTCAGGCCGTTTTGTCTGGCTGACGCGCGAGCAGTATCAGGCGGGTCTGACCGCGGAAACGCGCGACGCCGTTGAGGCGCTCGGCCTGCCGCTGTTCGTCAAGCCGAGCAGTGAAGGCTCAAGCGTCGGCATCAGCCGCGTCAATGCGCTGGAAGCGCTGCCTGCGGCGCTGGATGAAGCCTTTCGCCATGACGATAACGTATTAATCGAGGCTTTTCTCAGCGGCGCTGAGTACACCGTCGGCATTATTGGCGATCAAATCCTGCCTGCAATACGCATTCAGACCGCCAGCGAGTTCTATGACTATGAAGCAAAATACATTTCTGACGATACTCAATACTTCTGCCCGGCAGGATTGAGCGCAGAGCGGGAGGCGGAGCTGCAGAAACTGGTCTGGGACGCATGGCGCGCGCTGGGCTGTAGCGGCTGGGGGCGAGTCGATGTTATGGCGGACGGCGAAGGCAATTTCCAGCTGCTGGAGGTAAATACCTCGCCGGGAATGACCAGCCACAGCCTGGTGCCGATGGCGGCCAGAGAGGCGGGAATGAGCTTCTCCCGGCTGGTGGCGCGTATTCTGGAGCTGGCCGACTGATATGTCACAGGCGGCACTTAACGCACGGAACCGCGAGCCTCAGGAGCGCGTGCGCACGGGGCGCAGCAACGGGGCCAGACTTTTCGGCATCGTTTTTTTGCTGATGGTCATTGGCATTATGATTTTCGGCGGGCTGGTCGTGCTGAAGTGGATGAACGACGCGTCGCGACTGCCGCTCTCAAAGCTGGTGGTGACGGGCGAAACCCACTACACCACGCACGATGATATTCGCCAGGCGATTTTGTCGCTGGGCGCGCCGGGCACCTTTATGTCGCAGGACGTTAACATCCTGCAGCAGCAGATTGAGCGGTTGCCGTGGATTAAGCAGGTCAGCGTGCGCAAGCAGTGGCCTGATGAGCTGAAGATCCATCTGGTGGAGTATGTGCCGGTGGCGCGCTGGAACGATCTGCATATGGTGGATGCGGACGGCGTCTCCTTCAGCGTGCCGGCCAGCCACATCGGCAAAGAAACGATGCCGATGCTGTACGGACCGGAAGGCAGTGAAAAAGAGGTGTTGGCGGGTTACCACAGCATGAGCGACGTGCTGAAGGCCAACAAATTTACCCTGAAGGTAGCGTCGATGACGGCGCGGCGGTCATGGCAACTGGTCACCAGCGACGATGTGCGCATCGAGCTGGGACGCGGCGAACCCATGAAACGTCTCAACCGATTTATTGAGCTCTATCCGGCGTTGCAGCAGCAAGGGCAGAACGAGCACAAGCGTATCAGCTATGTGGATTTGCGGTACGACTCGGGTGCAGCCGTGGGCTGGACGCCGGAGCCCGTAGAGCTCCAGGACAGTAATCAGCAACAGAACCAGGCACAGGCTAAACAATGATCAAGGCAACGGACAGAAAACTGGTAGTTGGACTCGAAATTGGCACCGCGAAGGTCGCCGCCCTGGTTGGGGAAATTCTGCCCGATGGCATGGTCAACATTATCGGGGTGGGCAGCTGCCCGTCTCGCGGTATGGATAAAGGCGGCGTAAACGACCTTGAGTCGGTGGTGAAATGCGTACAGCGCGCCATCGATCAGGCCGAGCTGATGGCGGATTGCCAGATCTCTTCCGTCTATCTTGCTTTATCGGGCAAACATATCAGCTGTCAGAACGAAATCGGGATGGTTCCGATTTCCGAAGAGGAAGTGACTCAGGATGATGTGGAGAATGTCGTACACACTGCGAAGTCAGTGCGCGTGCGCGATGAGCACCGCATCCTGCATGTTATTCCTCAGGAATACGCTATCGATTATCAGGAAGGCATTAAAAATCCGGTCGGTCTTTCGGGCGTGCGCATGCAGGCGAAAGTGCACCTGATCACATGTCACAACGATATGGCGAAAAATATCGTCAAAGCCGTTGAACGTTGTGGCCTGAAAGTTGACCAACTGATTTTTGCCGGACTGGCGTCCAGTTTTGCCGTGTTGACGGAAGACGAACGTGAACTTGGCGTCTGTGTTGTCGACGTCGGTGGCGGTACAATGGATATCGCTGTTTATACAGGCGGCGCGCTGCGTCACACTAAAGTGATCCCTTATGCGGGTAACGTGGTCACCAGCGATATCGCCTATGCTTTCGGCACGCCGCCGACAGACGCGGAGGCGATTAAGGTTCGCCACGGCTGTGCGCTGGGTTCGATTGTCGGCAAAGACGAAAACGTCGAAGTGCCGAGCGTTGGCGGACGACCGCCGCGCAGTCTGCAACGGCAGACGCTGGCTGAAGTGATCGAGCCGCGATACACCGAATTGCTGAATCTGGTCAACGACGAGATTTTGCAGCTACAGGAACAACTGCGTCAGCAGGGCGTTAAGCATCATCTGGCAGCCGGGATCGTGCTGACCGGCGGTGCTGCGCAAATTGAAGGGCTGGCCGCCTGCGCGCAACGCGTTTTTCATACGCAGGTGCGCATTGGACAGCCGCTCAATATCACAGGATTGACGGATTACGCGCAGGAACCTTATTACTCAACCGCAGTGGGACTGCTGCACTATGGCAAAGAGTCCCATATGAACGGCGATGCAGAGACGGAAAAACGCGCATCGGTGGGCAACTGGTTCAAGCGCATCAATAGCTGGTTGAAGAAAGAATTTTAATTTTAGAAAGGAGACCATGCAGGCACTGTTTATGGTCTCCAGGCGACAGGCACATAACGGAGAGAAATCATGTTTGAACCGATGGAATTAACCAATGACGCGGTGATTAAAGTCATCGGCGTCGGCGGCGGCGGCGGCAACGCCGTAGAGCACATGGTACGCGAGCGTATCGAAGGTGTAGAATTCTTCGCTGTGAACACCGACGCCCAGGCGTTGCGTAAAACAGCGGTTGGCCAGACGATCCAGATCGGCACCAATATCACCAAAGGTCTGGGTGCTGGGGCGAATCCGGAAGTTGGTCGTACCTCGGCTGAAGAAGATCGCGAAGCACTGCGTTCTGCGCTGGAGGGAGCAGACATGGTGTTTATCGCTGCCGGTATGGGCGGCGGTACCGGTACCGGCGCTGCGCCGGTGGTAGCGGAAGTGGCCAAAGACCTGGGCATTCTGACCGTTGCGGTCGTGACCAAGCCGTTTAACTTCGAAGGCAAAAAGCGTATGGCTTTTGCCGAGCAGGGCATCGCTGAACTGTCGAAGCATGTGGATTCGCTGATCACTATCCCGAACGACAAGCTGCTGAAAGTGCTGGGTCGCGGTATCTCTCTGCTTGACGCCTTCGGCGCGGCAAACGACGTGCTGAAAGGCGCGGTACAGGGCATCGCCGAGCTGATTACGCGTCCGGGCCTGATGAACGTCGACTTCGCTGACGTGCGCACCGTTATGTCCGAAATGGGCTACGCCATGATGGGCTCCGGCGTCGCTTGCGGTGAAGACCGTGCGGAAGAAGCGGCAGAAATGGCGATCTCCAGTCCGCTGCTGGAAGATATCGATCTTTCTGGCGCGCGCGGCGTGCTGGTCAACATCACGGCGGGCTTCGACCTGCGTCTGGATGAGTTCGAAACCGTGGGTAACACTATCCGCGCCTTCGCCTCCGACAACGCGACCGTGGTTATCGGTACCTCGCTGGATCCAGAGATGAACGACGAGCTGCGCGTGACCGTGGTGGCGACCGGCATCGGTATGGACAAGCGTCCTGAAATCACGCTGGTGACCAACAAGCCTGCCAGCCAGCCGGTTATGGATCATCGCTATCAGCAGCACGGCATGTCGCCGCTGCCGCAGGAGCAAAAACCGGCAGCGAAAGTGGTCAACGACCAGAGCGCGCAGTCAAACAAAGAGCCCGATTACCTTGATATTCCAGCGTTTCTGCGTAAGCAGGCCGACTAAGAATAACCTGAGAATTGGGATTCTCCGCTCTTTGTGCTAAAGTGTTCGCCCGCTGGTAAAGTATACTAGCGGTCGGATGGGTAATATTGCGAGATAATACGATGATCAAACAAAGGACATTAAAACGTATTGTTCAGGCGACTGGCGTCGGTTTGCATACCGGCAAGAAAGTCACGCTGACTTTACGCCCTGCGTCGGCTAATACCGGGGTCATCTATCGTCGCACTGACTTGAATCCACCGGTTGATTTCCCGGCTGATGCAAAATACGTGCGCGACACCATGCTGAGTACCTGCCTGGTGAATGATGAAGGCGTGCGTATCTCAACGGTTGAGCATCTGAACGCCGCGCTGGCTGGTCTGGGCATCGACAACATTATTGTTGAAGTGGATGCGCCAGAGATCCCGATCATGGACGGTAGCGCCGCGCCCTTTATCTATCTGCTGATGGATGCGGGCATTGAGCAGCTGAACAGCGCGAAGAAATTTGTGCGCGTTAAGCAGACTGTTCGCGTGGAAGATGGCGATAAGTGGGCTGAGATTAAGCCGTACAACGGTTTTTCTCTCGATTTTACTATCGACTTCAACCACCCGGCGATCGACTCCAGCTCTCAGCGCTATCAGCTGAACTTCTCTGCCGACTCTTTTGTTCGTCAGATCAGCCGCGCCCGTACCTTCGGCTTTATGCGTGAAATCGAGTACCTGCAATCCAAAGGCCTGTGCCTGGGCGGTAGTCTGGATTGCGCTATTGGCCTCGACGATTTCCGCGTGCTGAACGAAGAAGGCCTGCGTTTTGAAGACGAATTTGTTCGTCACAAAATGCTTGATGCAATCGGCGACCTGTTTATGTGCGGCCATAATATTATCGGCGCGTTTACCGCGTTCAAATCAGGCCACGCACTGAACAACAAGCTGCTGCAGGCCGTCCTGGCGAAACAGGAAGCCTGGGAATGGGCTACCTTCGAAGACGAAGCGGAACTGCCGCTGGCATTCAAGGCACCAAATCTGGTTCTGGCTTAATTACCCCAGAACCTTGAAAGGCTGGTTATGCTGACACCCCTCTCCGGTCAGCGGCGCCAGCCTTTTTTATTTCCTTTTTTACTCCTCCTGCATTTCCGGCACGTCTCGCAGTAAATGCTGCAATGCTGATGAAACGCTGAACAATCAGGCGTCTTTTCTTCCAGAGCGACTTTAAACACTGATGTGGTCGCCCCACATTAATGGTACTATCAGGCGCTCTGAAAAGCTGAGCGCCGCTGTTCAAAGACGAGCGGCAAACCCCCAACAACGACGCGATCGTTGATGCGCAATGGAAGAGCTGTGATCGGAATTTTTCTACGCTGGCGACACTTAGGCAGACGCTATTTCTGGCCTCATCTCCTGTTGGGGATGGTGGCGGCCAGCCTGGGTTTGCCTGTCTGCGCGCAGAGTGCCGAACTTAACACCTCATCTGAATCCTCTTCCAGTAGCCTGTTCGTCGGTAACGCCGCGCGCTTCGATCATCTGATCCGGCTGCAGGAAACGGCGCGACGTCCCAGCTTTACTATCGATTACTGGCATCAGCACGCCATCCGCACCGTTATCCGCCACCTTTCGTTTACCTTAACGCCGCAGGCGGAAACACCGGATACTGTCCCGCTGGCTGCGCATAAGCTGGCGCTTATCGATTCGCTCCAGGCGTTGCTGACCACGCACACTTCTCTGCGTCAGCCGTCGCAGCAGGTCGCGCAGGCGCCGCGTGATGCCCTTGTACCTGTCACTTCGCTGGCCGACTGGCGCAGCAAAACGCATGCAATTCGCGCCGGACCGTCTACGCTGCTTGTCTGAAACCGTTATTTAAATACCCTTTTTCATTATCGCAGCCCGTGTAAAGCGGCTGAATTGAGAAGTTTTTAATATGTTAATCAAACTGTTAACGAAAGTATTTGGCAGCAGCAACGATCGTACTCTGCGCCGTATGCGCAAAGTGGTAGACGTCATCAACAAGATGGAGCCGGATTTCGAGAAACTTTCAGACGATGAGCTGAAAGCGAAAACCAATGAATTCCGTGAGCGTCTGAAAAAGGGCGAGTCGCTGGAAAGCCTGATCCCGGAAGCTTTCGCAACGGTACGTGAGGCGAGTAAGCGTGTCTTCGGCATGCGCCACTTTGACGTGCAGCTGATTGGCGGCATGGTGCTGAACGATCGCTGTATTGCTGAGATGCGTACCGGTGAAGGTAAAACGCTGACCGCGACGCTGCCTGCCTATCTCAATGCGCTGAGCGGCAAAGGCGTGCACGTCGTGACCGTCAACGACTATCTGGCGCAGCGCGATGCGGAAAACAACCGCCCGCTGTTTGAGTTCCTTGGCCTGAGCGTCGGCATTAACCTGCCTGGCATGCCTTCTGTGGCGAAGCGTGAAGCCTACGCGGCAGATATCACCTACGGCACCAACAACGAATATGGCTTCGACTATCTGCGCGACAACATGGCTTTCAGCCCGGAAGAGCGCGTACAGCGCAAGTTGAACTACGCGCTGGTGGATGAAGTTGACTCCATTTTGATCGATGAAGCGCGTACGCCGCTGATTATTTCCGGCCCGGCTGAAGACAGCTCTGAGCTTTATATCAAGGTCAACAAAATCATCCCTAGCCTGGTACGCCAGGAGAAAGAAGATTCCGATAACTTCCAGGGTGAAGGCGATTTCTGGGTCGATGAGAAAGCGCGCCAGGCGCACATGACCGAGCGCGGCCTGGTCAAAGTCGAAGAGCTGCTGGTTAGCCAGAACATTATGGCCGAGGGCGAATCGCTCTACTCACCGACCAACATTATGCTGATGCATCACGTTACGGCGGCCTTACGCGCGCATGCGCTGTTTACGCGCGACGTCGATTACATCGTAAAAGATGGCGAAGTAGTTATCGTCGACGAGCACACCGGTCGTACTATGCAGGGCCGCCGCTGGTCTGACGGTCTGCATCAGGCGATTGAAGCTAAAGAAGGCGTGGAAATCCAGAACGAGAACCAGACGCTGGCTTCCATCACCTTTCAGAACTACTTCCGTCTCTATGAGAAGCTGGCCGGTATGACCGGTACGGCGGACACCGAGGCCTTTGAGTTCAGCTCTATCTATAAGCTCGACACCATTGTGGTGCCAACCAACCGCCCGATGGTGCGTAAAGATCTGCCCGATCTGGTCTATATGACCGAAAAAGAGAAGATCGACGCGATCATTGAAGACATTCGCGAGCGTACCGCAAATGGCCAGCCGGTGCTGGTGGGTACGATTTCCATCGAAAAATCGGAAGTGGTCTCTAACGAGCTGACGCGCGCGGGCATCAAGCACAACGTGCTGAACGCCAAATTCCATGCGCGTGAAGCGGACATCGTGGCGCAGGCTGGTCAACCGGGCGCGGTCACCATCGCGACCAACATGGCGGGTCGTGGTACCGACATTATGCTGGGCGGCAGCTGGCATGCGGAAGTCGCTGAGCTGGAAGAGCCTACCGAAGCGCAGATTGAAGCGATCAAAGCCGCCTGGCAGCAACGCCATGATGCGGTACTGGCTTCAGGCGGTCTGCACATTATCGGCACCGAGCGTCATGAATCGCGCCGTATCGACAACCAGCTGCGCGGCCGCGCCGGTCGTCAGGGCGACGCCGGTTCTTCCCGTTTCTACCTGTCGATGGAAGATGCGCTGATGCGTATTTTCGCCTCGGATCGCGTCTCTAATATGATGCGTAAACTCGGTATGAAGCCTGGCGAAGCGATTGAGCACCCGTGGGTAACAAAAGCTATCGCCAATGCGCAGCGTAAAGTGGAAAGCCGCAACTTCGATATTCGTAAGCAGCTGCTGGAGTATGACGACGTGGCGAACGATCAGCGTCGCGCTATCTACAGCCAGCGTAACGAGCTGCTGGACGTTTCCGACGTTAGCGAAACCATTAACAGCATTCGCGAGGATGTGTTCAAAACCACCATCGACAGCTACATTCCACCGCAGTCGCTGGAGGAGATGTGGGACGTGCCGGGCCTCGAAGAGCGCCTGCGTAACGACTTCGATCTCGACCTGCCGATCGCCGAGTGGCTGGATAAAGAGCCGGATCTGCATGAAGAGACGCTGCGCGAGCGCATCATGACGCGCGCCCGTGAGAGCTACGCCAGTAAGGAAGAGGTTGTCGGCGTTGAGATGATGCGCAACTTCGAAAAAGGCGTGATGCTGCAGACGCTGGACTCGCTGTGGAAAGAGCATCTGGCGGCGATGGACTACCTGCGTCAGGGCATCCATCTGCGCGGCTACGCGCAGAAAGATCCGAAGCAGGAGTACAAACGCGAATCTTTCGCTATGTTCGCGGCGATGCTGGAGTCGCTGAAGTATGAAGTGGTCAGCACCCTGAGCAAGGTGCAGGTCCGTATGCCGGAAGAAGTCGAAGCGATGGAGCAGCAGCGTCGCGAAGAAGCTGAACGCCTGGCGCAGCAGCAGCAGCTCAGCCATGTCGATGATGAAGCCGCCGCAGCGGCGTCGCTGGCGGCGCAGAGCGGCGAGCGTAAAGTCGGACGCAACGATCCCTGCCCATGCGGCTCCGGTAAAAAATATAAGCAGTGTCATGGCCGACTGGCCTGACAGGCACTAAGAAAAAGGAGCTTCGGCTCCTTTTTTCTTGCCTGCGGAGCGTGATTAACATTACGCCGCCCATGCTTTAGAATCAGCGCACATTGACTCACCTGACGTGGAAAAACTTTATGAAGCACCTGCAGGTTGCCGTTGGCATCATCCGTAACGCCGATAAACAGATCTTTCTGGCTCAGCGCCCGGCCTCATCGCATATGGCGAATATGTGGGAGTTCCCCGGTGGCAAAATCGAGGCGGGGGAGAGCGCTGAAGAGGCGCTGAAGCGCGAGCTGCTGGAAGAGACAGGCATTGACGTGACGCAGGCGACGGCGATTGGCGCAGCGGATCATACCTACGAAGATCTGCGCGTTACGCTGAACTTCTTTCTGGTGGAAGGCTGGAACGGCGAGCCGTGGGGACGTGAAGGGCAGCCGCAACGCTGGGTGGCGCAAAGCGCGCTGGTGGCGGAAGAGTTCCCGCCAGCTAACCATGCGCTGATTGCACGTCTGGTCGCTGGCGAGCTTTAACAGCAGGGGCCGGGCCCCTGCTCTCAGTGCTGCTCTTCGCTCCAGTCCTCGCTGTCGTTCAGATCGCCCTCGCTGGGAATGCGCTTCTCTTCGTCCGCCCATTCGCCTAAATCAATCAGCTGACAGCGCTTGCTACAGAACGGGCGCCACGGGCTGAGTTCATCCCAGATTACATCTCTACCGCAGTGCGGACACTGAACGGTAATTACTTCATTTTGCATAGCTACCTCTAACAACAGGCCAGTTCAAAGTTGAGTCGTGCGGGCACTTCGCCGCGTTCGCTGTCCAGCGGCAGGAAACGGATGGCGTAACGACTTTTGTGGCCGGAAACCTGGGGGTAAAGCGCATCTTCCAGCTGTAGCTGCAGGCGCAGCAGTTCCGCGCCTTCCGCATTGTCCTGATAAAAACCGTTCAGGCTGGTCTGATGGCGGAATGCTCCCGACTGACGAATAAGATCCAGAATCATCGCCAGACTCTGATGCAGCGGCTCCAGCGTCTCCAGCCAGGCAGCGACGTGGCTGTCGCGCATCTCCTGAGGCTGATGCAGCCAGATATGCAGCCCTGGCAGATCGAAACTACAGCATCCGCCGGGAATGCTAAGCCGTTGACGCACCAGCCCGATAAGCCGATCCTCACGCAGCTGTTGTCCCATACGTGGCGCGCTGTTGAGCTGAACTGACTGCGCGCGTAACTGGTCGCGCAGCGCATCGACCACGGCCATATCAACGCCGGGTACATCAGCCCAGGCACGCAGTTTTTGCTGCTGACGCTCCAGCTCTTTCAGGAGTTCAGTACGCATATCGCCGCGCTCGAAAATATCCAGCAGCTCGCCGATGATGCGGAAAAAGGTCAAGGCAGAGGCGGCTCGGGTTATCGGCACGGTTTCCTGCAGCTGCTGGATCAGGAATTCCACGCGCAGCCAGGTGCGCATTTTTTCATTCAGTGGATGTTCAAACAGAACGACTGTACTCATGGCGTTAATCCTGTTGCATTGCCGCCAGCGCCAGATAACGCTGGTGCAGGGCGGCAACCTGCGGCAGCGCCTCATCGGGCGTGCCACTGTTATTGATGACGTCGTCGGCTACGGCGAGGCGCGCGCTGCGCGTCGCCTGAGCGGACAGAATATTTTGCGCCTGTTGTCGGTCGATGCCGTCGCGCTGGATGGTGCGCATGAGCTGTGTTGCTTCATCGACGTCGACGACCAGTACGCGATCCGCCTGGCGCTGCAGGCCGTTCTCGACCAGCAGCGGCACGACCCACAGCACATAAGGCGCTGTGGTCAGCGCTTTCAGCTGCTGCGTGCGGGCGTTAATCAGGGGATGAAGCAGATTATTCAGCCAGGTTTTTTCATCGGGCGACTGGAAAATAATGTCTCTCAGCCGGGCGCGATTCAGCGTGCCTTCTTCCGTCAGGATGCCGCTGCCGTGGCGCTCTGCGATTTTCTGTAGCGCCGCCGATCCCGGCTCGACGACTTCGCGCGCAATAACATCCGCGTCGATAATGGGTACGCCAAGCGCCGCAAAAGCATTGGCGATGGTGCTCTTTCCACTGCCGATTCCACCGGTCAGCGCCACGGTATAAGGCATATCACTCTCTCAGGCGCGCAACACAGCCGGGCAAGCCGAAGCGCAGAACTGTGTGCGCGATCACAATGAAAATTCTCAGCTAAATTTATGGGATTGTAGCTTAAATAAAGTGAAATTCGCAGTCTTGTCGGCAGGCGTATGGCGCGTATGATTATGCCACTGGAGCCGTGCGCGCTACCCGAACTGCGGTTCGTTGCCACTTACCAGGACATTTTTTATGCGTATTGAAGAAGATTTAAAGCTGGGTTTTAAAGATGTACTGATCCGTCCTAAACGCTCCACGCTGAAAAGCCGCTCTGAAGTCGAACTGGAACGTCAATTTACCTTTAAGCATTCCGGGCTGAGCTGGAGCGGCGTGCCCGTAATCGCGGCGAACATGGACACCGTTGGTACTTTCAGCATGGCGGAAGCGCTGGCGAGCTTTGATATTCTTACGGCTGTGCACAAGCACTACAGCGTCGAAGAGTGGCGCGCCTTTATTCAGCGCTCGTCTGTTGCAGTGCTGAACCACGTTATGGTATCGACGGGCACTTCCGATGCCGATTTGCAAAAGCTGACCGCCATTCTGGCGCTCTCCGCCGATCTTAAATTCATCTGTATTGACGTGGCTAACGGCTATTCCGAGCACTTTGTCACCTTCCTTCAGCGTGCGCGCGAAATCTTCCCGGATCGCACCATTTGCGCAGGCAATGTGGTCACCGGCGAGATGGTAGAGGAGCTTATCCTTTCCGGCGCGGATATCGTTAAGGTGGGCATTGGGCCAGGCTCAGTGTGCACGACGCGCGTCAAAACCGGCGTCGGCTATCCTCAGCTCTCCGCCGTTATCGAATGCGCAGACGCGGCACACGGCCTGGGTGGTCAGATTGTCAGCGACGGCGGCTGCGCGGTGCCGGGCGATATCGCCAAGGCGTTCGGCGGCGGTGCCGATTTCGTGATGCTGGGCGGCATGCTTGCCGCGCATGATGAGTGCGAGGGAACGGTGATCGACGAGAACGGCGAGCAGTTTATGCTGTTCTACGGCATGAGCTCTGAATCGGCGATGAAGCGTCACGTTGGCGGCGTCGCGCAGTATCGCGCAGCAGAAGGCAAAACGGTGAAGCTGCCGCTGCGTGGCCCGGTTGCCGAAACGGCGCGCGATATTCTCGGCGGTTTGCGCTCAGCCTGTACCTACGTCGGCGCGGAGCGGCTCAAGGAGCTGACCAAGCGAACCACCTTTATTCGCGTCGCCGAGCAGGAAAACCGCGTTTTCAACCGCTAACGGTGTCTATGCATCAGGGTGCCGCGCGCACCCTAATGCATCACATTTCCCAGTCCAAATACCGGCAGATACATCGCGATCACCAGCGTGCCGACAATAGCGCCGACAATCACCATCATTACTGGCTCCAGCGAGGCGGCGAGCGCATCGGCAAGCGCCAGCGTTCGAGCTTCATGCCACTCCGCCAGCCGCGCCAGCATGGTATCCAGCGCGCCAGCCTCTTCCCCGGCCAGCACCAGCTGCATACAGAGCGGCGTAAACAGCGGATGCGCCCGCATCGCCTGATGCAGCGGCTCTCCCTGCGTAATATGCTGCTGAAGCTCAACGACGGCGTCGCGCCATAACCGCGTCGTCAGGGTTGCTTCAGCCGCCTGTAAGCCCTGCAACAGCGTAATGCCTGCCTGTTGCGTCAGCTGCAGGATGGCGTAAATCTGGCTCAGCTGGCTACCGCGCCACAGATTTGAGAAAAGCGGCAGGCGCAGCATCAGGCGCTGCTCCCACAGCTGCCATGCTGGTGAGCGTTGTCGTAGCGCTCGCCAGCCCGCTGCGGCTAACAACAGCGCGACCGCGAGCCAGCCGCCCCAGCGCTGCAGGCCCACTGAGAGCGCCATCACCGCCGCCGTAAAGGCGGGGAGCGGCGCGTTGAACGAGGCGTAGACCGAGACGAACTCCGGCAGTACAAACAGCAGCATGCCGCCGCTTACCGCGACCGCCACCATTAAAATAAAGAGTGGATAGCGCAGCGCCTTGATAACTTTATTCCTCAGATGTTGCTGACGCGCCTGCTGATCGGCCAGCTGCGCGCAGCAGACGTCAAGCTGGCCGGTCAGTTCGCCCACCTGCATTATGGCGGCGAACAGGGGCGGAAAAATTTGCGGCCACTGGCTTAACGCCTGGGAGAAGGGGACGCCGCTTAAGACGCGCAGCCGCAGCGCATGCAATAGTAACCGCCAGCCAGCGTGAGGATGGCCTTGCGACAGCAGCTCCAGGCCTTGCGCCAGCGGCAGGCCCGCTTTAAGCAAGGTTGCCAGCTGCCTGACAAGGTCTGTTTTGTGTTGCCACTTCCAGTCGCGTGCCCGCCATACTTTACGACGCTGCCAGCTAACCGGTAGCAGATCCTGTTCGGCCAGCTGGCGCAGCAGGCACTCTTCATCAGCCGCCAGGCTCTGACCCTCATGCAGCTGCTGCTGGCTGTTGAGCGCCTGCCAGCGGTAGAGGCTAAGCCGGGACATCTTCCAGACCGGTAACGCGCTGCATCTCCTCCAGCGAGGTTTCGCCGCGGCTGACCGCCTCCAGGCCAGCGCTGAACAGGGTGCGCATGCCCTGCTTTTTTGCCAGCGCCAGCACGCTGTCGAGCGGCATCTCAGCGGCGATGGCATTTTGCAGTTTGTTGCCGACCGGCAATATTTCAAACAGCGCCAGCCGTCCGAAATAGCCGGAAAAACAGTGGTCGCAGCCGGGGGCGCGCCAGGTTTGCAGCGTGCCGGGCCAGATGTCGGGCGGGAAGTGCGCTATCGCCTGTGCTGGCTGTCGACAGTGGGGGCAGAGCCGACGCACCAGCCGCTGCGCCACAATCAGCCGTAGCGCCGGGCCAAGCAGATAGCCAGGAATGCCCATCTGCCGCAGCCGCGTCAGGGTTTCCGCCGTTGAGTTGGTATGCAGCGTCGATAAGACAAGGTGGCCGGTCTGTGCCGCTTTGACCGCAATTTCTGCCGTTTCCGCATCGCGTATCTCACCCACCATGATGACGTCCGGGTCCTGGCGCAGCAGGGCGCGCAGCACCCGATTAAAATCGAGGCCGCATTTCGGGTTGATCTGCGTCTGGTTAATCCCGGCCAGCGGAATTTCGACCGGATCCTCCACGCTGCTGACGTTCATTTCTGGTCGGTTCAGCGTGCTCAGGCAGCTGTAGAGCGTAAAGGTTTTGCCGCTGCCGGTGGGGCCGGTCACCAGAATCAGCCCCTGCGGCTGCGCCAGCGCGGCATCCAGCAGACGCCGCTGCGCGGCGGGCAGGCCGAGCTTATCCAGCGCCAGGGCGCTATCCTCGCTTTGCAGCAGACGAATAACCGCTTTTTCACCGTACTGCACCGGCAGCGTCGCCAGGCGAAAAGCGGCGGGTTTGCCCTCCAGCGTCAGAGTAAACTGTCCATCCTGCGGCAGTCGTCGCTCGGCAATATCCAGACCGCCCAGGATTTTCAGCCTGGCAAGCAGCGCGGCGGGCGATGCTTCGCATAAGGGCGTCAGCGGCTGCAGCACGCCGTCTATGCGCAGCCGTATCCGCACGCCGTCCCGCTGCGGTTCAATATGAATATCGGACGCCCGTCGCCGCAGCGCCTGTTGCAGCATCTGGTTAACGGCCTCGATCGCCGACTCCGGCAGGGCATCGCGCGGCGCATCCGCAGCGGCGCTGCTGTGCTGCTGAAGCTCAAGGCGCGCCAGAGGCCAGCACTCAATTTCAACCTGACACTGGCTGGCGAAGGAGAGCGCCTCGCTTAAGCCCTCCGGCACCTGTTCCGCAACGGCGACGCGCAGCAGCGTCGCATCATGATGCAGTAAGACGGCGCGATAGCGCTGGCACAGCGCGCGAATAGCGGAATCAGCCATTACCATCGCTGGCTCCTTTGTCATCGAAGCGGAACTGTTCCAGACAGTTATCGCGCAGGCTGTCGCTGGTGCTGGTACAGCTGCGTTGCCACCTCAGGCTGCCTTCCGCGCTGTCCCATACCGGCGTCATCTCAACGCTCAGGCCAGTCAGGCTCTCCTGGCCGGTTAAGGTAATGGTGCCGTTTACGACGCTGAGCGTCGAAACGTAACGCGAGCCTTTTGCCGCCGGTATGCCTTTTTCGCCCGCCTGGCACTGCGCAGGGCCGCCTCGCTCCATAGCGCACAGCTCAACAGCCGTTTTGTAGGGCATCATCGTTTGCAGCATGTCGGTGAGCGCCGCGCGTTGCAGGTAGTTTTGATAGGCTGGTAAGCCGATAGCGCTGAGGATCGCCACGATCCCCACCACAATCATCAGCTCAACCAGGGTAAAACCCTGTTGATGAGTCATTACATCGCCTCCTGAGTAGATAAGAGGCGGCAGAATAGAAAAGCGCAGGCGTTAAACCCAGCTGCGGATTTTCAGGCCGGGAAAGGGAACGCAATAAAGCGACGGAGTTGCAGCGGTGTGAACAACGAAGCGGAAGCGGGCGCGCAAAAACGCCGTGGGCGACGCCACGGCATTATCGGTTTACAGGGAAGTGAAGCGCATCGAGAGATCGAGCGCGCGGACATGCTTGGTGAGCGCGCCGACAGAGACATAGTCGACGCCGGTCTGCGCGATTTGCGGCAGCGTCGTTTCCGTGACGTTGCCTGAAACCTCAAGCTGTGCGCGCCCCTGCGTACGCGCGACGGCCTCTCGCATCTCGTCGAGGGTGAAATTATCCAGCATGATAATGTCAGCACCCGCCGCAAGCGCCTGTTCCAGCTCATCCAGCGATTCCACTTCCACCTCTACCGGCACGTCCGGATGCATCCAGAACGCTTTTTCTACCGCCTGCTGAATCGAACCGCTGGCGATAATATGGTTTTCTTTAATCAGGAAGGCGTCAGAAAGGCCGAGACGGTGATTTGCGCCGCCGCCGCACAGCACAGCATATTTCAGCGCCGTACGCAGTCCCGGCAGGGTTTTGCGCGTATCCAGCAGCTGCGTGTCGCTGCCCGCAAGCAGTTGCACATAACGGCGTGTTTCGGTTGCCACGCCTGACAGCGTTTGCACGAAATTAAGAGCGGTGCGTTCAGCGGTCAGCAGGCGACGAGAAGGACCGCTCAGGGTAAACAGCAGCTGATCAGGCGTTACGCTGTCGCCATCTTCGACCTGCCAGCCCAGCGTCACATGACCACCAAGCTGATTAAACACCTCTTCCACCCAGCGTTTACCACAGAAAACACCCGCTTCCCGCGTGATCACCTGGGCTTGCGCCTGGCTCTCTTCAGGAAGCAGCTGAGCGGTGATATCACGGTCAGCATCGATCTCGCCGCCCAGATCCTCCTGCAAAGCGCGCGCCACCGTGGCGGGAATGTCCTGTTCAATACGGGCGATCAGCGCCTGTCGGCGGCTATCGACACTATAACGGCGGGTTGGCATAACGAATTCGCTCCTGATGACCTGAACACAGTGGCAGCCACAATAGATCGAAAAGGCACAATTCACCAGCCGAAGTCTGAGTTTTGTTTAGTATACTTAACGAAAGCGCGCCGCCGTAGCGCAGCACCTTTAGGCTGCCAAAAATCAGTGGAAATCATGCTATTCTCAGCCCGACTCTGCTAAGGAAAAACCGGCATGAAACTGGAACAGGGCTGGCTGACCGACATCCGTCAGGTGCCGTCGCCACATTTTAATCAACGTCCCAACGACGAGGCCCCCTCGCTGTTGGTCATCCACAATATCAGCCTGCCGCCGGGCGAATTCGGCGGGCCGTGGATCGATCGGCTGTTTACCGGCACCTTGCCGTCCGACGCTCATCCCTATTTTGCCGATATCGCCCATCTGCAAGTCGCCGCGCATTGTCTGATTCGTCGCGACGGGGAAATCGTGCAGTATGTTTCTTTCGAAAACCGCGCCTGGCATGCCGGGGTTTCCTGTTATCAGGGCCGCGAAAACTGCAACGATTTTTCTATTGGCATCGAACTGGAAGGTACCGACGATCTGCCTTACACCGATGCGCAGTACCAGGCGCTGGCCGCAGTGACGCGACTACTGCTACAGCACTATCCCTTAACGCCCTCGCGCATTACCGGACACAGCGATATTGCCCCGACGCGTAAGACCGATCCGGGGCCTGCTTTTGACTGGGCACAATATCAGCGACTGTTGGCGCAGACTTCTTTTTGATTCTCCCGGAGTGGGTATGACGTTGTTTTCCTTGTTACTGGTTTTAGGTTGGGAACGCCTGTTTAAGCTGGGCGAGCACTGGCAGCTCGACCATCGGCTGGAGCCTCTCTTCCGCCGTCGCCGTCATTTTTCGCTGCTGCGTACGCTGGGTATGACGCTGCTGGCGATGGCGTTAACGGCGCTGGCGATCTGGTGTGTAAAAGGGCTGCTGTTCGGCGTCGCGCAACTGCTTTTCTGGATCCTGATCGGCCTGCTCTGCATCGGCGCTGGCTCGGCACGCCTGCACTATCACGCCTATCTGAAGGCGGCGAGCCACGACGATGTGGCGGCCCATCAGACGATGGCCGCCGAACTGACGATGATCCACGGCGTGCCGGTGGAGTGCAGCGAGCGTGAGTTTCTGCGCGAGCTGCAAAACGCGCTGATCTGGATTAATTTCCGCTTCTATCTGGCGCCGATGTTCTGGTTTGTGGCGGGCGGCCCCTATGGGCCGGTGCTGCTGGTCGGATACGCTTTCCTGCGCGCATGGCAGAGCTGGCTGGCGAAGCATAAGTCGCCCCTTGAGCGCGCGCAGTCAGGCATTGATGGCCTGCTGCACGTTATCGACTGGATCCCGGCGCGGCTGGCTGGCGTCACCTATGCGCTGCTGGGACACGGCGAGAAGGCGTTGCCCGCCTGGTTCGCCACGCTGACCGATTTCCACCGTTCGCAATATCAGGTGCTGACCAGCCTGGCGCAGTTTTCGCTGGAGCGCGATCCGCACATGGATAAAGTCGAAACGCCACGCATCGCTGTTGCCCTGGCGAAACGCATTTCGCTGGTGCTGGTGGTCGTGGTGGCGTTGCTGACCATCTACGGCACGCTGGTCTGATCCGCAGGCGGCACGCCGAAGTCGGGTGTGCCGTCGTCGCGCCAGTGAAAATTCTTCAGCCGCGTATGACGATTGGGGTCCCACAGCGGATCCCCTTCGATTTCCGTATAGTTGCGTGCGTGATAGACCAGCACATCCTCGCCGTTCTCATCCTGAGTGAAACAGTTATGGCCCGGTCCATACTGATGGTTATCCCAGTTTGAGGTGAAAACCGGCCGCGCTGACTTATGCCAGTTGGCGGGGTTAAGCAAATCCTGCTCGCTGTCGATCGACAGTAGCCCCATGCAGTAGTTTTCATCCGTCGCGCTCGCGGAGTAGGTGACGAAGAGCCGGTCGCCATGCTTAATCACCGCCGGCCCCTCATTCACGCTGAATCCCGCGCACTCCCACTCATATTCAGGTCGGCTCAGCATCGTTGGCGCGCCTGTCAGCGTCCAGGGATTAAGCAGCTCCGCCAGATAGAGGTTAGAGTTGCCGGGAATCGCCGGATCCTTCTGCGCCCACAGATACCAGTTTTTGCCCTGATGCACGAAGTGCGTGGCGTCCAGCGCAAAGGTGTCGAACTGGCTAAAGACCCGACGCGGCGCCTGCCAGCGTCCGCTCAGCGGATCGGCGTCGTCGCTCACCAGCGCATACATGCGGTGCTGAAACAGGCCCTCTTTAATATCGCGCGTCGGCGCGGCGGCGAAATAGATCACCCACTGGTCGTCGATGCGGTGCAGCTCCGGCGCCCAGATTAGCTCGCTGCATGGACCGCTTTCCGGCTTGCGCCAGACCACTACCGGTTCGGCGTCGCGCAATCCCAGCAGCGTGCTGGCGCGACGCAGTTCCAGCCGATCATAGGCGGGCACAGAGGCGATAAAGTAGTAGTGCTGCTCATGGCGCAGGATAAAAGGGTCGGCCCGCTGTTCAATAAAGGGATTCGGCCACTGTAGGGTCATTTCACTTCTCCTGGTTGGGTGACGGCGCCGTCGCGCTGACGCAGCTCATGTAGTTCACGGAAGTTAGCGCGACGCAGCGCAAGATCGTCCTGGATAGTGCGCATGAGCGCGCGGTCCACCTTCAGCAGGCGGACAACGCCTGCGGTAATCAGATAGCCCACGCCGGGGATAGCGGTGAACAGCAGCATAATGCCGTTTACCGCCTGCGAAGACTGCTGTTTCGCGCCTGCGTCGTAGCCGTAAATCGAGAGAAGAAAGCCGACCATCGCGCCCGCCACCGCCAGCCCGACCTTAAGGAAAAACAGGTTGCCGGAGAAGCTGATGCCGGTGATGCGCTTGCCGGTTTTCCACTCGCCGTAATCATCGACGTCAGCCATCAGCGACCAGTGCAGCGGCGACGGGATTTGATGCAGCACGTTCAGCAGGAAGTAGGCGATAACTATCGCGACGGTGGCGTGCGGATCGATCCAGTAAAAGCCGCAGGAGAAGAACGCCAGCGCGATATTGGTCCAGAAAAAGACTTTCAGCTTACACCAGCGGTCAGTAAGCAGCTTCGCCAGCGTGCTGCCGAACATCATGCCCACCACGCCGAGGCTGATAAACAGCGTAGCGAAGTGAGTTGACTGGCCCATTACCCAGGTAACGTAGTACATGGTGGCGGCCATACGGATAAAGCCGGGGCAGACGTTGCAAAAGGTAAGCAGCAGGATGCGCACCCACTGGTCGTTTTTCCAGACGTCGCGCAGATCGTTTTTCAAATCGTCATGGGTCGGCACCGCCGGGCGAATACGCTCGCGCACCGTGGCGAAGCAGAACAGAAACATCCCCAGCCCAATCAGCGCCAGGACGCTCATCGCCAGCTGATAGCCGCGCGCCTTGTCATCGCCGCCGAACCACTCCGCCATGGGCAACAGCGACAGCGAGAGGATCAGCGTCGCGATGCCAACCATAACAAAGCGGTAAGACTGGCAGGAGACGCGTTCACCGGGATCGTTGGTGATAACGCCGCCCAGCGAGCAGTAGGGGATATTGATGGCGGTGTAGGTCAGAGACATGAAAAAGTAAGTAACGAAGGCCCAGATGACTTTGTTTTCGTAGCTCCAGTCCGGCGTGGTGAACATTAGCACGCTGAACAGCACGTAGGGCACTGAGACCCACAGCAGCCAGGGGCGAAAACGGCCCCAGCGGCTCTGGGTACGATCGGCGATAGCGCCCATAATCGGGTCGGTAACGGCATCAAGCACGCGCACCGAGAGCAACAGCGTACCCACCAGCGCAGGCGCCAGGCCAAAGACATCGGTATAGAAGTAATTAAGAAACAGCATGATGGCGCCGCCAATCATATTGCAGCCCGCATCGCCCATGCCGTAACCCAACTTTTCGCGAAAAGAGAGGGCGGAATCCTTCATGGTTATTATCCTGCGCATTTGGTATGAGCAGAGAAGTATCGTTGCTGAATCAGCAGGATGGCTGGGAGCAAATAGTCAGTAAGATGGACAAAACAGGCGCGGCGGGAAAAATGTGAGCTGGATCGAGAGGGAAAATAGCCCGCCGACCTGAATCGGCGGGATGAAGATACATCAGGCGCGCTGCTGCGTCCTGTTTTTAACGGCGTAACCAACGGCGAGGATGACCAGCCAGACCGGGATCAGCCAGACGGAGATCGCCATGCCGGGAGTCATCAGCATAATCACCAGGATAGCCGCCATAAACGCCAGGCAGAGCCAGTTGCCGAAGGGATAGAGCAGGGCTTTAAAGCGCGTGGTGACGCCCTGCTGATCTTTCTTACGGCGGAACTTCAGATGCGCCATGCTAATCATTGCCCAGTTGATCACCAGCGCGGAGACCACCAGCGACATCAGCAGGCCAAAGGCTTCGCCCGGCATCAGGTAGTTGATTAGCACGCAGAGTGCGGTCGCCACGGCAGAGACCAGAATCGTGGCCACCGGCACGCCGCGGCGGTCTACCTTCAGCAGCGCTTTCGGCGCGTTGCCCTGTTGCGCCAGACCGAACAGCATGCGGCTGTTGCAGTAGACGCAGCTGTTATAGACCGACAGCGCCGCGGTCAGGATCACTACGTTCAGCGCGTTCGCCACCAGCGCGTCGCCCAGATCGTGGAAAATCAGTACAAAAGGACTGGTGTCTGCGGTCACGCGCGTCCAGGGCATCAGTGACAGCAGCACCGCCAGCGAACCGATATAGAAGATCAGGATGCGGTAGATAACCTGATTGGTGGCTTTAGGAATGCTCTGCTCCGGATTATCAGCTTCCGCGGCGGTAATACCCACCAGCTCCAGGCCGCCGAAGGAGAACATAATTATCGCCATCATCATCACCAGGCCACTGAAGCCGTGTGGCAGAAAACCGCCCTGCGCCCAGAGGTTACTGACGCTGGCCTGCGGGCCGCCTGTGCCGCTGAACAGCAGCCAGCCGCCAAAGAGGATCATGCCGATAACCGCGACCACTTTTATGATAGAGAACCAGAACTCCATTTCGCCGTAGACTTTTACATTGGTCAGGTTAATGGCGTTGATCAGCACAAAGAATACCGCGGCGGTAATCCAGGTCGGCACATCCGGCCACCAGAACTGAATATATTTGCCGACGGCGGTCAGCTCGGCCATGGCTACCAGCACATAGAGCACCCAGTAGTTCCAGCCTGACGCGAAGCCGGCGAAGTTGCCCCAGTATTTGTAGGCGAAGTGGCTGAAGCTGCCGGCAACCGGCTCCTCGACCACCATCTCTCCCAGCTGGCGCATAATCAGAAAGGCGATAAAACCGGCAATGGCGTAGCCCAGAATAACGCCGGGGCCGGCAGCCTGAATGACCGATGCGCTGCCCAGAAACAGGCCGGTGCCCACCGCCCCGCCCAGCGCGATCAGCTGAATATGACGGTTCTTTAGCCCGCGCTTCAGCGTATCGCTGTGCTGTTGTTCCATACAAACCTCGTGTTGTTTTAATTCTTCTTTTGCAGCGCGCGATGGCTGTCAGGAAGTGGTTACAATAACGTACTGTTTTCTTTACGGTATCAGGCGCCTTCTCTGTAAGCGGATGCTACCCTGGCGACAAGAATAGTGATATGCGGTGCGCTTTGCACCTGCTTTCTCTTTTCGTGCTGAGAGTTAACTGAAAATCCTCGTCGCCATCACATTGCCGCCTGCGCCTGTTCTGCCACGAATGCGCGTTAAAGGCGAATAAGGTTGTCTTATGGCGCGGTGGAAGATTGTCGTTAACGCTGTGTAAGGTTTGGTAAAAATCACTGCGTCTCACTTTTTTCGCGTGATGCCGTTTCTGGTTTTCTGACGGCAACTTAACCCTGCGTAGCCCGTTGACTGACAAGGATTGTGACTGGCGTCATATAGACACAAGGTGAATACTTTGTTACTTTACGGCCAACTTTTTGGAATTGGTATTACCAATTTACTCCGGACGACGGCTTGATAAGAAGGGAAGATGGCTTACAGTAAGATTCGCCAACCCAAGCTCTCTGATGCCATTGAGCAGCAGCTGGAATCTCTGATTATGGAAGGGACGCTGCGTCCTGGCGAGAAGCTGCTGCCCGAGCGCGAACTCGCCAAACAATTCGATGTCTCACGTCCATCCCTTCGCGAAGCCATACAGCGTCTGGAAGCGAAAGGTCTGCTGCTGCGCCGTCAGGGCGGCGGCACCTTCGTCCAGCAGAATCTCTGGCAAAGCCTGAGCGATCCGCTCGTCAGCCTGATCACTAAACATCCAGAATCTCAGTTCGATTTACTGGAAACGCGCCATGCGCTGGAAGGGATCGCCGCCTACTATGCGGCGCTGCGCGGCACCGAAGAGGATATCGAGCGTATCCGTCACTGCCACGTACAGATTCAGCAGGCTCAGGAGAGCGGCGACCTCGACGCGGAAGCGGATGCGGTGATGCAGTATCAGATCGCTGTCACAGAAGCCGCCCATAATGTGGTGCTTTTGCATTTGCTGCGGTCGATGGGCCCTATGCTGGAACAAAACGTTCGACAGAATTTTGAATTGCTCTACTCGCGCCGGGAAATGCTGGCGAAAGTGAGCGGTCACCGCGCCAGTATTTTCGAGGCGATTGTGGCTCGCGAGCCAGAACAGGCACGCGAGGCTTCGCATCGTCACCTGGCGTTCATAGAGGAAATCTTGCTGGACAGAAGTCGGGAGCAGACTCGTCGTGAACGCTCCCTGCGTCGTTTACAGCAACGTAAGGAATAACGCGCGACAAAGAACGCGCGACATCAACGACGGGCCTGTCTCCTTGTGCTCTGGCAAACAAAGCAAGCAGAACACATGGAGACAGGCTCCAGACAATTCAACGTATTAGACACAGATAAGGAATACCCCCCATGTCAGAACGTTTACAGAATGACGTGGATCCGATCGAAACTCGTGACTGGCTACAGGCGATCGAATCGGTCATCCGTGAAGAAGGTGTTGAGCGTGCGCAGTATCTGATCGATCAGGTGCTGAGTGCAGCCCGCAAAGGCGGCGTAAAAGTGGCGGCAGGCGGTAACGCCGTCAGCAACTATATCAACTCTATTGCCGTTGAAGACGAGCCGGAGTATCCGGGTAACACGTCTCTGGAGCGTCGTATCCGTTCCGCAATTCGCTGGAACGCCATCGTAGCGGTGCTGCGCGCCTCGAAGAAAGATCTGGAGCTGGGCGGCCACCTCTCATCATTCCAGTCTTCTGCGACCATTTATGAAGTGTGCTTTAACCACTTCTTCCGCGCGCGCAACGACAAGGACGGCGGCGATCTGGTTTACTTCCAGGGCCATATCTCGCCGGGTATCTACTCGCGCGCGTTCCTTGAAGGCCGTCTGACCGAAGAGCAGATGAATAACTTCCGTCAGGAAGTGCACGGCAACGGTCTGTCATCTTACCCGCACCCGAAACTGATGCCGGACTTCTGGCAGTTCCCGACCGTGTCTATGGGCCTGGGGCCGTTGAATGCCATTTATCAGGCGAAGTTCCTGAAGTATCTGGAACACCGCGGCCTGAAAGATACCTCTAACCAGACCGTTTACGCCTTCCTCGGTGACGGCGAGATGGACGAGCCGGAATCTAAAGGCGCGATCACCATCGCGACCCGCGAGAAGCTGGACAACCTGGTGTTCATCATCAACTGTAACCTGCAGCGTCTGGACGGCCCGGTTACCGGCAACGGCAAGATCATTAACGAACTGGAAGGCATCTTTGCAGGCGCCGGCTGGAACGTGATCAAAGTCATCTGGGGCGGCCGCTGGGATGAGCTGCTGCAGAAAGACACCAGCGGTAAACTGATCCAGCTGATGAACGAAACCGTTGACGGCGACTATCAGACCTTTAAATCCCGTGACGGCGCCTACGTGCGCGAACACTTCTTCGGTAAATACCCGGAGACGGCGGCGCTGGTTAAAGACTGGTCAGACGAAGAGATCTTCGCCCTGAACCGCGGTGGCCACGATCCGAAGAAAATCTACGCGGCACTGAAGAAAGCGCAGGAGACCAAAGGTCAACCGACGCTGATTCTGGCGCATACCATCAAAGGCTATGGTATGGGCGACACCGCTGAAGGTAAAAACATCGCGCACCAGGTCAAGAAGATGAACATGGATGGCGTTCGCTACATCCGCGATCGCTTCAACGTGCCGGTTGCCGACGACAAGATCGAAGAGCTGCCGTACGTGACCTTTGAGAAAGGTTCCGAAGAGTACAACTACCTGCATGGCCAGCGCGAGAAGCTGGGTGGCTACCTGCCGTCCCGTCAGGCGGAGTTCACTGAAAAACTGGACATGCCGAAGCTGGAAGAGTTCAAGGCGCTGCTGGAAGAGCAGAGCAAAGAGATCTCAACCACCATCGCCTTCGTGCGCGCCCTGAACGTGATGCTGAAGAACAAGTCGATCAAAGATCGTCTGGTGCCGATCCTGGCGGACGAGGCCCGTACCTTCGGTATGGAAGGTCTGTTCCGTCAGATTGGTATCTACAGCCCGAACGGCCAGCAGTACACGCCGCAGGACCGCGAGCAGGTTGCTTACTACAAAGAAGATGAGAAAGGCCAGATTCTGCAGGAAGGGATCAACGAGCTGGGCGCAGGTTCATCCTGGCTGGCAGCGGCGACCTCTTACAGCACTAACAACCTGCCGATGATCCCGTTCTATATCTACTACTCCATGTTCGGTTTCCAGCGTATCGGCGATCTGATGTGGCTGGCGGGCGACCAGCAGGCGCGCGGCTTCCTGATCGGCGGCACCTCCGGTCGTACCACGCTGAACGGCGAAGGTCTGCAGCACGAAGATGGTCACAGCCACATTCAGGCGCTGACTATCCCGAACTGTATCTCTTACGATCCGGCGTATGCGTACGAAGTAGCGGTCATCATGCATGACGGCCTGGTACGTATGTACGGCGAAGCGCAGGAGAACGTTTACTATTACATCACCACGCTGAACGAAAACTACCACATGCCAGCGATGCCGGAAGGCGCCGAAGAGGGTATCCGTAAGGGTATCTACAAGCTGGAAACCGTGGAAGGCAGCAAAGGCAAAGTGCAGCTGCTGGGTTCAGGCTCTATCCTGCGTCACGTGCGTGACGCGGCGCAGATCCTGGCGAAAGAGTACGGCATCGGTTCCGACGTCTACAGCGTGACCTCGTTTACCGAACTGGCGCGCGACGGCCAGGACTGCGAACGCTGGAACATGCTGCATCCGACCGAGGAAGCACGCGTGCCTTACATCGCTCAGGTGATGAACGACGCGCCGGCGGTGGCATCGACCGATTACATGAAGCTGTTCGCTGAACAGGTTCGCAGCTACATTCCGGCCAGCGATTACCGCGTGCTGGGCACCGACGGCTTTGGCCGTTCTGACAGCCGCGAAAACCTGCGTCACCACTTTGAAGTGGACGCCTCCTACGTGGTGGTAGCTGCGCTGGGCGAGCTGGCTAAACGTGGCGAAATCGACAAGAAAGTGGTGGCGGACGCGATCGCTAAGTTCGACATCGATGCCGATAAAGTTAACCCGCGTCTGGCTTAAGAGGTAAGAGAGTAATGGCTACTGAAATTAAGGTACCGGATATCGGGTCTGATGAAGTTGAAGTCACCGAGATCCTGGTGAAGGTTGGCGACAAGGTGGAAGCCGAGCAGTCGCTGATCACCGTAGAAGGCGACAAAGCCTCTATGGAAGTTCCCTCGCCGCAGGCGGGCGTAGTGAAAGAGATCAAAATCGCGACCGGCGACAAAGTCGAAACCGGCTCGCTGATTATGATTTTTGATGCAGAAGGCGCGGCGGCAGACGCGGCGCCAGCGGCGGAAGAGAAGAAAGCCGAAGCCGCTCCGGCGCCGGCTGCCGCCTCCACCGCAGCAAAAGATGTCAATGTGCCCGATATCGGCGGCGACGAAGTGGAAGTCACCGAGATCCTGGTGAAAGTCGGCGACAAAGTTGAAGCCGAACAGTCGCTGATTGTCGTTGAAGGCGATAAAGCCTCGATGGAAGTGCCTGCGCCGTTCGCGGGTACCGTGAAAGAGATCAAAATCGAAACCGGCGCGAAAGTCAGCACCGGCTCGCTGATCATGGTCTTCGAAGCAGAAGGCGCGGCGCCGGCAGCGGCGGCGAAGCCGGAAGTGAAAGAAGCGGCGACCTCCGCACCTGCGGCTACCGCTGGCGCGAAAGAGGTCAAGGTGCCGGATATCGGCGGCGACGAAGTGGAAGTCACCGAAGTGCTGGTGAAGGTCGGCGATAAAGTGGAAGCTGAGCAGTCGCTGATTGTTGTTGAAGGCGACAAGGCCTCAATGGAAGTGCCTGCGCCGTTCGCCGGCACCGTCAAAGAGCTGAAAGTCTCAACCGGCGATAAAGTGAGCACCGGCTCACTGATCATGATCTTCGAAGTGGAAGGCGCGGCGAAAGCCGAAGCGCCGAAGCAGGAAGCTGCGCCCGCACAGGCTCCGGCGAAAGCCGCTGCGCCTGCCGCACCGGCCGCGCCTAAAGCAGACGCGAAAAGCGACTTCGCCGAAAACGACGCCTACGTGCATGCGACCCCGGTTATCCGTCGTCTGGCGCGCGAATTTGGCGTGAACCTGGCGAAGGTGAAAGGCACCGGTCGTAAAGGCCGCATCCTGAAAGAAGACGTTCAGAGCTACGTGAAAGACGCGGTGAAACGCGCTGAGGCCGCTCCGGCTGCCGCTGCCAGCGGCGGAAGCCTGCCAGGCCTGCTGCCGTGGCCGAAAGTTGACTTCAGCAAGTTCGGCGAAGTTGAAGAAGTGGAACTGGGCCGCATCCAGAAAATCTCTGGCGCTAACCTGAGCCGTAACTGGGTGGTTATTCCGCACGTTACGCACTTCGATAAAACTGATATCACCGATCTGGAAGCGTTCCGTAAACAGCAGAACGCGGAAGCCGAGAAGCGTAAGCTGGATGTGAAATACACCCCGGTGGTGTTTATCATGAAAGCGGTCGCTGCCGCGCTGGAACAGATGCCGCGCTTCAACAGCTCGCTCTCTGAAGACGCGCAGCGCCTGACGCTGAAAAAGTACATCAACATCGGTGTGGCGGTCGATACGCCGAACGGCCTGGTGGTTCCGGTCTTTAAAGACGTGAACAAGAAAGGCATCACCGAGCTCTCTCGCGAGCTGATGGCGACCTCGAAGAAAGCGCGCGACGGCAAGCTGACCGCGAGCGACATGCAGGGCGGATGCTTCACCATCTCCAGCCTTGGCGGTCTTGGCACCACGCACTTCGCGCCGATCGTCAACGCGCCGGAAGTGGCTATCCTCGGCGTGTCTAAATCGGCGATGGAGCCGGTCTGGAACGGTAAAGAGTTTGTGCCGCGTCTGATGATGCCGATCTCGCTTTCCTTCGATCACCGCGTGATTGACGGCGCTGATGGTGCGCGTTTCATCACCATCATCGGCAATATGTTGTCCGACATCCGCCGTCTGGTGATGTAAGTACAATCAAGGCCGGCAATCGCCGGCCTTGTTGTAAAGATTCGTGGCATCGCGGTTTGCAGTTTGTTAACAATTCTGTAAACTCTTGCGGTGAAAAATGTCCCGGTGGAGCAAAGGACATCGTGAGCCTGTTTCGTCAGGCGTACCTGGCGCAGTCAGTTGTTGACGCCCAGCGCGCAGAACCCGCAGCGTACTTAAGATACGCAAGGCGTCGCGCACTGCCCGGATGCAAGTGGCCTCCCAGCCTGATGAAAAACGCTCTACGTCTGACCCGCCGGATCACAACTAAGAGGTCATGATGAGTACAGAGATTAAAACCCAGGTCGTGGTACTTGGGGCTGGTCCTGCAGGTTACTCTGCAGCCTTCCGTTGCGCTGATTTAGGTCTGGAAACCGTACTGGTAGAGCGTTACAGCACCCTGGGCGGTGTCTGTCTGAACGTGGGCTGTATCCCGTCAAAAGCGCTGCTGCACGTTGCTAAAGTGATCGAAGAGGCGAAAGCCCTGGAAGAACACGGCATTGTGTTTGGTCAGCCCTCTACGGACATCAACAAAGTCCGCACCTGGAAAGAGAAAGTCATTAACCAGCTGACCGGCGGTCTTGCTGGCATGGCGAAAGGCCGTAAAGTCAAAGTCGTTAACGGCCTGGGCAAATTCACCGGTGCAAATACTCTGGTTGTGGAAGGAGAAGGCGGCGCGACCACCATCAACTTCGACAACGCTATTATCGCGGCCGGTTCTCGTCCGATCACGCTGCCGTTTATTCCGCATGACGACCCGCGCGTATGGGACTCTACCGATGCGCTGGAGCTGAAGGAAGTGCCGGAGCGTATGCTGGTTATGGGCGGCGGTATTATCGGTCTCGAGATGGGTACCGTTTACCATGCGCTGGGTTCGCAGATTGACGTGGTTGAGATGTTCGACCAGGTTATCCCGGCGGCCGACAAAGATGTGGTGAAAGTGTTCACCAAGCGCATCGCTAAGCAGTTCAACCTGATGCTGGAAACCAAAGTTACTGCGGTTGAAGCAAAAGAAGACGGCATCTACGTTACGATGGAAGGCAAGAAAGCGCCGGCCGAACCGCAGCGTTACGACGCGGTGCTGGTAGCGATCGGTCGTGTGCCGAACGGTAAAGGTCTGGATGCAGGTAAAGCGGGCGTGGAAGTGGACGATCGCGGCTTTATCCGCGTCGACAAGCAGATGCGCACCAACGTTCCGCACATCTATGCTATCGGCGATATCGTCGGTCAGCCGATGCTGGCGCATAAAGGCGTGCACGAAGGCCACGTAGCGGCCGAAGTTATCGCTGGCATGAAGCACTACTTCGATCCGAAAGTGATCCCGTCTATCGCTTACACCGAGCCGGAAGTTGCATGGGTCGGCCTGACTGAGAAAGAAGCGAAAGAGAAGGGCATCAGCTACGAAGTCTCTACCTTCCCGTGGGCAGCCTCAGGCCGCGCTATCGCGTCTGACTGCGCAGACGGCATGACCAAGCTGATTTTCGACAAAGAGACGCATCGCGTTATCGGCGGCGCGGTTGTCGGCACCAACGGCGGCGAGCTGCTGGGCGAAATCGGTCTGGCGATCGAGATGGGTTGCGATGCAGAAGATATCGCGCTGACTATCCACGCGCACCCGACGCTGCACGAGTCGGTTGGCCTGGCGGCAGAGATCTTCGAAGGCAGCATCACCGACCTGCCGAACCCGAAAGCGAAGAAAAAGTAATTTTCTCCGCTGATAAAAGAAGCTCCCGCAAGGGAGCTTTTTTTTGCGCCCGATGCGCGGTGAATTCATGAGTAAATCAGAGGTGACAGACGCCTTTATTCATAACCCAGAGGTTTATCATTACTGAAAAAGCCAGTGTAAAAGTTATGCCTCTCTTCTTTACGCCGCCATGCCGCTTCGCCAGATAGCCGCCTGAGGAAAGCACATTTTGCAAACAACCTCTGACGCTGCGCCGTTCCCCGCCAGCTAGCCCAAAAACTCAAAAACCGCACTTTTTTACCCTGTTAATTATGTTGTGTTTTTGTAAACAGATTAACAAACAGCCTAAACCCTGCTATGCTGCCCCACGCGGAACCGGGCACCTTACCCTACTCATGGAATGCTTTGTCACCAGGGTGCACCGGAAACCCATACAATGTGAGCGAGGAGAACGTCGTGCTAGTAGAATACCGTAAGCACGTTGCTGAGCGTGCAGCCCAGGGGATCGTACCTAAGCCGTTAGATGCTTCCCAGATGGCCGCGCTGGTTGAACTGCTGAAAAACCCGCCAGCGGGTGAAGAAGAATTCCTGACCGATCTGTTGGTCAACCGTGTCCCACCCGGCGTTGATGAAGCCGCCTACGTTAAAGCGGGTTTCCTTGCCGCGGTGGCTAAAGGCGAAACGACCTCTCCTCTGGTATCCCCCGAAAAAGCGATTGAACTGCTGGGCACCATGCAAGGCGGTTACAACATCCATCCGCTGATTGACGCGCTGGATGACGCGAAGCTGGCACCGATTGCCGCGAAAGCGCTGTCGCACACGCTGCTGATGTTTGACAGCTTTTACGACGTTGAAGAGAAAGCGAAAGCGGGCAATCCCCATGCGCAGCAGGTAATGCAATCCTGGGCGGATGCCGAGTGGTATTTGTCACGCCCTGAGCTGGCAGAAAAAATTACCGTCACCGTGTTTAAAGTGACCGGCGAAACCAATACCGACGATCTCTCTCCGGCGCCGGATGCATGGTCACGTCCGGATATTCCACTGCACGCGCTGGCGATGCTGAAAAACGCCCGTGAAGGCATCAACCCGGATGAGCCTGGCAACGTCGGCCCGATCAAGCAGATTGAAGCGCTGCAGGCTAAAGGCTATCCGCTGGCTTATGTCGGCGACGTCGTTGGCACCGGCTCTTCTCGTAAATCAGCGACCAACTCCGTACTGTGGTTCATGGGCGACGATATCCCGAACGTCCCGAACAAAAAAGGCGGCGGTCTGGTGCTGGGCAGCAAAATCGCGCCGATTTTCTTCAACACCATGGAAGATGCGGGCGCGCTGCCGATCGAAGTGGACGTTGGCGAGCTGAATATGGGCGACGTGATTGACGTCTATCCCTATAAAGGCGAAGTACGCAACCACGAAACCGGCGAGCTGCTTGCCAGCTTTACGCTGAAAACCGACGTGCTGATCGACGAAGTGCGCGCGGGCGGCCGTATTCCGCTGATTATCGGTCGCGGCCTGACCAGCAAAGCGCGTGAATCACTGGGTCTGCCGCACAGCGACGTGTTCCGCCAGGCGAAAGACGTTGCTGAAAGCACGCGCGGCTACTCGCTGGCGCAGAAAATGGTTGGTCGTGCCTGCGGCGTCGACGGCGTCCGTCCAGGTGCTTACTGCGAACCGAAGATGACCTCGGTAGGTTCTCAGGACACCACCGGCCCAATGACGCGCGACGAGCTGAAAGATCTGGCGTGCCTCGGCTTCTCCGCCGATCTGGTGATGCAGTCATTCTGCCACACCGCCGCCTATCCGAAGCCGGTCGACGTCAATACGCACCATACGCTGCCGGACTTCATTATGAACCGCGGCGGCGTATCGCTGCGCCCGGGCGACGGCGTGATCCACTCCTGGCTGAACCGCATGCTGCTGCCTGACACCGTCGGCACCGGCGGCGACTCGCATACCCGCTTCCCGATCGGCATCTCGTTCCCGGCAGGTTCTGGCCTGGTGGCCTTCGCCGCCGCGACCGGCGTAATGCCGCTCGATATGCCGGAATCGGTGCTGGTGCGCTTTAAAGGCAAAATGCAGCCGGGCATCACGCTGCGCGATCTGGTGCATGCGATCCCGCTGTACGCGATCAAACAGGGTCTGCTGACCGTTGAGAAGAAAGGCAAAAAGAACATCTTCTCTGGCCGTATCCTGGAAATCGAAGGTCTGCCGGATCTGAAAGTTGAGCAGGCGTTTGAGCTTACCGATGCCTCGGCTGAGCGCTCGGCGGCGGGCTGTACGATCAAGCTGGATAAAGCGCCGATTATCGAATACCTCAACTCCAACATCGTGCTGCTGAAGTGGATGATCGCAGAAGGCTACGGCGATCGCCGCACGCTGGAGCGTCGTATTCAGGGTATGGAAAAATGGCTGGCGGATCCGCAGCTGCTGGAAGCGGACGCCGACGCCGAATACGCTGCGGTAATCGAGATCGACCTGGCTGATATCAAAGAGCCGATTCTGTGCGCGCCGAACGATCCGGACGACGCGCGTCTGCTCTCCGACGTACAGGGCGAGAAGATCGACGAAGTCTTTATCGGTTCGTGCATGACCAACATCGGTCACTTCCGTGCGGCAGGTAAACTGCTCGACAGCCATAAAGGCCAGCTGCCGACCCGTCTGTGGGTTGCGCCGCCGACTAAAATGGATGCGGCTCAGCTGACTGAAGAGGGCTACTACAGCGTCTTCGGCAAAAGCGGCGCGCGTATTGAGATCCCGGGCTGCTCGCTCTGCATGGGTAACCAGGCGCGCGTGCAGGACGGCGCGACGGTGGTCTCCACCTCAACCCGTAACTTCCCGAACCGTCTTGGTACTGGCGCGAACGTCTACCTGGCATCGGCTGAACTGGCTGCGGTCTCTTCGCTGCTTGGTAAACTGCCGACGCCAGATGAGTATCAGCAGTTTATGGCGCAGGTGGATAAAACCGCCAGCGACACCTACCGCTATCTCAACTTTGACCAGCTTAATCAGTACACCGATAAAGCGGACAATGTGATTTTCCAGACTGCGGTCTGAGTGACTCACTAAAATACAAAGGGGCGATAATCGCCCCTTTTTCTTTTGCCTTTTCCCCGCAATAATGTCGCCCCGATCTCACTTTAGCGTTGATGATGCGCACACTCTATTTTAGTGCGGATTACTCGCGTCATTAACCAAAGGGTTAGCCCATGGAATACGAATTTTTACGCGATCTCACCGGGCAGGTGAAAGTACGCATGTCGATGGATCACGAGGCGGTGGGCCACTGGTTCAACGACGAGGTCAAAGAAAATCTGGCGCTGCTGGATGAAGTAGAAGCCGCCATGCGCGCTATCAAGGGCAGCGAGCGCCAGTGGCAGCGCATCGGCCATGAATATACGCTGTGGATGGATGACGAAGAGGTCATGATCCGCGCCAACCATCTCGCATTAGAGGATGACGGGCTGGAAGAGGGGATGAATTACTACGATGAAGAGAGCCTGTCGTTCTGCGGCGTTGAGGACTTTCTGGCCGTCATAAATGCCTACCGTCAGTTTTTACAGGGACGCTGAGTCAGCGCGCCCATTCCCAGGGATTAACCAGCTGCGCGCCCATACCGGTAAAGTCTTTCACGTTGCGCGTTACCAGCACCATATCGTGTTGCCAGGCGATGGCAGCGATGATGGCATCGTTCGCTGAACGCCGATCTGGCACATGCAGCCGAGCGCAGTAGCGCGCCGCTTCAGCGTCAAAGGGCAGAATGCGGTCGCTGAACTCTGTTAAAACCGCCATTTCAAACCACTCTCGCAAACGGGCTGCCTGAGCGCGATCGCGGCGCGCCACCTGCGCGATGCCTTTCTCTATCTCCATAATGGTGATCACCGAGAGAAACATATCACCGGCATCAACGGTTTCGGTCCATGCCGAAACGCCGGGATCGATGGCGCGCGTGCGCGCCTTACGCAGTTCCGAAATGACATTGTTATCGAGCAAATATCTCATGAGAAATCGACGTCCCTGAACCCTGTATTGCCGCGTTCCGGCTCAAATTCGATGGTCGCGACATCCGGCATCGCCAGCGCGTCCTGAATATTGCGGCGTGTACCGGTCAGTTTTTTATACGCCTCAAACGTGAGCAAAACATGAGCGGGCTTACCGCGGTCGGTAATGTAGACCGGACCTTCCTCTGCTGCTTTTTTCGCGTTCGAAACCTGCTGGTTAAACTCTCTGCTCGACAGCGTAAAAATTTTCATCGCACGCCTCCTGAATGTAGTGATGTTGCTACATTTTAGCGGGATTGCGCGTTTTTTCAACTGTCAGGCAGCATGACTATAACGTCAATGGATACAGCTAACGACTTCCCGCTTTACTCTTTGCGTAGCGGCGCGCAACAGGGCAAGCTCTGAACGGACAAAAAATTAAGGACGACCCTCATGTTTTCTCTGACAAAACTTACCGCTGTTTCCCTGCTGCTTAGCGCGGTGGCCGCTCACGCCTCGATAAATAACGACGCCGCGCTGGCGGCCGTCGCGAAGCAGGAGGAGCAGACGCTGAAGGCGCGTATCGGCATTGCCGTAATCGATACCGCCACAGGAAGCGTCGCGCGCTATCGCGGCGATGAGCGCTTCCCGCTCAACAGTACGCATAAAGCGCTGCTGTGCGGTGCGCTGCTTAACCAGCAGGATAAGGGCAAGCTGAAGCTCTCGGAACGTACGCAGTTCGACCGCGCTGCGCTGGTCACCTGGTCACCGGTGACTGAAAAATCTGTCGCGCCCGCCAACATGAGCTGGCAGCAGCTCTGCCATGCGGCCATCGCCTACAGCGATAATACGGCGGCGAATCTGATTGCGAGAAAGCTAGGCGGTCAGGCGGCGGTTACCCGCTTTTTCGCTGATCTTGGCGACAAGGTGACGCGGCTGGACCGCTTTGAGCCAGAGCTAAACAGCGCCATACCCGGCGATATGCGTGATACCACGACGCCGGTCGCCGTCAGTGAGACGCTGCAAAAGCTGACGCTGGGAGAGGCGCTGAAGCCCGCTTCACGCGCACAGCTGCTGCAATGGATGCGCGACGATCGGGTCGCAGGGACATTGTTACGTTCGGTTTTACCGGCTGGCTGGTCAATTGCTGACAAAACCGGGGCGGGGGAATATGGCTCGCGGTCGATTATCAGCGTGGTCTGGCCGGAAAACGGCAAGCCGCTGATTATCGCTATCTATGTGACGCAAACAGAGGCGACGCTCGCGCAGAGCAATGCGGCTATCGCCCGTATCGGCAAAGCGATTTTCGCCGCGGCGCGCTAGCTTGATGCAAAACGAGAAAAGGCTCTGAACACCGTCAGAGCCTTTTTTGCAGGCCACCCTCAGACGCCGCTGGTGACAGCCCGAGGCTGATGAGCCTTCTCTTCATCGACGATAGGCTCAACCTTGCCCATCAGGAACAGGTAGTTGAGGATCCCTATCACCACCAGCACGGCGGAAAAGACCAGCGCCCAGGTAAAGTTGCCGGTCGCGCCGACAATCGCGCCAGTAATAATGGGGCCGACCGCGCCGCCCATATTCGACACCGTATTCTGCAAACCGGCGACGATAGAGACGCTGTTCTTCGGCGCGACGTCGCCCGGCAGCGCCCAGACCTGCGAGGCGGCCACGGTGGTGCCTGACTTGGCGATACAGAGCAGCAGCACGGTCATAAATACCGAGTCGGTAAAGGGCGCGAAGCCGATACACAGCGCCATCAGCAGACCGATGGTAAGGAACAGTTTGCGCGTGGCGGTCAGCGACAGCACCTTTTTATGCACCATACGATCGGACGCCCAGCCCGCCAGCACCTCAATCAGCATGCCGCAGATCAACGGCAGCGCGGCGACAAAGCCCATCTTCAGGAAATCCATACCCTTATCTTTCACCAGATAGGTCGGCAGCCAGGTAATAAAAAAGTAAGAGGTGTAGTTAATGGTAAAAAAGCCGATGCACATCGCCCAGATATTGCGGTAGCGCAGCAGTCGGTACCACCTCATCGGACGCACCCCTTTTTCGCCATGATTTTGCGCCTGGCCGTCGCGGATCAGGCGAACTTCACTTTGATCGATCTTTTTATGATCTTCCGGATTCTCGGCATAAACAAAATACCAGGCGATCACCCAGAACAGGCCGATCGCGCCGATTGCAAGGAAGGTGATGCGCCAGTCCACCATGGCGATCATCCAGACAATGAGCGGCATCGCCACTGCGCCGCCGAACTTCGAGGCGCTGTCGAACAGGCCCGACACGGTGGCGCGCTCGCGATCCGGGAACCAGCGTGCGGCGATACCCGCATTGCTGGGGTAGGCGGCCGCTTCGCCGACGCCCAGCGCCAGACGCAGCGCCAGCAGCGACTTGAAGCCGGTCGCCAGTCCCATCGCCATGGTGGCGATCGACCACCAGCCGACCGCGATGCCGAGGCCTTTTTTCTGGCCGAAGCGGTCGGCGAACCAGCCCGCAGGAATTTGCAGCAGCGCATAAGACCAGAAGAAGGCGGCCATAATCAGGCCCATCATTTCTGGATCGATCTCTAGTTCGGTGATCAGGTGCGGTGCGGCGGCAGAAAGAACGGTTCGGTCAATATAGTTAATAGCGACCGCCAGCCACATCAGGCCAGCGATCCACCAGCGGATCCTGGTCGAGCGCGTCGTAGGGTTCATTGTTGTTTTCCACTCGAATCGGGTTGCAGATCAAGGCGGCGCTTACGCCAGCCCGTTCATTACGTTTACCGGCCGCTCGCCCTGTCTGACGCACTGCACAATCTGCGCCACGCAGCGTTCGCTAATGGCGCTGATAGCGCCGTCGGTATAACCGGCGATATGCGAGGTCGGGATAAAACTGGGCAGGCTAAAGAGCGGGTGCGTCGTCAGCGGCTCCTGCACAAACACATCGGCCGCCGCTCCGGCGATCGTCTGGTCCTGTAGCGCATGGAACAGATCCGCTTCATTCACTACGCCGCCACGCGAGACATTGATCAGAAAGGCGCTTTTCTTCATGCGGCGCAGGCGCGCGGCGTCGAACAGATCGCGCGTCTCGTTGGTCAGCGGCGTATGCAGCGTGATGAAATCGCTCTCCTCCGTCAGCCGATCGAGGCTGACAAAAGTAACGCCCTGTTCGGCGGCAAAGGTCTCGTCAGGGTAGAAATCAAAGGCGATGACGCGCATGTTGAAGCCTTTCGCGCGCAGCGCCACCTGCTTGCCGATATTGCCCAGCCCGATAATGCCCAGCGTTTTGCCGTAAACATCGGTGGCGAAAATGCGCGGCCAGCCGCCCGCGCGCGTTTCTGTCGCTGCCTGCGTCACCTGACGCGCACTGTTGAGGATCAGCGCAAAGGCGAAATCGGCGACGGCATGCTTGTTGGCGTCCGGCACGTTAGTGACATAAATTCCACGCGCGCGCGTGGCGTCAAGATCGATATTGTCGACGCCGACGCCGTGCTTGCAGACAATTTTTAACCCTGGCGCCTGGTTAAGCAGCGCTTCGTTCACCTCGGTGAAGGCGACGATCATCGCCACGGTCTCCGGCAGATGCGGAGCCAGCGCTTCCGGCGGCGCGTCGGCGGGCAGGGATATCAGTTCAAAGCCGTGCTGTTTCAGGGTTTCAATCGGCGTCGTGTCATATCTGGCGAACGACGGCGAGGTGCAGATTACTTTCATCACGTTTCCCGGTGCTTAAGTGATACAGGCAAGGGCAGCAATGGCCGCCCTGACGGCCTTACTTCAGGTACTGATTGACCACCTGACGGATTTTTTGCTCTTCGTCGGCGCTGAAACGCACCGCATAGCGGCTTTCGCCAACGTCGTAGCCAAGCAGAGAGACCGCTTTCTTCACCGCGGCCGGTGAGAAGCCGATGCTGTAGAGATCGGTACGCAGACCGGTCACGTTTTCCTGCGCCGCGCGCGAACCGTCAATGTCGCCTGCGCTGAAGCGCGCCCAGATCGCGTTGATCTCTTTCGGCGCGGCGTTGGCCAGGCCGGAGATACAGGCGGAGCAGCCATCAACGAAGCCCTGATGGATCAGCGAGTCCGGGCCGTTGAGGACGTTAAAGTTATCAATGCCTTCCGCTGCTTTAATAAAGCCGCTCAGGCTTTCATAGCTGCCCGCCGAATCTTTAATGCCGATAATATTGGGATGTGACGCCAGGGTGCGTACGGTTTCGGGCTGCAGGGTATTGCCAGTGCGCGCCGGGATGTTATAGAGGAACAGCGGCACGTCGAGCGCGTCAGCCACGGTCTGATAGTGATAAATCAGCTCTTCCTGCCTGAGCGGCACAAAGTAAGGGGTGATCGCCGATACCGCATCCACGCCCAGCTTTGCAATCTGTTTGCCGAGGCGGATGGTTTCGCGCGTCGAGATTTCGCCGATATGCGCCACCACCTGCGCGCGGCCGTTAACCTCATCAACGCAGGTCTCCGTGACCGCGATTTTTTCCTGCTCGTTCAGCACAAAGAACTCGCCGTTGGTGCCGCCGCAGAAGATGCCGTTGCCTGCCGCCAGCTGACGCTTTATCTGCTCGCGCTGGGCGGTGGGATTCAGGGCGCCTTCCCGATCAAAGCAGGTGACGATAGCGGTCAATACGCCGGTTATTTTCTGACTCATACAATCCTCTTTATTCCTGGTGTGACGGGAACAGCGTCAGGTAGACGTCACGGACGTCGCTGGCGCTGACGGCAGCGGGCACGTTCTTCATCAGACGTTGAACGTCGAGCGCGGCCTCCACTAAGTAGGGCAGGTGATCCGGGCCGATGCCAAGCTCTTCAAGGCTGGCTGGCAGCTTCAGGCGTTTAACCAGCGCGGTGAAATAGTCCACCAGCGCGTGCGATTTGGCCTCGTCATCCAGCGCCGGATTGGCATCGGGCAGCAGATCGTAGGCCTGCGCAAATTTGCTCACCGCGGCAGGACGCACAAAAGCCATGCAGGGCGCCAGCAGAATGGCGTTGGCAACGCCGTGTGGCAGGTGATATTTGCCACCCAGCGGATAGGACATGGCGTGCACCAGGTGCGTGCCCGCATGGGCGATCGCCGCGCCGCCGTAATAAGAGGCCCAGAGCATATCCAGGCGCGCGCGCAGGTTATGCGGCTCTGCAGCGGCGGTTTCGAGGCTGGCGAACAGCTTTTTCATACCAATCAGCGCGTAGTTGTCGCTTACCGGATTCGAAACCTTGGCGGTGAAGCATTCGATAAGATGACAAAGGGCGTCGATACCGGTTGAAGAGGCGATATGCGCCGGCATGCTGGTGGTCAGTTCCGGCACCAGCGCCACGAAATCGGGCAGCATCACCGGCGAGATAATACCGACTTTCGTTTCGCGCTCCGGGATCGCCAGAATCGCATTCGGCGTCGCTTCTGAACCGGTGCCTGCGGTGGTCGGGATTAACAGCGAGGTGGTGCGCGTGGTCGGCTTTTCGCCCGCCAGCAGCGCCTCCAGAGATGGCGCGTTAACCACGCACAGCACCGACAGCAGCTTGGCGACATCCAGCACGCTGCCGCCGCCGACGCCAATCACCAGATCCACCTCACGCATGGGCAGCGCCGCCAGAATCGCCGCGACATCGTGCTGGCTCGGTTCCGGCGGCACGCTGTTGATCACGCTCACGCTGGCAATATGCTGTTTCAGCTGGGCGATTAGCGCCTGCACAGCCGGAATGGTTTCAATGTTCTTGTCAGTGACCAGCAGCGCGCTGGCTTTTCCTTTCAGCAAATAGCTAATGTCGTTCAGCGCCTGATAGCCGCTAATTACTGTGCTGTTGATCGTCATTTCATACCCTTATTACTGCGAAGCCGGACTGAATGATTGGTTTTGCTCATTACAGTGCGATATCTGTCACTTACTGTGCCTCAATTTATAGGGCATATCGATTTCAATTAATTTGATCTTGCTCACATATAATCAATCGTGATTGAATATAATCATACAGAGCGGCATGCAGCCGAATCAGGAGAGAAGATGACGCAAAGGTCATGGAAAACGCCGGTGCTGGTTATCGCCGACGATTTCACCGGCGCTAACGACGCGGGCAGCGGCCTGGCGCAGGCGGGCGCACGCGTCCATGTGCTGTTCAGCAGCGAGACGCCGCTGGATGCCGCCGCCGCCGACGTCTGGGTGATCAGCACCGACAGTCGCGCCATCAGCGCACAGGATGCGGCGGCACGCACTGAGGCTGTAGTGCATCGACACCAGGCCTTTATTACGCAGGGCTGGCTGTTTAAAAAGATCGATTCCACGCTGCGCGGCAATGTCGGCGCTGAAGTGCGCGCCGCGCTGGCCGCCAGCGGTAAAAAACGGGCGCTGATTGTGCCCGCAGTGCCTCGGCTGGGACGCGTTACGCGCAACGGAGAGGTGCAGGTAAACGGCGTGCCGCTGACCGAGACCGAATACGCCAGCGATCCGAAAACGCCGGTGGTCAGCGCCCACGTATTAACGCAGCTGGGGATCGACGGCAGCGAGATCGATCTTGCCACGCTGCGCAGCGATCGCTTTGCTGCGCTGCTGGCCGAACAGCAGGGGGCTGTGGTGATCGATGCGGAGCAGGAGAGCGATATTGCGCGCATCCTGGCCGCCGCCGCGCAGCTTGATGAAACGCCGCTGCTGGTTGGCGCCGCCGGACTGAGCGACGCGCTTGGCGCGCAGCTTGCCGCACGCGCCGCCGCGCCGGTTCTGGCGGTAATCGGCTCGATGAGCGCCAGCGCGCAGCAGCAGATCGCCCGGCTGGCGGCACAGCGCGATATTGCGCTGGTGGATATCGATATCCGTCAGCTGTTTGCGCAACCTCGCTGGCCGGAAAGCCCGCAGTGGGTGGCGCAGGCGCTTGCCGCGCTGCGCGCGGGTCGGCATACGGTGATTCGGACCTGCCAGCGCGCCGATCAGCGCCACGAGATTGACGCGCTCTGTCAGCAGCATCAGCTAACGCGCCAGCAGCTTGGCGAGGCGATTTGCCACTTTTTAGGCGAGCTGACCCTGACGCTCTGCCGCACGCAGCGGCCCGCCGGGCTCTATCTTTCCGGCGGCGACGTGGCGATTGCGGTGGCGCAGGCGCTGGGCGCCAGCGGTTTTCAGATTCAGGGCATCGTGGCGGGCTGTGTGCCTCACGGCGTCCTGCTTAACAGTGAATTTACCCTGCCGGTGATGACCAAAGCGGGCGGTTTTGGCGACGAAAACACCCTGGTAGCAGCCATTCGTTTTATTGAGGAGATGTCGAGTGAGTAAAATTATTGCGGTGACCATGGGCGATCCGGCGGGCATCAGCCCGGAGATCATCATCAAAGCGCTGGCGGAAGGGGACCTTAACGGCGCGCCGGCGGTTGTGGTGGGATGCGCGGCAACGCTGCGTCGCATTCTTGCCCTGAATATTACGCCGCAGGTGGAGCTGCGCGTGCTGGATAGCGTAAAAGAGGCGCACTTCGCGCCGGGCATCGTTAACGTTATTGACGAGCCGCTGGCCGAGCCGGATGCGCTGAAGCCAGGCGTGGTGCAGAAGCAGGCGGGCGATCTTGCCTGGCGCTGCGTAAAGCGCGCCACCGAACTGGCGCTGGCGGGTGAGGTACAGGCTATCGCCACCGCGCCGCTGAATAAAGAGGCGCTGCACTCGGCAGGCCATCTCTATCCCGGCCATACCGAACTGCTGGCGCATCTCACCGACACCAAAGATTACGCGATGGTGCTCTATACCGATAAGCTGAAGGTCATTCACGTCACCACCCATATCGCACTGCGCAAGTTCCTCGACACGCTGAACCGTACGCGTATTGAAACGGTGATCGGCATGGCGGATACCTTTTTGCGCCGCGTCGGCTTTGAAAAGCCGCGCATCGCAGTAGCGGGCGTCAATCCGCATGCCGGAGAGAACGGCCTGTTCGGCGACGAGGAGATCACCACCGTCGCGCCTGCGGTGAAGGCGATGAAGGCGCAGGGCATTGAGGTTTTTGGTCCCTGTCCGCCCGATACGGTTTTCCTGCAGTGTCAGGAAGGACAGTATGACATCGTGGTGGCGATGTATCACGATCAGGGACATATCCCGTTGAAACTGCTTGGCTTTTATGACGGCGTTAATATCACGGCCGGTCTGCCGTTTATCCGCACTTCCGCGGACCACGGCACCGCTTTTGATATCGCATGGACAGGTAAAGCGAAGTCTGAGAGCATGGCGATCTCCATTAAACTCGCGATGCAGCTGGCATAGGGAAATATGAAGGGACAAAGTCGCCTTGACCAGATTATGGACTATCTGAAAAGCCATAATCTGGTGACTGTTGATCAGCTGGTGAGCGCTATCTCCGCCTCGCCAGCAACCATTCGACGTGATTTGATTAAGCTGGATAAAGAAGGGGTGATTAGCCGCAGCCACGGCGGCGTCACGCTGAACCGTTTTATTCCGGCACAGCCCACTACGTTGGAGAAGATGCAGCGTAACCTGGCGGAGAAGCAGGCAATTGCCCATCACGCCGCTACGTTTGTGCAGTCGGGCGATGCGGTGGTGCTGGACGCTGGCACCACCATGCTGGAGCTGGCGCGGCAGCTGACGCATTTGCCGCTGCGCGTCATCACGGCCGATCTGCATATCGCGCTGTTTCTCTCTGAATTCAAACAGATTGAAGTGACTATTATCGGCGGCCGTATCGACGACTCCAGCCAGTCATGCGTCGGTGAACACGGGCGTCGTCTGCTGCGCAGCATCAATCCCGACATCGCTTTCGTCAGCTGTAACTCCTGGAGCCTTGAGCGCGGCATTACTACGCCGACGGAAGAGAAGGCGGGGCTGAAGCGGGATCTGCTGGCGAATGCGCGACGCCGCATCCTGCTGGCGGACAGCAGCAAATATGGCTCCTGGTCGCTGTTCTGCGCCGCGGCGATAGACGATCTGACCGATGTGGTAACCGACAGCCGCTTAGACGACGACGTATGTCGCACCCTGCGCGAGCGCGGCATTGCGCTGGCGCTGACGGAGTAGAGATGGGCCAGAGAGCGCGCTGTTGCTCACAGCGCGCATACGACTAAAACGTCTTCAACCCCACAGCCGGAATATTGCGGCCGTAGTAAATCTCGCGCATCTCCTTCCACAGCAGGTCGGTAATACGCTTATGTTCCGCCGGGCTGAGATCTTCAGGACGGGTATTAAACAGATAGTGTTTCAGGTCGAACTCTTTCAGCAACATCTTGGTGTGAAAGATATTTTCCTGATAAACGTTTACGTCCACCATGTCATACATCGCCTTCATATCTTCCGACATAAAGTTCTGGATCGAGTTAATTTCATGGTCGATAAAGTGCTTCACGCCGTTCACATCGCGGGTAAAACCGCGCACGCGGTAGTCGACGGTGACAATATCGGATTCCAGCTGGTGGATCAGGTAGTTCAGCGCCTTCAGCGGGGAAATCACGCCGCAGGTTGAGACTTCAATATCGGCGCGGAAGGTGCAGAGTCCCCCTTCAGGGTGGCTTTCCGGGTAGGTGTGCACGCAGATATGGCTTTTATCCAGGTGCGCGACGACGGAGTTCGGCAGCGGGCCGGGATGTTCCGAGTTGTCGATATCTTTAGGATCGATCGGCTCTTCGCTCACCAGAATGGTGACGCTGGCGCCCTGCGGCTCATAGTCCTGGCGCGCGATATTCAGCACGTTCGCCCCGATGATCGCACAGGTTTCCGTCAGGATTTCGGTCAGACGGTTGGCGTTGTACTGCTCGTCGATATAGGCGATATAGCCATCGCGCTCGGCTTCAGTATTCGCATAACAAATATCGTAAATACAAAAACTCAGGCTTTTGGTCAGGTTGTTGAAGCCATGCAGTTTAAGCTTTTGCAATTTGGTTCACCTCCTTATACAGGCTGTTCAGTGGACAGGGCGTTAAGCAGATATTGCGGCAGCGCGAAACTACCAGCGTGGATAGCCGGATTGTAGTAGCGGCACGCCAGGCCAGCCGCAGCGAAACGCGCTTGAAGCGTGGCGACATCAAGCTGACGCAGCGCCGGATTATCGCTTGCCCAGGCGAAGGTCATGATCCCGCCGTAATAGGTGGGGATCGCCGCCTGGTAAAAACTGACGTCGGCGAAATAGTGGCTGAGTTTGCGATGGCTGTTGACCGCTTCCTCTTGCTGCAGAAAACAGACACCGTTCTGTGCCACGAAAATGCCGCCGGGATTCAGCGCGCTTTTGCAGCCAGCGTAAAATTCCGAGGTGAACAGACTCTCGCCCGGACCGACAGGATCGGTGCAGTCGGAAATGATCACGTCGAACTTTTCCTGGGTCTGGTTAACGAAATTTACGCCGTCGTCGATCACCAGGTTGAGACGCGGATCGTTATAAGCGCCCTGGCTATGTTCAGGCAGATATTGCTGGCAGAAGGTCACCACGCCGGCGTCAATCTCGACCATGGTAATGCTTTCCAGCTGGGCGTGACGCGACACCTCGCGCAGCATCGCGCCGTCGCCGCCGCCGATAATCAGCACGCGCTTCGCCGCGCCGTGTGCCAGCAGCGGCACATGCGTCATCATTTCGTGATAGATGAATTCGTCGCGCTCGGTGGTCTGCACCACGCCGTCCAGCGCCATTACGCGGCCCATCTGCGCGTTTTCGAAGATAATTAAGTCCTGATGCGCGGTCTTTTCCCGGTAAAGCGTTTTGTCGACCGTGAAATATTGTCCGAAACCGGCATGAAGGGTTTCATACCACATCTCTTTTTGCGCCATGGTGGGCTCCTCTCTGATGACTTCGCCATGAAAAGAGCGGCACATGATAACCAGGAGTGACCGTGCATGCACGGTCAAATGATCGGCAGAAGGCGGGCTGCGGCTTATTTAACGTAGGCGAGCAGGCTAAGAGAGTCGCGCGCCAGCGACTTGCACTTCTTGTCGTTGGTGATGGCGATGCCGCTCAGATCTTTATAGCTCGCTTCGCCAAGCGCTTTCATATTGTAAGTGGCGTAATTGCTTAAATCCCAGCGGTTCTGCTGGGCGAAAAACACCAGAGCCTTGCGGATTTGCGCATCAGGGAGATCCTGATAGCCGCAATCGTTTTTCAGATAAACAAATACGGCGGTAAGATCGGCCAGATCTTCTGCTTCGGATTCGCTCAGGGCAAAACTGGTGGAGGAGAAGCCAAAGAGTCCTGCCAGTAACAGGATCCTGATGCTTTTCTTCATAGTGGTTCTCATTCATTAATCATCATGTGACGATAGCACAGTGACTGGCAGGATTCCGATTATTTTGCCGCGGAAAGCCCGCCCCAGCACTTTTTTCAGGCGTTTCCGCTATCAAGACTTGACCCTCCCGCAGGGGAAGGGTTTAGGCTGTGGTTCCCTTATCACACGGATGAATAAGCTATGCATCGTCGCCATTTTCTTAAACTGACCGCAGCGCTGAGCGCAGCCGGGGCGCTGCCGATCTGGAGCCGCTCCCTGATGGCGGCCAGTCGCCCGCTGCTGCCGGTTCCTTCAAGACTGGAACCCGATCCGCGCGGCCAGATCCAGATCACCGCCATGACCGGCACCAGCCAGTGGCAGGGCAAGAATGTGGCGACATGGGGCTACAACGGCAGCTTGCTGGGGCCGGCCATTGTGCTGCGGCGCGGCAAAACGGCGACGGTTAATATCAATAACCAGCTACCGGAAGCGACGACGCTGCACTGGCACGGGCTGGCGATCCCCGGCGACGTCGACGGCGGGCCGATGGCGCGTATCGAACCCGGCGCGACGCGGCAGGTCAGCTTTACGCCCGATCAGCCCGCCGCGACCTGCTGGTTCCATCCACATCTGCATGGCAAAACCGGCCATCAGGTGGCGCAAGGCCTGGCAGGGTTGATCCTGCTGCAGGACGATGAGACCGACAAGCTACGGCTGCCGACGCAGTGGGGCTCGGACGATGTGCCGCTGATCTTCCAGGACAAGCGGCTCACTCAGGACGGCAGCCGCATCGACTACCAGCTCGATATCATGAGCGCCGCGGTCGGCTGGTTCGGCGATATGATGCTGACTAACGGCGTACAGTATCCGCAGCAGGCGGTGCCGCGCGGCTGGTTGCGCCTGCGCCTGCTAAACGGCTGCAATGCGCGCTCTCTGCATATCGCCGCCAGCGATAACCGTCCGCTCTATGTTATCGGCAGCGACGGCGGACTGCTGGCGGAGCCGGTGAAAGTAGCGTCGCTGCCGCTGCTGCCGGGCGAACGTTTCGAGGTGATGGTCGATACTTCCGACGGCAAAAGCTTCGATATCGTGACGCTGCCGGTAGAGCAGATGGGCATGACGCTGGCGCCGTTCGATCAGCCGCTACCGCTGGTGCAGATCCTGCCGCTGCGCGTGATGGCGAGCGCCACGCTGCCCGACACGCTGGTGCAGCTGCCGCCGGTTCCCTCCGCAGAAGGCGCTAACGCGCGCTGGCTGCAGCTGATGATGGATCCGCAGCTCGATCAGCAGGGCATGGCGGCGCTGATGCAGCGCTACGGCGATAAAGCGATGGGCAATATGGGCGGGCATCACGCCATGTCATCGGAGAACGGCAGCCACGACAAGATGGCGATGGGCGATCATGATATGTCGGCGATGGGCGGTCATGATATGTCGATGCCCGAGTCGCATAGCGCTAAAGCGGGCTACGACTTCCATAACGGCAATAAGATCAACGGCCAGGCCTTTAATATGACGAAGCCGATGTTCAACGTTACGCCCGGCCAGCTGGAGAAGTGGACCATCTCCGGCGAAGGGGACAAGATGCTGCATCCCTTCCATATTCACGGCACGCAGTTCCGCATTCTTTCAGAAAACGGCAAGCCGCCTGCGCCGCACCGCCAGGGCTGGAAGGATATGGTCAATGTCAACGGCTGGCGCAGCGAAGTGCTGGTGCGCTTTGACCACCGCGCCGCCGCCGAACACGCCTATATGGCGCACTGTCATCTGCTGGAGCATGAGGATACCGGCATGATGCTGGGCTTCACCGTCGGCTAATCAGGCTTTCTCCAGCGCCAGCCGGATATCTTCCACCAGATCGCCGGCGTTCTCGATGCCAATCGAGAGGCGAATGGTGGCGTCGCTGATGCCGATACGCTGCCTGACCGCCTCCGGCACGCCAGAGTGAGTGGTGCTGCCGGGATGGCTGGCAAGCGACTCGGTGCCGCCGAGACTCACCGCCTGCTTAAACAGCGCCAGCGCGTTAAGAAAGCGGAACGCAGCGGGCTGCCCGCCGACAATATCAAACGAGAAGGTCGAACCAGCGCCGCTGCACTGCTGGCGGAAGGTGCGGCCTTCGGCGCTGTTCTCATCGAGATAGGGCAGCCACTGTAGCTTCGCCACCTTTTCATGGCTGCGTAAAAAGGCCGCTACCGCTTCGGCGTTCTGCCAGGCTTTCTCCATGCGCAGCGACAGCGTCTCCAGCGAACGGCCGATCATCCAGCTGGAGTGCGGATCGAGCTGGGTACCAATGGCGCTGCGCAGCGCGCGTATTTGGGTAATCAGCGCCTTGCTGCCCATTGCCGCCCCGGCGATCAGATCGGAGTGGCCGCCGACATATTTGGTCAGCGAATAGAGCGACAGATCGGCACCAAAATTCAGCGGGCGCTGAAACAGCGGCCCGAGCAGCGTATTGTCGCAGGCGACAACCGGACGCGATCCCTGCTGCTGGCCGATCTCATCGGCGATACGCGCAATCAGCGCAATATCGACCAGGCTGTTGGTGGGGTTGGCAGGCGTCTCAATCAGGATCAGCGCTACGCGTCCCAGGCTCAGCGCCTGCTGCGCAGCTGCGCGCACTTTTTCTTCATCAGTGCCGTCGCTGAAGCCCACCGGCTCAATATTGAGGTTATGCAGGGTTTTGCTCAGCAGCGTCTCGGTGCCGCCGTAAAGCGGCTGCGAGTGGAGGATTACGTCACCGGGACGCGCAAAGGTCAGCAGGGTAGTGGAGATGGCCGACATGCCGGATGAGAACAGGGCGCAGCTCTCCGCCTCTTCATATATCGCCAGACGATCTTCAACGATTTCACTGTTGGGATGATTAAAGCGCGAATAGACCAGACCGCTGCTTTTGCCTGCCGGCGGCTCGCGCCGTCCCGCCACGTAATCAAAGAAATCGCGTCCCTCTTCGGCGCTGTTAAAGACAAAAGTCGACGTCAGGAATACCGGCGGTTTGACCGCGCCTTCCGACAGACGCGGATCGTAGCCGTAGTTGAGCATCTGGGTTTCCGGATGCAGCTTGCGCTCGCCGATATGGGTTTTTTTACTGGAGTGGTCAGACATGGGATCTCCTGCTCAGCGCAGAGGTAAGATAACGATATGTTGACCACAGGCTATCATGTAGCGATTTGTTCTGTTAAAGGCCGGAAAGTTCTAAGTTTATAGCTTCCGCTCATCAGGAAGCCGCCAGCGGTGCGGCGCTGCATCTCGCCGCGTCTGACAAGCTGTGATACTCTCCTGCGAATCGCTACCCGCTCAGGTCTGAGCGGGTTCTCTCTGTTCATCCGCTGCTGAGGATGGACGATCCCTTTAAAATCAACGAGAAGTACAGGTTTTGAAACATACTGTTGAAGTGATGATTTCCGAAGAGGCGATCGCAACGCGCATTGCCGAACTGGGTAAAGAGATTTCCGAGCGCTATCGCGACAGCGGCAGCGAGATGGTGCTGGTCGGGCTGCTGCGCGGCTCCTTTATGTTTATGGCCGATCTCTGCCGCGCCGTCGAGGTGCCCCATGAAGTCGATTTTATGACCGCCTCCAGCTACGGCAGCGGCATGTCCAGCTCGCGTGACGTGAAAATTCTGAAGGATCTCGATGAAGATATTCGCGGCAAAGATGTGCTGATTGTGGAAGATATCATCGACTCCGGCAACACGCTGAGCAAGGTGCGCGAGATCCTGCGTCTGCGCGAGCCGAAATCCCTCGCCATCTGCACGCTGCTGGATAAGCCCGAGCGTCGTGAAGTCGACGTGAAGGTAGAATATGTCGGCTTCGCCATTCCTGACGAGTTCGTGGTCGGCTTCGGCATCGACTACGCCCAGCGTTATCGTCATCTGCCCTATATCGGTAAAGTGGTACCGCTCGAATCCTGAGCCTGACCGCACAATCTTCCAAGGCTGACTGCGTCGGCCTGGTGTAGGCTGTGCTCCGGTTCAGGAGTTCAGCCTTCACCTCCGCAAAAAAGTGTCCATCCAGGAAGATTTTACGCTCAGGGTGGCTCATCATAAGTAGCAACGTTGCGGCGACATCGCGTCAGCCAGCGACTCGCTATGTCCATCGCGACACACCGACATTAAAACAGGATATGGATTCGGAATGACTTATGCACTGGAACTTTCCCGGCTGACCAAGACCTATTCCGGCGGCGTACAGGCGCTGAAAGGCATAGATCTTAACGTCGAAGCCGGCGATTTTTATGCGCTGCTGGGGCCAAACGGCGCAGGTAAATCCACCACTATCGGCATTATCAGTTCGCTGGTAAACAAATCAGGCGGCAGCGTGCGCGTGTTCGGTTACGACCTTGAGAAAGATGTCGTCAACGCCAAACGCCAGCTCGGCCTGGTGCCGCAGGAGTTTAACTTCAACCCCTTTGAGACCGTGATGCAGATTGTGGTCAACCAGGCAGGCTATTACGGCGTTGAGCGCCGCGAGGCGCAGCAGCGCGCGGAGAAGTATCTGACCCAGCTCGATCTCTGGGGTAAACGCAACGAGCGTGCGCGGATGCTCTCCGGCGGGATGAAGCGTCGTCTGATGATCGCTCGCGCGCTGATGCACGAGCCGAAACTGCTGATCCTCGACGAACCGACGGCGGGTGTGGATATTGAGCTTCGTCGCTCTATGTGGACCTTCCTCAAGGAACTGAATGAAAAGGGCACCACTATTATTCTGACGACGCACTATCTTGAAGAAGCGGAAATGCTGTGTCGTAACATCGGCATTATCCAGAGCGGCGAGCTGGTAGAGAACACCTCAATGAAGGGGCTGCTGGCCAAGTTGCAGTCGGAAACCTTTATTCTCGATCTCGCGCCGGGCAGCGCGCCGCCGACGCTGGAAGGGTTTCAGTATCGCCTGGTGGATGCCTCGACGCTGGAAGTCGAAGTGATGCGCGAGCAGGGCCTGAACAGCGTTTTCGGCCAGCTCAGCGCGCAGGGCGTGCAGGTACTGAGCATGCGTAATAAAGCGAACCGTCTGGAAGAGCTGTTTGTCAGCCTGGTGCAGGGCAAAGGAGTGAAAGCATGACACATTTGTACTGGGTGGCGCTGAAGAGTATCTGGGCCAAGGAGATCAACCGTTTCGCCCGCATCTGGATCCAGACGCTGGTGCCGCCGGTGATCACCATGACGCTCTATTTTATTATTTTCGGCAACCTGATCGGTTCGCGCATCGGTGATATGCATGGCTTCAGCTATATGCAGTTTATCGTGCCGGGTCTGATTATGATGGCGGTGATCACCAACGCCTACGCTAACGTCGCCTCGTCGTTCTTCAGCGCCAAGTTTCAGCGCAATATTGAAGAGCTGCTGGTGGCACCGGTGCCGACGCATATTATCATCGCCGGTTATGTCGGCGGCGGCGTGGCGCGCGGTCTCTGCGTTGGGGTGCTGGTCACGGCGATTTCGCTCTTCTTCGTGCCGTTCCACGTCCACTCCTGGCCAATGGTGGCGCTGACGCTGCTGCTGACGGCGATTCTTTTTTCGCTGGCTGGTCTGCTGAATGCGGTGTTTGCGCGTACCTTTGACGATATCAGCCTGATCCCGACTTTCGTGCTGACGCCGCTGACCTATCTGGGCGGGGTGTTCTATTCGCTGACGCTGCTGCCGCCCTTCTGGCAGGCGGTATCGAAGCTCAACCCTGTGGTCTATATGATCAGCGGTTTCCGCTTCGGCTTCCTCGGCATTAATGATGTGCCGCTGGTGTTTACCCTGTCGGTGCTGATCGCCTTTATCCTGGTGTTTTATATTCTGGTCTACAGGCTGATCCAGCGCGGACGCGGCCTGCGCACCTGATAAGCAAAGAAGCAGCCAGATGGCTGCTTCCGTTTAGCGCTGAGAGAGGGTGCGGGTAACAGGGTCGATCGCAAAGTCGCTCAAGGCATCTTTGCTCGCTCGGCCCCTGTTACCCAGGCTTCAGCATTGAGCCGTCTGGAATAGCGGGTTATGTCGCCCGCGCAGGCGCCATCCCCCAACGCGCTCTCCGCTACGCGCGTTAACCTCAGGCAACCTGCACCGGCAGCGCTTTCGCCAGACGCTTCATCTCATTATCGCCTTCGAAATAGGCGACTTTCGGCTGCCACTGGCGCGCTTCCGCATCCTCAACCTGCACGTAAGAACAGATAATCAGGATATCGCCTTCGCAGGCGCAGCGCGCTGCCGCGCCGTTCACCGAAATAATTTTCGAACCGCGTTCGGCGGCGATAGCGTAGGTGGAAAAACGCTGCCCGTTGGTGACGTTATAGATATCAATGGCTTCATATTGCAGGATGCCAGACGCGTCGAGGAAATCCTGATCGATGGCGCAGGAACCTTCATAGTGCAAATCCGCCTGGGTCACTTTCACGCGGTGCAGCTTGCCCTGTAAAACGGTACGAATCATAACCGAAACACCTTATTGTTCTGCCTGAAAACGACCTCGCTTACTGCGTAAGGTCGACCTGTTGATTATCAATAAGACGCGCTTTGCCCAGCCATGCCGCCATCAGGATCACCGCGCGTCGGCTCTCTACCGTCAGCGGCTCCAGCGTGTCGGCGTCGCAAATCGCAAGCCCGTCCGGGCGCAACCCTTTCTCGCTGAGTTCCGCTTCGGCGGCCTCGATAATCTCTTCGATATGGCGTTCGCCATTGGCGAGGCGCGCCGCCATGCCGTTCATCACCTGCGCCAGCGCAGGCGCGAGCTGACGCTCGTCGTCGCTGAGATAGCCGTTGCGCGAGCTGAGCGCCAGGCCGTCTTTGGCGCGCACCGTTGGCACGCCGACAATCTCAATGTCAAAGCCCATATCCGCGACCATCTTGCGGATAATCGCCAGCTGCTGAAAATCCTTCTCGCCGAAACAGGCGATATCGGGCTGCACCAGATTAAACAGCTTGCTGACGATAGTGGCGACGCCGCGAAAATGGCCGGGACGGCTTGCGCCTTCCAGCAGCGACGAGAGGCCGGGCACCTCGACGAAGGTCTGATTCTCCAGCCCGTGAGGGTAAACTTCCGCGGGCGCAGGCGCGAACACCACATCGACGCTGCGGCGGTTAAGCTTCTCGCAGTCCTCCTGCAGCGTACGCGGATAGCGCGCCAGATCGTCGGCGCGATCGAACTGCATCGGGTTGACGAAAATCGAGACCACCACGATATCGCCGCGCTCGCGCGCTTCATCGACCAGCGTCAGATGACCGTCATGCAGATTGCCCATGGTCGGCACCAGCGCGATGCGTTTTCCTTCCTGCCGCCAGCGGCGAATTTCACGACGCAACATCGGCAGCGTTTCAATGATCAACACGGTAAGGCTCCTGAATTACTGGAAACTGTGTTCAGCCGCAGGATAGGTTCCCGCTTCGACTTCGGCGATATAGTGACGGATAGCGGCGCGCATGTCGCCCGCCTCGGCGAGAAAGTTTTTCGCAAATTTCGGGATATGGCCGCCGGTAATGCCGAAGGCATCATGCATCACCAGAATCTGGCCGTCAGTGACGTTGCCCGCGCCGATGCCGATGACCGGGATGGTCAGCGCCTGGGTAATGCGCTGCGCCAGCGAGACCGGCACGCACTCCAGCACCATCAGCTGCGCGCCTGCGGCTTCCAGCGCCAGCGCGTCGGCCAGCAGCCGTTCGGCGGCCGCCTCGTCGCGGCCCTGCACCTTATAGCCGCCGAAGATATTCACCGACTGCGGCGTCAGGCCGAGATGGCCGCACACCGGAACCGCGCGTTCGGTCAGCATACGCACCGTCTCCGCCAGCCATTCGCCGCCCTCCAGCTTCACCATATTGGCGCCGGCGCGCATCAGCTGCGCCGCGCTGTCAAAGGTTTGCTGCGGCGTGGCGTAACTCATAAAGGGCAGATCGGCCATGACCAGCGCCTGCGGCGCACCGCGGCGTACGGCGGCGGTGTGGTAGGCGATATCGGCGACGGTCACCGGCAGCGTGGAGTCATGGCCCTGAACGGTCATGCCGAGCGAATCGCCGATCAGCATCACCTGAATGCCCTCATCGGCGAACAGGCGGGCAAAGCTGAAATCGTAGGCGGTCAGGGTGGCGAACTTACGTCCGCTCGCTTTCCACTGACGCAGATGAGAAATAGTGGTGGGTTTCATTGCGCTCTCAACTCAGGTATTTCAGATGGGCGCAGTGTACTGGATAGCGGGGGAGAGCGGAATCTCCCGAGATCAATCTGTGCGGCGGTCAGGCGTGCCAGAAGCGAATGGCGCTGGCGTCGAGCCCGGTCAGCAGGTCGCGCAGCGGGCGTCCGTCCGGCAGCGCCGCGTCGGGCGCAATCTCCAGCAGCGGCACCAGCATAAAGGCGCGGTTGTGCATATCATAGTGCGGCACGATCAGGCGCGGCGTATGCAGGCGCTGCTGGCCGAAGAGCAGAATATCGATATCGAGGGTGCGCGGCCCCCAGCGTTCCGATTTGCGCACGCGGCCGTGTTCAAGCTCGATACGCTGGGTATGATCCAGCAGAGCTTCCGGCGCGAGAGCGGTCTCCAGCGCAACCGCCGCGTTCAGGTAATCCGGCTGATCCGGCGGACCGTAAGGCGGCGTGCGGTAGAGAGAAGAGGTGGCGACGCGCGTGGTATCGGGCAGCGCATCCAGCGCGCGCAGCGCCGCGTCGACCTGATGCAGGGGATCGGCAAGATTGCTGCCGAGCGCCAGGTAGACGCAGGTCACGAGGCGTTCTGACTGTCGCGGCGCGGCGCAGTGGGACGACGGCGCGGACGACGCGTTTTGCGGCGCGGCGCCGGATCGTCGCCCAGCGTATTGAGCATGGTTTTCTGCTGCGTCGGCGCGGCGGCCTGGAACTCGCCCCACCAGTGGCTCAGGCGGATCAGTTCCGGGTTGTTCTCGACTTCGGCGCGCAGCGCCAGCAGATCGTAGGCGGCGCGGAACTTCGGATGCTCCATCAGCTTCCAGGCGCGTTTGCCGTGGCGGCGCGACATGCGCAGCTGCAGCTGCCAGATATCCCGGATCAGCGTTGTAATGCGTTTCGGGATCGCCAGCGCGCGGCAGGCTTCATCCAGCGTATCGTTCATCGCCATCGCAAAGGCGTCGAAATAGGTCAGGCCGCTCTCCTGAGCGATGCGCTGCGCCGCTTCGAGCTGCGGATACCAGAACATCGCCGCAAACAGGAAGGCGGGATTGACGCGCATATCGTTATGGATGCGGTTGTCGGTGTTTTTAAGCACCTGCGCCACCATACGCTCCATATAACTGTCACCTTCGTCAGTGAAGTTACGCGTAATGGTCGGGAACAGCGGCTGGAACAGCTGGAATTCACGCAGCTTGACATAGGTGCTGTAGCCGTAGCCCGCCTGCAGCAGCTTCAGCGACTCTTCGAACAGACGCGCCGGCGGAATATCGCGCAGCAGCGTGGCGAGACGCGGGATCGGCTCGGCGGTTTCCGCCGCAATCGACATATCCAGTTTGGCGGCGAAGCGCACCACGCGCAGCATACGCACCGGATCTTCGCGGTAGCGCGTCTCTGGATCGCCAATCAGGCGAATAATGCCCTGCTGCAGATCCTGCAGGCCGCCTACGTAGTCGCGCACCGTAAAATCGGCAACGTTGTAATAGAGGCTGTTGATCGTCAGGTCGCGACGTTGCGCATCGTCTTCGATGCTGCCGAAGATATTGTCGCGCAGCAGCATGCCGCTCTGGGCGCGCTGCGACAGATTGCGATCCTCTTCAACATCCTCTTCGGCCTGATGATGGCCGCGGAAGGTCGCGACTTCAATCACTTCGGGACCGAACATAACGTGCGCCAGACGGAAGCGACGCCCAACCAGACGACAGTTGCGGAACAGCTTGCGCATCTGCTCTGGCGTGGCGTTGGTGGTGATGTCAAAGTCCTTGGGCTTTTTACCCAGCAGCAGGTCGCGAACGCCACCGCCCACCAGATAGGCTTCATAGCCCGCTTTATTCAGGCGGTAGAGCACCTTCAGGGCATTTTCGCTAATGTCTTTGCGCGAGATGTTATGGCTCTCACGAGGGATAATGGTCATCTGATGACGCTCAGTTTCAACCTCGACGGGCGCCTCCTCATCACGCATGAGGACTTTCCGGCAAAAATTAGCAACTCGGGTAAAAATGGGACACCTCGACAGCGACGTAAAGTGGTGTAAATAAAATCAGCGGCTAATCATAGCCTGTTGCGATTCATTTAGGAATGGTGTTGTCGGCTCAGCCGGTTTCAGGGCGTTCTCATGGGGTATCAAAGCGATATTCCACTGTGAGACTGCGCTTTCCAGCAGTTTCTCCTGCGTTTCATCGCGCCATTCCGCCGCCACAGGCTGTCCCAGAAAGCGAAGCGCCTGCACCAGCAGCGGTCGCGGGTCGCCTGCGGGCAGCGAAGGCGCATGATTCTGCTTCGACAGTTTATTGCCGTCGGGATTGATCGCCAGCGGCAAATGCAGCCAGTCAGGCGTCGGCCAGCCGAACTGCTGATAAAGCGCTATCTGCCGCACCGTGGGCTCAATTAAATCCGCGCCGCGCACGATCTCCGTTACGCCCTGAAAATGGTCATCGACCACCACGGCAAGGTTGTAGGCGAACAGGCCGTCTCGCCGATGAATAATAAAATCTTCCTGGGCCAGACGCGCATCGACGTTCACGATGCCGCGCAGCCGATCGTCAAAGCTGAAAACCGGCGCGTGCTGACGTAAACGCAGCGCGGCGTTTTCCGGCCCCAGATGGCGATCGCGGCAGTGGCCGTCGTAAAATCCGCCGATCTGCTGGATGCGGCGACGCGTACAGGTGCAGTAATAGCTCTGACGATGCGTCTGCAGCCAGGCCAGCGCCTCGCGATAGGCCTCATGGCGCTGCGACTGCCACAGCACCTCGCCGTCCCAGTGCAGGCCGTAATGCTCCAGCTGATGCAGAATGCGCGTGGCAGCGCCTGCGACTTCGCGCGGCGGATCGATATCTTCGATGCGTACCAGCCAGCGGCCTTTTTGCGCGCGCGCGCTGAGATAGCTGCCAAGCGCGGCAATCAGCGAGCCGAAATGAAGATCGCCAGAAGGAGAGGGAGCGAAACGCCCGATACAGGGAAGCGTGGACATAGGCATTAAAAGTCACCGCACAGCGGAACAACAGCGTGCTCTTCCGCAGTGCGGTGATAGAGGCATGGCATTAGCCAGCCATCTGTTTCTCGCGGATTTCAGCCAGCGTCTTGCAGTCGATGCAAAGATCGGCGGTCGGACGCGCTTCCAGACGGCGGATGCCGATCTCCACGCCGCAGGACTCGCAGTAGCCGAAGTCGTCATCTTCGACTTTCTTCAGCGTCTTCTCGATCTTTTTGATCAGCTTACGCTCGCGGTCGCGGTTACGCAGTTCAAGGCTGAATTCCTCTTCCTGCGCGGCACGGTCAACCGGATCCGGGAAGTTCGCCGCTTCGTCCTGCATATGCGAGACGGTACGGTCAACTTCATCACGCAGCTGATTGCGCCAGGCTTCCAGAATCTTGCGAAAATGTTGCAGCTGGGCTTCATTCATATACTCTTCGCCCGGCTTCTCCTGGTATGGCTCCACCCCAGCGATGGCGAGAATACTCAGGGACGATGTTTTACGGTTTTGCCCTTCTTGCATGTTGTTTCTCCTGGATAACACGCACTATACCTTTTGTGGTTCAGCGCCAGCGATTAGGCGTCAGGCGGTTGAGTGTAGTCATTACGCTACATTTTGCCTGGCGGGTTTCGCCGCGTTGCCGCAAACGGGTACATCGATCCCCCTACGGGGAAAAACAGGCCGCTATAAATAACAGAAGCAGTCAAGGTTGGCAATTATTCATGATCGCACCTTGACAAGCCTGTGAGGAACAGCGTATTTGGCGCCTCGCGTTAAACATTCATAACACAACAATTTGCAAAAGATATTACAAGCTTACGGCAACCGGTTTTTTCAGAAACACGCCTGCCGGTGATAAATCTGCGCGATACGCCAAAATCTCTACGCCATCCTGCTGCGCCTGGACCAGTTGGTCTGCGTAACGTGCGTCAATGTAACGCGCGGGGGAGACGTCCTCAATCCCCGAGTGCAGAACCGCAAACAACAAAACAGCCCGATGGCCGGCAGCCGCGACGGCGCTTAGCTCGCGCAGATGCTTCTGGCCTCGAACCGTCACCGCATCCGGAAAATAGCCTTTTCCTTGATGTAAAAGGGTCACGGACTTGACTTCAATATAGCAGTTGCGTCTGCCGCCTGCCTGAAGCAGGAAGTCGATTCGGCTCTTTTCCGCGCCATATTTGACTTCAGCCTGGCAGGCGTCGTAGCCGGACAAGGGCGCAATGACGTCTGCCGCCAGCGCCTCCTTCACCAGCTGGTTGGCGCGCAGCGTGTTAACGCAGATCCAGTGGCCCTGCTGCGTTTCGGTCAGCTCCCAGCTGTGCGGGTATTTGCGCGTCAGGCTGTCGGAGGTGGAGTACCACACTCTGTCGCCTGGCGTGGCGCAGCCGGTCATCGCGCCGGTATTGGCGCAGTGAATGGTCAGGGTTTCCCCTTCCGGCGTCAGCACGTCGGCAAGAAAACGCTTATAGCGGGCGATCAGTCGGGCGGCCTTTAACGGCGGTGAAAACAGCATAGCGCTCCAGAATCAGGTCAGCGGCCAGCTCGCCAGCGCCTGGTAGCGCGTGCGGCCCCGCGCGTACTGCGACGAAAACAGCGAAAAATGGTCGACGCGAAAGCGCCAGTGAAAGCCGCGCGGCGGCAGCGCAATGCGCGATGCCGCGTCGCGCAGCAGCGTAACGTGCGGATGAAAAGGCTGGGCGCTCTGCGCGCAGCCGTGGCGCGCCGCCTGGGCCCGCAGCAGATCGGCGAGCTGCAGCAGACCGCGCGGCGGCCGCTGACAGCCTAGCCACACCACGCGGGGACGCGGCCAGTGGCCGGCGTCGTCCAGGTCGAGATCGAAGGCGGGCTGCTGAATGCGCGCGGCCAGCTGTTGCAGCTTTTGCGCGGTCTCGCTTTTCACCTCGCCGAGAAAGGCGAGCGTCAGGTGCAGGTTGGCCGCAACAACAGGGCGGCCGGCGTCGTCGGCGAAGTTATCGGCGCGCCAGCGCACCAGCTGCTGCTGCAGCGCGTCAGGCAGCCCGATGCCAAAAAACAGGCGTTGCGTCTCCATGGCGGTCTCCGGCAATCCTCGCGGATGAATGCTACAATGCGCGCCATCTTAACACAGGCTGAACGGGAGTTTGCCGTGAGTGATTTACCGGTCAGCGCCGTGCTGCCCGACCTGCTGCAGGCGCTCGAAACGGCGCCGCAAATTCTGCTGGCGGCCCCAACCGGCGCGGGCAAGTCGACCTGGCTGCCGCTGCAACTGCTGCAGCGGGCAAATCTGTCGGGCCGCATTATTATGCTGGAGCCGCGTCGGCTGGCGGCGCGCAACGTGGCGCAGCGTCTGGCGGAGCAGCTTGGCGAGCAGCCCGGCGAAACCGTCGGCTACCGTATGCGCGGCGAAAACTGCGTCGGCCCGGCCACCCGGCTGGAAGTGGTGACGGAGGGCATTCTGACGCGCATGCTGCAGCGCGATCCCGAACTCAGCGGCGTGTCGCTGGTGATCCTCGATGAGTTCCACGAGCGCAGCCTGCAGGCGGATCTGGCGCTGGCGCTGCTGCTCGACGTACAGCAAGGGCTGCGCGACGATCTGAAAATCCTGCTGATGTCGGCGACGCTGGATAACGCGCGCCTCTCGGCGCTGCTGCCCGACGCGCCGCTGATTGTCTCCGAAGGACGCAGTTTCCCGGTTACGCGCCGTTTTGCCTCGCTCAGCGCAACGCTGCGCTTTGAAGAGGCGGTGGCGCGCGAAACGGCGCAGCTGCTGCGCGAAGAGACCGGCTCGCTGCTCCTGTTTCTGCCCGGCGTGGCGGAGATTGAGCGGGTTAAACGCGAGCTGGAACCGCGCGTGGCGGAGGATGTCGACCTCACGCCGCTCTATGGCGCACTGCCGCTGGCGGCGCAGCGCCGCGCAATTCTGCCCGCGCCGCCCGGCCGCCGCAAAGTGGTACTCGCCACCAATATCGCTGAAACCAGTCTTACTATCGAAGGCATCCGTCTGGTGGTGGATAGCGCGCTGGAGCGCACGGCGCAGTTTGACGCGCGCAGCGGCGTGACGCGGCTGCTGACCCAGCGTATCAGCCAGGCGTCGATGACGCAGCGCGCCGGCCGCGCCGGTCGTCTGATGCCCGGCATCTGCCTGCATCTGATCGCCGAAGAGCAGGCGTCGCGAGCCGCCGCGCAGAGCGAGCCGGAGATCGCGCACAGTGACCTCGCCGCGCTCTGGATGGAGCTGTTGCAGTGGGGCTGCAACCAGCCGGATCAGCTGACCTGGCTCGACCTGCCGCCAGAAAAACATCTGCGCGCGGCGCGGCAGCTGCTTGCCCGCCTTGGCGCGCTGGATGAGAACGGCAAGCTGAGCGCGCAGGGGCGACGCATGGCGCAGCTCGGCGGCGAGCCGCGTCTGAGCGCGATGCTGTGCGCCGCCGGGCAGGATCCCGATGCGGCCGCCAGCGCCGCGCTGCTGGTGGCGGTGCTTGAGGATCCGCCGCGCAGCGGCACGCCCGATCTGCGTGAAGCGCTGCACCGTCCGCAGCCGCAATGGCAGCGGCGCGCAAAGCAGTGGCAGTCGCGGCTCGGTGTCAGCGGCGGCCGCGTCGATGAAGATCGCTTTCCTGCGCTGCTGGCGGCGGGCTTCGGCGACCGGCTGGCGCGACGCCGCGATAACGGCGGCCGCTATCAGCTTGCCAACGGCCTGGGGGCGATGCTCGATTCGCAAGAGGGGCTGAACCGCTACGAATGGCTGATCGCCCCCGCTTTGCTGCAGGGCAGCGCGACGCCGGACGCACGCATGCTGCTGGCGCTGCCGGTCGATATCGACGCGCTGCGCCAGGCGCGCCCGGAGCTGGTGGAGGTGCGTACCGAAGTCGAGTGGGACGAAGAGAAAGGCACGCTGCGCGCGCTGCGCCGCGAACAGGCTGGTGTGCTGGTGTTAAAGGCGCAGCCGATGGCGCGTCCGCAGCCTGAGGTGCTGCACGCGGCGATGCTGCGCTGGGTGGCGCAAAAGGGTCTGGCGGTGCTGGGCTGGAGCGAGGCAGCGGAACAGCTACGCGTGCGGCTGCAGTGCGCGGCGCAGTGGCTGCCGGAGGAGACGTGGCCCGCCGTAGATGATGAAACGCTGCTGGCGACGCTTGATGTGTGGCTGCTGCCGGAGATGGGTGCGGTGCGCGATCTGAAATCGTTGCAGGCGGTTAACCTTGTCAGCGCGCTATTACATTTGCTCACATGGTCACAACGTCAGCGGCTGGATAGTGCGCTGCCAACTCATTACACTGTGCCGACCGGAAGCCGACTGCCCATTCGCTACCATGCTGACAAACCGCCCGCGCTGGCGGTGCGCATTCAGGAGATGTTCGGCGAGGCGAGCAATCCCGCCGTGGCGGAGGGGCGCGTGCCGCTGGTGCTGGAGCTGTTATCGCCCGCGCAGCGTCCGTTGCAGATTACCCGCGACCTGGCCGCCTTCTGGCGCGGGGCGTACCCGGAGGTGCAAAAAGAGATGAAAGGGCGCTATCCCCGACATCCCTGGCCCGACGATCCGGCCAGCGCCTTGCCCACAAGGCGCACCAAAAAATATTCCCCGCAAGGTTGAGCCAGCTGGATCGATTTCAGAGGGTTCCGCCATGCGGAAGAGGTAAAAGCCGCTAGAGTATCGGCGCAGCCAACGTAATGCCTGGAGAATGAAACCAATGTCTGGGAACGATCGCGAACCTATTGGGCGCAAAGGAAAACAGCCCAAGCCGCCGCGTAACGCTACGCGCCGGGGTCGCCGCAGGGATGAAGACGATTTTGATAATGATGATTTTGATGATGAGGTTGAGGAGAAAGCGCCTGTGCCGCGTAAAAGTAAAGGAAAGCGTCCGCCGCGCGGGAAGCGTCGCTGGTTAAGCTGGCTTATCAGGCTGTTCCTTGTGTTTGTGATCGTCATGGCCGTCTGGGGTGTTTACCTCGACTCTGAGATCCGCGCCCGCATCGACGGAAAAGTGTGGCAGCTACCCGCGACCGTTTATGGCCGCATGGTCAGCCTGGAACCAGGCATGGCCTACAACAAAAAAGAGATGATTGCGCTGCTGGAAGGCACGCAGTATCGCGAGGTGTCGCGCATTACGCGTCCCGGCGAGTTCTCGGTAAAAGGCAACACCATCGATCTGCTGCGCCGTCCGTTTGATTTCCCGGACAGCAAAGAGGGGCAGGTGCACGCGCAGATGGTGTTCGACGGTGATGAGCTGGGCGAAATTAAAAACATCGATTCCGGTCGCGATTTTGGCTTCTTCCGCCTCGATCCGCGCCTGATCACCATGTTGCAGTCGCCGAACGGCGAACAGCGCCTGTTTGTGCCGCGCGCCGGTTTCCCGGATCTGCTGGTCGATACGCTGATCGCCACCGAAGATCGTCATTTCTACGAGCATGACGGCATCAGCCCTTATTCTATCGGCCGCGCCTTCCTCGCCAATATCACCGCCGGGAAAGCGGTGCAGGGCGGCAGTACGCTGACGCAGCAGCTGGTGAAAAACCTGTTCCTGACCAACGAGCGTTCGCTGTGGCGTAAAGCGCGTGAAGCCTATATGGCGGTCATTATGGATGCGCGCTACAGCAAGGATCGCATTCTGGAGCTCTACCTGAACGAGGTCTATCTCGGTCAGGCGGGCAACGACCAGATCCGCGGTTTCCCGCTGGCGAGCCTCTACTATTTTGGCCGTCCGGTCGATGAACTGAGCCTCGATCAGCAGGCGATGCTGGTGGGCATGGTGAAAGGCGCCTCGCTCTATAACCCGTGGCGTAATCCGAAGCTGGCGCTGGAGCGACGCAACCTGGTGCTGCGTCTGCTGCAGCAGCAGAAGGTGATCGATCAGGAGCTGTATGACATGCTCTCGGCGCGTCCGCTCGGCGTACAGCCGAAGGGCGGCGTGATCACGCCGCAGCCCGCCTTTATGCAGATGGTGCGCAACGAGCTGCAGGCGAAGCTGGGCGATAAGGTAAAAGATCTCTCCGGCGTGAAGATCTTCACCACGCTCGATCCGGTATCGCAGGACGCAGCGGAAAAAGCGGTGCTTGACGGTATCCCGGCGCTGAAAAAACAGCGTGGCCTGAAAGATCTGGAAACCGCGATGGTGGTAGTTGACCGCTTCAGCGGCGAAGTGCGCGCCATGGTAGGCGGCGCGGATCCGCAGTTCGCCGGCTACAACCGCGCGCTGCAGGCGCGTCGTTCTATTGGCTCGCTGGCGAAACCGGCCACCTATCTGACCGCGCTCAGCCAGCCGAACACCTATCGTCTTAACAGCTGGATCGCCGATGAGCCTATCGCGCTGAAACAGCCGAACGGCAGCGTCTGGAAACCGATGAACGACGATCGTCGCTTCAGCGGCAAGGTGATGCTGGTGGATGCGCTGACCAACTCCATGAACGTGCCGACGGTAAACCTCGGTATGACGCTGGGGCTGGACGCGGTGGTGGATACCTGGACCAAACTGGGCGTACCGAAAGATCAGCTGAACCCGGTGCCAGCGATGCTGCTCGGCGCGCTGAACCTGACGCCGATTGAAGTGGCGCAGGCGTTCCAGTCGATCGCCAGCGGCGGCAACCGCGCGCCGCTCTCGGCGGTGCGTTCCGTTATCGCGGAAGACGGCACAGTGCTCTATCAGAGCTTCCCGCAGGCGCAGCGCGTAGAGCCGGCGCAGGCCGCCTATCTGACGCTCTACACGATGCAGCAGGTAGCCGATCACGGTACGGCGCGGGCGCTGGGCGCGCGTTATCCCAAAGCGCATCTGGCGGGCAAAACCGGCACCACTAACGACCTGATCGACAGCTGGTTCGCCGGCGTCGACGGCAAAGAGGTCGCTATTACCTGGGTGGGCCGCGACAATAACCAGCCAAGCAAGCTGTACGGCGCAAGCGGCGCGATGCAGATCTATCGTCGCTACCTGGACAACCAGGCGCCAATGCCGCTGGTGCTGACGCCGCCGGAAGATGTCTCCATGATGAACATCGACTCAGCGGGCAATTTCGTTTGCGGCAACGGCAGCAGCACCTGGCGTTCGCTGCCGGTATGGGCGCTCGATCCCGACGCGCTCTGCCAGCAGCAGCAACAGCTGTTCCAGCAGCAGCAACAGCAGTTGCAGGAGCAGCAGAACCAGCAGCAAAATCAGCAGCAGATGCAGCAGCAGCAACAACAGCCGCAGCAGCAGCAGAAAGAGAGCGACGGCGTCGCCGGCTGGATTAAAGATATGTTCGGCGGTAACTAAAACGTCGGTTAAAAAGGGCGCTACGGCGCCCTTTTTTTGTGCCTGATCAATACTGCGCGAATGCCCGCCAGACGGCGCTGCGCGCGGGATTATCCCTTGCAGAAAAGTAAGAGTTTCGCCTAAAATCCATTCGGCATAATAATCATTCTCGTTTCCATTCGCCTGCCCACATTATTCAAGAGACACTACTATGAATGCGCGAACGACTTTTCCTTGTTACCTGCGCGGCGCGCTTGCTCGCCGTCCGCTGGCTTTGAGCATTGCCGTCATTCTGGGCTCAGTAAGCGCCTCCGCGCTGGCTGAGGAGACGCTGGTGGTTTCGTCAGATGCTGCTTCTGCCGCGGCGCAGGAGAGCGCATGGGGCCCGGCGCCGACTATCGCCGCCAGACAGAGCGCCACCGGCACCAAAACCGATACGCCGATTGAGAAAAACCCGCAGTCGGTTTCGGTGGTGACGCGCGAAGAGATGGAAAAGCGTCAGGTAACATCGGTAAAAGAGGCGTTCAACTACACGCCGGGCGTCCTGACCGGCAACCGCGGCAGCTCGCAGGTGATCGATGCGCTGTCGATTCGCGGCTTTAGCGAAACCAACACCAACCAGTATCTTGACGGCCTGAAGCTGCAGGGCGACAACTATTCTGAATTCGCTATCGATCCTTACTTCCTGGAGCGCGCCGAGCTGCTGCGCGGCCCGGTTTCAGTGCTCTACGGCAAGAGCAATCCCGGCGGCGTAGTAGCGCTGGTGAGCAAGCGTCCAACACAGGAAACGCTGCGCGAAGTGCAGTTCCAGATGGGCAGCGACAACCTTTTCTCTACCGGGTTCGATTTCGGCGGCTCGCTGGATGACGACGGCGTCTACAGCTACCGCCTGACCGGCCTTGCGCGCAGCGCCGACGCGCAGCAGGAGCGGAATAAAGAGAAACGCTACACCATTGCGCCCTCGTTCAGCTGGCGTCCGGACGAAAATACCCGCTTCGACCTGCTGACCTATTTCCAGAACGAGCCGGAAACCGGCTATTACGGCTGGCTGCCGCGTCAGGGTACGGTAGTGCCGATCAGGCGCGCAGACGGCAGCGAATACAAGCTGCCGACTAATTTTGATGAAGGCGAAGAGAGCAACAGAATCTCGCGCAACACCAAAATGGTGGGTTACAACTTCGAGCACAGCTTCAACGAGACCTGGACGGTACGTCAGAACCTGCGCTACGCCGATCTGCGCACCGACTATCGCAGCATTTACGGCAACGGCTTTGATGCCGCTACCCAGTCAATTACGCGCGGTTCGGCGGTCTCTGAGGAAGAGCTGAATCAGTTCGCCGTCGATACCCAGGCGCAGGCTAAATTCGCCACCGGCGCGCTGGACCATACGCTGCTGCTGGGCGTGGATTTCCAGCGCACGCGTAACGATATCAATGCGCAATTTGGCAGCGCCAGCAGCCTGAACGCCGTTAACCCGCAATATGGCGATGAGAGCGTTACGCCGTTCGATCCTTTCCAGCACCTTGATAAACAGCGTCAGACCGGCCTTTATGCGCAGGATCAGATGGCGTGGAACCGCTGGGTGCTGACGCTGGGCGGCCGTTACGATTACGCCATGACGTCGGTATACAATCGTTTTAGCGGAGCCTTCGATCGCCAGAACGATCAGGCCTTTACCTGGCGTGGCGGTCTGAATTATGTGTTCGATAACGGTATCGCGCCCTACTTCAGCTACAGCGAAGCCTTTATTCCCAACTCTGGTTCTACCTACGCAGGTCAGGCTTTTGATCCTTCACGCGCCAAACAGTATGAAGCGGGCGTGAAATATGTGCCGAAGGATCGCCCGATCACCATGACCGCTGCGGTTTATCAGCTGACCAAAACTAAAAACCTGACGGCCGATCCGGTAAATAAATTATTCAGCGTGCAGAGCGGCGAAATCCGCTCGCGCGGCGTAGAGCTGGAGGCGAAAGCGGCAGTTAACGCCAATATCGACCTGACGGCCGCCTACACCTACACCGACGCGGAATATACCCACGATACACAGCTGAAAGGGCGCACGCCGGTGCAGGTGCCAAAGCATATGGCGTCGCTGTGGGCGGATTATACCTTCCATGAGACCGCGCTCTCCGGCGTCACCGTCGGCGCAGGCGTGCGTTACGTTGGCGAAAGCAAAGGATTGTATGAGGAAAATGAGCGCAACGGCGCGAACTCAAACCAGAACTTCGATGTCGCTGGCTACACCACAGTCGATGCGACGCTGAAATATGATCTGGGCCGTTTCGGTCTGCCTGGCTCGTCAGTGGGCGTCAACGTGAAAAACCTGTTTGACCGCGACTATGTGGCCAGCTGTTACCGCGACTACGCCTGCTACTGGGGCGCAGAGCGACAAATCATCGGCACCGCTACTTTCCGTTTCTGATGCAACCGGGCGCCGCGGCGCCCGTTTAACCTGGGATGACCATGCAGCCTCCGCACGACGCAGCCACTTTTACGCTGGATAATGTCAGCTTTCACGTGCCCGGCCGCACGCTGCTGCATCCGCTCTCATTAACCTTTCCGCCTGGCAAAGTCACCGCGCTTATCGGCCACAACGGCTCCGGCAAGTCCACGCTGTTAAAAATGCTGGGACGGCACCAGACCGCCAGCGAGGGACGCGTACTGCTCAACGGTACGCCGGTCGAAGCCTGGAACAGTAAAGCCTTTGCGCGCGAGGTCGCCTATCTGCCGCAGCAGCTGCCTGCCGCCGAAGGCATGACGGTACGCGAGCTGGTGGCGATTGGACGCTACCCGTGGCATGGCGCGCTGGGCCGTTTTACTCAGGAAGATCGCGTTCGGGTGGAGGAGGCGATCGCGCAGGTCGGGCTGAAGCCGCTCGCCGCGCGCCTGGTGGACAGCCTCTCCGGCGGCGAGCGTCAGCGCGCCTGGCTGGCGATGCTGGTGGCGCAGAACAGCCGCTGTCTGCTGCTGGATGAACCGACGTCGGCGCTGGATATCGCCCATCAGGTCGAGGTGCTGGCGCTGATCCAGCGTCTCAGCCGCGAGCGCGGCCTGACGGTCATCGCCGTACTGCACGATATCAATATGGCTGCGCGCTACTGCGACCATCTGGTGGCGCTGCGCGGCGGTAAAGTTATCGCCGAAGGCGCGGCGGATGCCATTATGCAGCCCGACGTGCTGGGCGCGATTTACGGTATTCCTATGGGCATTCTGCCGCACCCCCAGGGCGGGGCGGCGGTTAGCTTTGTCTACTGAGGGCCTGAGCATGGAGATCACGCGTCGTCGCCTGCTGGCGGCACTGGCTGTCTCGCCCTGGCTGAGCGTCTTGCCGCTGCGCGCCGCGACCCTGCCTGAGCAGCAGCGCATTATTGCGCTGGAGTGGCTGCCGACCGAGCTGCTGCTGGCGCTCGGCGTCGCGCCGCTGGCCGTCGCCGATACCCGCAACTACAACGTCTGGGTCGGCCAGCCGCCGCTGCCGCCGCATACGGTGGACGTAGGGCTGCGCACCGAACCCAATCTGGAACTGATGACGCAGCTGCAGCCGTCGCTAATTCTCTGTTCAAACGGCTACGGCCCGTCGCCGCAAAAACTCCAGCGCATCGCGCCGATCATGGGCTTCGACCTTAATCGCGGCGACGGCAAACCGCTCTCAGCCGCGCGTGATTCACTGCGTGCGCTGGCGGCGCGTATCGGTCGTGAAGCGGAAGCGGAGGCGCATCTGCAGCAGCTGGATCAAGCGCTGGCCGCCGCGCGTCAGCGGCTCGCGCCCTATGCGAAGCGTCCGGTGTTGCTGATGTCGCTGATGGACAGCCGTCATGCGCTGGTCTTCGGCAAAAACAGCCTGTTTCTGGAAGTGATGGAGCAGCTTGGGCTGACCAACGCGTGGCAGGGCGAAACCAACTTCTGGGGCAGCGCGGTCACGGGCATCGAACGGCTGGCGCATTTGCGTGACGCAGAGGCTATCTGCTTCGATCATGATAACGACGCCGATATGGCGCAGCTCGGGCGCAGCCCGCTGTGGCAGGCGCTGCCGTTTGTTCGTGCCGGACGCTTTCAGCGGGTTCCGGCGGTGTGGTACTACGGCGCGACGCTGTCGGCGCTGCATTTTGTTCGCGTGCTGGAACGCGCGCTGGAGACGCGCTGATGCGCCATCGTTATTTTCCTGCTGCGCTGCTGAGCCTGCTGTTTGTGCTGGCGCTGCTGCTGAGCATTATTAATCTGCGCGCGGCGCTGCCGTCGGCGCAATGGTCGCAGGGTCTGCTGTCGCCGGATCAGAACAACATCGATCAGATGCTGTTTCACTATAGCCTGCTGCCGCGGCTCGGGCTGGCGCTGCTGGTCGGCGCCGGGCTGGGGCTGGCGGGGCTGCTGTTTCAGCAGGCGCTGCGCAACCCGCTGGCGGAGCCGACGACGCTGGGCGTTTCGTCTGGCGCGCAGCTCGGCATTACCGTCGCCACGCTGTGGCAGCTGCCGGGCGGCGCGGCGACGTCGCAGCTGGCGGCACTGATCGGCGCGCTGGCAGTGGGCGCGGTGGTATTCGGCGTCGCCTGGGGCAAACGGCTGTCGCCGGTCACGCTGATCCTCTCCGGGCTGGTGCTGAGCCTCTACAGCGGCGCGGTGAACCAGATCTTCGCCATATTCAATCACGACCAGCTGCAGAATATGTTCCTGTGGAGCACCGGCACGCTGAACCAGATGGGCTGGGAGAACGTCAGCCTGCTCTGGCCGCGTCTGCTGCTCGCCTTTGTGCTGGCGCTGGCGCTGCTGCGTCCGCTGACGCTGATGGGGCTGGATGACGGCGTAGCGAAGAACCTCGGCCTGGCGCTGGCAATGGCGCGCGTCGGCACGCTGGCGCTGGCGATCCTGCTCAGCGCGCAGCTGGTGAGCGTGGCGGGCATTATCGGCTTTATTGGCCTGTTCGCGCCGCTGCTGGCGAAGCTGCTGGGCGCGCGTCGACTGTTAAGCCGCATGCTGCTGGCGCCGCTGATCGGCGCGCTGCTGCTGTGGCTGGCGGATGCCTGCGTGCTGTGGCTCACCGCGCACTGGCGCGAACTCTCCACCGGCACGCTGACCGCCCTGACGGGGGTGCCGCTGCTGCTCTGGCTGCTGCCGCGCCTGCGCACCGGCTCGGTGCCGCCCGCGCTCGACAGCGGGGATAAGGTACCGGCTGAACGCCACGCGGTGCTGCGCTGGGCGCTACTCGGCCTGGCGCTGCTTGCGCTGCTGACGTGGGCCGCGCTCGCCTTCGGCCGCGACGCACACGGCTGGCTATGGTCGAGCGGCGAGCTTTTCCACCAGATACTGCCGTGGCGCGCGCCGCGTCTGCTGGCAGCGCTGGCGGTGGGGCTGATGCTCGGCGTGGCGGGCAGTCTGATCCAGCGCCTGACCGGCAATCCAATGGCGAGCCCGGAGGTGCTGGGCATCAGCTCCGGCGCGGCGTTCGGCGTGGTAGTGATGCTGTTTTTCGTGCCGGGCGACGCGCTGGCGTTTCTGCTGCCGGCGGGCGCGCTGGGTGCAGCGGGAACGCTGCTGATTATTATGCTGGTGGCGAGCCGCGGCGGCTTTTCGCCGGAGCGTATGCTGCTGGCGGGGATGGCTCTTAACAGCGCCTTCGTTACGCTGCTGATGCTGCTGCTGGCGAGCGGCGATCCGCGCATGGGCGGCCTGCTGAGCTGGATTTCCGGTTCAACCTATAACGTCAGCGAAAAGGCGGCGCTGCAGAGCGCCCTGCTGGCGCTGGTGCTGACGGCGCTGGCGCCGCTCGCCAGCCGCTGGCTGACGCTGCTGCCGCTGGGTTCCGCTACGGCGCGCTCGGCGGGCATGGCGCTGAACGCCTCGCGTCTGGCGCTGCTGCTGCTGGCGGCCGCGCTGACCGCCGCCGCGACGCTGACGATCGGTCCGCTGAGCTTTATCGGCCTGATGGCGCCGCATATCGCGCGCATGCTTGGCTTCCGCCGCGCGCTGCCGCAGATGACGATGGCGGGGCTGTTTGGCGCGGGCCTGATGCTGCTGGCCGACTGGTGCGGACGTATGCTGGCGTTCCCGGATCAGATACCGGCGGGACTGATGGCGACCTTCCTCGGCGCGCCTTACTTTATCTGGCTATTAAGGCGTTCCCGGTAAAAGCTTTCACAGGTGGCGTCCGCGTTGACGCCTTTTGTACCCGCAAAAAAAAGACCGGCATCTGCCGGTCTTTTACTTACTCTCTTTTTTACAGCTTCGCAAAACAGCGACGCGCGGCGTCAACGGTGCGCTCAATATCTTCGGCGCTGTGCGCCAGCGACATAAAGCCCGCTTCGAAGGCGGAAGGGGCAAGGTAAACGCCCTCTTCAAGCATCAGGTGGAAGAAGCGCTTAAAGCGCTCTACGTCGCACTTCGTCACGTCGGCGTAGCAGGTAACGCTGTCGGCGTCGGTGAAGAAAATACCGAACATGCCGCCAACGTAATTCACCACCAGCGGAATATTTTCCGCCTGCGCCGCCGCCAGCAGGCCCTGCGCCAGCTGCGTGGTGCGCTCGGTCAGCGTCTGGTGGGTGCCCGGCTGAGCGATCTGCGTCAGGCAGGCGAAACCGGCCGCCATCGCAATCGGGTTGCCGGAGAGCGTGCCCGCCTGGTAGACCGGGCCGGTCGGGGCCAGCGCGTCCATCACTTCGCGGCGTCCGCCAAAGGCGCCTACCGGCATACCGCCGCCGATAATCTTGCCGAGACAGGTGAGATCCGGACGCACATTGTAATACTCCTGCGCGCCGCCCAGCGCGACGCGGAAGCCGGTCATCACTTCGTCGATGATCAGCAGCGCGCCAAACTCGTCGCACAGCGCGCGCAGGCCAGGCAGGAACGCCGGAAGCGGCGGAATACAGTTCATATTGCCCGCGACCGGCTCGACGATGATACAGGCGATATCATCAGGATACTGCTCAAACGCGGCGCGTACGGAGTCGAGATCGTTATAGGTGCAGGTCAGGGTGTGTCTGGCGAAATCCGCCGGCACGCCAGGGGAGTTAGGCTGGCCAAGCGTCAGCGCGCCGGAACCCGCTTTTACCAGCAGGCAGTCGGCGTGGCCGTGGTAGCAGCCTTCAAACTTAATGATCTTGTCGCGGCCGGTAAAGCCGCGCGCCAGACGAATGGCGCTCATGGTCGCTTCGGTGCCGGAGTTAACCATACGCACCATATCCATGCTCGGCACCAGCTCGCACACCAGCTGCGCCATTTTCACTTCCATCTCGGTGGGCGCGCCGAAGCTCAGGCCGCGCGCTGCGGCTTCAATTACCGCGTTGCGGATCTCGACGTTGTTGTGGCCCAGCACCATCGGCCCCCATGAACCGACATAGTCGATATAGGCTTTGCCGTCGGCGTCATACAGGCAGGCGCCGTCGGCGCGCTCGATGAACAGCGGCGTGCCGCCTACGCCGTTAAACGCGCGCACCGGCGAGTTAACGCCGCCGGGGATCAGGCGTTGCGCTTCGGCAAACAGGTTTTCGGACTTACTCATTTATTCGGCTCCAGCGGTTCATAAAAAATCTCGCGCCATTCTACGGGAAGATAACGACATGAAGAAAGGGCGGAAAGGGCGCGCTATACTTACCTTAGCTGAAGGCCGGAGGCACGCAGTGCGAAGGGCAAAACTTGATTGCGCTATCGCGCTGGAAGATAATACGGCAATTGAGGTCGTTTTATGACCTGGACGTTTACCGGAGTATGAAATGAGTGATGATGTTGCAGCACTGCCGTTACAGTTTACCGATGCGGCGGCCAGCAAGGTAAAAAACCTGATTGCTGATGAAGAGAATCCCGATCTGAAACTGCGCGTCTATATCACCGGCGGCGGTTGCAGCGGCTTCCAGTATGGTTTCACCTTTGACGACAAAATGAATGACGGCGACATGACCATTGAGAAGCAGGGCGTGGCGCTGGTGGTCGATCCGATGAGCCTGCAATACCTGGTTGGCGGCTCGGTGGATTATACCGAAGGTCTGGAAGGATCGCGTTTCATCGTGACCAACCCTAACGCCAAAACCACCTGCGGCTGCGGCTCCTCCTTCAGCATCTGATGCAAAAAGGCCGTCTTGCGACGGCCTTTTCATTACCATTCTACGGTTATCAGCTTCGCCGTTTCCTTACGCATCGCATCCTTTTTTAGCACGCTTTCCGTCACGCGCGGCTGCGCGTTAGCGCGGCGACCGCAATCGATCTGCGGCAGCGCCCGTTGCGGCTGGCTGTTAATTTCACAGCGCGAAAAGATAATCAGCTGAACGCCTATCGTTCCCGTGGTCGACGCAGTCGCAAAGGGCGCGACGATCGCGATCGCGAAGGCCAGCAGCAAGGCTCTGGACATGTTGGATTCCTGGTGTAGCAAAAAATGCGCGGTGCGCATAAAAGGACGCTGAGCTTACGTGGCATCAACGTCTCGTTTCCTAATTAACGGCAAAATTAGCGGGATCTTTAATCGCTTTCTGCTGGTTTATTGTTCCGGATGCAGGGCGGCGCAGAGCCGTTTTGCCGCCAGCAGCATACGCGGGCCGGGTCGGCTGATCCAGTCATCATCAATGGCGATAACCGGTACGTTTAGCTGGGGTTGCCAGAAGCGGGAAACGTTTTGCGCCTGAGCGGCGCTGCCGCCGATAACGATAGCCTGCGGATGACGCATCAGTACCTGCTCGCGGCTGACCTGCGGCCAGCTGACGCGGCTGTCGGCAAAGATATTCTTTCCGGCGCACAGCGCAATGATGTTGTTTTGCAGGGTATCGCGTGCGGCGGTAAACAGCGGCTGCTGGCCGAACTGAAGAAAGAGCGGCACCGCAGGCAGCGCAGCGTAGCGCGCGCGCAGAGAGGTTACTTGCTGCCTGAGCTGCTGCGCGGCGTTTAGCGCCTGCTGCGGCTGCGGGCTCCAGCGCCGCAGCGCCGCCACGGCATCCGCCATCTCATCCAGCGAGCCGGGATCGATCCACTCGACGTTAACCCCGAGCTGCTTTAGCTGATCGATCTGGCGCTGCGGGTTGCCGCCGCGCCAGGCCAGCACCACGTCCGGTTTCAGCGCCAGAATACGTTCGACTTTAATGCCTTGCCAGTTGGCGACCTGCTCCAGCTCTTTAGCGGCGGGCGGATAGTCGGACCAGGCGCTGACCGCCACCGGCGTAATGCCTGCGGCGAACGCCATTTCGGTGAGATGCGGCGCGAGGGTAATAACGCGCGGTGCGGCGAACAGGCTGCTGCAAAACAGCAGCCCGATCAGCCAGAGCAGCTTAGCCACGCGCCAGGCGCGCCAGCAGCTTCTCCACCATAAGCGACGACTGCTGTGCCGCGACGCTGAGGAACTCTTCAAAGCTCAGATGCGACGCCTTATCAGCCACGTCGGAAATGGCGCGCACTACCACGAAAGGCACCTTGAACTGGTGGCAGACATGGCCGATAGCGGTGGCTTCCATCTCTACGGCGATCGCCTGCGGGAAGGTGTTACGAATGCGCGCCAGCGGCTCAGCGCCGTTGATAAAGGCGTCGCCGCTAACCACCAGGCCGCGTACGGCGTTCAGGTTCAGCTCGCTGATGCAGGCCTCTGCGGCGGCAATCAGCTGCGCATCAGCGGTAAAGGCTGCCGGGCAGCCCGCCATCTGGCCCGGCTCGTAGCCGAAGGCGGTGACGTCGGCGTCGTGATAGCGCACTTCGTCAGAGACGACGATATCGCCGACGGAGAGGGTAGGGGCCAGGCCGCCAGCCGATCCGGTGTTGATCACCAGGTCTGGCTTGCACAGCTCAAGCAGCAGCGTGGTACCCAGCGCCGCCGAGGTTTTACCGATACCCGATTTCAGCAGAGCGACCTCAACGCCGTTAAGCGTGCCGGTGTAAATTTCGCAGCCGGCCAGCGTCAGGGTCTGGCGGTTCTCGATTTTGTCGCGCAGCAGGGTAACTTCCTGCTCCATCGCGCCAATAATGCCTGCTTTCATAAAAGAGTCTCGCTAATGTGGTGGAAGTAGTCGTAAAAAGTGAGGCATAGTCTAGCATGGCTGGCAGGGGATTGATTCACGAAGTAATAAGGGGTAACGATGGCGACGGTCAATTTCAGGAAGAAGATAAGTTTTACCCGCCCTTATAACACGCGCAAAGAGCCGGAAGGGGAATACTATATTACCCGCCACTTTGAGAGCGATCGTGGCCGTATTATCAACTCGGCGGCGATTCGCCGACTCCAGCAAAAAACCCAGGTCTTTCCGCTGGAGCGCAATGCCGCGGTACGCTCGCGCCTGACCCATTCGCTGGAAGTGCAGCAGACGGGACGCTATATCGCCAAAGAGATCCTGCAAACCCTGAAGAATCAGGGCGGCCTGGCGCAGTACGGGCTGGATGAGATGGAGGGGGCGTTTGAAAGCCTGGTGGAGATGGCCTGCCTGCTGCACGACGTGGGCAACCCGCCTTTCGGCCATTTCGGCGAAGCCGCCATCAACGACTGGTTTGAAGAGCATCTTCCTCTGGAGCTGGTCGACCCGCTGGTGGCAGGCGTTGAAGGCGACCAGCAGCGCGCCGATTTTGAGCGGCTGAACGCCATGATCCGCCAGGATCTGTGCCATTTCGAAGGCAACGCGCAGGCGATCCGCATGGTGCATACTCTGCTGCAGCTTAACCTGAGCTACTCTCAGGTCGCCTGCATCCTGAAATATACCGCACCCGCCTGGTGGCAGGGCGAGAAGCCCGAGCAGTTCAGCGCCCTGATGAAAAAGCCCGGTTTTTATCTCTCCGAGCGGGAATATATTGCCGAACTGCGCGAAGCGACCAATATGGCCGAACACCATCGCTTTCCGCTGACCTATATTATGGAAGCGGCGGATGATATCTCTTACTGTATTGCCGATCTGGACGATGCCGTCGAGAAAGATATATTTAACATTGATGCTCTTTATGACTATTTATGTAAAAACTGGGGGCCGATAAAAAATAATGACGCCTTCAGTCGAACGGTTGGCGATGCCTGGCGAGAAGCCTGTAACAAAAAGCGTCGTAGCAGAAGCGATCAGTTCTTTATGTCATTACGCGTTAACGTGCAGAGCGTGCTGGTCAGCCACGCGGTTAAGCGTTTTGTCGATAATTTGTCCGCCATTTTCAATGGCGATTTTAATCATGCGCTATTAGAGGATGATGGCGAAGAGGGGCGTTTATTGCAGATGTTCAAAACGGTAGCGCGCCGTCATGTATTTAATCATGCCGAGGTTGAGCAGCTGGAATTACAAGGTTATCGTGTTATTAAGGGATTGTTAGAAATATATCAGCCTCTGATGTCGCTAACCTTTGAAGCTTTTACGACATTGATTAATGAAGATTTTCTCCGTCAGCACCCCATCGAAACCCGCCTGTTTCATAAGCTTTCCGGTAAACACCGTAAAGCCTATCAGCAAAAAATGCGGACGCTGACGGTCGAGCATAAATATCAGCGCCTGCTATGGGAGCGTTATTATCGCTTTCGCCTGATTCAGGACTATATTAGCGGGATGACCGATCTTTATGCGTGGGATGAGTATCGCCGACTGATGGCGGTGGAATAACAGGAGTTTTGTAAAGAGCGTGCATAAATTTTTACTTTTGCCGCAAACTTTTGCTGGAACTTCGCGATAAAAGATAAATCTCATAACTGACCACAGCAAGGGTCTGACGTTAATTACTGGATGAGACTAACACGAATGAAAAAAAACACCTTAACGTTGAGCGCGCTGGCGCTCAGTCTTGGCCTGGCGTTAAGCCCTGCCGCCGTTTTTGCCGCTGAATCGGCTTCTTCTACCAGTCAGCAACTACCGAGCCTGGCGCCGATGCTGGAAAAAGTGATGCCTTCGGTGGTCAGTATCAGCGTTGAAGGCAGCACCACGGTGAAAACGCCGCGTCTGCCGCAGCAGTTTCAGCAGTTCTTTGGCGATAATTCACCCTTCTGTCAGGAGGGATCGCCTTTCCTGAGTTCGCCGATGTGCCAGGGCGGCGCGGGTGGTGGTGGCAATACCCAGCAGGAAAAATTCCGCGCGCTGGGTTCCGGCGTCATCATCAACGCTGAAAAAGGGTACGTGGTGACCAATAACCACGTCGTCGACAACGCCACCAAAATCCAGGTGCAGCTCAGCGATGGCCGCCGCTACGATGGTAAAGTGATTGGCAAGGATCCGCGCTCTGATATCGCGCTGGTGCAGCTTATCGATGCGAAAAACCTGACGGCGATTAAAATCGCGGATTCCGATAACCTGCGCGTCGGCGACTACACCGTCGCTATCGGCAACCCGTACGGCCTGGGTGAAACCGTGACCTCGGGCATCGTCTCGGCGCTGGGCCGCAGCGGCCTTAACGTCGAAAATTACGAAAACTTCATTCAGACTGATGCGGCGATTAACCGCGGCAACTCCGGTGGCGCGCTGGTGAATCTCAACGGCGAGCTGATCGGCATTAACACCGCCATCCTCGCGCCGGACGGCGGCAATATCGGCATCGGCTTCGCTATCCCGAGCAATATGGTGAAAAACCTGACCGGCCAGATGGTGGAGTATGGTCAGGTAAAACGCGGCGAGCTGGGTATCCTCGGCGCTGAGCTTAACTCAGAGCTGGCGAAAGCGATGAAGGTCGATGCCCAGCGCGGTGCCTTTGTCAGCCAGGTGCTGCCGAACTCCGCCGCGGCGAAAGCGGGCGTGAAAGCAGGCGACGTGGTGGTGTCGATGAATGGCAAACCGCTGAGCAGCTTTGCCGCGCTGCGCGCCGAAGTCGGTTCGCTGCCGATTGGCACTAAACTGCAGCTCGGCCTGCTGCGTGACGGCAAACCGGTTAGCGTTACCGTTGAGCTGCAGCAGAGCACGCAGGATAAAGTGCAGTCGGCCACTATCTATACCGGGATTGAAGGCGCCGATCTCAGCAACGACAGCGGCAGCGATAAAGGGGTGCGCGTAGACAACGTTAAGCCCAACAGCGCTGCGGCGCGTATCGGCCTGAAAAAAGGCGACGTGATCCTTGGGGTTAACCAGCAGCGAGTCACTAACCTGGGCGAGCTGCGTAAAATTCTTGATACTAAACCTTCGGTACTGGCGCTTAACGTTAAGCGCGGCGACAGCAGCATCTATCTGCTGATGCAGTAACGCTATTTTCCCTCTCAGGCGGACTCCGGTCCGCCTTTTTATTTATGCTGGTCAGAGTGTGACCAGTGCCGCAAAACCTGTAAATCCCCCTCTTGCTCTGTGCATTTGCACAATGCCTGGCTCTGCAGCCATGCGTATGCTGTCTCTTCTACTCTCTGTCGGGATTAACAGATGGCAACCTATCATCTTGATGCGCGCCTCGCGCAGGATATTGTGGCGCGCACCATGAAGATTATTGACAGTAATGTCAACGTGATGGATGCGCGCGGGCGCATTATCGGCAGCGGCGATCGCGAGCGTATTGGCGAATTGCACGAAGGCGCGCTGCTGGTGCTGTCGCAGGGGCGGGTAGTGGACATCGACGAGGCGGTGGCGAAACATCTGCACGGCGTGCGGCCAGGCATCAATCTGCCGCTGCGCATTGACGGTGAAATCGTCGGGGTGATTGGACTGACCGGCGATCCGGTCGCGCTGCGTCACTACGGCGAGCTGGTCTGCATGACGGCGGAGATGATGCTGGAGCAGACGAGGCTGCTGCATATGCTGGCGCAGGACAGTCGTCTGCGTGAGGAGCTGGTGCTGAACCTGATCCGCAGCGAAACCCTGACGCCGCAGCTGACCGAATGGGCGCAGCGTCTCGGCATCGATCTTAACCAACCGCGCGTCGCGGCGGTGGTGGAGGTCGACAGCGGCCAGCTGGGCGTCGACAGCGCCATGTCTGAACTGCAGCAACTCCAAACGCTGCTCACCACGCCGGAGCGCGATAACCTGATCGCTATCGTTTCTCTGACGGAGATGGTGGTGCTGAAACCGGCGCTCAATGCGCATGGGCGCTACGATCAGGACGATCATCGCAAGCGCGTCGAACAGCTGCTGCAGCGTATGAAAGAGAGCGGGCAGGTGCGGATGCGCATCGCTCTCGGCAACTATTTCACCGGGCCGGGCAGCATTGCGCGCTCTTACCGCACCGCACGCACCACCATGATGGTCGGCAAGCAGCGTATGCCGGAGCTGCGCAGCTATTTCTATCAGGATTTAATGCTGCCGGTGCTGCTCGACAGCCTGCGCGGCGGCTGGCAGGCGAACGAGCTGGCGCGTCCGCTGGCGAGGCTGAAGAGTATGGACAATAACGGCCTGCTGCGGCGCACGCTGATCGCCTGGTTCACCCATAACGTGCAGCCCAGCGCCACGGCGCGCGCGCTCTTTATTCACCGCAACACGCTGGAGTATCGGCTTAACCGCATTTCAGAGCTGACCGGGCTGAACCTCAGCCAGTTTGACGATCGTCTGCTGCTCTATGTGGCTTTGCAGCTGGACGAGCAGAGTTAAGGCGACAAAAAGGCCAGCATTAGCTGGCCTTCAGGTTGACGATAAGCGGGGCGCTGGCGCGATTAGCGGCTGTTGCGGGTCAGCTTGTCCAGATCGCTCTCGATCTCGCTAATTTTATTGGTAACCACGCTCTCCAGATGACGCAGATCGGCAAGGATCTTGCGCTTCAGATCCACTTCCACCTGATCGCGCTGGCAAATCTGATCCAGCTCATCGATCACGTAGCGCAGATTTGGGCTGATCTCCTGCACCTCTTTGTAACCCTGGTTGATGTTATCCGCTACCACGGTTTTGCGCTGGCGCGGATACTTGAACTTCACGCTTTTAGCGAAGAACTCGCCTTTATCTTTGCGGAAGTAAATTTTCAGAATGTCGTTGTTGGCTTCCTGACGCAGGCTATAGCGATCGATATCGTCCGGGTTATTAATGCCTAAGCTTTTAAGATTGTCATACATAGCGATTTTTCCACCAAAAAGAGAGAAGCGCGCATCTGTGTTCATGGCACAAAAATAACTGTAGACAAAAAACGGATTGAACACTGCGCGACAGGAGATAACTGGCGCGGATTATGACCTGGGTGAAAAGTAAACGCACCTGTTAATTCGGTTCGCGAATCAGGTCAGAGAAGGGGGAAGTGTAAAGAAAATATGACGGGCCGGAAAGGCCCGCCGGGAAAGCTTAGTCGATAGTGCGCAGCAGTTCGTTAATGCCCACTTTGCCGCGCGTTTTCGCGTCGACTTTCTTCACGATCACCGCGCAGTAGAGGCTGTAGCTGCCATCTTTCGAAGGCAGGTTGCCGGAAACCACCACAGAGCCTGCCGGTACGCGGCCGTAATGCACTTCGCCCGTTTCGCGATCGTAGATTTTGGTGCTCTGGCCGATATAAACGCCCATGGAAATCACAGCGCCTTCTTCTACGATCACGCCTTCCACGATTTCAGAGCGCGCGCCGATGAAGCAGTTATCTTCAATGATGGTCGGGTTCGCCTGCAGCGGCTCCAGCACGCCGCCGATGCCGACGCCGCCAGAGAGGTGAACGTTTTTACCGATCTGCGCGCAGGAACCCACGGTCGCCCAGGTATCAACCATGCTGCCTTCGTCAACGTAAGCACCGATATTGACGTAAGAGGGCATCAGAACGGTATTGCGTGCGATATAGGCGCCCTGGCGCACCGCCGCAGGCGGCACGACGCGGAAGCCAGCCGCTTTAAAGCGCGCTTCGTCCCAGCCAGCAAATTTCATCGGCACTTTGTCATAAAAGCGGGTTTCCGCGCCTTCCATAACCTGGTTGTCGTTAATGCGGAACGACAGCAGAACTGCCTTCTTCAGCCACTGATGCGTTACCCACTGACCTTCGATCTTTTCCGCTACGCGCAGCGCGCCGCTGTCCAGCTGAGAGATGACCTCGTTGATGGCTTCACGGGTTACGGTGTCTACGCTCGCCGGGGTAATCTCGGCGCGGCGCTCGAAGGCCGTTTCAATAACGCTCTGTAACTGTTGCATAATTTTTTCCTGATCTGTCTGGTGCATGTCGGGCCACTTCCCGACACAAAGAATAAGTAAGTAAATCGATTGCGGTCACACTTTATCGTTTGGATTAAGGGCTTCTGTCAACCGTTGTTGCAATGCTTTGCGCATTTCCGCGTCAAGCGCGCGCCGCTCGCTGTTGGCCAGAATAAATAAATCCTCGACGCGTTCGCCAATGGTGCTGATGCGCGCGCCATGCAGCGAGACGCCCATATCGGCGAAGACTTCGCCGACGCGCGCCAGCAGGCCGGGCTGATCGAGCGCCACCAGTTCCAGATAGCTGCGGCGATCGGTATGGGTCGGCAAAAAGTTGACTTCGGTATCAACGCTGAAGTGGCGAAGCTTCGCTGACGCGCGGCGCATGCGCGGCGGGTGCCAGCTGGTCTGCGCAATCGCCTGCTCCAGCGCCTGACGGATCATCAGGTGGCGATCGGGTGCCAGCGGGCTGCCGTCCGGCTCCAGCACGATAAAGGTGTCCATCGCCATACCGTCGCGGCTGGTAAAAATCTGCGCGTCGTGCACGCTGAGATTGCGCCTGTCCAGCTCGCCCGCCACGGTGGCAAAAAGGTAAGGGCGGTCGGGGCTCCAGATAAAGATTTCGGTGCCGCCGCGCGTCGCCTGCGGGCTGACCAGCACCAGCGGCTGGCGAAGGTCGTGCTCCATTAAATGACGCGCGTGCCACGCGAGCTGGTTAGGCGTGTGGCGCAGGAAATAGTCGGCGCGACAGCGATTCCAGATATTGTGCAGCCGCTCCTCGTCAATATTATCCATACGCAGCAGCGCCAGCGCCTGAAGGCGGTGGTGACGCACGCGCTCGCGCAGATCCGGGCTGTTCTCCATGCCGCGCCGCAATTGCTTCTCGGTCGCGAAAAAGAGTTCGCGCAGCAGGCTCTGCTTCCAGCTGTTCCACAGGGTTTCGTTAGTGGCACAGATATCGGCCACGGTAAGGCAGACCAGATAGCGCAGCCGGTTTTCGTTCTGCATCACCTCGGCGAACTGCTGGATGACGGTAGGATCCTGGATATCGCGGCGCTGCGCGGTCACCGACATCAGCAGGTGGTGACGTACCAGCCAGGCGACCAGCTGCGTCTCCCGCGAATTCAGGCCGTGCAGCTCGGCGAACTCCAGCGCATCCTGCGCGCCGAGAATAGAGTGATCGCCGTTGCGGCCTTTGGCGATATCGTGCAGCAGCGCCGCCATCAACAGCAGCTCCTGCTGCGGCAGGCGCGGCCAGAGCTCGACGCAAAGCGGATGCATCGGGCGCGTCGCCTCGCTGGCAAAGCTCTCCAGCTTTTGCAGCACGCGGATGGTGTGCTCGTCGACGGTGTATGCGTGAAACAGGTCGAACTGCATCTGTCCGACGATATGTCCCCACAGCGGCGTATAGGCCCAGAGCACGCTGTGACGGTGCATCGGCAGCAGGGCGCGTTTGACCGCGCCGGGATGGCGCAAAATCGACATAAAGAGCTGACGCGCCTCCGGGATCTGACACAGCGGCTGCTTGAGATGGCGACGCGCGTAGCGCAGCTGGCGCAGGGTGGTTGAATAGATGCCGCGAATATTCTCGTTGCGCACCATCACGTAGAACATGCGCATAATCGCCTGCGGCTCGCGCTCAAACAGCGTTTCGTCGCGCAGGTCGATCAGATTGCCGCGCAGCTGGAAAGTATCGTCCAGCGGGCGGGGTTTTTCCGTCGTGGAGAGCGCCAGAATCGCTTCGTCGAACAGCTGCAGCAGCATCTGGTTAAGCTCGCCGATGCGGCGCGTGACGCGGAAGAAATCCTTCATCATTCGCTCGACCGGCTCGTTGCCTTCGCCCTGATAGTTAAGGCGCTGCGCGACGTTGAGCTGGCGATCGAACAGCAGCCGGTTGTCGTAGCGCGTCAACGTCAGATGCAGGGCAAAGCGGATGCGCCAGAGAAACGCCTGACACTCGTTAAGCTCGATGCGCTCGGCTTCGGTAAGAAAGCCGAACCCTACCATTTCATCCAGCGTGGTGGCGCCGAAGTGGCGGCGCGCCACCCACTGCAGCGTATGAATATCGCGCAGGCCGCCTGGGCTGCTTTTAATATCGGGCTCAAGGTTGTAGCTGGTGCCGTGATAACGCTGGTGGCGCGCCTGCTGCTCTTCGATCTTGGCAGCGTAAAAGGTCGCCGACGGCCAGAAGCCTTCGCTGAAGATATTCTTCTGCATCTCCAGAAACAGGGCGACGTCACCGGTCAGCATGCGCGACTCGATAAGGTTGGTGGCGACGGTCAGGTCGGCTAACCCCTCCAGCAGACACTCCTCCAGCGTGCGCACGCTGTGGCCTACCTCCAGCTTGAGATCCCACATCAGCGTCAGCAGTTCGCTGGTTTGCTGCGCGCTCGCGTCGTCGAGCGGCTCGCGGCTGAGGATCAGAATATCGACGTCGGAAAGCGGATGCAGTTCGCCGCGGCCGTAGCCGCCGACCGCGACCAGTGCGATAGCGGGCAGGGCGTCAAAGCCGTAAAAGCGCCACAGGCGACGCAGCAGGCGGTCGATAAACAGCGTGCGCGCCTCGATCAGGGCCTCAACCGATTCGCCGGCGTCGAACGCCGTGGAGAGAAAGGCATTAAAGGTTTCCAGCTTCTGCTTCAGGACGTCGCGGGTTAACTGCGCATCATCCCAGTGCGCCGGGGAGTCTTTCAGGCCGTCAATGACCTCATCCGTCAGGATCGCGCTCATACCGCTTCTCTCTTCTTGAGCCATAAAAAAACCGGCACAGGGCCGGCTTTTTATCAGTGGGGGACGTTTACCCTTCGTTGACCAGCACCGCGTCGATGGTGTCGTCGCTACGCAGGGTCAGGATTTCACAGCCGTTATCGGTCACCACAATAGTATGCTCGTACTGCGCGGACAAGCTGCGATCTTTAGTTTTTACCGTCCAGCCATCTTTCATGGTGCGGATGCGGTAGTCGCCAGCGTTGACCATCGGCTCGACGGTAAAGGTCATGCCCGCCTGCAGCACCACGCCGCCGTCATCCGCGTCGTAGTGCAGCACCTGCGGCTCTTCATGGAAGCCTTTGCCGATGCCGTGGCCGCAGTATTCGCGCACCACTGAAAAGTCGTGGGATTCGACATATTTCTGAATCGCGCGTCCCAGCTCGCGCAGGCGGATGCCCGGCTTCACCAGGCGCAGCGCCAGATAGAGGCTCTGCTGGGTGATATAGCACAGACGCTCGCCCTGGATGGTCGGCTTGCCTACGATAAACATCTTCGAGGTGTCGCCGTGGTACTCATCTTTGATAACGGTAACGTCGATATTGATGATGTCGCCATCCTTCAGCAGACGATCGTCGCTGGGAATGCCGTGACACACCACCTCGTTGACCGAGATGCAGACCGATTTCGGGAAGCCGTGGTAGCCGAGGCAGGCGGAGATGGCGTGCTGCTCGTTAGTAATGTAATCGTGACAGATGCGGTCCAGTTCGCCGGTAGAAACGCCCGGTTTAACGTGCGGTGCGATCATCTCCAGCACCTCGGCGGCCAGACGGCCCGCGACGCGCATTTTTTCGATTTCTTCAGGGGTTTTAATTGAAATTGCCATTAAATTAATCCGCAGTTGCCGAAAATTTCAGCAATAATGAACGATGTGCTGTCATGTTAGCAGCCGAAAACAAGGCAGCCAAACAGTTCGCGTCGCGCGGCCCCGCACTGAACAAATTCTGGCTTCAGCAGCCTGGTTGTGGTATAAAGCGCGCCGACGATTCTCTGTCAGGTGCGTAATGGCCGGCAGGAAGCGCGAATTGCATAATGTGTGAGCGAAATGAGAGCCAGTGTGCTCATCCGCCGCCGTTAGCAACAATCTCATTATGTGTACTAAAACACACATGTATCGACACATGCGCCGGGGTGCTTCGAAAGAGGTCGGTCGCATGGGATACATGGAGGCCCAACCCCAATCTAAATTTAGAGGTAATCATGGCAACTGTTTCCATGCGCGACATGCTCAAGGCTGGTGTTCACTTCGGTCACCAGACCCGTTACTGGAACCCGAAAATGAAGCCGTTCATCTTCGGTGCGCGTAACAAAGTTCACATCATCAACCTTGAGCAGACTGTACCGATGTTCAACAACGCTCTGGCTGAGCTGCACAAAATCTCTGCCCGTAAAGGCAAGATTCTGTTCGTCGGTACCAAGCGCGCTGCCAGCGAAGCGGTAAAAGAGTCTGCACTGAGCTGCGACCAGTTCTTCGTAAACCACCGCTGGCTGGGTGGCATGCTGACCAACTGGAAAACCGTTCGTCAGTCTATCAAACGTCTGAAAGACCTTGAGACTCAGTCTCAGGACGGCACCTTCGACAAACTGACCAAGAAAGAAGCGCTGATGCGCGGTCGCGAACTGGCCAAGCTGGAAAACAGCCTGGGCGGTATCAAAGACATGGGCGGTCTGCCGGACGCGCTGTTCGTTATCGATGCCGATCACGAGCACATCGCGATTAAAGAAGCAAACAACCTGGGTATCCCGGTATTTGCTATCGTTGATACCAACTCTGATCCAGACGGCGTTGACTTCGTTATCCCGGGTAACGACGATGCGATCCGTGCTGTTAGCCTGTACCTGACTGCCGTTGCCACTACCGTGCGCGAAGGCCGTTCACAGGACCTGGCTGAGCAGGCTGAAGAAGCGTCTTTAGAAAACGCTTAATAAGGTTCGCTCTGACAAAGAGCCCTTAGACATCAGATGTAATCTGTTAAGGGGCCAGTCTTGGCCCCTTTATTTTATCTCCGTCTGTCACGCCTCCTTTCTGGCGGGCGGGACAGAGTAAATTTTCCGCAACAGGTGCCTTAGTGCGTAAGCACAGGGGTACGAACCGAGGATTCTGGAATGGCTGAAATTACCGCTGCACTGGTAAAAGAACTGCGCGAGCGTACTGGCGCGGGCATGATGGACTGCAAAAAAGCGCTGACCGAAGCGAATGGCGACATCGAGCTGGCGATTGAGAACATGCGTAAGTCCGGCGCGATCAAAGCGGCGAAAAAAGCAGGCAACGTAGCTGCTGACGGCGTGATCAAAACCAAAATCGACGGCAACTACGGCGTGATCCTGGAAGTCAACTGCCAGACCGACTTCGTTGCGAAAGACGCTGGTTTCCAGGCGTTCGCTGACAAAGTGCTGGACGCGGCGACCGCAGAGCGCATCACCGACGTTGAAGCGCTGAAAGCGAAATTCGAAGAAGAGCGCGTAGCGCTGGTAGCGAAAATCGGCGAAAACATCAACATCCGTCGTATCGCTGTGCTGGAAGGCGAGCAGCTGGGTTCTTACCTGCACGGCGCGCGTATCGGCGTACTGATCTCCGCGAAAGGCGCTGACGAAGAGCTGATCAAGCAGATCGCTATGCACGTTGCTGCCAGCAAGCCGGAATTCGTTAAGCCGGAAGACGTCTCTGCTGACGTGGTTGAAAAAGAGTACCAGGTTCAGCTGGACATCGCGATGCAGTCTGGCAAGCCGAAAGAGATCGCTGAGAAAATGGTTGAAGGCCGCATGAAGAAATTCACCGGCGAAGTCTCTCTGACCGGCCAGGCTTTCGTTATCGATCCGAGCAAAACCGTTGGCCAGGCGCTGAAAGAGAAAGGCGCTGACGTCATCAACTTCATCCGCTTCGAAGTGGGCGAAGGCATTGAGAAAGTCGAAAGCGACTTCGCTGCTGAAGTAGCAGCTATGTCCAAACAGTCTTAATGCTGTTAAAGGAACCGCCAAAAGGCGGTTCTTTTTTGTCTGCTGCGCTAAGCAGACGCTTTTCAGTCTCATCCCAATAGTAATTTACGCGCGCTAAGCGGATGATCCATCAGATTTAACTTCTCCTTTTCAACTCTTCCAGGAAGAACCGACCATGGCGACCAACGCAAAACCTGTATATCAACGTATCCTGCTGAAACTGAGTGGCGAAGCACTGCAAGGTGCCGAAGGTTTTGGTATCGACGCGAGCGTGCTTGACCGCATGGCGCAAGAGGTGAAAGAACTGGTCGAGCTGGGCATTCAGGTAGGCGTGGTAATTGGCGGCGGCAACCTGTTCCGCGGAGCGGGGCTGGCACAGGCGGGTATGAATCGCGTCGTGGGCGACCATATGGGCATGCTGGCGACTGTGATGAACGGCCTGGCGATGCGCGACGCGCTGCACCGCGCGTATGTGAACGCGCGCCTGATGTCCGCTATCCCACTTAACGGCGTATGCGACAACTACAGCTGGGCCGAAGCCATCAGCCTGCTGCGCAACAACCGCGTGGTGATCTTCTCCGCCGGTACCGGCAACCCGTTCTTTACCACCGACTCGGCGGCCTGTCTGCGCGGCATCGAAATCGAAGCGGACGTGGTGCTGAAGGCAACGAAAGTCGACGGCGTTTACTCAGCCGATCCAGTGAAAAACCCGGATGCGACGCTGTATGACCAGCTCTCCTACGCCGAAGTGCTGGAAAAAGAGCTGAAAGTAATGGATCTGGCGGCCTTTACTCTGGCGCGCGACCATCAGTTGCCGATCCGCGTATTTAATATGAACAAACCTGGCGCGTTGCGTCGCGTAGTGATGGGTGAAAAAGAAGGCACCCTGATTACGCATTAATACCCGACGCAAGATAAAATAAGGTATATTCTGTCGGCGCGGTGAACGTCACCGCGCACCATTCAGGATTATCGCTCAACAGCGATACCGCTTCCGGCCCCGCCGGAATGGCCAGGTCAAACCGAATCCAAGGGTTTCAACGTGATTAACGACATCAAAAAAGATGCTGAAACGCGCATGGACAAATGCGTCGAAGCGTTTAAAAACACCATCAGCAAAGTGCGCACCGGTCGCGCTTCTCCTTCACTGCTCGACGGTATCGTGGTCGAATACTACGGTACGCCGACGCCGCTGCGTCAGCTCGCTTCTGTTACCGTAGAAGACTCACGCACGCTGAAAATCAACGTGTTCGACCGCTCCATGGGCCCGGCAGTGGAAAAAGCCATCATGGCTTCTGACCTCGGCCTTAACCCAAGCTCAGCGGGAAGCGACATTCGTGTTCCGCTGCCTGCGCTGACCGAAGAGCGTCGTAAGGATCTGATCAAGGTTGTGCGCGGCGAAGCCGAGCAGGGCCGCGTCTCTGTGCGCAACGTGCGCCGCGACGCTAACGACAAAATCAAAGCCTTGCTGAAAGATAAAGAGATCAGCGAAGACGACGAGCGTCGTACTCAGGACGAGATCCAGAAAATGACCGATGCGCGTATCAAGAACGTAGATGCGGCGCTGGCTGAAAAAGAGAAGGAGCTGATGGAGTTCTGATCCCATCAGTTGCTTTCTATACCCGATATCCTTGGGTATAAAACGCCGTTCAGAGCTGTGTTCATTGCGAATGCGCTCTGGCGGCGTTTTACATTATGCCTTCCGCGCGAGCGGAGTTATTCGACGTCTTCACAGGGACAGCTTAATGAAGCGATTAACCTTGCTGGGTTCCACCGGATCCATTGGCGCCAGCACGCTGGCGGTGGTCCGCGCTAATCCTGAGCTTTATCAAATTACCGCGCTGGTCGCCGGCCAGAATGTCGCGCTGATGGCGGAGCAGTGTCAAACGTTCCAGCCGCGCTACGCCGCGATGGCGGACGAGGCGTCTGCACAGGCGCTGCGTGAACGACTGAAAGCACTCAACGTCTCAACCGAAGTGCTCTCCGGCGTTCAGGCCGCGTGCGAGCTGGCCGCGCTTGACGAGGTGGATCAGGTAATGGCGGCGATTGTCGGCGCATCCGGGCTGCTGCCGACGCTGGCGGCGATCCGCGCCGGAAAAAGCGTGCTGCTCGCTAACAAAGAGTCGCTTGTCACCTGCGGCCGTTTGTTTATGGAGGCGGTGCACCACTATCAGGCGCAGCTGCTGCCCGTCGACAGCGAGCACAACGCCATTTTTCAGAGTTTGCCCGCTTCCATCCAGCATCAGTTAGGATACGCTGACCTGCGGGAAAATGGCATTGAGTCCATTATCCTTACGGGATCGGGTGGTCCTTTTCGTGACACGCCGCTGGCCGACCTTGCGACCATGTCGCCGGAGCAGGCCTGCGCGCATCCGAACTGGTCGATGGGACGTAAAATCTCCGTCGACTCGGCCACCATGATGAATAAAGGTCTCGAATACATTGAAGCCCGCTGGTTATTTAACGCCAGCGCAGCGCAAATGGAGGTGATCCTGCATCCGCAGTCGATGATCCACTCCATGGTGCGCTACTGCGACGGCAGCGTGCTGGCTCAGCTCGGTTCACCGGATATGCGCACCCCCATTGCACACTGCATGGCCTGGCCCGCGCGTATTTCAGCAGGCGTAACGCCGCTGGACTTCACCCGCATGTCCGCGCTGACGTTCGCCGAACCTGACTTTGCCCGCTACCCTTGCCTGAAACTGGCGATAGATGCCTGCGAGGCAGGGCAGGCGGCGACCACTACGCTAAACGCGGCCAATGAAGTTGCGGTGGCGGCCTTTCTGGATAACCAGATTCGCTTTACCGACATCGCGGCGCTCAACAGCGAAGTGCTGGCGGCGCAGGCGTTTGCGGAGCCGGATTCAGTGGACGCCGTACTGGATATCGACCGCGCCGCGCGCGCCAGAGCCACAGAGATGCTGCCGCGTTTCGCGACCTCGCGTTAACGCGCGCCGCTATTTGTTCGCCTGTAGCGAAAATGGTATAGTCGCTCGCTCGCGTTTCCGTGTATGGCATCGCATCAGATGCGCCTCGCCCCTTTTGGGCGGGAGAGTACCGGGCGCAATGTATTCAGAAACCACAGCATTTCTGACAACAGGAATTAATTACGCGTTATGTCGTCCAATAATCACAACAAAACCGATGACCAACAGGGAACGGGCCCACGTCACGTGGCTATCATTATGGATGGCAATGGTCGTTGGGCTAAAAATCAGGGAAAACTGCGTATTTCCGGCCATAAAGCGGGCGTAAAAGCGGTGCGCCGCTCCGTCAGCTTCGCCGTCAGCAATAATCTTGAAGCGCTGACGCTCTACGCCTTCAGCAGTGAAAACTGGAGCCGTCCGGCTCAGGAAGTCACTGCGCTGATGGAGCTGTTTGTCTGGGCGCTCGACAGTGAAGTAAAGAGCCTGCACAAGCACAACGTGCGTCTGCGCATCATCGGGGACGTGAGCCGTTTCAGTAACCGTATTCAGGAGCGTATTCGTCGCGCCGAGGAACTGACTCAGCAAAATAGTGGACTGACTCTCAATATTGCCGCGAACTATGGCGGACGTTGGGATATTATCCAGGGAGTGAAAAAACTCGCTGAACAGGTTCAGGAAGGTTTATTGCGTCCTGACCAGATCACCGAGGAGAACCTGTCTGCGCATTTGTGCATGCAGGGGCTGGCTCCAGTGGATTTAGTGATAAGGACCGGGGGAGAGCATCGGATTAGCAACTTCCTGCTGTGGCAGATCGCCTATGCTGAGTTTTATTTTACCGATGTTCTCTGGCCTGATTTTGATGAACACGTTTTTGAAGGTGCACTGAATGCATTCTCTCTGCGGGAGCGTCGTTATGGCGGCGCTGCACCAGGCGGCGCCTGAGCAAACAGGGGGTAACCTTTGCTGAAGTCTCGTCTGATTACCGCGCTTATTCTCATTCCGCTGGTGATTGCTGCGCTTTTCTGGTTACCGCCCGTTGGTTTTGCGATTACGACGATTATCATCTGCATGCTGGGCGCCTGGGAGTGGGGCCAGCTTGCGGGCATGGCGTCGCGTCAACAGCGTATCTGGCTCTCTGTAATTTGCGGACTGCTGCTGGCGGGGATGCTCTTTACCCTTCCTCCTTATCAGCGCGATGTCCATCTGCCGCAGGTCGCCGCTTCACTCTGGGCGTCGCTGGCATGGTGGATTGTGGCGCTGGTTCTGGTTCTCTTCTATCCGGCATCGGCCTCTCTCTGGCGTAATTCGCGTCCCCTGCGTCTGGTGTTTGGTGTTCTCACGCTGGTGCCGTTTTTCTGGGGCATGATGGCGCTGCGCCAGTATCACTACGACAGTGACCACTATGCGGGTGCATGGTGGCTGTTGTTCGTCATGTTTCTGGTATGGGGCGCCGATTCCGGCGCCTATATGTTCGGCAAAATGTTCGGCAAGCATAAGCTGGCGCCTAAAGTGTCGCCCGGGAAAACCTGGGAAGGCTTTCTCGGCGGCCTGGTCTCTTCTGCGCTGCTCGCCTGGCTGTTCGCCAGCTTTGCGCCGCTGAGCGTCTCCGCCGGTACGCTGATCGTCTGCGCCGTACTGGCGACTCTCGCCTCAGTGCTGGGCGATTTGACCGAAAGCATGTTCAAACGTGAAGCGGGTATCAAAGACAGTGGCAACTTGATCCCGGGTCACGGCGGCATTCTCGATCGTATCGACAGTCTGACTGCCGCAGTGCCGGTTTTCGCCTGTTTGCTGTTGCTGGTGTTCCGCACTCTCTGAGGACAGGCGTAGATGTTGAGTATATTATGGAGTTTTGTCGCCTTTATCGTCGCCCTTGGCGTGCTCATCACCGTACATGAGTTCGGTCATTTCTGGGTGGCGCGCCGCTGCGGCGTCCGCGTTGAGCGCTTCTCGATCGGTTTCGGCAAGGCGCTGTGGCAGCGCCGCGACCGTCAGGGCACCGAATATGTTATCGCGCTGATCCCGCTCGGGGGCTATGTCAAAATGCTCGACGAGCGCGTGGAAAGCGTGCCCGCCGAACTGCGTCATCAGGCTTTTAACAATAAAGCCATCTGGCAGCGCGCCTCGATTATCGCCGCTGGCCCCACCGCTAACTTCATCTTCGCCATATTCGCCTACTGGGTCGTATTTATTCACGGCGTGCCCGGCGTGCGTCCGGTGGTTGGCGAAATTGTGAACGGTTCGGTGGCGGCGGAAGCGCAAATTGCCAGCGGGATGGAACTTAAGGCGGTAGATGGCATCGAAACGCCTGACTGGGATGCCGTGCGTATGGCGCTGATTGGCAAAATCGGCGACGCACATACGGTGCTGACCGTTTCTCGCTTCGGCGAAGAGGCGACGCAGCAGAAAGATGTCGACCTGCGCAACTGGCAGTTTGAGCCAGACAAAGAGGATCCGGTCGTTGCGCTGGGCATTCGCCCGCGCGGCCCGCAAATCGAAACCACGCTGGCGGAAGTGCAGGCAAAGTCGCCTGCGAGCGTTGCCGGTTTGCAAGCGGGCGACAGGATCGTTAAAGTCGATGGTCAGCCGTTAACGCAATGGCAGACTTTTGTGATGCAGGTACGGGATAACCCCGGCAAAAATATGGCCCTGGAAGTTGATCGCGGCGGCGAGACGGTGCAGTTGACGTTAACGCCGGAAGCCAGGCCAGGCGCGAAAGCAGAAGGTTTCGCCGGGGTAATCCCGCGCGTGATTCCGCTGCCTGAAGCCTATAAAACGGTAAGGCAGTATGGCGCGTTTGACGCTATTGGTGAGGCCAGCGCGAAAACCTGGCAACTGATGAAGCTGACGGTCTCCATGCTGGGCAAGTTAATTACCGGAGATGTGAAGCTGAACAACCTGAGCGGGCCGATTTCGATTGCGCAGGGTGCAGGATTGTCAGCGGAATACGGGATGATTTACTACCTGATGTTTCTGGCGTTGATTAGCGTCAATCTCGGAATCATCAATCTCTTCCCACTGCCGGTGTTAGATGGTGGGCATTTGCTCTTCCTGGCGATCGAAAAGATCAAAGGTGGACCGGTGTCCGAGCGAGTTCAGGACTTCAGTTATCGCATTGGCTCAATCTTGCTGGTGTTGTTAATGGGGCTTGCACTTTTCAATGATTTCTCACGTCTGTAATAGCTGGAACGCAGACAGACGCGGGATGTGTTAGGAAAACGCATAATAACGATGGCGATGAAAAAGTTGCTCATAGCGTCGCTGCTGTTTAGCAGCGCCACCGTTTACGGTGCAGACGATTTCGTGGTGAAGGATATTCATTTCGAAGGGCTGCAGCGAGTCGCCGTCGGCGCGGCTCTGCTGAGCATGCCGGTACGAGTTGGCGATACGGTTAATGACGAAGATGTCAAAAATACCATTCGTTCGCTCTTTGCTACCGGCAACTTTGAGGATGTTCAGGTCCTGCGCGACGGAACTACGCTGATTGTTCAGGTGAAAGAACGTCCTACCATTGCCAGCATTACCTTTACCGGCAACAAAGCGGTGAAAGAGGATCAGCTCAAGCAAAACCTTGAGGCCTCTGGCGTACGCGTAGGCGAAGCTCTGGACCGCACCACCATCTCTTCCATTGAGAAAGGGCTGGAGGACTTCTACTACAGCGTCGGTAAATACACCGCTAACGTGAAGGCCGTGGTCACGCCGCTGCCGCGCAACCGCGTCGATCTGAAACTGGTCTTCACCGAAGGCGTCTCCGCCAAAATTCAGCAGATCAACATCGTTGGCAATAAGGCCTTCAGCTCTGACGAGCTGATCTCCCGTTTCCAGCTGCGCGACGAAGTGCCGTGGTGGAACGTGGTGGGCGATCGCAAATATCAGAAGCAAAAACTGGCGGGCGACCTTGAGACGCTGCGCAGCTTCTATCTCGATCGCGGCTATGCGCGCTTCAATATTGATTCGACCCAGGTGAGCCTGACGCCGGATAAAAAAGGCATCTACATCACCGTTAACATCACCGAGGGCGATCAGTACAAAATCGCCGGCGTGATCGTCAACGGCAGCATGGCGGGCCACTCGGCAGAGATCGAACACCTGACGCAAATTCCATCGGGCGAGCTGTATAACGGCACCAAAGTCACCCAGATGGAAGATGACATCAAGAAGCTGCTGGGCCGTTATGGCTACGCCTATCCGCGCGTGATGACGCAGCCTGAAATCAACGACGCCGATAAAACGGTGAAGCTGCATATCAGCGTGGACGCCGGCAACCGTTACTACGTGCGTAAAGTGCGCTTCGAGGGCAATGACACCTCGAAAGATGCGGTGCTGCGTCGTGAAATGCGCCAGATGGAAGGCGCATGGCTGGGCAGCGATCTGGTTGAGCAGGGCAAAGAGCGTCTGAACCGCACCGGCTACTTTGAAACGGTCGATGTCGATACGCAGCGCGTACCGGGCGTGCCGGACCAGGTAGACGTGGTCTACAAGGTCAAAGAGCGCAACACCGGCACCTTTAACTTCGGCGTCGGCTACGGCACCGAAAGCGGCGTCAGCTTCCAGGTCGGCGTAACCCAGGATAACTGGCTGGGCACCGGTAACACGGTAAGCATCAGCGGCACCAAGAATGACTACCAGACCTACGCGGAATTCTCGCTGACCGATCCGTACTTTACGGTGGATGGCGTGAGCCTGGGCGGTCGCGTCTTCTACAACGACTTTAAAGCGGACGATGCGGATCTGTCGGACTACACCAACAAAAGTTATGGCGTAGACGGCACCCTGGGCTTCCCGGTCAATGAAAACAACACGCTGCGCGTTGGTCTGGGCTATGTGCACAACGACCTCTCCAACATGCAGCCGCAGGTGGCGATGTGGCGCTATCTCGACTCTGTCGGTAAGCCGCAGGAGCTTAATGACAAGGGCGACTTCTCTGCGGATGACTTCACCTTCAACTACGGCTGGACCTATAATACCCTGGATCGTGGCTTCTTCCCGACCGCGGGTAACCGTACCAACCTGAACGGTAAAGTGACTATTCCGGGCTCGGACAACAGCTTCTATAAAGCGACGCTGGATACCCAACAGTATGTGCCGCTTAACCGCGATCGTACCTGGGTGCTGTTAGGACGCGGCCGCGTCGGTTACGGCGATGGCCTGGGCGGCAAAGAGATGCCGTTCTACGAGAACTTCTATGCGGGCGGCTCCAGCACCGTACGTGGTTTCCGCTCCAATACCATCGGTCCGAAAGCGGCTTACCTGAACGACGGCTCGTCAACCTGTACGCTGACCGATCCGAACGGCATCTGTAAGTCGAGCGACGCAGTAGGCGGTAACGCGATGGCGGTGGCCAGCCTGGAGCTGATTACCCCGACGCCGTTCCTGAGCGAGAAATACGCAAACTCGGTACGTACCTCGCTGTTCGTGGATGCGGGTACCGTCTGGGATACCAAGTGGCAGAATACGGATGAAACCCGCGCCGCCGGCATCCCGGACTATAGCGATCCAAACAATATCCGCGTTTCGAGCGGTATTGCGCTGCAGTGGATGTCCCCGCTGGGGCCGCTGGTCTTCTCTTATGCGCAGCCGGTCAAAAAAGTGGAAGGGGACAAATCAGAACAGTTCCAGTTTAACATTGGTAAAACCTGGTAAGGTTCTGAGCAAGGAAGCATAAGCTGAAGTCTTGCTACCGAACCGCGGTCTCTATAGCGGTTCGGAGCAAACACTGTGTCGCTGACACAAACGTTGATGGTAAGGAGTTTATAGTGAAAAAGTTGTTGTGTGCCGCAGGACTGGGTCTTGCTTTAGCTGTTTCCGCAGGCGCTCAGGCTGCTGACAAAATCGCAGTGGTAAACGTGTCCAGCATTTTCCAACAGTTACCGCAACGTGCGACCGTTGCTAAACAGCTGGAAAACGAGTTCAAAGGCCGCGCAACCGAGCTGCAGAGCCAGGAACGCGACCTGCAGACTAAAATGCAGCGCCTGCAGCGCGACGGTTCAACCATGAAGGCCAGCGATCGCAGCCGCATGGAAAAAGACGTTATGGCGCAGCGCGAAGCTTTCTCTTCTAAAGCCCAGGCTTTTGAGCAGGATAACCGCCGTCGTCAGATGGAAGAGCGTAACAAACTGCTGAGCCGTATTCAGGACGCCGTGAAGAAAGTAGCAAGCGACGAAGGTTATGACGTGGTGATCGACGCCAACGCTGTGGCTTACGCGTCAAACGCGAAAGACATTACTGCTGACGTGCTGAAACAGGTTAAATAATCGATGTCATCAATTCGACTGGCTGATTTAGCCCAGCAGTTGGATGCAGAATTGCACGGAGATGGCGATATCGCCATCTCCGGCATTGCTTCTATGCAATCCGCCCAAACCGGCCAAATCACATTTCTTAGCAACAGCCGCTACCGCGAGCAACTCGTCCAGTGTCAGGCATCGGCCGTGGTGCTGACGGAAGCGGATCTGGAGTGGTGTCACACGGCCGCGCTGGTGGTGAAAAATCCCTATCTGACCTATGCACGCATGGCTCAGCTGCTGGATACTACGCCGCAGCCTGCACAAAATATCGCGCCCAGCGCGGTAATCGATCCCAGCGCGAAGCTGGGGCAAAACGTCTCTGTCGGCGCTAACGCGGTAATCGAATCCGACGTAGTGCTGGGCGACAACGTGGTGATCGGCGCGGGCTGCTTCGTCGGTAAAAAGACGCGCATCGGCAACAACAGCCGTCTCTGGGCTAACGTGACGGTCTACCATGAAATCGAAATCGGTCAGGATTGTCTGATTCAGTCCGGCACCGTTATCGGCGCGGATGGTTTCGGCTACGCCAACGATCGCGGTAATTGGGTGAAAATCCCGCAGCTTGGCGCTGTAATTATCGGCGATCGAGTAGAAATCGGTGCCTGTACCACTATCGATCGTGGCGCGCTGGATAACACTCTGATCGGCAATGGTGTTATCATAGACAACCAGTGTCAGATCGCACACAACGTGGTTATTGGCGACAATACCGCGGTTGCGGGTGGTGTGATCATGGCGGGTAGTTTGAAAATTGGACGTTACTGTATGATTGGCGGCGCCAGCGTCATTAACGGCCATATGGAAATCTGTGACAAGGTGACCGTGACCGGTATGGGCATGGTTATGCGTCCTATCACAGAGCCTGGGGTATACTCGTCGGGCATTCCGCTACAACCCAATAAAACCTGGCGCAAAACTGCAGCGCTGGTGATGAACATCGATGACATGAGCAAGCGCTTAAAAGCCATCGAGCGGAAGGTCGGCAAAGACGACTAAACGCCATCCCACATGCGACCGGCTTGCTAATAAAAATGTTAAGCAGGTAAGCCAGGCGCCATTGAACCGATTTCGGCCTGCGGAGGATCGTTTTGATCTGTGCAGGCCGTGTTATTGATGTCATCAGATTTTTAGGACAGGAAGAGTATTTTGACTACTGAAACTCATACTCTGAAAATTGAAGAAATTTTAGAGCTGCTGCCGCACCGCTACCCGTTTCTGCTTGTTGATCGCGTGCTGGAGTTTGAAGAGCACAAGTATCTGCGCGCCGTTAAGAACGTCTCTGTTAATGAACCGTTTTTCCAGGGGCATTTCCCTGGTAAACCGATTTTCCCTGGCGTTCTGATCCTCGAAGCGATGGCGCAGGCTACCGGTATTCTGGCGTTCAAAAGCGTTGGTAAACTGGAGCCGGGCGAGCTCTACTATTTCGCCGGCATCGACGAAGCCCGTTTCAAACGTCCGGTCGTACCGGGCGATCAAATGATCATGGAAGTGACTTTCGAGAAAACCCGCCGCGGTTTGACGCGCTTTAAAGGCGTTGCTACCGTTGACGGCAAGATTGTCTGTGAAGCGACCATGATGTGTGCCCGTAGCCGGGAGGCATAATCTGTGATTGATCCAACCGCCACCATCCATGCCAGTTCCGTCATCGAAGAAGGGGCCGTTATCGGTCCCAACGTTCACATCGGCCCGTTCTGCTTTATCGGCGCGCATGTGGAGATCGGTGAAGGTACGGTCCTGAAGTCGCACGTGGTCATCAATGGCCATACGCGTATCGGGAAAGATAACCAGATCTATCAGTTCGCCTCTATCGGCGAAGTGAATCAGGATCTTAAATACGCTGGCGAGCCGACCCGCGTTGAAGTGGGCGATCGCAACCGCATCCGCGAAAGCGTGACCATTCATCGCGGCACCGTGCAGGGCGGCGGCGTCACCACCATCGGCAGCGATAACCTGCTGATGGTGAATGCGCACATTGCGCATGACTGCGTGATCGGCAACCGCTGCATTTTCGCCAACAACGCCACGCTGGGCGGCCATGTTACCGTGGACGACTTCGCGATTATCGGCGGCATGACGGCAGTGCATCAGTGGTGCACTATCGGCGCGCACGTGATGGTCGGCGGTTGTTCAGGCGTCGCGCAGGATGTGCCGCCCTACGTTATCGCGCAGGGCAACCACGCGACGCCGTTCGGCATCAATATTGAAGGTCTGAAGCGTCGCGGCTTCAGCAAAGAGGCGTTGCACGCCATTCGCAACGCCTATAAACTGCTGTACCGCAGCAACAAAACGCTGGACGAAGCCAAGCCGGAAATTGAAGCGCTGGCGAAGCAGCATAGCGAAGTGCAGCCCTTCTACGACTTCTTTGCTCGTTCTACGCGTGGGTTGATTCGTTAATTCATGTCAGTGCGTCCCCTTACGATAGCCTTGGTCGCCGGAGAAACCTCCGGCGATATTCTTGGTGCCGGTCTTATCCGCGCGCTCAAAGCGCGTCATCCTGATGCCCGTTTCGTTGGTGTGGCAGGCCCGCGCATGCAGGCTGAAGGCTGCGAAACCTGGTATGAGATGGAAGAACTGGCGGTGATGGGCATAGTGGAAGTGCTGGGTCGCCTGCCGCGCCTGATGAAGATTGGCCGGGATCTGACGCAGCGCTTTACCGAACTGAAGCCGGATGTATTCGTTGGTATCGATGCGCCCGATTTCAATATCACGCTGGAAGGGCGGCTGAAGCGCAATGGCATCCGCACCATTCACTACGTTAGCCCCTCGGTCTGGGCGTGGCGGCAAAAGCGCGTGTTTAAAATCGGCCGCAACACTAATCTGGTGCTCGCGTTTCTGCCGTTTGAAAAAGCCTTCTACGATCGTTTTAACGTGCCGTGTCGCTTTATCGGCCACACCATGGCGGATGCGATGCCGCTGCAGCCGGACAAACCGGCCGCACGCCGTACGCTGGGTATTAGCGACGAGGCGCTCTGCCTGGCGCTGCTGCCCGGCAGCCGTCATGCGGAAGTAGAGATGCTCAGCGCCGATTTTTTACGCGCGGCGCAGCTGCTGCGCGTGCGCTATCCGGCGCTGGAGATCGTCGTGCCGCTGGTCAACGCCAAACGTCGTGCGCAGTTCGAACAGATCAAAGCCGAGATCGCCCCTGAATTGCCGATGCATCTGCTGGATGGTCAGGGTCGCGAAGCGATGATTGCGAGCGACGCCGCGATTCTTGCATCCGGCACCGCCGCGCTGGAGTGTATGCTGGCAAAATGTCCGATGGTAGTCGGCTATCGTATGAAGCCTTCGACCTTCTGGCTGGCGAAGCGGCTGGTGAAGACGCCATACGTCTCGCTGCCTAACTTGCTGGCGGGACGCGAACTGGTGAAAGAGCTGCTGCAGGAGGAGTGCGAACCGCACGCGCTGGCGGCGGCGCTGGAACCGCTGCTGCACGCCGGTCCGCAACGCGATGCGCTGCTCGCGACCTTTAGCGAGCTGCATCAGCAGATTCGCTGGAACGCAGATGAACAGGCAGCGGACGCCGTACTGGAGATCGCCAATGGCTGATTTTATCTATCCCAATGCCCGCCTGATTGCGGGCGTTGACGAAGTGGGCCGCGGTCCGCTGGTCGGCGCGGTCGTCACGGCGGCGGTTATTCTCGATCCGGCCAATCCGATTCAGGGTCTGGCCGACTCAAAAAAACTTTCTGAAAAACGCCGCCTCGCGTTATTCGACGAGATTAAAGAAAAAGCGCTGGCGTGGAGCTTAGGCCGCGCCGAGCCGGAAGAGATCGACCAGCTCAATATCCTGCACGCTACTATGCTGGCGATGCAGCGCGCGGTGGCGGGGCTGACGATAACGCCTGATTTCGTGCTGGTAGACGGCAACCGCACTCCCGCGCTGCCGATGCCGTCGCAGGCGGTGGTGAAAGGCGACAGCCTGGTGGCTGAAATCAGCGCGGCGTCGATTATCGCTAAAGTGTCGCGCGATCGCGAAATGGCTGAGCTGGATCGGCTCTTTCCTGAGTATGGCTTTGCGCAGCACAAAGGCTATCCTACCGCGCTGCATATGGAAAAACTAACGCAACACGGCGCGACGCCGCACCATCGCCGCAGCTTTGCGCCGGTGCGCAACGCCCTGATAGACGCTGAAGTTCTGGCCGCAGGCCAGCCAGCTACGCTTTAATAGCCTGACGCTGTTTTAACCGGAAACTGATATGGCTGAACCCCGTTTTATACATCTGCATGTCCACAGTGACTACTCGATGATCGATGGCCTGGCGAAAACCGGGCCGCTGGTCAAAAAGGCGGCTGCGCTGGGCATGCCCGCTCTCGCTATCACGGACTTTACCAACCTTTGCGGGCTGGTGCGTTTCTACGGCAGCGCACACGGCGCGGGGATCAAACCGATTATTGGCGCGGACTTTAAGGTCGCCAGCGAGCTGATGGGCGACGAGCTGACGCAGCTGACGGTGCTGGCCGCGAACAATACCGGCTATCAGAACCTGACGCTGCTTATCTCCCGCGCCTATCAGCGCGGCTACGGCATCGCCGGTCCGGTTATCGACCGCGACTGGCTGGCGGAGCTGGGTGAAGGGTTAATTCTGCTCTCCGGCGGACGCTGCGGCGATGTGGGCCGCAGCCTGCTGCGCGGCAACAGCGCGCTGGTTGCGCAGTGCCTGAGCTTTTATCAGACGCACTTTCCCGATCGCTACTACCTTGAGCTGGTGCGTACCGGCCGCGCCGACGAGGAGAGTTATCTCCATGCCGCGGTTGAGCTCGCCATCGCCGAGGGCGTACCGGTGGTCGCCACCAACGAAGTCTGCTTCCTTAATGAAGAGGATTTCGACGCGCATGAAATCCGCGTGGCGATCCACGACGGCTATACGCTGGACGATCCCAAGCGCCCGCGCAACTACAGTCCTCAGCAATATATGCGCAGCGAAGAGGAGATGTGCGAGCTTTTCTCGGACATCCCGGAAGCGCTGGAAAACAGCGTAGAGATTGCTAAGCGCTGCAACGTCACGGTACGCCTCGGCGAATATTTCCTGCCGCAGTTCCCGACCGGCGACATGACCACCGAAGATTTCCTGGTAATGAAGTCGCGTGAAGGTCTGGAAGAGCGCCTTGAGTTCCTCTTTCCCGATCCGGAAGTGCGCGCGCAGAAGCGCCCTGAATATGATGAGCGTCTGGAGATCGAGCTCAACGTTATCAACCAGATGGGCTTCCCCGGCTACTTCCTGATCGTGATGGAGTTTATCCAGTGGTCGAAAGATAACGGCATTCCGGTAGGGCCAGGACGCGGCTCCGGCGCCGGTTCGCTGGTTGCCTACGCGCTGAAAATCACCGATCTCGATCCGCTGGAGTTTGACCTGCTGTTCGAACGCTTCCTTAACCCGGAACGCGTCTCGATGCCTGACTTCGACGTCGATTTCTGTATGGAAAAGCGCGACCAGGTCATCGATCACGTCGCCGAAATGTACGGACGTGAGGCGGTGTCGCAGATCATCACCTTTGGCACCATGGCGGCGAAAGCGGTTATCCGCGACGTTGGCCGCGTGCTGGGTCATCCCTACGGCTTTGTCGATCGCATCTCTAAACTGATCCCGCCCGATCCCGGCATGACGCTGGAAAAAGCGTTCGCCGTCGAACCGCAGCTGCCGGAAATGTACGACGCGGACGAAGAGGTCAAAGCGCTGATCGATATGGCGCGCAAGCTGGAAGGCGTAACGCGTAACGCCGGTAAGCATGCCGGCGGCGTGGTGATCGCCCCGACGCAGATCACCGACTTCGCGCCGCTCTACTGCGACGAGAACGGCAACCATCCGGTCACGCAGTTCGATAAAAATGACGTAGAGTACGCCGGTCTGGTGAAGTTCGACTTCCTGGGACTGCGTACGCTCACCATCATCGACTGGGCGCTGAAGATGATCAATCCGCGCCGGGAGAAGCAGGGCCTGCCGCCGATCGATATCGCCGCGATTCCGCTGGATGATAAAAAAAGCTTCGATATGCTGCAGCGCGCGGAAACCACGGCGGTGTTCCAGCTTGAATCGCGCGGCATGAAAGATCTTATCAAGCGTCTGAAGCCGGACTGCTTTGAAGATATGATCGCGCTGGTGGCGCTGTTCCGTCCCGGCCCGCTGCAGTCGGGCATGGTGGATAACTTTATCGACCGTAAACACGGACGCGAAGCGATCTCCTATCCCGACATTCAGTGGCAGCATGAAAGCCTGAAGCCGGTGCTTGAGCCTACCTACGGCATTATCCTTTATCAGGAACAGGTCATGCAGATCGCCCAGGTGCTCTCCGGCTATACCCTGGGCGGCGCGGATATGCTGCGCCGCGCAATGGGTAAAAAGAAGCCGGAAGAGATGGCCAAGCAGCGCTCGGTGTTTAAAGAGGGCGCGGAGCGCATGGGCATCGACGGCGAACTGTCGATGAAGATTTTTGACCTGGTGGAGAAATTCGCCGGTTATGGCTTTAACAAATCGCACTCGGCCGCCTATGCGCTGGTCTCTTACCAGACGCTGTGGCTGAAGGCGCACTATCCGGCTGAGTTTATGGCGGCGGTGATGACCGCCGATATGGACAACACCGAGAAGGTGGTCGGCCTGGTGGATGAGTGCTGGCGTATGGGCCTGAAGGTACTGCCGCCTGATATCAACTCCGGGCTCTATCAGTTCCATGTCAACGACGACGGCGAGATCGTTTACGGCATCGGCGCGATCAAAGGCGTCGGCGAAGGCCCGATCGAAGCGATCCTTGAGGCGCGCAACCAGGATGGCTATTTCCGCGAGCTGTTCGATCTCTGCGCGCGCACCGATACCAAAAAGATCAACCGCCGCGTGATGGAGAAGCTGATCATGTCCGGCGCCTTCGATCGTCTTGGCCCGCACCGCGCGGCGCTGATGAGTTCGCTCGGCGACGCGCTGAAAGCGGCGGATCAGCACGCCAAAGCGGAGGCGATAGGCCAGGCCGATATGTTCGGCGTGCTGGCGGAAGAGCCGGAGCAGGTTGAAAAATCCTACGCCAGCGTAACACCTTGGCCAGAGCAGGTGCAGCTTGACGGCGAGCGCGAAACGCTCGGACTCTATCTCACCGGCCATCCGATTAATCAGTACCTGAAAGAGATCGAGCGCTATGTGGGCGGCATGCGCCTGAAGGACATGCATCCTACCGAGCGTGGTAAAATTACCGTTGCTGCCGGTCTGGTGGTGGCGGCCCGCGTGATGGTGACCAAGCGCGGCAACCGAATTGGTATCTGTACTCTGGACGACCGCTCCGGGCGTCTGGAGGTGATGTTATTTACCGATGCGTTAGACAAATACCAGCAGCTGCTGGAGAAAGACCGTATCCTGATCGTCAGCGGGCAGGTCAGCTTTGATGACTTCAGCGGCGGCCTTAAAATGACCGCCCGTGAAGTCATGGACATTGACGAAGCGCGCGAAAAATACGCGCGCGGACTTGCTATCTCGCTGACGGACAGGCAAATTGATGACCAGCTATTAAACCGGCTCCGCCAGTCTCTTGAGCCCCATCGCTCAGGGACGATTCCGGTGAATCTCTACTATCAGAGAGCCGACGCGCGAGCGAAGCTACGCTTTGGTGCAGCGTGGCGTATTTCGCCCAGCGATCGCCTGCTCAACGAATTACGTTCGTTGATAGGGTCGGAGCAGGTTGAACTGGAGTTTGACTAAAACAGGAACATTATGAGTCTTAATTACCTGGATTTTGAACAGCCGATCGCTGAACTTGAAGCGAAAATTGATTCGCTTACGTCGATTGGTCGTCAGGATGATAAACACATTAATCTGGATGAAGAGGTGCAGCGTCTGCGCGAAAAAAGCGTTGAGCTGACACGCAAAATCTTCGCCGATTTAGGCGCATGGCAGGTCGCGCAGCTGGCGCGTCATCCGCTGCGTCCTTATACGCTGGACTATGTTCGCAACGCTTTTGACGACTTTGACGAGCTGGCTGGCGATCGCGCCTATGCCGACGACAAAGCCATTGTCGGCGGTATCGCCCGTCTCGACGGTCGCCCGGTAATGATCATTGGTCATCAAAAAGGTCGCGAAACCAAAGAGAAAATCCGCCGCAACTTCGGTATGCCGGCGCCAGAAGGCTACCGTAAAGCGCTGCGTCTGATGGAGATGGCCGAGCGCTTCAAGATGCCGCTGATCACCTTTATCGACACGCCGGGTGCCTATCCGGGCGTTGGCGCGGAAGAGCGTGGTCAGTCAGAAGCGATTGCCCGCAATCTGCGCGAAATGTCTGGTCTGAAAATTCCGGTTATTTGTACCGTGATTGGCGAAGGCGGCTCCGGCGGCGCGCTGGCGATCGGCGTTGGCGACAAAGTGAATATGCTCCAGTACAGCACCTATTCGGTGATCTCGCCGGAAGGCTGTGCCTCAATTCTGTGGAAAAGCGCGGATAAAGCCCCGCTGGCGGCAGAAGCGATGGGCATCACGGCCAACCGTCTGAAAGAGCTGAAGCTGATTGACTCAATCATCCCTGAACCGCTGGGCGGCGCGCATCGTCAGCCGGTGGATATGGCGCTGTCGCTGAAAAACCAGCTGCTGGCCGATCTCGCCGATCTCGACACGCTGAGCACCGAAGAGCTGCTCGACCGTCGCTATCAGCGTCTGATGAGCTACGGCTACGCTTAACAGCGCAAACCTTTGAGAAAGCGGACTCCGGTCCGCTTTTTTTATGCCTTTATTTTGCCAGCCGTCAACAGAGGAGAGCATTCCGACAGCTCGCCGCCGCTATCCTTCGCTATGATTAGCCATGCCACATTAAAAGGGAGGTGCGCATTGAATATTCTGGCGATGATGGGTTCACACGGCATGTTTTATAAAGACGAGCCGCTGCGCGAACTGACAGCGGCGCTGACGCAGCAGGGCTTTCAGCTTATTTATCCAACCAGTATCGACGACCTGCTGAAGCTGATAGAGCACAACCCGCGCATCTGCGGCGTTATCTTTGACTGGGACGCGCATAACAGCCCGGCGCTCTGTGCGGATATTAACCAGCTTAATGAATACCTGCCGCTCTACGCCTTTATCAACACCCATTCGCAGATGGATGTCAGCATCAATGAGATGCGCATGGCGCTTCATTTCTTTGAATACGCGCTGAGCGCCGCGGACGATATCGCGCTGCATATTCGCCAGTACACTGACGACTACATCGACCATATTACGCCGCCGCTGACCAAAGCGCTGTTTACCTATGTGAAAGAGGGGAAGTACACCTTCTGTACGCCCGGCCATATGGGCGGCACCGCCTTTCAAAAAAGCCCGGTCGGCAGTCTCTTCTACGACTTCTTCGGCGCGAACACCCTGAAGGCGGATATTTCTATCTCGGTAACGGAGCTGGGCTCGCTGCTTGACCATACCGGTCCGCATCTGGAAGCGGAGGAGTATGTCGCCAGAACCTTTGGCGCCGAACAGAGCTATATGGTGACCAACGGCACTTCGACCTCGAATAAAATCGTCGGCATGTATGCGGCGCCGACGGGCAGTACGGTATTAATCGACCGCAACTGCCATAAGTCGCTGACCCATTTGCTAATGATGAGCGATCTGGTGCCCATCTGGCTGAAGCCGACGCGTAACGCGCTGGGCATTCTCGGCGGTATCCCCAAACGAGAGTTTACCCGCGCCAGCATTGAGCAGAAGGTCGCGAATACCGCGCGCGCCAGCTGGCCGGTGCACGCCGTGATCACCAACTCCACCTACGATGGCCTGCTTTATAACACCCAGTACATCAAGCAGACGCTGGAGGTGCCGTCGATCCATTTTGATTCCGCCTGGGTGCCCTATACCAATTTTCACCCCATCTATGAGGGGAAAAGCGGTATGAGCGGCGAGCGCACGCCCGGTAAGGTGATTTATGAAACCCAGTCGACGCACAAGCTGCTGGCGGCCTTCTCGCAGGCGTCGCTGATCCATATTAAAGGCGACTACGACGAGCATACCTTTAATGAAGCCTACATGATGCACACCACCACCTCGCCCAACTATGCGATTGTATCGTCGATTGAAACGGCGGCGGCGATGCTGCGCGGCAATCCAGGCAAGCGGCTGATCAACCGCTCGGTCGAGCGCGCGCTGCATTTTCGCCGGGAGATCCAGCGCCTGCGGGAGGAGTCCGACAGCTGGTTCTTCGATATCTGGCAGCCGGAGCATGTGGACGAAGCGGAGTGTTGGCCGATCCAGCCGGGCGATGAAGCCTGGCACGGTTTTACCCAGGCGGACGCCGATCATATGTATCTCGATCCCATCAAGGTGACTATTCTGACGCCAGGCATGAGCGAGCTGGGCGAGATGGCGGACGAAGGGATCCCGGCGGCGCTGGTGGCGAAATTCCTTGATGAGCGCGGCATCGTGGTAGAGAAGACCGGCCCATACAATCTGCTGTTTCTGTTCAGCATCGGCATCGATAAGACCCGGGCGATGAGCGTGCTGCGCGGCCTGACCGAGTTTAAGCGCGCCTACGATCTTAATCTGCGGGTAAAGAACATGCTGCCGGATCTCTACGCCGAAGATCCCGACTTCTACCGCAATATGCGCATCCAGACGCTGGCGCAGGGGATCCATCAGCTGATCCGCCAGCACGATCTGCCGCGCCTGATGTTAAAGGCGTTCGATGTACTGCCTGAGATGAAAATGACGCCGTATCAGGCGTTCCAGCAGCAGGTGCAGGGCAGGGTGGAAACGGTGGATCTGAGCCAGCTGGTAGGGCGCGTTTCCGCCAATATGATCCTGCCCTATCCCCCAGGCGTACCGCTGGTGATGCCGGGTGAAATGATTACCGAAGAGAGCCGCGCGGTGCTCGATTTCCTGCTGATGCTCTGCACTATTGGCCGTCACTATCCGGGCTTCGAGACCGATATTCACGGCGCGACGCTGACCGAAGAGGGGAATTATCGCGTGCGCGTGCTGAAATAACGGAAAAATGCAGCGGCTTCAGACAATTGCGCATTGCAAGCCGCTGCCGCACGTCTCAGGATAAGCAAAACAGTCAGGGAGTCTTTTTATGTTGCAGTTATCTTCTGTTCACCATATCGCCATCATCGCCACAGATTATGCACGCAGTAAGGCCTTTTACTGCGATGTGCTCGGCTTCAGCCTGATGAGCGAGGTTTACCGCGAGGCGCGCGATTCGTGGAAAGGCGATCTGGCGCTGAACGGCCAGTACACGATCGAACTTTTCTCGTTTCCTTCTCCGCCAGCGCGCGTCAGCCATCCCGAAGCCTGCGGCCTGCGACATCTGGCCTTTACTGTGCCCGACGTAGCGGCGGCGGTCGCGACGCTGGCAGAAAAAGGGGTGACGTGCGAGCCGATCCGCATCGACGATCTGACCGGCAAGCAGTGCACCTTCTTTGCCGATCCGGATGGTTTGCCGCTGGAGCTTTATCAGGCGTAAAATAGCGCGCGCGGAGGGCCGCATCCGGCGGCCCTGATTCTGGAACGCGTCATGTCTTTGTCTCATCTCGCCTCGCTGTTGCCCGCCGATGCCGCACTGGTGGTGGCGTTCAGCGGCGGCCTCGATTCCACGGTGCTGCTGCATCAGCTGGTCAGCTGGCGGCAGACGCATCCGCAAGCGCGCCTGCGCGCGCTGCATGTTCATCATGGATTAAGCCCCAACGCCGATAGCTGGGCGGCGCACTGCATCGCCATCTGCGAAGCCTGGCAGCTAGGCTGCGAGGTACTGCGCGTGCAGGTCGACGCGCGCGAACAGGGCGTTGAAGGCGCGGCGCGTGCGGCGCGCTATCAGGCGCTGACGGCGGCGATGCAGCCTGATGAGTGGCTGCTTACTGCGCAACACCTCGACGATCAGTGCGAGACGCTGCTGCTGGCGCTAAAGCGCGGCAGCGGGCCTGCCGGGCTGGCGGCAATGCCGGTGCGGCGGGTGCGCGATGGTCGCGTGCTGCTGCGTCCGCTGCTCAATCAGTCGCGCCAGCAGCTTGAAGCCTATGCGCAGCAGCACCAGCTTCGCTGGATCGAAGACGAAAGCAATCAGGACGCGCGCTACGATCGCAACTTCCTGCGCCAGCGCCTGCTGCCTGCGCTGCAGGCGCGCTGGCCGCATTTTGCCGAAGCGTGCGCGCGCAGCGCGGCATTGTGCGGCGAGCAGGAACAACTGCTGGACGAGCTGCTGGCGGAGCAGCTGGCCGGGCTGACGCATCCTGACGGCAGCCTGCATTTTCCACCGCTTTTGCAGATGAGTGAAACGCGCGCGAATGCGCTGTTGCGGCGCTGGATTGCCCGGCAGGGAGGGGTGATGCCCTCGCGCGCCGCGCTGGCGCGTCTGCGCCAGGAGGTGATGCTGAGCCGTGAAGACGCGCAGCCATGTTTGCGCTTTGGCGATGCGGAAGCGCGCCGCTACCGCGAACGGCTCTACTGGCTGCCGCGCTACGCGTCGTTAAGGGAACAGGAGCTGCCGTGGCGCGATCGCCGCAAGCCGCTGCTGCTGCCGCAGCAGCTCGGCGTGCTCTGTGCGCAAAGCGCGCCGTCGGCGCTGCGCCAGCCTGAAGCGGATGAGCACGTCAGCGTGCGTTTCCATGCGCAGGGCTATTTTCATCTGGTGGGCCGCTCCGGCGGGCGCGAGATAAAAAAGCTGTGGCAGGAGCTGGCGATCCCGCCGTGGCAGCGTGAACGTATTCCGCTGATTTATTACAATCAGACGCTTGTCTGCGCGCCCGGCCTGTTGGTTACCCGGGAAGGCGCCGCCGTTGACGAGAATGGCTGGCAGGCGATCTGGCAAAATAACAATAATGCTGGAGAGCAAAAATGAAGAGATTACTGTCCGCCCTGCTACTGGCGGCGGCGCTGCCAGTGATGGCTGATGGCGATGTTAACGCGGGCGCGCAGAAGTCAGCCGCCTGCACCGCCTGTCATGGCGCGCAGGGGAAAAGCAGCGTGCCGCTCTATCCCAACCTGGCAGGACAGAATGCCGCTTACCTCAACCATGCGCTGCAGGCCTATAAAAAAGGCGAGCGCAGCGGCGGGCAGGCAGAAGTAATGAAAGCCTTTGTGGCCGGATTGAGTGACGATGATATGGCAGATTTGTCGGCTTACTACGGGTCGCTGAAACCCTAGACGGGGAAGGGGGCGGGAATATCCCGCCCGAGGCGTTGTCGCTACTCTTCGCTGACGACAACGGTGCCCAGCTCAGGATGGCTGAAGCTGGCGATGTGATCGAGGCGCAACTCGCGTGTTTCACCGGATAGATCGATAGAGAGGTATTCCACGTTTTTGCGTGAAACCATATCTGTCGCTTTTGCTTTGAGTGCTTCCCCGTTTTTCAGGATCAGCTCAAGCGTCCAGCGTTTTGTGCAGGCGAGTTCCAGGTTGTCGTAATCATCACAGTTGATGGGTCTATAAGCTTCATTCGTCAACATAGTCGCTCACCAGTAAGTTTGCAGCGGCATAAGCTGCCTGTTCCCTGACAGAAGAGTTTAGCGCAGAATTTGCGGCAATATCATCGAGTGCCTTCAAAACGCATCCGATTGCATCGGGCACATATCCCAGTTCGCCGCTGCCGATCTCGGCATACTTCTGGCGAACCAATTCACAATATTTTTGCACGTTCACCTCCTCAGCAGAGCAAGAATACTCTGGTTGCCCGAGGAACTATATCACAGGCATTTCCAGGATTTCAGCCAGGGCAAAGCAGGATCAGAGCGGCGAAAGAGGCTAAAGTGACAGAATCCGCTGGCTACGCGCCATTAACAGGAAGCACAAAAGGTTAAGTCGATGAACAGGTTAAACAAGGCGACGTTGTCTCAGGTGACAGATGATTAAAGTTTCACGTACGGTCGAGCTGCCCGACAGCGAAGTTGAGCTAAGCGCCATTCGCGCCCAAGGCGCAGGCGGGCAGCATGTTAATAAAACCAGCACCGCCATTCATTTGCGTTTCGATATCGCTGCGTCGTCGCTGCCGCCGTTTCACAAACAGCGCATGCTGGCGGCAAAGCACCACCTGATTACGCCGGAAGGCATGGTGATTATCAAAGCGCAGGAGTACCGCAGCCAGGAGATGAACCGTGAAGCGGCGGTTCAGCGGCTGGTCAGTTTGATTCAGGAGCTGACTCGCGTAGAGAAGGCCCGTCGCGCCACACGACCGACGCGCGCCTCGAAAGAGAGACGGCTGGAAGGGAAAGCGCGGCGTAGCTCGACAAAATCGCTGCGGGGAAAAGTGCTGTAAAAAAACGCCCCCGAAAGCGGGGGCGAGAAGGGCATTACTTGTTAAGCGCTTTCAGCAGGAAGTCGACGATTTCGCTCTGCTTGATCATCTCTTTCTCGCCGGCGCGACGCGCTTTGTACTCGATCTCTTCGTTATCGAGGTTACGGTCGCCGATGACGATAGTGTGCGGCACGCCAATCAGCTCCATATCGGCGAACATCACGCCCGGACGCTCTTTACGGTCGTCAAGGATCACCTCGACGCCTTTCGCGCGCAGGGTGTTGTAGAGTTCTTCCGCCAGCTCTTTCACGCGGAAAGATTTGTGCATATTCATCGGCAGAATCGCGACTTCGAACGGTGCCAGCGCCGCAGGCCAGATAATGCCGCGATCGTCGTGGTTTTGCTCAATCGCCGCCGCAACGACGCGCGTGATGCCGATGCCGTAGCAGCCCATGGTCAGCACCTGGTTGCGGCCATCTTCGCCCTGAACCGCCGCTTTCATCGCTTCGGAGTATTTGGTGCCGAGCTGGAAAATATGACCCACTTCGATACCGCGTTTGATCTGCAGCGTGCCTTTGCCGTCCGGGCTCGGATCGCCTTCTACAACGTTGCGGATATCGGCCACGATCGCCTGCGGCAGATCGCGTTCCCAGTTAATGCCGACGTAGTGCTTGCCGTCGACGTTTGCGCCAGCGCTGAAATCGCTCATCTTATCGACGCTGCGGTCGGCGATAATCGGCATCGCCAGACCCACCGGACCGAGTGAACCCGGGCCTGCGCCAACCGCGGCGCGGATCTCTTCTTCAGTGGCGAATACCAGCGGTGAGGCGACGATATCGAGCTTCTCCGCTTTGATCTCGTTCAGCTCGTGATCGCCGCGTACCAGCAGCGCGACCAGCGTATGGCCGCTCTCTTCGCTGGCTTTAACCATCAGCGTCTTAACGGTTTTCTCGATCGGCATCTGGAACTGCTCTACCAGCTCAGCGATGGTTTTGGCGTTCGGCGTGTCGATCTGCGCCAGCGCCTGAGTCGGCTGCGGGCGATCACCAGCCGGCGCGACCGCTTCGGCCATCTCGATATTGGCGGCGTAGTCCGATTCGGTTGAGAAGATCACATCATCTTCGCCGCTCTGCGCCAGCACCTGGAATTCGTGCGACGCGCTGCCGCCGATAGAGCCGGTATCCGCCTGCACCGCGCGGAAGTCGAGGCCCATACGGCTAAAGCTGTTGCTGTAGGCGCGGTACATCGCGTCGTAAGTTTCCTGCAGCGATTCCTGCGAGATATGGAAGGAGTAGGCATCCTTCATGATGAACTCGCGAGAACGCATTACGCCGAAGCGCGGACGCACTTCATCGCGGAATTTGGTCTGGATCTGATAAAGGTTGAGCGGCAGCTGCTTATAGGAGCTGAGCTCGTTACGGATCAGATCGGTAATCACTTCTTCATGCGTCGGACCGAGCACGAAAGGACGCTCGTGGCGGTCGGCAATGCGCAGCAGTTCCGGGCCGTACTGTTCCCAGCGACCGCTCTCCTGCCACAGGTCGGCGGGCTGAACCACCGGCATAGAGATCTCAATCGCGCCCGCGTTGTTCATCTCTTCGCGCACGATATTTTCGACTTTTTTCAGCACGCGTAAACCGGTCGGCAGCCAGGTGTAGAGACCTGAAGCCAGTTTGCGGATCATCCCGGCGCGCAGCATCAGCTGGTGGCTGATCACTTCCGCATCGGAGGGCGTCTCCTTCAGAGTGGAGAGCAGATATTGAGTAGTACGCATTGATTAAGGTTCCAGTTGAACGGAAAGTCACTGACAAAAGTTTTGTTGGCGGCTAGTGTACCAGCGAGCTCACGGGCTCAAAAGCGCGTTTTCGCGCGGGTCGATGCCGGTTACCTCGGTGCCCGTTTCATCGACGCGCCAGCGTACGTTAAAATCGAGCAGCCAGACGGCGTATTCGCGCGTCTGCGCTTCGCCTTTACGGTAGGCGGGACGCGGATCCTGCGCCAGCACGTCACGGATAAAACGCGCCAGGTGAGGATAGCGTTTCTGCTGCTGCGCCAGCTGCTGTTCGGCCAGCGGCGAGAAGCGCACCGGCATATCGGCCGCAGGTGCCTCCTGAGCGAAACCGGCCTGCGCCTGCGGCAGCGCTTCGGCAAAGGGGAGGTAGGGTTTGATATCCACTACCGGCGTGCCGTCCACCAAATCCAGGCTGCCGAGCTGCAGGATCACCTGATTCTTCTCGCAGCGAATGCCCTTTAGCTCGACCAGCGACATGCCTATAGGGTTCGGGCGAAAGGTAGAGCGCGTCGCGAATACGCCCATGCGGGCATTGCCGCCCAGGCGCGGCGGCCGCACCGTGGGACGCCATCCGCCCGCCATGGTCTGATGAAACACGAACAGCACCCAGAGATGCGTGAAACTCTCCAGCCCGCGCACCGCTTCCGGCTGATTATAGGGGGCAATCAGATGCAGTTCGCCATGACCGTCCTGCACCAGGCCAGGCTGACGCGGAACGGCGAATTTCTCTTTCCACGGCGAACGAATAACGCCGATCTGCTCAAAGGCGAAAGAACTCATTGATTCACTTTCAGCGCGGAGCCCTGGCAGATCGCCTGACGATAGCATCCCGGCGTGCTGCTGACGATTTCACACTTGTGCAGCAGAACGGCGTTGGCTTTCAGGTAAGAGGCTTTAACCTGCAGGCGCTTGCGCGCGGTGGCGATATTCGGCGGCGAATCCTGTCGGCTGCTCTGACAGTCGTCGCCAGCCACTTCGCCCAGATCGCGGAACGGCATGCTGACCAGATCGGCGGCGTCGGTATAGACTTTTACCGGCGCGGGGCGCGGAGCAGGCTTACGCGCCGGCTCGCGGGATGGCTGCGAATGAGCGGGTGCGCTGCTTATCGGGTGGTATTCGTGAACGCACCCGGTCAGCATCAATGCTAACAAGCAGAGCGGTAATAAACGCATGGCAACATCCTCAAGGTTGTAAAAAGTGGCGTTATTGAAACAAGGACCAGGCGAAATAACAAGTCGCGCCAGGTGCGGCGCAAAAGAAAGGGCGGCTAAGCGCCGCCCTGGTCAGAAGAGTCAGTAAAGGAATTACCAGCCTTTTACTGCGCCGCCGTTAAAGATCTTGTTCGCGGCTTCCGCCACTTCGTCAGACTGATAAGCCTGAACGAATTTCTTCACGTTTTCAGCGTCTTTGTTATCTTCACGGCTCACGATCAGGTTAACGTAAGGCGAATCCTTATCTTCCACGAAGATGCCATCTTTTGCCGGCGTCAGACCAATCTGGCTGGCGTAGGTGGTGTTGATGACCGCCAGCGCGATCTGCTGGTCATCCAGCGAACGCGGCAGCTGCGGCGCTTCCAGCTCAACAATCTTCAGGTTTTTTGGGTTCTCAACGATGTCCAGCGAGGTCGGCAGCAGACCCACGCCATCTTTCAGCTTAATCAGGCCGACTTTCTGCAGCAGCAGCAGAGAGCGTCCGAGGTTAGTCGGATCGTTAGGAATAGCGACCTGCGCGCCGTTCTGCAGCTCATCCAGCGATTTGATTTTTTTGGAATAGCCCGCGATCGGATAAACAAAAGAGTTGCCGACTGGCACCAGCTTGTAACCGCGATCTTTGATCTGCTGATCCAGATAAGGTTTATGCTGGAACGCGTTCACGTCGATATCGCCTTTGCTCAGCGCTTCGTTCGGCAGTACGTAATCGTTAAAGGTTACCAGTTCCACATCGAGGCCATATTTGTCCTTCGCGACTTTCTGCGCCGCTTCGGCAACCTGCTGCTCTGCGCCGACAATCACGCCCACTTTAATGTGGTTCGGATCTTTGGCTTTCTGATCGCATCCTGCCAGCGCAATCGCGCCAATCAGTGCACCCACAGCGGCAATCTTTTTAAATGTAAAAGTCATATCTCTTCCTTAATGGAGACGTAATGATATTGCTGACTTATTTATGGGACACGGCACGCACGATGCGGTCGCCACAAAACTGAATTAAATACACCAGAACGACCAGTAACACGAGCACCGTATTCATGACCGTCGCGTTATAGCCAATATAACCGTATTGATAGCCGATCTGCCCCAGGCCGCCAGCGCCGACGGCGCCGCCCATGGCAGAGTAGCCGACCAGCGTAATCAGCGTAATGGTCGCGGCGTTCACCAGACCCGGCAACGCTTCCGGCAGCAGCACCTTACGCACGATCTGCAGCGGCGTCGCGCCCATAGCGCGTGACGCTTCGATCAGCCCGGTCGGCAGCTCAAGCAGCGCATTTTCCACCATACGCGCAATAAAAGGCGCGGCGCCGACGGTCAGCGGCACGATAGCCGCCTGCAGCCCGATAGAGGTGCCGACGATGGCGCGGGTGAAGGGAATCATCCAGACCAGCAGAATGATAAAAGGAATAGAGCGGAAAATATTCACCAGCGCAGAAAGGATGCGATAGAGGGTGCGGTTTTCCCGAATCTGTCCCGGACGGGTGACGTAGAGCAAAACGCCTACTGGCAGGCCCAGCACGAAACCAAAGAAGCCAGAGACAAAGGTCATCATCAGCGTTTCCCAGACGCCGCGCGCCAGTAAAGCCATCATCGCCTCAGACATAACCTAACACCTCTACTTTTACATGATTTTCCTGCAGCCACGCGATGGCGGCTTTGGCATCGCTTTCAGCGCCGTCCATTTCGGCCAGCATAATGCCGAACTTCACGCCACCGGCGTAATCCATCTGCGCGCTGATAATATTGTTATTCACATTGAAGCGGCGCGCGGCTTCAGAGAGCAGCGGCGCGTCAACGGATTTGCCGGTGAACTCAAGACGCAGCAGCGGCACGCGATCGGCTGCGGGCTGCGGCAACAGGCGCTGCTGATAATCTTCAGGAATATCGAGGTGCAGCGTCGACTGGATAAACTGCTGCGCCAGCGGCGTTTTCGGATGAGAGAAGACTTCGCTGACGCTGTCTTTTTCAATCAGTTCGCCCTGGCTGATAACCGCAACCTGATCGCAGATGCGCTTCACAACGTCCATCTCATGCGTAATCAGCAGAATGGTCAGGCCGAGGCGGCGGTTGATATCTTTCAGCAGCTCAAGAATGGAGCGGGTTGTTGCCGGATCGAGCGCGCTGGTGGCTTCGTCGCACAGCAGCACTTTGGGATTGCTGGCCAGCGCACGCGCGATAGCGACGCGCTGTTTCTGTCCGCCGGAGAGGTTGGCGGGCCAGGCGTCACGCTTATCGGCCAGGCCGACCAGCTCCAGTAATTCCGTTACGCGTTTCTTAATCTCTTCACGCGACAGGCTGCCCAGCTCAAGCGGCAGCGCCACGTTGCCGAATACGGTACGTGAGTTCATCAAGTTAAAGTGCTGGAAGATCATGCCAATCTGACGACGCGCCTGGGTCAGCTGACGCTCGCTCAGGGCGGTTAAATCCTGGCCGTCGACCAGCACGCGGCCTGATGTTGGACGTTCAAGTAAGTTAACGCAGCGGATAAGCGTACTTTTACCAGCGCCGGACGAGCCGATAACGCCATAAATTTGTCCCGCAGGCACGTGCAGGCTAACGTCAGAGAGCGCCTGAATAGTCCGTGAGCCTTGCTGGAACACTTTGGTAATATTTTCAAGTTTAATCATTAGGTTATTTATTATCGTCTTGCGTTGTCCGTGGTGTGGAACCTTTCGCGCCGAACCCCGGTGCGAAAGCTGAGTGGATGGTAAGGCATCCAGACGTCTAAATCAATGAAAGTCCTCTTATCTGCCATTCTCTCTTTTATTGCAATCATGCAATACTAGGCGGCAATTTTAGTAGCATCTTTAGTAGCAGGAGTTTTCCCAGTGGCGAATAAAGTCCCGGCTGTATTTCTTGATCGTGATGGCACCCTGAACATCGATCATGGCTATGTCCATGAAATCGACAACTTCCAGTTTATTGACGGCACTATCGAGGCGCTGCAGGAGCTGAAGAAGATGGGGTTCGCGCTGGTGCTGATTACCAATCAGTCCGGCATTGCCCGCGGCATGTTCACCGAAGATCAGTTTATGCAGCTGACGGAATGGATGGACTGGTCGCTGGCGGACCGCGACGTGGATCTCGACGGCATCTATTTCTGTCCGCATCTGCCGGACGCGCCGGTTGAGGCCTATCGTCAGCAGTGCGACTGCCGTAAACCTCATCCCGGTATGCTGCTCTCTGCGCAGAAGCATCTCAATATCGATATGGCTGCTTCTTATATGGTGGGCGATAAAACCGAAGATGTACTGGCAGGCAAAGCGGCAGGCGTAGGCACGAGTGTGCTGGTACGTAGCGGCAAACCGGTCACGCCGGAAGGGGAAGCAGCAGCAGACTGGGTGATTAACAGCCTCGCCGATCTGCCGCAGGCAATTAAGAAGCGTTAAAAACGTGCGTTTTGCGCATTATTCAGACGAACGACACAAAACTTTAAAAAAGCCCCTTGCGCTCTCTGAACGACTCCCTATAATGCGCCTCCATCGACACGGCACAACGGCTTACGGAATGCGGTGTTGAGGTGATGAAAATCACCGTCGGTTAAAGCGAAAATAAACGCTTGACTGACACGGAGGAAAGCGTAATATACGCCACCTCGCAGCAGCAGGCTCGGCCGCTGACTGCACCGCTCTTTAACAATTTATCAGACAATCTGTGTGGGCACTCGCAGGACAGATATCAAAAAGTCCACGGACTTTAAAAATATCAAGTCTCAAGAGTGAACACGTAATTCATTACGAAGTTTAATTCTTTGAGCATCAAACTTAAATTGAAGAGTTTGATCATGGCTCAGATTGAACGCTGGCGGCAGGCCTAACACATGCAAGTCGAACGGCAGCACAAAAGAGCTTGCTCTTTGGGTGGCGAGTGGCGGACGGGTGAGTAATGTCTGGGGATCTGCCCGATAGAGGGGGATAACCACTGGAAACGGTGGCTAATACCGCATAACGTCGCAAGACCAAAGAGGGGGACCTTCGGGCCTCTCACTATCGGATGAACCCAGATGGGATTAGCTAGTAGGTGGGG
>NZ_JAKRNL010000037.1:0-541 GCF_022346905.1 Pantoea sp. ACRSB | reverse complement strand
ATTACTTATGTAGCGTTATATATTACTGTGATAGCGGGAGCTTTCTTTTTGCTGCCCCCGTGAGGCGCGAAAAAAAGCTCCCCGCCGGGGAGCGGCAGAAAAAGCGTCACAGATTATTACCAGGTTTCAGGCATCTCAGTTACCCGCGTTCCAGACGACGCCTCATGCCTTTACCGGTTATGTTGCCGGTTTTCAGGCACAAAAAAGCTCCCTCACGGGGAGCTTTATGTATTCAGATGCCCTGGTGTGGCACACAACGAGTATGCCACATTGCATCTGACCTGCTTCATCCTGTGACGTTTATTTTAAAAACCTATCCTGCCAGCCACTCTGATTTACCATAACATCCCTGTTGCGAATTACGGTTATCGTCGCAGCATCTGCCGAAGCCGCTTCTGTTGCCAGCGGCTGATTAGCCCTCGAAAAACAAACGTCCTCATGCCACTAATAACCAGTAGCGCACACCAGATCCCCGCAACCCACAATGACCATACGCTGGCCGGAGCCGTAAAGTGGTTAAGAACAAGCAGCAGCGCGCAGA
>NZ_JAKRNL010000036.1:0-537 GCF_022346905.1 Pantoea sp. ACRSB | reverse complement strand
CTTTGTGATTCATGACTGGGGTGAAGTCGTAACAAGGTAACCGTAGGGGAACCTGCGGTTGGATCACCTCCTTACCTGAAGATACTGCCTTCGAAGTGCTCACACAGATTGTCTGATAGAAGTAATGAGCAAGGCGTCTTGCGAAGCAGACTATGTGTCCCCTTCGTCTAGAGGCCCAGGACACCGCCCTTTCACGGCGGTAACAGGGGTTCGAATCCCCTAGGGGACGCCACTTGCTGGTTTGTGAGTGAAAGTCGCCGACCCTACTATCTTAAAGATGACTTACGAGTCATGTTTAAGATATTTGCTCTTTAACAATCCGGAACAAGCTGAAAATTGAAACGACGCTTTGCGTTATTCCTCCGTAATAAGGAATAAAGGCGAGGTGTTCGAGTCTCTCAATAATCACAACCGCGCGTCGCAAGACGCCTGTGGGTTGTGAGGTTAAGCGACTAAGCGTACACGGTGGATGCCCTGGCAGTCAGAGGCGATGAAGGACGTGCTAATCTGCGAAAAGCGCCGGCAAGGTGATATGAA
>NZ_JAKRNL010000035.1:0-550 GCF_022346905.1 Pantoea sp. ACRSB | reverse complement strand
TTCTATCAGACAATCTGTGTGAGCACTTCGAAGGCAGTATCTTCAGGTAAGGAGGTGATCCAACCGCAGGTTCCCCTACGGTTACCTTGTTACGACTTCACCCCAGTCATGAATCACAAAGTGGTAAGCGCCCTCCCGAAGGTTAAGCTACCTACTTCTTTTGCAACCCACTCCCATGGTGTGACGGGCGGTGTGTACAAGGCCCGGGAACGTATTCACCGTGGCGTTCTGATCCACGATTACTAGCGATTCCGACTTCACGGAGTCGAGTTGCAGACTCCGATCCGGACTACGACGCACTTTATGAGGTCCGCTTGCTCTCGCGAGGTCGCTTCTCTTTGTATGCGCCATTGTAGCACGTGTGTAGCCCTGGCCGTAAGGGCCATGATGACTTGACGTCATCCCCACCTTCCTCCGGTTTATCACCGGCAGTCTCCTTTGAGTTCCCGACCGAATCGCTGGCAACAAAGGATAAGGGTTGCGCTCGTTGCGGGACTTAACCCAACATTTCACAACACGAGCTGACGACAGCCATGCAGCACCTGTCTCA
>NZ_JAKRNL010000034.1:0-689 GCF_022346905.1 Pantoea sp. ACRSB | reverse complement strand
CCCGGAATGGTACTACTCCGTGCCGACTCTCTGTCATCGCTCTGCACGGAACATGATGAACAGCTTTCGCACCCCGGCGGGTACGTTTTTTTTCTGCTCCCGTGAGGCGCGCAAAACGCTCCCCACCGGGGAGCGGCAGACAAAGCGTCACAGATTAATACCAGGTTTCAGGTATCTCAGTCAGCAGTGTTAAGTGGCGGTGGCAGCAGAACAGGCATACAGGCGCCATTCCCGCATTGAACGCGGCCAGTGGTGGAGATATGCACCATGGCCTATCCGGCTTTAACTGAAATGGCGACATCCTTAACCGCAGTCTCAACCCCTGCAGCATTCCTCTGAATGCTGGTCATCACTTCACCCGCTTCGCGCATGAGTGTAACCCCTTCCCGGGTGTTCATCAGGCTGTTTTCAATGCCACTGAGAACATCCTTGGCCAGTTGACTGTTGCTGGCCACGACTTGCTCAATTTCTTCAGTCGCGCTACTGACGCTCGCCGCAAGATTACGCACCTCTGCGGCAACAACCGCAAAACTTCTTCCGGATGCGCCCGCCCTTGCTGCTTCAATCGCGGCATTCAGTGCAATAAGTCTTGTCTGCATGGCAAACTTCCGGATGGTTTCCACCATATCGTCAATACTTTCAGACTGATTGTTGAGCCGAGAGACATCGGTGGAGACAGCCCCCATCCC
>NZ_JAKRNL010000033.1:0-708 GCF_022346905.1 Pantoea sp. ACRSB | reverse complement strand
CCGTTCGCTCGCCGCTACTGGGGGAATCTCGGTTGATTTCTTTTCCTCGGGGTACTTAGATGTTTCAGTTCCCCCGGTTCGCCTCATGCCACTATGTATTCATGACATGATAGTGTGACGAGTCACACTGGGTTTCCCCATTCGGACATCGCCGGCTGTAGCGGTTCATATCACCTTGCCGGCGCTTTTCGCAGATTAGCACGTCCTTCATCGCCTCTGACTGCCAGGGCATCCACCGTGTACGCTTAGTCGCTTAACCTCACAACCCACAGGCGTCTTGCGACGTGCGGTTGTGATTATTGAGAGACTCGAACACCTCATCCTCATTCCTTATTACGGAGGAATGCGACGACGTGTCGTTTCAATTTTCAGCTTGTTCCGGATTGTTAAAGAGCAAATATCTCAAACGTGACCCGCAGGTCAGTTTTGAGATACTTCGTGGAGACACCTTTCACCTGTCACCTGCAAGATGGCGTCCCCTAGGGGATTCGAACCCCTGTTACCGCCGTGAAAGGGCGGTGTCCTAACCGCTAGACGAAGGGGACACAGAAATGCGTCACAGCTTCGCAGCCGTCCTGCTCATTACTTTCTATCAGACAATCTGTGTGAGCACTTCGAAGGCAGTATCTTCAGGTAAGGAGGTGATCCAACCGCAGGTTCCCCTACGGTTACCTTGTTACGACTTCACCCCAGTCATGAATCACAAAG
>NZ_JAKRNL010000032.1:0-767 GCF_022346905.1 Pantoea sp. ACRSB | reverse complement strand
GCCCTGGTACGAGCGCTGAACAAAATGACGAAAGCAGGTATGGCTGAAAGCGTGCGTATTGCCTGAAAACACAACCCGCTACGGGGAGACTTACCCGAAATCTGATTTATTCAACAAAGCCCATCAGCGGTACAAAACTTGACCGCCCGGAGCTGGGGCGCTTACTGATGGACAGTCACCGCAATGATATTTTACTGGTCGAGCAGATAGACCGTCTGACCCGTCTGAGCAACAGCGACTGGATGACGCTGAAAAAGCAAATCGAGCAACACGAGCTGCGGATTGTCAGCCTCGATGTGCCTACCTCATGGCAGGCACTGTCAGATAAAGACCCTTCGCAGGCTGATCCAATCACCCGCGTAGTGATAACCGCCATCAATAACATGCTTATCGATCTGATGGCCGCGATGTCGCATAAGGACTGGCTGAGCCGCAGCCAGCGGCAAAAGCAGGGGATTGAACGGGCACATACGCTGGGAAAATGCCGGGGCAAACAGGCCGATCTTGAACGACACCAGAAAGTTCTGTACTACCGCCATGTCAAGAAACTGAGCATAAGAGAAACTGCTGAAGCCACCGGTTACAGCACATCTCAGGTCTGCAGGATTCAGGCCCTGTTCAGGCCTGAAAATTAAGCACATTTTCTGGTAATGGTCCCAACTTATTGATAGTGTTTTATGTTCAGATAATGCCCGATGACTTTATCATGCAGCTCCACCGATTTTGAGAACGACAGCGACTTCCGTCCCAGCCGTGCCAGGTGCTGC
>NZ_JAKRNL010000030.1:0-1056 GCF_022346905.1 Pantoea sp. ACRSB | reverse complement strand
GGCTTTGTTGAATAAATCAGATTTCGGGTAAGTCTCCCCGTAGCGGGTTGTGTTTTCAGGCAATACGCACGCTTTCAGCCATACCTGCTTTCGTCATTTTGTTCAGCGCTCGTACCAGGGCCATAGCCTCTTCAACCTGACCATCGTAGTCACGCAGCGTCAGTGAACCTCCGGACAGCTGTTTTACCCGGTACATCGCCGTTTCCGCTATTGAGCGACGCTTATAATCTGTTGTCCATTTCCACCGCGCATTACTCCCGGTCAGTCGCTGACTGGCCACTGCACGGTTACGGTCTGCATATTCACCGGACCAGTAACCCGCGCCTTTTCGGGGAGGGATAAGCGCGCTGATTTTCTTACGCTGCAGTTCGTCGTGACAAAGCCGGGTGTCGTAAGCGCCGTCTGCCGCTGCTACCCTGATTTTTCTCTAAGTCTGCCGGATAAGACCCGGGAAGGCTTCTGAGTCCGTCACGTTGTTCAGCGACAGGTCTGCACAGATGATTTCATGTGTTTTGCTGTCAACTGCCAGACGCAACTTTCGCCAGATACGACGGCGTTCTTTGCCGTGTTTTCTGACTTTCCGTTCGCCTTCACCAAAGACCTTCAGCCCGGTGGAGTCAATCACCAGATGCGCGATTTCACCCCGGGTGAACGTTTTGAAACTGACATTAACCGACTTTGCCCGCTTACTGACACGGGTGTAATCCGGGCAGCGCAACGGAACATTCATCAGTGTAAAAATGGAATCAATAAAACCCTGTGCTGCCCGCAGGGTCAGCCCGAATACGCGTCTAATGACCGGAACGGTGGTGATGGCGAGATCAGAATAGCGCTGAGGTCTTGCTCGTGATGAAAGCGTTGCAGACTCATACCAGGCCTGAATCGCTTCATCGTCCAGCCAGAAAGTTATGGAGCCACGGTTGATAAGGGCTTTGTTGTAGGTGGGCCAGCCGGTGATTTTGAACTTTTGCTTTGCCACGGAACGGTCTGCGTTGTCGGGAAGATGCGTGATCTGCTCCTTCAGCTCAGCAAAAGTTCGATTTATTCAACAAAGCC